>NZ_CAKKMI010000102.1:0-20279 GCF_918698105.1 Pseudomonas brassicacearum | reverse complement strand
TACCACTTGAGACCTTCATTGCCTGCCAGAATGCCATCGCGAGCAAGCTCGCTCCCACAGGGATAGCATGGGCACCTGAGATCCCCTGTGGGAGCGAGCTCGCTCGCGATAGCGGCCTCAAGTCCCACCCAAACCCGGCGATCTGCACTTTACGGATGACGGTTGCGCACTAAACCCGCAAAATGCAACGATTCCGGCAACGCCTGCGGGCGTTGTCGACCAAATTCTTGTGCCAATAGACTGGGCCTGCTGACTTTATGCGAATGCGCCTTATGTTACTGGGCGGCGGAAATGCCCTTGGGCAGGCGCTGATTCGCCTCGGTGCAGAAGAAGACATCGGTTTTCTTGCCCCCCGCCCGCCCGAAGACGGTTGGGATGCCGCGAGCCTGACGCAACTGCTCGACGACACCCGCCCGGACGCCTTGATCAACCTGGCGTACTACTTCGACTGGTTCCAGGCCGAGGTCGTCAGCGAGCAGCGCCTGGCCAGCCAGGAGCGCGCTGTCGAGCGCCTGGCCGAGCTGTGCCAGCATCACAACATCGTCTTGCTGCAACCGTCGAGCTATCGCGTGTTCGATGGCTCCCGTGCCACGGCCTACAGCGAGAAAGACGAGCCCGTGCCCCTGGGCGTGCGGGGCCAGGCGCTGTGGCGGATCGAGCAAAGCGTGCGCGCCACCTGCCCGCAACACGTGCTGCTGCGGTTCGGCTGGCTGCTGGACGACAGCGCCGACGGCATCCTCGGGCGTTTCCTGGCCCGGGCCGAACAGCCCGAGGAGCTGTTGCTGGCCGACGACCGCCGCGGTAACCCGACGCCGGTGGACGATGCCGCGCGCGTGATCATCTCGGTGCTCAAGCAACTCGATTGCGCGGCGCCGCTGTGGGGCACCTATCATTACGCCGGCCACGAGGCGACTACGCCGCTGGCGCTGGGCCAGGCGATCCTCACCGAAGCCCGCGCGCTGCATCCGTTGGCCATCGAAGCACCCACCGCCCAAGCCCACGCCGCACGGCCGGACGCGGCGGAAGAACCGCAGCACGCGGTGCTGGCCTGCAAGAAAATTCTGCACACTTTCGGGATCAAGCCCCGCGCCTGGCGCGCGGCACTCCCAAGCTTACTGGATAGGTTTTATCGCCATGGCTGAAGGCCCTGTTTTAATCACCGGCGGCGCGGGTTTCATTGGTTCGCACCTGACCGACGCCTTGCTCGCCAAGGGACATTCGGTGCGCATCCTCGATGACCTGTCCACCGGCAAGCGCAGCAACCTGCCGCTGGACAACCCGGCGCTCGAACTGATCGAAGGTGACGTCGCCGATGCCGCGCTGGTGGCGCGGGTCATGGCCGGTTGCAGCGCCGTGGCGCACCTGGCGGCGGTGGCCTCGGTACAAGCCTCGGTGGACGACCCCGTGCGCACCCACCAAAGCAATTTCATCGGCACCCTGAATGTCTGCGAAGCCATGCGCCAGAGCGGTGTGAAGCGGGTGCTGTTCGCTTCCAGCGCAGCGGTCTACGGCAACAACGGCGAAGGCGAGTCCATCGACGAAGAAACCCCCAAGGCCCCGCTCACGCCGTATGCCTCGGACAAACTGGCCAGCGAGTTCTACTTCGACTTCTATCGCCGCCAGCACAACCTGGAGCCAGTGGTGTTCCGCTTCTTCAACATCTACGGTCCGCGCCAGGATCCGTCCTCGCCGTATTCCGGGGTCATCAGCATCTTCAGCGAACGGGCGCAGAAAGGCCTGCCGATCACCGTGTTCGGTGATGGCGAGCAGACCCGGGATTTTGTCTACGTCGAAGATCTGGTGGATTTGCTGGTGCAAGCCATCGAAAAGCCTGAGGTGGAAGTGGGCGCGGTGAACGTCGGCTGGAACCAGGCCACGACCCTCAAGCAGATGCTCCAGGCCCTGGCCGCCGTGGTCGGCGATCTGCCGCCGATCAGCTACGGCCCGGCGCGCTCCGGCGACATCCGCCATTCGCGGGCCGACAATCATCGGCTGTTGCAGCGCTTCAGCTTTCCCCCGCAAACACCGATGAGCGTGGGGCTGGCGCGGTTGTTGGGACGCTGATTTTCAGCCACAAAAAAAGGCGCCTTTCGGGGCGCCTTTTTTGTGAGTCATGCATCGCTGTCATGACAAGTGAAACCTGTGGCGAGGGAGCTTGCTCCCGCTGGACTGCGAAGCAGGCCCAAAGAATCTGCGACCGCTGCGCGCTCGAGCGGGAGCAAGCTCCCTCGCCACAAAGTTTTATCAACTTGCCATAGTGGTAGGTGGCTTAGAACTTGTAGCCCAACCCCACCATGTAGATCCATGGGTCCACATCGACATTCACCTTGGCCCGGGTACCGCCGGCCACGGCGTTGTTGTCCACATATGCGGTGGTGTCGATGTCGATGTAGCGAATCTGGCCGTTGATCATGATGTTGTCAGTCAACATGTAGTCCGCGCCCACTTGCCACGCCATGCCCCAGCTGTTGCTCGCACGGAAATTGCTGAAGCCGTTGGCGCTGGCTTCGCTGCCGACGTGTTCGTCGTAGATCCAGGTGTAGTTGATGCCGGCGCCGACATAAGGCTGGAACGCCGACTTGGCGTCGAGCGGGTAGTAGACCAGGCTCAGGGTTGGCGGCAGGTGCTTGAGGGTGCCGAGCTTGTTGTTGGCCGCGCCCAGGGCGGTGCCTTTGATTTTCACGTCGTGCTCGAACGGCGAGGCCGCCAGCAGTTCGATCCCCAGGTTGTTGGTGATCATGTAGGCGAAGTTCAAGCCCAACTGCGTGTCGCTGCTCATGGTCGCCTTGCCACCCAAGTCGGCGCCGGCCAGAGGGCCACGATCGACCTTGACGCTGGAGCTGTCGGCTTCCGGGTTGACGGTGATGGCACCGGCGCGAACGATAATATCGCCAGCGGTGTGGGCCTGGGCGAGTGGGGCTGCGAGCGCGAGGGCAACGAGGGAAGCGCTGAGCAAGGACTTGTTCATGAGGGCTCCAGAGGGCATCGAAAATTGATGTCCCATGGTACGAAGCCGTCTGGTCCGGTCTTTTGACACAGCTCAATGAGTCAGGGGGTGTTTAATTGACTCAGCTCAATAAAAACGCTGATGGGAAAATTTGAGGGAACCATCGCGAGCAAGCTCGCTCCCACATTGGATCGAGTTTCTTCAGAAGGAATACGATTCAACTGTGGGAGCGAGCTTGCTCGCGATAGCGCTCTCAAAACCACCCATCACCACCGGATTCACTCCGGCAGTTCATACACATAAATCTTCTCCGCCTCCATCTGATACCCGGCATCGGCCAGCTCACTGGTGGACGGCTTGACCTGCATCGGCCCTTCGACCCAGTACGGCTGGTACAACTCGTCGAGCTTGACCCCGACTTCGCTTTTCACATGCACGATCTGGTTGGACGGCGGTGGCGGTACGTGGATGCAGGCGCCGAAATAGGGCACCAGCAAGAAGTCCGTGGTGCGACCTTCCTCGCTGACTTCCAGCGGCACGATGTAGCCCGGCAAACGGATCTGCTGGCCATCGAGGGCCTTGACCACCGGGGCGTTGGGCAAATCCTGCTTGACGGCTGGCGCGGATTCGGCGGCCAGGGCGTCGCTCATCTTCGACAAGTCGTGCAGTGGCGTCATGTTCGGCACCTCCGGCGGCGCGTCCGGCGGGATCATTTCCGACCAGGCCAGGTCCCTCGGCTCGGCCGCCCACAGTGGCAGGGCGACCATCATCAACAGCGCAAGCAGGGCGCGGGGCATCTTCAAGGTCCTCATAAACGAATCGACAGGCCGTCGGCCAGCGATTGGCGATAGGCGCGCCAGGCCGGCACGCTGCCCATCAGCAGGGCGGCGACCAGGATGCCAGCCAGCAGCGTCCATTCATATTCGCTCGGCCAACTCAGCGGCAGGTACAAGCCATAGGCCGATTGCACGTAACCCTGGGCGGCGGCGATGCCGATGTACAGCAAGGCCAGCCCGGCGGTGACCCCGGCCAGCGCCAGGGCAAAGGCTTCGAGCACCAGCAGCGTCGCGATGTGCCACGGCCGCGCGCCCACCGAACGCAGGATCGCCATTTCCCGGCGACGCTCATTGAGACTGGTGAGGATCGCCGTGAGCATGCCGATCAACCCGGTCAGCACCACGAACAACGAAATCACGAACAAGGCTTTTTCCGCCGTGCCCATCAGGCTCCACAATTCCTGCAGCGCCACGCCCGGCAGGATAGCCAGCAACGGCTCGCCACGGAACTCGTTGATTTCGCGCTGCAAGGCAAAGGTCGAAATCTTGCTATTAAGGCCGAGCATGAACGCGGTGATCGCTTGGGGCGTAAGGTCCATGTTGCGGGCCTGGTCGGCGCTGATGCGGCCATTGCCCTGGGCCGGCACGCCGTTTTTCCAGTCGATGTGGATTGCCTCCATGCCGCCGAGGCTGATGTGCAGCGTGCGGTCCACCGGGGTGCCGGTGCGCTTGAGAATCCCGACCACGGTGAAGGGCTTGTCGTCATGCTTGACCAGGCTGACCACCGCCACGCCGTGGGCCAGCACCAGCTTGTCGCCGAGCTTGTAGTGCAGCGCCTCGGCCACTTCGGCACCGAGCACCACTTCGAACGGATCGGTTGCGAACGCCCGGCCGTCGGCCAGTTCCAGATGCTGCTGGCGACCGTACTGGTAATGCTCGAAGTAGGCCTCGGTGGTGCCCATCACCCGATAGCCACGGTGGGAATCGCCGAGGGACATGGGGATTGCCCACTTCACTTTCGGGTTGCTGGCGAAATGTTCGAAGCTGTCCCAGCGGATGTTGTTGGTGGCGTTGCCGATGCGAAACACCGAGTACAGCAGCAGGTTCACGGAACCGGAGCGGGCGCCGACGATCAGGTCGGTGCCGCTGATGGTGCTGGCGAAACTGGCCCGCGCCTCGGTACGTACCCGCTCCACGGCCAGCAACAGACAAACGGAAAGGGCGATGGCAAACGCGGTGAGGATCGCGGTGAAGCGGCGGTTCGCCAGGCTGGCCATGGCTAGACGGAACAAATACATCTCAGACCTCGAGTGGCGTGGCGGCGCGATTGAGATCGGCCAGCGACAGGTTGCGGTCGAACAGCGGCGCCAGGCTCTGGTCGTGGCTGACGAACAACAGGCTCGACCCGGCCTCGCGGCATTCAGCGAACAACAGCCGCAGGAAGTTTTCCCGGGCGTCGTAGTCCAGGGCGGAAGTCGGTTCGTCGGCGATCACCAGTTCCGGTTGGCCGATCAGCGCCCGGGCGGCGGCGACCCGTTGTTGCTGGCCGATGGACAACGAGTCGGCGCGCCGCTCCAGCAGGTTTGGGTCGGTCAAGCCCAGGTGGGCCAGCAGCGTGGCGGCGGCTTGATCGACGCTGCCGTGGCGCTGGATGGCCCGTCGCGCGCGCAGCTTGGAAAAGTGACAGGGCAGCTCGACGTTCTCGCGCACCGAGAGAAACGGCAGCAGGTTGAACTGCTGGAAGATATAGCCGGTGTGGTCGACGCGAAAGCGGTCGCGACTGCCGGCGCCCAGTTCGGTGAGTTCCTGGCCGAGCAGGCGGATGCTGCCGCGATCCGGCGTTTGCACCCCGCCCAGCAGTCCCAGCAAGGTGGTCTTGCCGCTGCCGCTCGGGCCCTTGAGAAACAGCGTCTCACCGGCCTCCAGGCGAAACGCCGGGATATCCAGCAACGGCGGATGCCCGGGCCAACTGAAGCCCAGGTCGGAGAGTTCGATGAGTGCTTGGGTCATATGAAACCGGTCAGATCAAGGTGAATCCCTGTGGGGGCGAGCTTGCTCGCGATAGCGGTGTGTCAGGCGGCATAGGTGTTGGATGTGCCGGCCTCATCGCGAGCAAGCTCGCTCCCACAGGGGTTTTCGGTGTACTTAAAATTTCAGGGCTGGCGCCTTGGCCGTCACTTCCACGCCTTGCTGGCCGCTCGGGCTGATCAGTTGTACCTGAATTTTCTGGGTGGCCGGGAAAGTTTTGAACAGGCTCGCCAGGTCCAGGTTCTTCAGTGCACCCGGGGTGGCGCAGGTGAACTGGTAGTGGGCATGGATCTCACTGTGCTCGCCGTGGTGCTCGTCGCCGTCGGCGTCTTCGTCATGGTCTTCGTGGTCCGGTTCATCGCCGAACAACGGGCTTTCCAGTTCCTGCTGGGCCACGGTGCATTTGGCCGCAGCGGGCAGATTGAACAACGCCAGTGGCTTGTCCAGCTGCGCCCGAACGGCGGCGACCTTGGCCTTGTCGGCATCGCTGGTGGCGGCGTGTTCGAAGCCCACCAGGTTCATCGCCGGGCTTTCCAGTTCCAGCTCCAAGGTCTGGCCGTCCAGGGCGGCGTTCAACCGGCCTACACCGTGTTCATGGGCGCCGAGGCTGCCGTGCTCGTGGTCATGATCATGCTCGACCGCCGCATGAGCGACAGCCAATGGCAGCAGGGCGAACGGCAAAGCGAGAAGCAGACGACGCATGACGAGTCTCCGAAAAGGTTATGTAATCTTATAACGAAAGTGCGGAGAGTTTGACCGTCTGCTTGGCGTCGCGCAAGGGCCATGGGAGCATGCGAACATGAAATATTCAGGAGCACGGTGATGTTGCGGATACGCGGAACCGTCGGCGATTGGCCGGTGGACTTGTCGATCGAAATGGATGAGGGCGACTGGGCGCAGCTTGGCGCGCAGTTGCAAGTGGCCAAGTCCGAGGGCGTGGCGGCACCGGCGGCCAAACCGGTGAGTCAGGACGATGCCCAGTGGCAGATCGCCAAGGAACTGCTGCGCAAGGCCGGGCAACTGAGCGGCCCGGACCTGCTGGAACAGCTCGAAGGCCTGACCGGCAACGCCTCGGCGGGCAAGCGCCTGTTGGTGCGCTTGCGCCATAGCCCGGATGTGAAAGTCATCAGTGGTGGCGACACGCCACTCTACAGCTGGCACGAAACCGCGTAGGAGCGTGTAGGAGCTGACGAGCGAAGCGAGGCTGCGATCTTTACCCAGACGCTTGAATCTCAAGCGAAAGATCAAAAGATCGCAGCCTCGCGTCGCTCGTCAGCTCCTACGGTGGGCGTCAGTAAAGCGCTGCGAACAGCTTGCGACGATAAGTCGTCACCAGCGGATGATCGTTGCCCAGCAGTTCGAACACTTGCAGCAAGGTCTTGTGGGGCAGGCCTTCGCTGTAGCTGCGGTTACGCACGAACAGCTTGAGCAACGCATCGAGGGCCGCTTCGTACTGCTGGCGCGCCAGTTGCTGGATCGCCAGTTGGTACACCGCTTCATCGTCCTGCGGGTCTTTCGCCAGGCGTGCCTTGAGGTCGGCGGCGTCCGGCAGGTGCTTGGCCAGGCCGAGGAACTGGATCTGCGCCTTGGCGCCGGCGAGGGCGGCCTTGTGCTCATCGCTTTTCACCGCGTCGAGCACGGTCTGCGCTTCGTCCAGCTCACCGCGCTCGGTCAGGCAGCGGGCATACAGGATCAGGGCCTTGGCGTTGGTGTTGTCGTCACCCAGCAACACCGTGAGCAGGGCTTCGGCGTCGGCGAAACGACCGTCGTCGAACAGCGCCTGGGCCTGTTCGAATGGGTCAGCCGCAGCCGGAGGCGGCATCTGCACATGGGGCTCGAGCATCGTGCGCACCGCCGATTCCGGCTGGGCGCCGGCAAAGCCGTCGACGGGTTGGCCGTCCTTGAACAACACCACCGTTGGCAGGCTGCGAATGCCGAAGCGGGCGACAATGTCCGGCTCGATGTCGCAGTTGACCTTGGCCAGCAGCAGTTCGCCTTGATAGCTCTCGGCAATGGTTTGCAGCATCGGCATCAGCGCCTTGCACGGCGCACACCACTCGGCCCAGAAGTCCACCAGCACCGGTTTGTGGAAAGAGTTCGCGATCACCGACTGGTCGAAATCGGCGGTGGTGGCGTCGAAGATGTAGGGCGTTTCCTGAGTCATGGCAATCTCGTAGAGCGCTTGAATGGGGCAACTATACGGCTTGGTGGGGGGGGCTGAAAGCCGGGGAGGTCTTTCGTATTGTGGTATCCGGTAGGACGCCTTCGCGAGCAAGCTCGCTCCCACAAGGGATCTCAAGTGTTCAGGCGACCCCTGTGGGAGCGAGCTTGCTCGCGATGCTTTTAAGGCTAGCGCCGCGCGTGGTACAGGCTCACCTGCCGAAACTCTTCAGGCTCGGCCAGGTCCGGCAAGGTCATGGCCTGGAGCATGTCGATGCGTCGGTACAGCGGATGCTGGAAATCCCGCACCCGGGAGTCGGCCACCAACGCTTCACGGCCACGGCTGAGGAATTGATCGAGCAGCGGCAGGTTGGCCCGGTCGTAGAGCACATCGGCGACCAGGATCAGGTCGAAGCGATCGGCCTCGGTGAAAAAATCCGTCGAATAACCCAGCTCCACGCCATTGAGCGCGGCGTTGGCCCGGCACGCGGCAATCGCCAGTGGATCGAGGTCGCAGGCCACCACTTCCAACGCCCCGGCCTTGACCGCCGCGATGCCCGCCACGCCGGAACCGGCGCCAAAATCCAAGACTCGCTTGCCCTCGACCCACTGCGGCTGTTCGGCCAGGTAGCGGGCCATTGCCAAGCCGCTGGCCCAGCAGAAGCTCCAATAGGGCGGCTCGTGGAGAATGCGGCGGGTTTCTTCCGGGCTGAAGGCACGGTCCATGTTGTCGCCGTCGATCAGCCACAGCTGCAAGTCAGCGCCGGGTAGCGGGCAAGCCACCAGGCGCGCATCACCGAGCAATTCACTCAACGCCCGTTGCAGGTCTTGCGGTGCATTCATGGCGCTTTGACGAATTGCAGGGCGCCCAATGCCTGGGTGGTCGGTTGGCCGATGCGTTGCTCCGGCAGGTGCAGGATCAACTGGCCCGACTGGCTGGCGCGGCCACGCAGTTCCACGCGCGCACCAACCGGAAAGGCTTCGGGGTTGAAACGCAGGCGGAAGGGCAGGGCCTGGTTGGTGCCGATCAGGCTGGAGCTGGCGAGTAATTGCTGTGGGCGGTCCTTGTCATCGATCACCAGCAGCGCCAATTCGACCTCGGCGCCGACCGGTACGCCTTGCAAGGTGCCGCTCAATTCGCGCTGATACGCCGGCAACGGTCCCAGCTCGGCCGCCTGGCGAGCTTTTTCCTGGGCCTGTTTTGGCGCCGGCGCCGGTGCGGGCGCGGCAGGCTTGGGGGCGTCGCTGCTGCACGCCATCAGCAGGCTGAAAAGACTGAGCAAAACGAGTGATCGTAGCGGCATGTGTGGCTCCAGCAAGGTGAATTCCATGGATCTGACGGTAAGCCCGTCTGTATACCGTAAACCCTATGGCTTGTCTTGCCAGTGGGATGCGCTACCATGGCCCTCCCTTTTTTTGTTGCCTGCCACCATGCACTGTCCCTTCTGCGGTGCCAACGACACCAAGGTCATCGACTCGCGACTGGTCGCCGAGGGCGAACAAGTCCGCCGCCGCCGCGAATGCCTGGCTTGCGGCGAACGTTTCACGACGTTCGAGACCGCTGAACTGGTGTTGCCGCGCCTGATCAAAACCGACGGCAGCCGCCAGCCGTTCGATGAAGAAAAACTGCGCGCCGGCATGCAGCGCGCCCTGGAAAAACGCCCGGTGAGCGTCGAGCGCCTGGAAGCGGCGCTGGTGCACATCAAGCACAAGCTGCGGGCGACCGGCGAACGCGAGGTCAAATCCCTGGTGGTCGGTGAGTTGGTGATGGCCGAGCTGCAGAAGCTTGATGAAGTCGCCTACATCCGTTTCGCCTCGGTGTACCGGCGCTTCCAGGACCTGAACGAGTTCCGCGAAGAAATCGACCGGCTGGCCCGCGAACCGGTGAAAGAATGACCGACTCGGCGCAGCAGGCCGTCCTCGACGCCCACTACATGGCCCGTGCCCTGGAGTTGGCGCGGCGCGGTCACTACACCACCCACCCCAATCCCCGGGTCGGTTGCGTGATCGTGCGTGACGGGCAGATTGTCGGCGAAGGCTGGCACATCCGCGCCGGTGAGCCCCATGCCGAAGTCCATGCCCTGCGTGCCGCCGGCGAACAGGTCCGCGGCGCCACGGCCTACGTGACCCTTGAGCCGTGCAGCCATCACGGGCGTACGCCACCGTGTGCCGATGCGCTGGTCAACGCCGGCGTGGCGCGGGTGGTGGCGGCGATGCAGGACCCCAACCCGGAAGTCGCCGGGCGCGGCCTGCAACGGCTGGCCCAGGCCGGCATCGTCACCGAAAGCGGCGTGCTGGAAGGTGAAGCACGCAAGCTCAATGAAGGTTTCCTCAAGCGCATGGAGCAGGGCCTGCCGTTCGTGCGGGTCAAGCTGGCCATGAGCCTCGATGGCCGCACCGCCATGCAAAGCGGCGAAAGCCAGTGGATCACCGGCCCGGCTGCACGCTCGGCGGTGCAACGCCTGCGCGCCCAGGCCAGCGTGGTGCTGACCGGTGCCGACACGGTGCTGGCCGACAACGCCCGGCTGACCGTGCGCGCCGATGAGCTGGGGCTCGATGCCGAGCAGACCGCGTTGGTCATGAGCCGTCCGCCGCTGCGGGTATTGGTGGACGGTCGTCTGCGGGTGCCGCTGGATGCGCCATTCTTCAAGGCTGGCCCGGCGCTGGTCGCTACCTGCATGGCGGTGGAAGAACAGTACGCCAACGGTCCCGAATGCATGATCGTGGCGGGCGATGACGGCCAGGTCGATCTGCATCGCCTGCTGGTGGAGCTGGCGGGCCGTGGCGTCAACGAGGTGCTGGTGGAAGCCGGTCCGCGCCTGGCGGGGGCTTTCGCCCAGCAAGGGTTGGTCGATGAGTTCCAGATTTTCGTTGCCGGCAAGTTCCTCGGTTCTTCCGCGCGGCCGCTGTTGGACTGGCCGCTGGCGCAGATGAAGGACGCCCCGCAGTTGAAAATCACCGAAATCCGCGCCGTGGGCGATGACTGGCGAGTCATCGCCGTTCCCGTTGCGCAGGCGAGCGTATAATTCCCGGCTTTCGCTCAAGCGGCGGCCCGTTCTCGAGGAGGACTCCATGTTTACCGGCATCATCGAATCCATCGGCAGCATCCGTGCACTCACCCCCAAGGGCGGCGATGTGCGGGTCTACGTCGAAACCGGCAAGCTCGACCTGAGCGACGTCAAGTTGGGCGACAGCATTGCGGTCAACGGCGTGTGCCTGACGGCCGTCGAGTTGCCGGGCAACGGTTTCCTGGCGGACGTCAGCCGCGAAACCCTCGATTGCACGGCCATGAACGACCTCAAGAGCGGCAGCCCGGTCAACCTGGAAAAAGCCCTGACCCCCACCACTCGCCTGGGCGGGCACCTGGTCAGCGGTCACGTGGACGGCGTCGGTGAAGTGGTCTCGCGCACGGATAACGCCCGGGCCGTGGAATTTCGCATCCGCGCCCCGAAGGAACTGGCCAAGTACATCGCCCACAAAGGCTCGATCACCGTCGACGGCACCAGCCTGACGGTCAACGCGGTGGATGGTGCCGAATTCCTGCTGACGATCATCCCCCACACGTTGAGCGAAACCATCATGGCTTCGTACCAGCCTGGGCGCCGGGTCAACCTGGAAGTCGACTTGCTGGCCCGTTACCTGGAGCGCCTGCTTATGGGAGACAAGGCCGCAGAGTCTGACTCTTCACAACGACGGGCGGGTAACATCACTGAAAGTTTTCTGGCCGCCAACGGCTACCTCAAATCCTGACCCAAGGGGGTGCCGCGTGGCGCTCAATAGCATCGAAGAACTGGTTGAAGACATCCGCCAAGGCAAGATGGTCATCCTCATGGATGACGAAGACCGCGAGAACGAAGGCGACCTGATCATGGCCGCCGAATGCTGCAAGGCCGAGCACATCAACTTCATGGCCAAGCATGCCCGTGGCCTGATCTGCATGCCGATGACCCGCGAGCGCTGCGAACTGCTGAAGCTGCCGCTGATGGCGCCACGCAACGGCTCGGGCTTCGGCACCAAGTTCACCGTGTCCATCGAGGCCGCCGAAGGCGTGACCACCGGTATCTCCGCCGCCGACCGTGCGCGCACCGTGCAGGCCGCTGCCGCCCGGGACGCCAAGGCCGAAGACATCGTCAGCCCCGGCCACATCTTCCCGCTGATGGCCCAGGCTGGCGGCACGCTGGCTCGCGCCGGCCACACCGAAGCGGCCTGCGACCTGGCGCGCATGGCCGGTTTCGAACCCAGCGGCGTGATCTGCGAAGTGATGAACGACGATGGCACCATGTCCCGTCGTGCGGAGCTGGAAACCTTCGCCGCCGAACACAACATCAAGATCGGCACCATCGCCGACCTGATCCACTACCGGATGATCCACGAACGTACCGTTCAGCGGATTGCCGAACAGCCGCTGGACAGCGAACTGGGCCAGTTCAACCTGGTGACCTACCGCGACTCGGTGGAAGGCGACGTGCACATGGCGCTGACCCTGGGCACCGTGTGCGCCGACGAGCCGACCCTGGTGCGCGTGCACAACATGGACCCGCTGCGCGACCTGCTGATGGTCAAGCAACCCGGCCGCTGGAGCCTGCGGGCCGCCATGGCGGCGGTGGCCGAGGCCGGCAGCGGCGTGGTGCTGCTGCTCGGCCATCCGCTCGATGGCGATGTGCTGTTGGCGCACATCCGTGAAACCGGCGACCAGGCACCGGCGAAAAAACCGACCACCTACAGCATTGTCGGTGCCGGTTCGCAGATCCTTCGTGACCTGGGCGTGCGTAAAATGCGCCTGATGAGCGCACCGATGAAATTTAATGCGATATCCGGTTTCGATCTGGAAGTTGTAGAATACGTGCCCTCCGAATAATGGCCCGTGGATTCCGGCATTGTTGTGCACTTGAGGTTTGTTAGATCCATTTGTGGCGAGGGAGCTTGCTCCCGCTGGGCTGCGTAGCGGCCCCTCTTGTGGGTGCTGCGCACCCAAGCGGGAGCAAGCTCCCTCGCCACAGAAGGTATGCAAGTGAACGAGATGGCGGGATCCACGGCCCTGTATTCGTGGCTAATATCACTGAGGAGCACGTTATAGAACGCGCTCCGGCTCTTTAAGAGATCTGACGAATGACCCTGAAGACCATCGAAGGTACCTTCATCGCCCCTAAAGGCCGCTACGCTCTGGTAGTGGGCCGTTTCAACAGTTTCGTGGTCGAGAGCCTGGTTGGCGGTGCGGTCGATGCCCTGGTTCGCCATGGCGTGAGCGAAAGCGACATCACCATCATCCGTGCCCCTGGCGCCTTCGAAATTCCGCTGGTTGCGCAAAAAGTCGCTCAAAAGGGCGAATATGCGGCGATCATCGCCCTGGGCGCGGTCATTCGTGGCGGTACTCCGCACTTCGAATACGTGGCCGGCGAATGCACCAAGGGCCTGGCCCAGGTGTCCATGGAATTCGGCGTGCCGGTCGCTTTCGGCGTACTGACCGTTGACTCCATCGAGCAAGCCATCGAACGTTCCGGCACCAAGGCCGGTAACAAAGGCGCCGAAGCTGCCCTGTCCGCCTTGGAAATGGTCAGCCTGCTGGCGCAGTTGGAGGCCAAGTGATTAGCGACGAAAGCGATCGTTTCAACCCGCGCGATCCAAAGCCTGCGGATGCCGGCAAGCCGTCGAAGAGCGTCAAGCGTCGCGAAGCCCGTCAGCTCGCGACCCAGGCGCTGTACCAATGGCACATGGCCAAGCAATCGCTGAACGAGATCGAAGCGCAGTTTCGGGTCGACAACGATTTCAGTGATGTCGACGGTGCCTACTTCCGCGAGATCCTGCATGGGGTCCCGCAGTTCAAGACCGAAATCGACACCGCACTCACGCCATGCCTGGACCTGACCATCGAAGAGCTGGATCCGGTTGAACTGGCGGTGCTGCGCCTGTCCACCTGGGAACTGCTCAAGCGCGTCGACGTACCGTACCGCGTGGTGATCAACGAAGGGATCGAGCTGGCGAAAGTCTTCGGTTCCACCGATGGCCACAAGTTCGTCAACGGTGTGCTCGACAAACTCGCCCCGCGTCTGCGTGAAGCTGAAGTGAAGGCGTTCAAGCGCTGATTGGCGCTTGAGCGACACTTGATGGGCGAATTTGAGCTGATCCGAAACTACTTCGCCGCCGCGCCTTGCGCGCAGGGCGGCGAGGGCGTTGCGCTGGGGATCGGCGACGACTGCGCTTTGCTGGCCGTTCCTCCCGGGGAACAGCTGGCGGTGTCCACCGACACGCTCGTGGCCGGTGTGCATTTTCCAGACCCTTGCGACCCGTTCCTGCTCGGCCAGCGCTCGCTGGCCGTGGCGGTCAGTGACCTGGCTGCCATGGGCGCCAAGCCTTTCGCCTTTACCCTTGCCCTGACCTTGCCGGCGGTGACCACCGATTGGCTGCAAGCCTATGCCCGCGGTTTGAACCAGATGGCCCAGGCCTGTGGTGTGGCGCTGGTGGGCGGCGACACCACGCGTGGGCCACTGAGCCTGACCATGACCGTGTTCGGCCACGTGCCGTCCGGCCAGGCCCTGACCCGTAGCGGCGCACGGCCCGGCGATTTGCTATGTGTCGGCGGCGAGCTGGGCAATGCCGCCGGCGCATTGCCGCTGGTGCTTGGCCAGCGCAGCGCCGAACCTGCGATTGCCGAGCCGTTGCTGGCCCATTACTGGTCGCCACGTCCGCAGATCGACCTGGGCTTGGCGTTGCGCGGCAAGGCCGGCGCGGCGATGGATATTTCCGATGGCCTGCTGGCCGATTGCGGACATATCGCCCTGGCGTCCGGGGTGGCCTTGCAGGTTGAACGGGACCGACTGCCGTTGTCCAACGCTCTGCTAGCGTTTCTTGGCCGGGCGGACGCCGAGCAGGTCGCCCTGAGCGGCGGTGACGATTACGTGCTGTTGTTCGCCGTGCCACCGAGCCGATTGTCGGCGTTGCAGGCTGCAGGCTGGCCGATCCACGTGATCGGCAGCGTACTGGCCGGGCAAGGTGTCACGCTGGTCGACAGCGATGGGCACGACATCACTCCGCCAGTGCGGGGCTATCAACATTTTCGGGAGACACCGTGACAGATCATCCCAACCAGGTCCCGGCAGAGTTCGTTCCGCCTTCGGTCTGGCGCAATCCCTGGCATTTCCTGGCATTTGGCTTTGGTTCGGGCACTTTGCCTAAAGCCCCGGGCACCTGGGGCTCGCTGGTTGCGCTACCCTTCATACCGTTGTGGCAGATGTTGCCGGACTGGGGCTATTGGCTGATGCTGGGCATCACCATGCTCTTTGGCTTCTGGCTGTGTGGCAAAGTGGCGGACGACCTTCGGGTGCACGATCATGAAGGCATCGTCTGGGACGAAATGGTCGGCATGTGGATCACCTTGTGGCTGGTACCGGAAGGTTGGTATTGGCTGCTGGCGGGTTTCCTGGTGTTCCGTTTCTTCGATATCCTCAAGCCGTGGCCGATCCGCTGGATCGACCGGCATGTGCATGGAGGTGTCGGCATCATGCTCGATGATGTATTGGCCGGGGTTTTCGCCTGGCTGGCAATGCAAGGATTGGTGTGGTGTTTCACCTGAGGGAGTCGGGCATGGGCGTAAGCCGCGCACTACTGCTGTTGCTGTGTCTAGGAGCCTGTATAGGGGCGAGGGCGGCCGAGTCGACCCCGCTGCCTGACAAGATCCGTGCGGCCAGCGAGGAGTGGGCCGATTACACCCAGGCCGATGGCCAGGGCATGGGCTGGGACATCTTGCGCGCGGTCTTCGAGCCTGAAGGCGTCAAGCTGGAGATCCGCAGCGTGCCCTACACCCGCTCGATCGGGTTGGTGCAGCGTGGGGAGATGGACGCACAGGTCGGCGCCTATCGCGATGAAACCGAAGGGCTGCTTTACCCGCATTGGCACTACGACGTCGATCATATCTATGCCCTGGGGTTGGCCTCCAAGCCGTCACCGACGCTGGCGACGATTGGCAACTATCGACTGGTGTGGATGCGCGGGTACGCATACGACAGCTACCTGCCCAACATCCGGCGCTTCAATGAAATCCACCGCGCCGTGGGTATCTTGCCGATGCTGGTCCATGAACGTGCCGATTTTTATATCGATGCGTTGATGGAAATCCAGGACGTGCTCGCCAAGACCGACAACCCCAAGCAATTCAAGCTCTCGCCGCTGATCAACTTGCCGCTGTACCTGGGCTTCGCCAACAACGAAAATGGCCGTACGTTGCGTGCGCTGTTCGACCGACGCATGGAAGTGCTGGTGAAGAGCGGCGAGTTGAAACCGATTTTCGAACGCTGGAAGCAACCCTATCCTTTCGACGAGAATGGCAATCCACCCAAGCCGTAATCAAACTCTTCGATGGTTATGGCCGACAATTCAGCCTAAGCGTCGGTCGGATCGTGCTGTTACAATGCCCGCCTCTGCGAATCTCCAGTACTAGATCAGGAGCACACCGGTGCCTGTCGTTTTTGTTGCCGCTTCCAAGCTGCCAACGCCCTTTGCGCAATTCACCATGCATGGTTTTCTCGATGAGGCCACCGGCCGCGAGCACGTCGTGCTCAGCCTGGGTGATTTTACCGACGGTTCTCCGGTGTTGGGCCGCCTGCATTCCGAATGCCTGACCGGCGATGCCCTGTTCAGCCAGCGCTGCGATTGCGGTTCGCAACTCGAGGCCGCGCTGCAGGCCATTGCCCGTGAAGGCCGTGGTGTGTTGCTGTACCTGCGCCAGGAAGGACGCGGCATTGGTTTGTTGAACAAGATCCGTGCCTATGAACTGCAAGATGGTGGCGCCGATACCGTGGAGGCCAACGAACGCCTGGGCTTTGCGGCCGACCTGCGTGACTACAGCATTTGCCTGCCGATGCTCGAACACCTGGGTATCAAGTCCCTGCGACTGATGACCAACAACCCACGCAAGGTCAAGGCCTTGACCGACATGGGCATCGTGGTGGCCGAGCGAGTGCCGCTGCACACCGGTCACAACCCCCACAACAAACTCTACCTGGCGACCAAGGCCAGCAAGCTCGACCACATGATGGGTAACGAGCACCAAGGCGAGGTTGACCGGGCGTGACGCGCGGTCAGGTTCGGCGGCGGCTGGCCGTCAGTTGGTGGAAATACCTGGCCCTGGCCTTGTTGCCACTGTTCGTGATCAACGCGGTGTTCGGCCAAGGCGAAGCGATTCTGCCGGTGCTGGCGATGCCGCTGTTCATTGCCGGCGTGGCATCGATGTTTGTCAGCCTGCGATTCTTCGGGCCGTACAAGCAAGCCCTGATCGCCACCCAGAAAGCCCTCGACACACCCGAAGAACCCCAAGCCTGGATTGACCTGGCGGCCCGTCGCCGCTCAGCCTTCCTGGTGGCAGGGCTACCGGCCTGGGTCGGTGCCCTTGCGGTGTTCGTGGGCCTGGAGGCGGTGCCGTTGATGCTGCTGGCCCTGTCGACCG
This sequence comes from Pseudomonas brassicacearum, assembly GCF_918698105.1. Lineage (GTDB taxonomy): Bacteria > Pseudomonadota > Gammaproteobacteria > Pseudomonadales > Pseudomonadaceae > Aquipseudomonas > Aquipseudomonas brassicacearum_F. The sequence continues at coordinate 2,929 of NZ_CAKKMI010000102.1, read as the reverse complement.
CCGTGTTGTTCTACCTGTACCGTATCCCGCGTCAACTCGGCTGATGAGCCGCTGGCTGGCGGTCTTGCTGCTGGCTGTCAGCGCCTCGACGATGGCGGCTTCGCGGGTCGTCAGCCTCGCGCCGTCGCTGTCGGAAATCGTCGTTGAACTGGGCTCCGCCGACCTGTTGGTGGGTGTGCTGGACGGCGGTGACCGTCCGCCAATCCTTAAAGACCTGCCTTCCGTAGGGCGTTACGGCCAACTGGACATGGAGCGCTTGCTCAGCCTCAAGCCCGACCTGCTCCTGCTCTGGCCCGGCAGTGTCGGCCCGGCCCAGCGCGAGCAGCTCAAGGGCTTGGGTATTGGCATTTATGTCGCCGAGCCCCGCAGCCTCGACCAACTCATCGCGCAAATTGAAGACATTGCCCTGCAACTCGGCCGCCCGGAGCGGGGTGTGCAACGGGCGGCGCAGTTGCGTGTGCGTCTTGCGGCGCTGCGCCAGCGCTATCGACGGGACCCGCCGTTGCCGGTGTTCTACCAGGTCTGGGACCGGCCGCTGTACACCGTCGGGGGCGGGCAGATCATCAGTGATGCGCTGGCGGTGTGCGGGGCCCGCAACGTGTTTGCCGACCTGAGCGTGCCGGCCCCGCAGGTGAGTGTGGAATCGGTGCTGCAGCGCCAGCCGCAGATGATCCTGGCCACGGAGCAGGCGCAGCTTGATGCCTGGAAAAAATGGCCGGTGGCCCAGGGGCGGTTGTTGCTGGTCAGTGACAAGGGGCTGGAGCGACCCAGTGGGCAGATGATCGAGGCGACGGCGCGGTTGTGTGAATTGATCGCGCCGGACAGGTAGACCGCGGCGCCTGCAATCGCGAGCAAGCTCGCTCCCACATGGGATTCTGTTGTGAACACAAAACCTGTGGCCACTGAATATCAACTGTGGGAGCGAGCTTGCTCGCGATGAGGCCAGCCCAGGCGCGGCTGGCTCTGGATCAGAGTGCCGGTGTCCAAGTCACCCCAAACAACCACGCCCGACCCTCTTCCCGATACCCATACTGCCCCCCATCATGGCTATACAGCGCCCGGCTGTACCCCTTGTCCAGCAGGTTATCCACCTTCATGTCCAGCTTCACTTCCCGGGTCAGTGCCCAACTGCCGCGCAACCCGAGCAGGGCATAGCCGCCCAGGGCATTGCGGTTGTTTTCGTCGTCATAGCTGCCACTCACTGCTTGCCAGGTGGCGCCCAGGCCCAGGCGGTCGAATTGCCGGTCAAGGTCCAGGCTCAAGGTCCGTCGGGCGCGGCGGGCCAGGGTGTGGCCGCTGTCGCGGTCACGTGGGTCGATGATGGCCAGGCCCAGGTTGCCCTGCCAGCCGAACACCTCCTGCAGGTAGGCCATCTCAAAACCGTTGATCCGCGCCGAGGCGACGTTCTGCGGGCGTGAGTTGCTGCCAAAGATGATCGCGTCTTCCAGGTCCGTGCGGTACAGCGAGGTTTCCAGGCGGGCGCTGTCGCTCAGTTGGCTGCGCCATTGCAGCTCGTAGCTCTTGGCCGTCTCGGGTTTCAGGTCAGGGTTGCTGAAGTCCGGGTAGTACAGGTCGTTGAAGGTCGGCGCGCGGAAGCTTTCGCTGTAGGTCAGCAACAGGTCGTTGTCCGGGTTGATCGGCAGGGTGAGCGTGCCGCTCCAACTGTTCTGGCCGCCGAATTGCTGGTTCTGGTCGCGGCGCAGGCCCAGTTCGGTGGAGAAGGTTTCGGCCTGGAAGCGGTGCTGAATGAACGCGGCACGGTTCCAGCGGCTGTCTTCGTCGAACGGCGTGCTGCTGTTGACCCGGTCCTGATACCAGTCACCGCCAACGATCAGGCTGTTGCGCTCGTCCAGCGTCACGTCGTTTTGCCAGGTCACGGAATCGCGGTAGGTATTGAAGACTTCGCGGACATCGCTGAGCTTGTCGAAGGTCTTTTCACGGTTCTCGCTGTGGCCCAGTTCCAGGCGCGACTTCCACGCGTCGCTGATTCGCCCGTCCACATAGGTGCTGAAGCTGCTCACCGCGAATTCGCTATAGGGTTGCTGGGGCAGGGATTGGAAGGTGGCCGGGTCGAAGCGGCCGAACGGGTTGTCGTATTCGCTTTTGCCGCGGTTATCCAGCAGGTTCAGGCCGACTTCCAGGTCATCGCTGGCGGCATGGCTCAGGCTCAGGCTGAACGACTGGTTGCGGTTGGCATCGTCGTCGCGGTCGCTGGCGTAGGACTCGTGGGTCCGGTTGCTACCGGCGCTGTCGTCGAGGCTGGCGCCGAGGTTGAAGCGGGTCTGGTCGTCGCCGCCGGACAGGCCCAGGCTACGTTCCCAGGTCTGGTGGCTGCCGACCCCCACATGCAGGCGCGGTTGCAGGCCTTGTGCGTTGCCGCGACGGGTGAAAATCTGAATCACCCCACCCACCGCATCGGCACCGTAGATCACCGAGCGCGAACCGCGCAGCACTTCCACGCGCTCAATCTGGTTGATGTTCAGGCGCTGCAGGTTGCTGTCGCCGGAGGTGGCGTTGCCGATGCGCTGACCGTCCACCAGCACCAGGCTCTGGGCCGATTTGGTGCCGCGAATGTAAATCCCCGGCACGCTGCCGCGCCCACCCAGCGGTGCCACCTGCACGCCTGGCACACGGCTGAGCAAGTCAGTGACACTGGCCGGTTGCAAGCGCTCGATGTCGTCGCGGGTGAACACGCTATTGGCGGCACTGCTGTCGTTGCGTGCCTCGACCTGGCGGTTGGCGCTGATCACGATGTCTGGCAGCTTCAGGGCCTGGTCGCGTTCGAAGGTGTCGGCCAGCAGGTCGGGGGTGGGTAGCAGGGAAAGGGTGAGGGCTAGGCGGAGTTTCATGGGGTTCCAATCATGCTTGATTCACACAAAACCAATGTGGGAGCGAGCTTGCTCGCGATAGCGGTGTGTCAGCCCATGGG
>NZ_CAKKMI010000101.1:0-20361 GCF_918698105.1 Pseudomonas brassicacearum | reverse complement strand
CGATGTAACTGACAACATCAATGTTGACTGACATACCGCTATCGCGAGCAGGCTCGCTCCCACAGGGGGCAGCATCGTTCTCGATATATTGGCAACTCACTACAGGTCAATCCCCATGTCCCTCCCCTCCTTTGTACGCCTGATCGAAGTCGGCCCCCGTGACGGGCTGCAGAATGAAGCCCAACCCATCAGCGTCGCCGACAAGGTGCGCCTGGTGGATGCCTTGAGCGCCGCCGGACTGGGCTACATCGAAGTCGGCAGTTTCGTCTCGCCCAAGTGGGTGCCGCAAATGGCCGGTTCCGCCGAGGTGTTCGCGCAGATCCAGCGCAAGCCCGGTGTGACCTATGGCGCCCTGGCGCCGAACCTGCGGGGTTTTGAAGACGCGCTGGCGGCGGGCGTGAAAGAGGTGGCGGTGTTCGCCGCCGCGTCCGAAGCGTTTTCCCAGCGCAACATCAACTGCTCCATCAAGGACAGCCTGGAGCGCTTCGCGCCGATCATGGAGGCTGCAAAACAACACGGCGTCAGTGTGCGCGGCTACGTGTCCTGCGTGCTGGGCTGCCCGTACGAAGGGGCAGTCAAGCCTGAACAGGTGGCTTGGGTCGCTCGGGAGCTGTATGCCATGGGCTGCTACGAAGTCTCCCTGGGCGACACCATCGGCACGGGCACCGCCGGGGCCACCCGCAGGATGTTCGAAGTGGTGGGCGCCGAGGTGCCTCGGGACAAGCTCGCCGGGCACTTTCACGACACCTACGGCCAGGCCATGGCCAACGTATACGCCAGCCTGCTGGAAGGCATCGCGGTGTTCGACAGTTCCATCGCCGGCCTGGGCGGCTGCCCTTATGCCAAGGGCGCCAGCGGTAACGTTGCCACCGAAGACGTGCTGTACCTGCTCAATGGCTTGGGGATAGAAACCGGCATCGACTTGGATGCCCTGATCGCCGCGGGTCGGCAGATCTGCGACGTGCTCGCCCGCCCTAGCGGTTCGCGTGTCGCCAAGGCCCGCAGCGCACAGTGAGGTGTTACCGCTGGCTTTGTAACAGCGGCGAAACGAGTAACACGGAAACAATTTGTCTGGTCTGGCGTGTCAGCTTTTTCGACTGAAAAATACAACTCATTGATTTGTATAAATTTTTAAAAGTTGGCACGCCACCTGCTATATCTCTTGCATAACAAGAATAAAAAAACGCAGCAAACCCAATAAAAACAAGACGAAACGACTCTGACATAACAAAAACAACACGGCAGAGACGCAGCTAACAGATTTTTTTGGAGAGGATGTGCTTTTCAGGGTGCTTTCAGGAGCAACCCGCAACCGGGCAGAGAACAATAAAACTACCTTCAGGTAGCTCCCGAATCGGTTGGATCGCCAGGCGAAAAAAGCAGATCAGCGCTCAAAAAAATACGTTTGCTCTTGATCCCGGATGGGGATCGCCAAAAACAGCGGTAAAGGGCAACGGCTGCCAATAACAACAACAGGCCGCCCCTCAATAATAAAAAAAGAGCACGCGACGACAAAATTAAAGGGGAGCTTCGGCTCCCCTTTGTGCTGTCTGGCGTTTGGGGTTTTCTTGTGGGAGTGGGCTTGCTCGCGAAGACGGCCTGTCAGCTGGCATTGCGCTTGTTGACTGAGTACATATCCATTTTCTCGGTAACGGCCACTTAGGGTTCCGCCCTGACGGCGGGTCACTTTCGAAAAGCGCGAAAGTAACCAAAGCGCTTTTGCCCCACCACTTGGTGCCTCGCTGAGGCTCGGCATGCCCTCACTCCGGCATTGCTCCGTGGGCCGCCGCGAAGGGCCATCCATGGCCCAGCGCGGCTACCTCGGCATCCATGCCGAGGTGCCCACTGCGCAATGCCTGCGTTCGGCCAGCGTGGTTAACGGGGCGCCCGAGATCAACGTCCACCGCGAGGCGGCCTGATAGCCGACCTGGTTGTGGGTGACCGCATTCATCCTGTGGGAGGCTCGCTTCCACAGGTTTTGCGGTGCACTGGGCTTTGGGTCTGCTGAAGATCCAGTGTGGGAGCGAGCTTGCTCGCGATAGCGGTGGCTCAGCCACATAGATGCCGGCATGTACCCTGCTCTTGCTCTTGCTCTTGCTCTTGCTCTTGCTCTTGCTCTTGCTCTTGCTCTTGCTCTTGCTCTTGCTCTTGCTCTTGCTCTTGCTTTGGATCTTGATCTGAACGCCCCGTTAAACCACGCTGGCCGAACGCAGGCATTGTGGAGTGGGCATCCCGGCATGGATGCCGGGATAGCCGCGCTGGGCCATGGATGGCCCTTCGCGGCGGGCCCACGGAGCAATGCCGGAGAGAGGGAACACTGAGCCTAGGCGAGGTGCCGAGTGGTGGGGCAAAAGCGCTTTGGTTACTTTCGACTGGGCCGGCTTCCGGGCTCTTCGAAAGTGACCCGCTGTAAGAGCGGAACCATAAGCCGCCGTTACCGCAGCAACGGATATACCCCCCCCTACGGCTGTTGGCCCTGTCAGACTATTGCCCTTGCAGCTTGAGCTCGAAAACGGCGGCATCGCCAACATTTATGTCGCCTGGCACACCGCTTTCGCGAGCAAGCCCGCTCCCACAGGGGATTTTGCTCAGCCTTCTCTATCGCGCAGTTCTTCGATGCTGATTTCGCGCATGCGGAATTTCTGGACCTTGCCGGTGACCGTCATGGGAAATTCTTCGACGAATTTGAAATGACGCGGCGTCTTGAAGTGGGCAATGCGCTCCTTGCACCAGGCCTGCAGCTCTTGCTCGGAGGCACTGTGGCCGGGATGGAACTTGATCCAGGCAACGATTTCCTCGCCATAGCGCGAGCACGGGATGCCGATCACTTGCACGTCCGCCACCGCTGGGTGAGTGAAGAAAAATTCCTCCAGCTCACGCGGGTAAATATTCTCCCCGCCGCGGATGATCATGTCCTTGTTGCGCCCGACGATGCGCACGTAGCCCTGCTCGTCCATGGTCGCCAGGTCGCCGGTGTGCATCCAGCCATCCGGGTCGATGGCATCGGTGGTGCCCTTGGGGTTGTTCCAGTAACCGATCATCACGCTGTAGCCGCGGGTACACAACTCGCCAATAGCGCCACGCGGGACGATATTGCCGGCCTCATCGATAATCTTGCTTTCCAGTTGCGGCTGGGTGCGGCCGACGGTGGTCACGCGCAGCTCCAGCTCGTCCGAAGGACCGGTCTGCAACGACACCGGGCTGGTTTCCGTCATGCCGTAGGCAATCTGCACTTCGGCCATGTGCATTTCATTGATGACCCGTCGCATCACTTCGATGGGGCACGTGGCCCCCGCCATGATGCCAGTGCGCAGGCTGGACACGTCGAAGTCGCCGCGCTGCGGCTGGTCCAGCAGGGCGATGAACATGGTGGGTACGCCATACAGTGCCGTGGCTTTTTCCTCGGCCACGGCTTTTAGCGTCAGCAACGGGTCGAAGGCATCGTTGGGATAGATCATGGTGCTGCCATGGGTCATGCAGCCCAGATTACCCATGACCATGCCGAAGCAATGGTAGAGCGGCACCGGGATCACCAGCCGATCACCAGCCGTCAGGCCCAGGCTTTCGCCGACCATGTAACCGTTATTGAGAATGTTACGGTGGCTGAGGGTGGCGCCCTTGGGAAAGCCGGTGGTGCCGGAGGTGTACTGGATATTCACCGGTTGATCGGACTGCAGGCTGGATTGGCGCTCGACCAGTTGTTCCGGCGTCACCGCCGCACCCAGGGCGGCCAGTTGCGACCACGGCAGGAAACCGGCCGGCGGCTGGGCATCGAGGCTGATCACACCGCGCAAGTCCGGCAAACGCTCGCTCTGCAGATGGCCGATCGATTGTTCCGTCAGCTCTGGTGCCAGCGCTTGCAACATGGCGTGATAATCCGAGGTCTTGAACGCGCCAGCGCACACCAGCCATTGGCATCCGGATTGTTTGAGCACGTATTCAAGCTCAGAGACACGATAGGCCGGATTGATGTTGACCAGAATGACGCCGATCTTCGCACTGGCGAACTGGCTGATGCACCACTGGGCGCAATTGGGCGCCCACACGCCAAGGCGATCGCCGGTTTTCAAGCCTAGCGCCAACAAGGCGCGAGCGTGTAGATCGACGGCCTCGGCCAGTTGCTGCCAGGTATAACGCAGCGACTGATGGCGAACCACCAGCGCCTCCCCCTCCGGATAGCGGGCCACCGTCTGGTCGAAAACCTCGCCGATGGTTTGGACCAGCAAAGCCTTGGCCTGGGAGCCACGGGTGTAGCTGAGCTGCGAATGCGAACCGGGTTGATCCATGACGCCCCCTCTTGTCTTTATTAGTGGGTGTAGCGGTGAATCTCATGCACAAATGCCTTGGGTAAGCGCTATTGAAGCGCACTTACTCTGGCTCAAGTTGACGTTAACGTAAAGGGCGATTGACAGCTTCTCGTCGCAGGCTTACGTTAACGTAAAGGTGAGAGCGATTCCGCCACTCTCCGCACCCGATAAAAAAGCCAAAGGTGACCCATGAGCTACCCATCCCTGAACTTTGCCCTCGGCGAAACCATCGACATGTTGCGCGACCAGGTGCAGGCATTCGTCAAGGCCGAACTGGCGCCGCGAGCAGCGCAGATCGATATCGACAACCTGTTTCCCGCCGACATGTGGCGCAAGTTCGGTGACATGGGCCTGCTGGGCATCACCGTACCGGAGGAATACGGCGGCGCTGGCCTGGGCTATCTGGCCCACGTGGTGGCGATGGAAGAAATCAGCCGCGGCTCGGCCTCGGTCGCCCTCTCCTACGGCGCCCACTCCAACCTCTGCGTGAACCAGATCAACCGCAACGGCAATCACGAACAGAAAACCAAGTACCTGCCCAAGCTGATCAGCGGCGAACACATCGGTGCCCTGGCGATGAGCGAGCCAAACGCCGGCTCCGACGTGGTGTCGATGAAACTGCGCGCCGACAAGCGTGGCGACAAGTACGTGCTCAACGGCAGCAAGACCTGGATCACCAACGGCCCCGATGCCAACACCTACGTGATCTACGCCAAGACCGACCTGGAAAAAGGTCCCCACGGCATCACCGCCTTCATCGTCGAGCGCGACTGGAAAGGCTTCAGCCGCAGCAACAAATTCGACAAGCTCGGCATGCGCGGCTCCAACACCTGCGAGCTGTTTTTCGATGACGTCGAAGTGCCGGAAGAAAACATCCTCGGCGCACTCAACGGTGGCGTGAAAGTGCTGATGAGCGGCCTCGACTACGAGCGCGTCGTGCTCTCCGGTGGCCCAACCGGCATCATGCAGGCCTGCATGGACCTGATCGTGCCCTACATCCACGACCGCAAGCAGTTCGGCCAGAGCATTGGCGAATTCCAGCTGATCCAGGGCAAGGTCGCCGACATGTACACCCAGCTCAACGCCAGCCGCGCCTACCTGTATGCCGTGGCCCAGGCCTGCGAGCGCGGCGAAACCACCCGCAAGGACGCCGCCGGGGTGATCCTCTACAGCGCCGAACGCGCCACGCAAATGGCCCTCGACGCGATCCAGATCCTCGGCGGCAATGGCTACATCAATGAATTCCCGGCCGGCCGTCTGCTGCGTGACGCCAAGCTGTACGAAATCGGTGCCGGCACCAGTGAGATTCGTCGGATGTTGATCGGCCGCGAACTGTTCAACGAAACCCGCTAACGGAGCTGACCATGGCCACGCTGCACACTCAGCTCAACCCGCGCTCGCCGGAGTTCATCGCCAACCGCGATGCGATGCTCGGACACGTCGAGGCCTTGCGCACCCTGCTCGCGCACATTCGCCAAGGCGGCGGTCCCAAGGCCCAGGAACGACACACCTCGCGGGGCAAGTTGCTGCCCCGTGAACGCATCAACCGGCTGCTGGACCCGGGCTCGCCGTTTTTGGAGATCAGCCCGTTGGCAGCCCACGAAGTCTATGGCGAAGACGTGCCAGCGGCCGGCGTGATTGCCGGCATCGGCCGCGTGGAAGGCATCGAATGCATGATTGTCGCCAATGACGCGACGGTCAAAGGTGGCTCCTACTACCCGCTGACGGTGAAAAAACACCTGCGCGCCCAGACCATCGCCCAGCAGAATCGCCTGCCGTGCATTTACCTGGTGGACTCCGGCGGCGCCAACCTGCCGCGCCAGGATGAAGTGTTCCCAGACCGCGAGCACTTCGGCCGGATCTTCTTCAACCAGGCCAACATGAGTGCCCAGGGTATCCCGCAGATCGCCGTGGTCATGGGTTCCTGCACCGCCGGTGGCGCCTATGTGCCGGCCATGGCGGACGAGGCGATCATGGTCCGCCAGCAGGCGACGATTTTCCTCGCTGGGCCACCGCTAGTGAAAGCCGCCACCGGCGAGGTGGTCAGTGCCGAAGACCTGGGCGGCGCCGATGTGCACTGCAAGATCTCCGGCGTGGCCGACCATTACGCCGACAGCGACGAACATGCCCTGGCCCTGGCACGCCGCAGCGTGGCCAACCTCAACTGGCGCAAGCAAGGCGAGTTGCAGCATCGCCTGCCGATTGCCCCGCTTTACTCGGGCGACGAGTTGTACGGCGTGGTGTCGGCCGACGCCAAGCAACCGTTCGATGTCCGGGAGGTGATCGCGCGCCTGGTGGACGGCTCGGTGTTCGACGAATTCAAGGCGCTGTTCGGAACGACGCTGGTGTGCGGCTTCGCTCATTTGCATGGCTACCCGATCGCGATCCTGGCCAACAATGGCATTCTCTTCGCCGAGGCCGCGCAGAAAGGCGCGCACTTCATCGAATTGGCCTGCCAGCGCGGGATCCCGTTGCTGTTCTTGCAGAACATCACCGGTTTCATGGTCGGGCAGAAATACGAAGCCGGCGGCATCGCCAAGCACGGGGCAAAATTGGTGACGGCCGTGGCCTGCGCCAAAGTGCCGAAATTCACCGTCATCATTGGCGGCAGTTTCGGTGCGGGCAACTACGGCATGTGCGGCCGCGCCTACGACCCGCGGTTCCTGTGGATGTGGCCGAACGCGCGGATTGGCGTGATGGGCGCCGAGCAGGCGGCCGGCGTGCTGGTGCAGGTCAAGCGTGAACAAGCCGAACGCAGTGGCCATCCCTTCAGCGCCGAACAGGAAGCCGAGATCAAGCAACCGATCCTCGACCAGTACGAAGAACAGGGTCACCCCTATTATTCCAGTGCCAGGCTGTGGGACGACGGCGTCATCGACCCGGCCCAGACCCGCGACGTGCTGGGCCTGGCCTTGTCCGCGTCACTGAACGCGCCTATCGAACCGAGCCGCTTCGGCGTGTTCCGGATGTAAACGGGGAATGTCCATGGATAACTTCAACACCCTCGAATTGCACAGCGACCCTCGGGGCGTTGCCACCCTGTGGCTCAGCCGCGAGTCGAAAAACAACGCGTTCAACGCCGAAATGATCCGCGAACTGATCCTGGCCCTGGACCACGTCAGCAGCGATCCAAGCTTACGCTTCCTGCTGATCCGCGGTCGTGGCAAGCATTTCAGCGCCGGTGCCGACCTGGCCTGGATGCAGCAATCGGCCGAGCTCGACTACCACACCAACCTCGATGACGCCCGGGAACTGGCGGAGTTGATGTACAACCTCGCCAAACTGAAAATCCCTACGCTGGCCGTCGTCCAAGGTGCGGCGTTCGGTGGCGCGCTGGGGCTTATCAGCGCTTGTGACATGGCCATTGGCGCCGATGAAGCACAGTTCTGCCTGTCGGAAGTGCGCATCGGCCTGGCGCCAGCGGTGATCAGCCCGTTCGTGGTGCAAGCCATCGGCGAGCGTGCCGCGCGTCGTTATGCCCTGACGGCGGAACGCTTCGACGGCCAACGTGCGAAAGAAATAGGTTTGCTGTCGGAAAGTTACCCGGCCGAGGCGCTGGAAAAGCAGGTCGAACAGTGGATCGACAACCTGTTGCTCAACAGCCCGGCGGCCATGCGCGCCAGCAAGGAACTGCTGCGTGAAGTCGGTAACGGCGCCCTGACCCCGGCGCTGCGGCGCTACACCGAAAATGCCATCGCCCGCATCCGCGTCAGCCCGGAGGGCCAGGAAGGCTTGCGGGCTTTCCTGCAAAAGCGTGCGCCGAACTGGCAAGCCGAATCGAATAACAAGGAGCCGCGTCGATGAGCGCCCCAGCCCTCACCACGTTGCTGGTGGCCAACCGTGGCGAAATCGCCTGCCGCGTAATGCGCACCGCCAAGGCCATGGGCCTGACCACCGTTGCCGTCCACAGCGCCACCGACCGCGATGCCCGCCACAGCCGTGAAGCCGACATCCGCGTCGACCTGGGCGGCAGCAAGGCCGCCGACAGCTACCTGCAAATCGACAAGCTGATCGCCGCAGCCAAAGCCAGCGGCGCCCAGGCCATCCATCCCGGCTATGGTTTTCTGTCCGAGAACGCCGGGTTCGCCCGGGCGATTGAAAACGCCGGGCTGATCTTCCTCGGCCCACCGGCCTCGGCCATCGATGCCATGGGCAGCAAATCGGCGGCCAAGACCTTGATGGAAACCGCCGGGGTGCCCCTGGTGCCCGGTTATCACGGCGAAGCCCAGGACCTGGAGACCTTCCGCGACGCCGCCGAGCGCATCGGCTACCCGGTATTGCTCAAGGCCACGGCCGGCGGTGGTGGCAAGGGCATGAAAGTCGTCGAGGACGTCAGCCAACTGGCCGAAGCCCTGGCCTCGGCCCAGCGTGAAGCGCAGTCCTCGTTCGGCGACTCACGGATGCTGGTGGAAAAATACCTGCTCAAGCCGCGCCACGTGGAAATCCAGGTATTTGCCGACCAACACGGCAACTGCCTGTACCTCAACGAGCGCGATTGCTCGATCCAGCGCCGCCACCAGAAAGTGGTGGAAGAAGCCCCCGCCCCCGGCCTGACCCCGCAACTGCGCCAAGCCATGGGTGAAGCTGCCGTGCGCGCAGCCCAGGCGATTGGGTACGTCGGGGCGGGCACAGTGGAATTCCTGCTGGATGCGCGGGGCGAGTTTTTCTTCATGGAAATGAACACTCGGTTGCAGGTCGAGCATCCGGTCACCGAAGCGATCACCGGACTGGACCTGGTGGCCTGGCAGATCCGCGTCGCCCAAGGCGAGCCATTGCCGATTACTCAAGCACAAGTGCCGCTGCTCGGTCACGCCATCGAAGTGCGGCTGTATGCCGAAGACCCGGTCAACGATTTCCTGCCGGCCACCGGACGCCTGGCGTTGTATCGCGAATCGGCCGAGGGCCCGGGCCGGCGGGTCGACAGCGGGGTTGAAGAAGGCGATGAAATCTCGCCGTTCTACGACCCGATGCTCGGCAAGCTGATTGCCTGGGGTGAGGACCGTGAACAGGCGCGCTTGCGGCTGTTGAGCATGCTCGACGAATTTGCCATTGGCGGGCTGAAGACCAACATCGGGTTCCTGCGCCGCATCGTCGCCCACCCCGCCTTCGCGGCGGCCGAACTGGACACCGGATTTATCCCACGTTACCAGGCGCAATTACTGCCAGAGCCGGGCGAACTGGATGACGCGTTCTGGTTCGCAGCCGCCCAGGGCTTCGCCTTGAGCCTGACACCGCGCATGCGCTGCGATGATATCGATTCGCCTTGGGCCAGCACCACCGGGTTACGTCTGGGGCTACCAAGGGAAATCACCCTGCACCTGAGCTGCGAAGGCCAGGATCGCGCGCTGACACTGGACGTTAGCGCCCGTTGCGCGGCATTCAAGGGTGAGCAACTGGTGATCGAGCACCACGGCCTGCGCCGCAGTCATCGGGCCATTCGCCAGGGCGACAGCCTGTATTTGCAATGGGCGGGAGACCTGCACCGGATCGACCTGTACGACCCGTTGGCCGCCGCCGAGGCCAGCCACAGCCATCAAGGCGGCCTGGCCGCGCCCATGAACGGCAGTATCGTCCGGGTATTGGTAAGTGTCGGCCAGACGGTGGAAGCCGGGGCTCAACTGGTGGTGCTGGAGGCCATGAAGATGGAGCACAGCATTCGTGCGCCCAAGGCCGGGGTGATCAAGGCGCTGTATTGCCAGGAAGGCGAAATGGTCAGCGAAGGCAGCGCCCTGGTGGCGTTCGAAGAATAGGCATCGGCCCGCTCCCAGGGCCGATCCAGTCAGAACCTGATGGTGGCCTGCACCACCACACCGATGAGACGACATTGCTCGGTGTACAGGTTTTTCGGGTAAGTCGGATTGAGCGGAACCAGGTAACGCTGCCCGCTCTCTTCGATCAATTTGCGGAAGGTCGCGTCACTGCTGCCGGGCAAGCAGACGACCACCAGTTTGCCAGGCACCGCCTCGATCGCCGGATCCACCAGGATCGACATGCCCTCGGGAATGCTCAACCCGCTGGGTGCGGTCATCGCGTCGCCCACCACCACCAGCCAGAACGCGGCGCCCTGGGCGTGGTAGTCCGTCAATTCGTAGCGCACCTGGCTGTAGGCGCCAGGGTCACCTTCACGAACCTCGCCAACCTCGTGCCATTCACTGACCGGGTAGCGGAAGTACGGGTTGTACTTCTGCGCCAGGGCCATGCCTTCGTCCGTGGAGGTGTCCGGCTCGCGGATCACCATCGCCACTTCCAGAAACTCCAGCCCCAGCTCCTTCAGGACCCTGTTCATGTCTTCGACACTGGGTTGCCGGCGCCTGGTCAGCCAATGGCCGACGCCGCCCTGGGACATTCCCAACCGTTCTGCCAGCACCACTTGCGTGATGCGCAGCTCCTTCATCTTGGCCTTGACCAACTCTATCCATTTATCCATGTGCGGCACGATACGTGGAGGACTGCGGCCATTCAAAACACAAATTGTAGTATTTAAATTATGGTCACAATTACGATAAGTATTATTCTGGATTCAGGAGTTCAGCCCCACACACGGAGATTTTCATCACCATGGATACATCCAATAAAGACCAGCCCAGCAGCCCTTTTGACAGCACGTTTGCTTCCTTGCAGGAGTGCCCTGCGGCCAAACGCGCCCTCGACTACTACTTGAAACCAGGTGTTTCGCAGGCACAGGCAGAACATCGTTTCTTCGAAGTCCACCACAGCGTCAGCGCAGAAGAAGCCCTTGTTCACGCATGCGACCTGCTGCGCTGTGCAGCGGCGACCGCCCACGAGTCCGCCAACCAGTTGGATGGTTCGAGCCGTGACCTGGCATTTTCTGTGGTGCACATGATTGATCTGGTCAAGGTGATGCTCGACCGATCCCTGGATAGCTACCCGACTCGCTAGGGGTAACATTCGGGAATGCCGCCGCGAACGCGGACGACGAAAAAATTTTCCAATCGATGCGATAAAACCATTTGACTTGCAAATGATAATGATTATTATTGCATCAACTGGTCGCGAGATCAGTCGATAGACCAGAAGACCTTAGGTCGGACTTCTGGAATATCTCCTCATCAGGCTAATCACGGTTTTTGACCCGGCTTTTTGCCGGGTCTTTTTTTGCCGATTTTTCGGCTTATGGCTTCAGGCTAATGAAGTCTTTGGGGTGCTGCCAATTCGGTGGCGGCGATGATAGCAAATGAATATTTGTTTGCAAGAGTCGCCCCGCCACGCAGGCGAAAACCATCGACAGCCAGCGCTTGAGAATCAATTGCAGACGCTCTAAGCTGACTCGGCGTCCAGGGAGGGCGCCCCCTCGTTTACGTGACGTAAATCGTCTTGGCTCCCCTTCTTGCGTGTACAGTAATGGCCATGAAAATCCTCTCCAGGAATCGTGACCGTGGCTAAATCTTCCTTTTATATCAGCGCCAATTTCGACAGCGGCAACATCGAGGTCGTCGACATCAGCAACCCGTTGCAGTCGTTGCTCAAGATCCGGCCCGACACCCGCAGCGCCCACTTCCAATGGTTCCACTTCAAGGCCAGCGGCCTGCACGTCGGCCAGGAGTACTCCTTCCGCCTGCTCAACGCCAGTCAATCGTCTTACAACAAGGCCTGGACGGGCTACCAGACCGTTGCCTCCTACGATCACGTCAACTGGTTCCGCATTCCAACCCAATTTGAAGGCGACGCCCTGCGCTTTTATCTGGAGACCGAACAACCCAACGCCTGGTTCGCCTACTTCGAACCCTACAGCCGTGGCCGGCATGATTGGTTGATCGAGCAAGCGCAGCACAAGGCCGGCACTGAACTATTGGCCGTCGGTAAAAGCGTGGAAGGTCGTGACATTCAGCTGTTGCGCAAGGGCAGCGGTGCCGAAGGCCGGCGCAAAGTCTGGATCATCGCCCAGCAGCATCCCGGCGAGCACATGGCCGAGTGGTTCATGGAGGGCGTGATCGAACGCCTCCAGCAGCATGACGATGCGCAACTGAATCAATTGCTCGCCAAAGCCGATCTGTACCTGGTGCCGAACATGAACCCGGACGGCGCGTTCCACGGGCATCTGCGGACCAACGCCATGGGCCAGGACCTCAACCGCGCCTGGCAGAACGCCAGCCCGGAAATCAGCCCCGAGGTCTTTTTCGTCCAGCAGCAAATGGAAAAGTACGGCGTCGATCTGTTCATCGATGCGCACGGCGATGAGGAGATCCCCCACGTCTTTACCGCCGGTTGCGAAGGCAATCCGGGCTACACGCCACGCATAGCCGAGCTCGAAGAGCGCTTTCGCAGCCATCTCAAGCACCAGACAAAAGACTTCCAGACCACTCACGGCTACACCCGCGACGAACCGGGCCAGGCCAACATGACCCTGGCCTGTAACGCGGTCGGGCAGAAGTATGACTGCCTGTCCCTGACCCTGGAAATGCCGTTCAAGGATCATGACGATCATCCGAACCCGATCACCGGCTGGTCTGGCAAACGCTCGATGCAACTGGGCAAGGATGTGTTGAGCACCATCGAGGCCATGGTCGACGAGTTGCGCTGATCCAATGACCTGAACAATCCTCTGAGGCCAGGGAGCTTGCTCCCTGGCCTCAATCCATCAACCCTTGCCGCGCAACATACTGTCCAACACCTCATCCCGGCGCACCCAAGCGTGAAACAACGCCGCCGCCAGATGCACCAGCACCGTCACGAACAACAGGTAAGCCAAGTACCCGTGGGCCTTGCGCAGCAGTGCGAACGTCTGGGCGTGCGCTGGCAGAATCGAAGGCAGTTGCAACGAGTCGCCGAGCATCACCGGGTCCCCCGCCGCCGAAATCATGCCCCAGCCCAACAGCGGCAGGACCAGCATCAGGGCGTACAACAGCACATGCGAGGCGTTTGCCGCCAGCACTTGCCAGGCCGGCAGATCCGCCGGCAGCGGCGGTTGGTGGGTGGTAAAACGCACCACCAGGCGCACGACCACCAACAGCAAAATCGCGATACCCAATGGCTTGTGCAACTGCAGCAGCCATTCATGGCGTTCGGACACCGAGGCAACCATGCCCGCGCCGATGAACAGCATGGCGATGATCATCACGGCCATCAGCCAGTGCAGCAGCCGGGCCAGCGGTGCAAAGTGACGAGGGGCGCTCATGGGCGGGACTCCTGTTTGGCGGGCAACTGGCTCACTTCGCTGGTACGGCGCAGATAGGAACTGGCATAGGCGGCGGAGCGCGCGACCAGTAGCGGGTCTTCGGAACCCTCGATCCCTTGGGGCAGGATCAGCGGGTCATAGTTGATGTCGCGGCATTCGCCGTTGTCCTGCGCCTGGGTGCGCTCCAGCACCAGCGTGCCGGCATTGAGAACCTTGCGGTCAGCGGGCCAAGCCTTGCTGGCATCGTTCACCGGGTCGCCCGGGTTGGCCAGGGTGATGTTCAACTGCCAGCGCAACGGCCCGGCGGCGAGACGCTTTACCAAGTCTTGCTCGAGGAAGTCGCCGCCCTGGGGTGGCGTCGCATCCGCAGCGTCCTGGCTCATCGGCACCACGCCCCAGCGCACCGCCTGGCGCTGCCCGGCTGGGTTGACCAAATAAAACGCGTTGATGCCGTTGTAGGTTTCAGTGGCATAGCTGGCCGACGGCTTGGCGGTCTTGATCCATTGCAGGAACGGCGCCGCTTCGGGGTGCGCGGCAAAGAACGCCGGCACGGCCGCCGGGTTCGGTTTGCCTGTGGCGGGGTCCGGCGACTGGGCTTGCTGGAGTTGATAGAAGGCTTCGGGCGTGCCCACCGGAAACACCGGCATGCTGTTCATGCCGGTGCGCCATTGCTGGCCGTTGGACTGGGTAAAGCGCAGTGCCAGGCTGCGGATCGGCACACTGCCATCCGGTGCATAGGGGTTGCCGCTGGGCAAGGCGAAACGCCCAACCACGGGCGTTTGCGCCTGCGAGAACACTTGGGCGCTGGAATAGGCGCTGGCCTCGCCTGTGCTTTGGAAATAGCCCGCGACGCAGACACCTTTTGAGTGGTTGCGTCGGAAGCCCGGATGAACGCCGTTGTTTTTTTCAAGCACATTGACCAACGCCTGCGGTGTCAGGCGCTGTGGGTCGAGGCTGCCATTGACGTAGGCAAACGCCCCGGCCAGCGCAGCGACAATCACCGCGATGCCGCTCAGGCGCAGTGTCAGACCGGCGGCACTCAAGGGTGGCCGGCTCGGCGAGGGTGAAGGATCAACCATGAGAACGCTCCAGGGCTCGGGGCCATTTGTTGGAAAGGACCCGTCAGACGAAGGCGTGACAGGTTTATTCCCACGCTTCGTATTTATTTTTCCTGCACTGGAATAATCTCGTTCGCGGGTCGTCTTTCCAGTCCCGGCGCAGTGACTGCCCATAGAAGCCACACTTTCATGAACGCACTCGACGAACAGCTGCGCGAACTCATTCCCAGGCTACGGCGTTTTGCCGTGTCCCTGACGCGCAACCCGAGCAACGCCGATGACCTGGTGCAGATGTGCCTGGAACGGGCGTTGTCCAAATGGAATGACAAGCGCCCGGACGGCGATCTGCGGGCCTGGCTGTTTTCGATTCTGTACCGGCAGTTTCTCGACGGCCACCGCCGCTCCCGTCGGTATGCGCGCATGCTGGAGTTTTTCACCGGCCGCGACGATGCCCACCCTTCGGCCGAGCGCAGCGTGATCGCACAATCGTCCCTGCAGGCCTTCGATCAACTCACGACGGAACAACGTGCACTGTTGTTGTGGGTGTCGGTGGAAGGCTTGAGTTACCAGCAAGTCGCCGACATCCTCGACGTGCCGATCGGCACGGTCATGTCCCGCCTGTCCCGCGCTCGCCAAGCCCTGCGCCAACTCAGCGACGGCGAAATCACCCGCCCTACCCTGCGGATACTCAAATGATCAGCATGCCCCCCAGCGACAGCGACCTGCACGCCTACGTCGATCGCCAACTGAGCGAGGCCGACCAGCGCCTGGTGCAGGCCTACCTGGCCAACCAGCCGGAAGTCGCCGCCCGGGTCCGCGCCTGGCAACAGGACGCGCAGCACCTGCGCACGGCCCTGAGCGGCGCTTTGCAACAGCCGCCCAATCCGGATCTCGACCCGGCCATGATTCGCCAGCGCCTGAAACAGCGCTCCCGCCGCCACCTGGCCAGCGCCGCGGCGTTGCTGCTGGCGGTCAGCGTGGGCGGGGTCAGTGGCTGGCAAGCGCGGCAAGTGACCCTGCTCAGCGCCGCCGCCCCCATGGCCGATGCGTTGCAGGCGTACCGCTTGATTGCCCAGCAGGGCATCCTTCCGGCCGATTACCAGACCGGCGACGAGCAGAGCATGCAAGGCTGGCTCGATCGCTATTTCACCCAGGCCGACCGGCTGCCAGACCTGTCGGACGCCGGCTTCAAGCCGGTCAGCGGGCGCTTGCTCAGCACCGAACAAGGCGCGGCGGCGATGGTGGTCTATCAGGACCCGAGCGGTCAGAAAATCAGCTTCTACGTGCGCCCACCCGGCCCGAAGAACTTCCTCCTGCCCCGGGGCAGTCGCCGCGAGGGCGAATTGCAAGCCGAGTACTGGTCCGGACCGGGCTACAACTACGCGATGGTCATCCCCAGTGATTCGCCGACGGTGCAGCGGCTCAAGCAGACCCTGAAGTTTTGAGTCTCCTACCCGATGGAAAATCTCTGTGGGAGCGAGCCTGCTCGCGATGGCGGTAGTTCAGTTAGAGATGATGTCGACTGTCACACCGCTATCGCGAGCAGGCTCGCTCCCACAGGGAACATCAGTTGCTCTTGAGAGTGTGTTCACCCCTGCCCAAACACCTGCGAAGGCCTGCGCAGCAACGGGTCGAACGGGTTGATCCGCGGGCCGATCAGGGCCGCCTCGCGCTTGAGCATGTCCACCACCGTTGGCAGGCGATCGGGCCCCAGGCGGTCGCTCACCGTTGCCACGCTCAAGGCGGCCACGGCGCGGCCATCACGGTCCAGGATCGGCACGGCCACCCCGGCCATGCCTTGCAATACGCCGGTATTGCGCCCGGCGTAGCCAAGCGTACGAACGTTCTCCACTTCCGAACGCAGGAAGACTTCGTCGTACAGGTGGAAATCCTTCAGCCGCGGCAGGTTGTACTGAATTACCGTGTTGCGCTCCTCCTCTGGCAGAAACGCCAGGATCGCCAGGCTGCCCTGCCCCACGCCCAACGCCACGCGACCACCGATGTCGCCGGTGAAGGTGCGGATCGGAAACGGCCCCTCGCTGCGGTCCAGGCAGATCGCATCGAAACCACTGCGTGCCAGCAAAAATAACGAGTCCCCCAGGGAGGCCGACAACCGCAGCATCGCCGGGCGCACCAGTTCGCGCAGGTTGCCGGTGTTGCCGGCGCGGGCGGCCAGGGCGAAGAACTCCAGGCTCAGGCGATAGCGTTTGCTGCGTGCGTCCTGCTCGACCATGCCTTCGTCCATCAGGCTGCGCAGCAAGCGATGCGTGGTGGGCTGGGACAGGCCGATGCGCTGGGCCAATTGTGTCACCCGCTCCCCACCCTCGGCGGTGTCACCCAGGCTGCGCAACACGGCAAACAGCCGTGAGACCGCACCGACACCGACTTCGCCTTTCTCATTATTCCGATCAGTGGAATCAGACATGCTGTTTCTCATCATTAAATTTACTCACTGAATGAAACTGAAAATAGTCTTCGCTTCAGTGAAATAGTCCATTGAGCCCATCCTATTCTTCGTCCTACTCTTCGTCCAGACAGGGGCGATTCGAACAACAGCGGCAGCCGACTCAAGGTCGAGCACCAACGCACCTCAGCAACACCCTTTCGTATCTGCCCATAAAAAAGCGCGCCCGCGGGCGACGCATAACAATCCCAGGTGGAGCGCAGCTATGGCTTTTGTGCAACTTGAAGGACTTGGCAAACGTTACGGCGATATCGACGCCGTGGTCGCCACCACCCTGTCGGTGGAAAAAGGCGAGTTCGTCTCGCTGCTGGGGCCTTCCGGCTGCGGCAAAACCACGACCCTGCAGATGATCGCCGGCTTCGTCGAAGTCAGCAGCGGGCGCATCCTGCTGGACGGTCGCGACATTACCCACGCCAAGCCCGCCAGCCGTGGCTTGGGCGTGGTGTTCCAGAGCTACGCGTTATTTCCCCACATGACCGTCAAGGACAACGTCGCCTTCGGCCTGCGCATGCGCAAAGTGGCCAACGCCGAGTTGCAACAGCGGGTGGATCGGGTGTTGAAGCTGGTACGCCTGGACCGCCACGCCGACCGCTACCCGCGAGAACTCTCGGGCGGCCAGCGCCAACGCGTGGCACTGGCCCGGGCGCTGGTGATCGAACCGCCGGTGCTGTTGCTCGACGAACCACTGTCCAACCTCGACGCCAATTTGCGCGAAGAGATGCAATACGAAATTCGCCGCATCCAGCGCGAAGTCGGGATCACCACGCTGATGGTCACCCACGACCAGTCCGAAGCCTTGTCGATCAGTGACCGGGTCGTGGTGATGCAGGCCGGGCGCATCACCCAGATCGACGCGCCGTACACCCTTTACGAGCATCCGCGCACCGAATTCATTTCCGGCTTCGTCGGCAAAGCCAACCTGCTGCCCGGCATGCGGGACACTGCGGGTGTCGTTCAGGCCTGCAGCCAGGGCAATGGTGAGCTGACGCTAAGCCTGCGTCCGGAAAAAATCGACCTGTGCGAGGCCGGTTCAGGGCGACTGCAAGGCACCCTCGTGAGCCGCTTCTTCCTTGGCAGCCAATGGCTGTACGGCGTCTCCACCAGCCTGGGGGAACTCTGCGTGGTGCGCCGCAACGACGGCTCCGCGCCCTTGGTCGAAGGCACGGCGGTGGGCCTGGACTGGGACCCGGCGCTGCTGCGGGTGCTGAGTGCGGACGAGGTGCCGGCATGAAGCTGATCGATGCAATGCGCCGCGGTCGGCAAGGCTACCTGATGTCCGCGCCGGCCCTGGCCTTGTACCTGGGCTTACTGGTCATTCCCTTGGGCTTGACCTTGGTCCTGTCGTTCAACGTCTTCGACTACAGCACGGGCATCAACGGCGACGCCTATACCTTCGAGCACTACACCAGCCTGCTGGGCGATCCGTACTTCTACGAGATCTTTTTGCGCACGTTCTGGATCAGCGCCCTGACCACCCTCCTGTGCGTGCTGATCGGCGTGCCCGAGGCGTACATTCTCAGCCGCATGGGCGCACCGTGGCGCTCGATTTTCCTGATCCTGATCCTCACGCCGCTGCTGATTTCAGTGGTGGTGCGCGCCTTCGGCTGGAGCCTGTTGCTCGGCGCCGACGGACTGGTCAACCAGGCCCTGCAAGCCTTCGGCGGCTCGCCGATGAAGCTGCTCTATACGCCGTTCGCCGTGGTCATCGCCCTGGTCCACGTGATGTTGCCGTTCATGATCATTCCGGTCTGGACCTCGCTGCAGAAACTCGACCCGGCCGCCGAACAGGCCGCGCTGTCCCTGGGAGCGAGCCAGTTCACGGTGATCCGCAAAGTGGTGTTGCCGCAGATCATGCCCGGCGTGCTGTCCGGCACGCTGATTGTGTTCGGCCTCGCCGCCAGTTCCTTCGCGATTCCCGGCCTGCTCGGCGGACGGCGCTTGAAGATGGTCGCCACGTTGATCTACGACCAATACCTGTCGGAGCTGAACTGGCCCATGGGCGCGGCCATTGCCGTCGCACTGCTGCTGCTCAACCTGCTGATCATGCTGTCGTGGAACCGGATGATCGAAGGCCGCTACAAGAAGTCATTGGGGTAATTCATGTCCAGAAACGGTCCTTTCGCGCTGCTGTTTCACGCCCTGGTGGTGGCCTTCATGCTCGCGCCGCTGGTAGTGGTCTGTCTTGTCGCCTTCACCCCGGAAAACACCCTGAGCCTGCCGACCACCGAGTTTTCCCTGCGCTGGTTTCGCGCCGTGTTCGAGCGCGCGGACTTTGTCGATGCGTTCTACAACAGCTTGGCCTTGGCGTTCAGCGCGGCCTCGCTGGCGACGTTGATCGCGGTGCCGGCGGCCCTGGCGATCACCCGGCTCGAGTTCCCGGGGCGAGATTTTTTCAACGGCCTGTTCCTGTCGCCGATCATCATTCCGCACCTGGTGCTGGGGGTCGCATTGCTGCGCCTGTTTGCGCTGATGGGCGTGAACGGCAGCTTCGCCTGGCTGATCTTCGCCCACGTGCTGGTGATCACGCCCTATGTGTTGCGCCTGGTGCTGGCCTCGGCCATCGGCCTGGACCGCAGCGCCGAACAGGCCGCGCAATCGCTGGGGGCGGGGCGCTTCACGCTGTTCCGGCAAATCACCTTGCCGATGATCCTGCCGGGGGTGGCCGGGGGCTGGCTGCTGGCGTTCATCAACAGTTTCGATGAAGTCACGCTGTCGATCTTCGTCACCTCGCCGGCCACGCAAACCCTGCCGGTGCGCATGTACGTGTACGCCACCGAATCCATCGACCCGATGATGGCGGCGGTGTCGGCACTGGTCATCGCGCTCACCGCGCTGACCATGATTCTGCTCGACCGGGTCTATGGCCTGGATCGGGTCCTGGTAGGTAAACAATGAGGGCACCATGGCGCTGCTGAAACGACTGGCCGAAGGCGATCGCCCGGCCCTGGATTTTACCCTCGACGGCCAGCCTGCCACCGGCCTGTTGGGCGACACGCTGCTGACCGCCGTGCTGACCTGCAGCGAACACCTGCGCGGCAGCGACTTCAGCGCCGAACCCAGGGCCGGTTTCTGCCTGATGGGCGCCTGCCAGGACTGCTGGGTGCGCCTGGGCGACGGCCGCCGCGTACGCGCCTGCTCGACCCTGCTCGAAGCCGGCCAGCACATCAGCCGCGAACCGGGGCGCCAGCTATGAACACTGTCGACTGGCCTGGCCTCATCGCGAGCAGGCTCGCTCCCACAGGAGACTTGCGACGTACACAAAACCAACATCCACAACAGAACCAATGTGGGAGCGAGCTTGCTCGCGATAGCGGTGTGTCAGGCAACAACAATGTCGACTGGCCTGGCCTCATCGCGAGCAAGCTCGCTCCCACAGGAGACTTGCGACGTACACAA
>NZ_CAKKMI010000100.1:0-20524 GCF_918698105.1 Pseudomonas brassicacearum | reverse complement strand
GTCAACATCTCGGTGGCTGTCATACCGCTATCGCGAGCAAGCTCGCTCCCACAGGGGAGGCGGGGTTTAGATCCCCTGCGGAATCTCTTCCCCACCCAAGGCTTCAACCAGCGCCGGCAGGAACTCGCCGAACGTCAACATCATCAGCGTGAAGCTGGCGTCCAGTTGGCCGAGGGCTTCGTCGCCACCGTCCTGCTCTGCCTGGTCCTGCAGCAGGTCTTCGAACTTCAGGCGCTTGACCACCATCTTGTCGTCGAGCATGAAGGACAGCTTGTCCTGCCAGGCCAGCGACAGTTGCGTGACCACCTTGCCGGTGTTCAGGTGCAGCTGGATTTCGTCGCTGGTCAGGTCCTGGCGCTTGCAGCGCACGATGCCGCCGTCTTCGTGGGTGTCGCGCAGTTCGCATTCATCGAGCACGAAGAAATCGTCCGCAGCTTTCTGGGTCTTGACCCAGTCGGTCATGGTGGCGGTCGGAGCCATCTTGACCGTCAGTGGACGTACCGGCAGCGAGCCAATCACTTCGCGCAGGGTGGACAGCAGGTCTTCGGCGCGTTTCGGGCTGGCCGAGTTCACCAGGATCAGGCCCTGCTTCGGCGCGATGGCGGCGAAAGTGGACGAACGACGGATGAACGCACGGGGCAGGAACGCCTGGATGATTTCATCCTTGAGCTGGTCCCGTTCCTTTTTATAGACCTTGCGCATTTGCTCGGCTTCGATCTCTTCGACCTTTTCCTTCAGGGCATCGCGCACGACGCTGCCCGGCAAGATGCGTTCTTCCTTGCGTGCGGCGATCAGCAGGAAGTCCTGGCTGACGTGCACCAGCGGTGCGTCTTCGCCTTTGCCAAACGGCGCGACGAAACCGTAAGTGGTCAACTCCTGGCTTGCACATGGACGTGCCAGTTTGCTGGCCAGTGCAGTTTCCAACGCCTCGGCATCAACAGGCAGATCTTGGGTCAGGCGATAGATAAGCAGGTTTTTGAACCACATGGGGTGAGTCTCTCCTTTATACAAAGGGGGGCATTATTCTCTTCGCGGCGCCATAGGCCAACCCTTCGCTAAGCCTTTGGAAGGCCTGAAAAAATTAATTTAAAAAGTGCTTGCCAGCTTAAAGAGTGCTCCGTAGAATGCGCGCCACACCGAAAGCGAAGGGTGATTAGCTCAGCTGGGAGAGCGTCTGCCTTACAAGCAGAATGTCGGCGGTTCGATCCCGTCATCACCCACCATTCGTTCAACGTGTTACGCGCAGCGGTAGTTCAGTCGGTTAGAATACCGGCCTGTCACGCCGGGGGTCGCGGGTTCGAGTCCCGTCCGCTGCGCCATATTCGGTTACCTGGAATACTGAACGCCAGGTCACCACGGAAAGCCCGCTAACGCGGGCTTTTTGCTGTTTGCAGTTCCTGCGGTTTGCGTTGCTCATGTTTTTTTGCTGAATTTACTAATTAAATCAGCACGTTATAAAAAACTGTGAGAGAATGCGCCCCGCATCGAAAGTGAAGGGTGATTAGCTCAGCTGGGAGAGCGTCTGCCTTACAAGCAGAATGTCGGCGGTTCGATCCCGTCATCACCCACCAAACTTTCAGTGTTACTCGCAGCGGTAGTTCAGTCGGTTAGAATACCGGCCTGTCACGCCGGGGGTCGCGGGTTCGAGTCCCGTCCGCTGCGCCATATTCGGTTATCTGGAATGCTGAACGCCAGGTGGCTACTAGAAACGACGCTTTTCCTTTACGAGGGAGAGCGTCGTTTTTTTTTTTGCTCTCTTTTTTGTGTGTATATCCGTTGCTGCGGTTACGGCCACTTAGGGTTCCGCCCTGACGGCGGGTCACTTTCGAAAAGCGCGAAAGTAACCAAAGCGCTCATGCCCCACCACTTGGTGCCTCGCTTAGGCTCGGCATGCCCTCACTCCGGCATTGCTCCGTGGGCCGCCGCGAAGGGCCATCCATGGCCCAGCGCGGCTATCCCGGCATCCATGCCGGGATGCCCACTGCGCAATGCCTGCGTTCGGCCAGCGTGGTTAACGGGGCGCCGAGATCAACGTCCACGGCGAGGCGGCCTGATAGCCGACCTGGTTCTGGGTGATCGCGTTTCTCCTGTGGGAGCGGGCCTGCTCGCGAAGGCGGTTTCACAGTCGATGAAGATGTTGGATGGGCAGGCCTCATCGCGAGCAAGCTCGCTCCCACAGGTTTTGCGGTGCACATGGATTTTGTGCCCGCCAAAGATCCAATGTGGGAGCGAGCTTGCTCGCGATAGCAGTGGCTCAGCCACATAGATGCCGGCATTTGCCCCGCTGTTGCTGTTGCTGTTGCTGTTGCTGCGGCCCACGGAGCAATACCGGAGTGAGGGCATGCCGAGCCTAAGCGAGGCACCAAGTGGTGGGGCATGAGCGTTTTGCTTACTTTTGCGCTTTTCAAAAGTGAGCCGCTGTAAGAGCGGAACCGTCAGCAGCCGTTACCGAAATAACGGATATATACACCAACCCATCGTCTACAGCTCAGCATTCCGCCGATGACGATAATCGCTGACCGCCTCATACACCGCCTTACGCAACCGATTGATCCCACCAATAGGCCGATGCGCCTCAATCCCAAACCAAGGATTGAACGACTGATTATCACAAGCCAGATTCAACTTGGGCGTATCAAAATCCTGAGCCGGTACCTTAATGCGTGCCACGGTCTCGAACGGCACATCACTTTCCTGCCACTCAATACTGGTGTCTTCAATGGGCATGTACTTGCTCGGATCCTGACGCTGGATCTGCAAGACAAAACACGCCGGCACCCGGTCTGTGGATAACTGCTGATTCAATGCGCTACGCAAGAAGTTCGGCAGGTCCTGGTTCTGGGGAGGCAGGGTGTAGCTCGGGCAACTGTCCGGGTCCGGCGCGACGCGAAACTTGGCGTTGGCTTCGCCGAATTTGTAAGGCGATACCGAGAAATACGTGGTCTGAGTCGGGCTGGCCGGGGGCGGCGAGAGGGTCGCCAGGGCGATGAACAGATGACGAATCTGCCAAGTGCGCGGGTCCAGGCTCGGAAAGAACGCCATCGCCTTCTTCCCGTCAGCCTGGGCGGCCACATTCTGACGGTACTCGGCGACATCACTGACGAAGAAGTTCGGATGGTTGAACATCACGAAATCCTGCTCACCCTGTGATTGCCGGTCAGCGAGCAGTTGCTTGCCCGGTACGTTCATCAGCTTGATCGCCATCCCGCGGGCATCGCGCAGGCTGTCGAACTGTGGATAGGCGTTGCCGTTGGACAAGCGAATCGTCGCCTGCCAGATCTTCCCCGGCTCGGCGAATACCCCTTGGCGCAATGGTGCCGGCAGGTCGTTTGGCACCTGGACTTCGGCCATGACACAGCCGTGGGCCTTGGCATGGGCGTCGCGCAGGTAACGCGTGCTTTCGCGGTGCTGGTCGACGATGCGAATAGCGGTCTGGATGATGTCCTGGGTCATGGCCGCTTCGCCGGGCGCAACCTGTTCCTTGTCCGGGACCGGTCCCTTGTGTTGCCAGGCAAACCAGGCCGTGGAAAGTGCCCAGCCGAGCAGCCCGATGCCCAGCAGCCACAGGAGTGTCTTGCCCAAAAAGGCGCCGAGGCGCAGCCAGAGCGTGATCAACATTGAAACTTCCTTTTACCTGTGGGGTTCATCATTACAGTTGCGACTCCAGTGGCCCGCCCAGCACCTTTAAATATTCCAGCAAGGCCCAGCGTTCCTGCGGTTGCAGCAAGCGGCCAATGACGCCATTACCTCGCTCGCCCGCGCGGAACTCATGGCCGCTGTTGTGGTTGCCGGTAATGCGGGTATCGAAGAGAAAACCGTTGGTAAAGGCTTCGGTACGATAGCCCAGGTGCCGCGGGTCGTATTCGAAGTTGCCTTTATAGAACGTGGTCGCGCGCTCGTCCTGGGGGGACAGCAGTTGATAGATCGTCGGCACCGAGCCGTTGTGCAGGAACGGTGGCGTGGCCCAGGCGCCGGCCAGCGGCCGGGCCTTGTAGGCGCGCAATTCCCGTACGCCGATGGGCAGGCCGAAACCGTCCAGCGCCGGGCGCTCGACGGGGGTGACGCCAGCGTCGCGGTAAGCGCGGTTCTCGACGTATGCCGTAACGTAGGCCAGGCCTTTGGCGACCGAGAGCTGGCTCAGGTCCAGCGGCTCCGTCGGGGTCGGGTGCAGTTGCACTTCCAGCTTCGCCAGCTCGGCCGGATCCCACTGCAGGCTGGTCAGGTCGAAGCGGTGGTCGGCGATGTTATTGGCGGTGCCCGGGTCGGTGCCGATCACCTGCACGGGCAGCATGTGCAATTGCTGGACCGGCCTGTCGGGCCCTTGGACCACCTTGGGTACATGGCAGCCGGCGCAGTTTTCGCTGAACAGGGCCCGGCCCTTGGCCGCCAGCGGCTTGTCGATCGAGCCCAGCAGCGCTTCCGGCCACACAGGCGGCTTGAGCAGTTGCAGGGTCTCTTCGATCTTGTTCAAGTCGCGCACACGCACGCTGGAGGGGTATCGCGCATCGCCCTGCAGCGGTTTGCCTTGGGCGTCGAAGAAATTCAGCGTGGCGCCGACCCCCAGCGCCTCACCGACGTTGCGGGCCATCGGTTGCTGGGCCGATCCGTTCCACTGCACCCAGTCGAACGTCCATATGTCCCACAACTGTGGGTAATCCACCGGTGCGTTGGCCACCCGGTAGTTCTTGGCTGAAATAGCGTCGCCGAAGCTGGCATTGGCGATGCGACCGAAGGCGTCGGTACGGCCAGGCCCTTCTTCGGTGGGGTAGAGGCCACGATGGGTGTCGTTCCAGGCCACCCGCAGGAACGTGTCCAGGGAGACTTTGAAGGCCTTGCGCAATTCCTCGTGGCGGGCGTCGTAGTCCTTGCCCAGCACTTGGCGGGCGAAGCGCTCGAACTTCCAAGGGTTGTAGTAGGTAGACGCCAGACTGGCGACCAATGCTTGTCCGAAACTGCCGCCGCGTAATGTAGGAACACTGGAAGGCAACACGTGTTGAGCCGAGCCGCCGTCGATCCGTATCGCCTGGCCCTTGAAGCGCAGTTCGCCGGTATGGCACGCCGCGCAGGTGATATCCAGGAACTGCTCGGTGCTGCCCGGGTTCTGGTGCCGCGCAAACCCTACTGGCAGGTTGCCGGGATTGTCAGGCGAGGCTTTCTGCGCCGGATCGACCAGGAAGCCAAAGCGCGCCAGGTACTCAGGCGAAGCGAAGCGTTGTTGCGAAAATGGCAATTCGAGGGCGGTGAACCAGTTGTAGCGCAGGCCTTTGACCTGGGTGCCCTGGGGCGTGAAGTAATACGTCTGGCGCTCGGCGGCGCTCCATTGCTCCAGGTAATGCACCTGTTCGACGGGCGTGTAGAACGGCAAGCGAGGATTGGCGACGTAATAAAGCACCACGGCCACGACAATGATCAGCAGCGTGAGGAGCAGCAAGAAGATGCGAGAGAGAAGGCGCACGATAACGTCCTTGTTTTTTTGATAAGCCCTTATGCCTCAGTGCTGCGCGGCGGGCAAGTGGCCATTATTCCTGGCCTGTAGGGGAGCGGCAATTTGTCCCTGTACGTAACAGATGACAGATGCTTCATTCGTAGAGACTTAAAAAGCGTTTGCAGACCTGAACTTATCGTTACTTTGTGGCTCACATGCCGGTAGCCATTGGTCGTGGCCGCCTGATAAGCTCGCGGCTTTATTCGATTGCCCTTTAGGCGCATGAACAAGGAAATAGCATGAAACAGCATCGGTTGGCAGCGGCGGTGGCCCTGGTTGGCCTGGTACTCGCGGGTTGCGACTCGCAGACCAGCGTAGAGCTGAAGACCCCGGCGCAGAAAGCTTCCTACGGTATTGGCCTGAACATGGGCAAGAGCCTGGCTCAGGAAGGCATGGACGACCTGGACTCCAAAGCGGTCGCCCAGGGCATCGAAGATGCCGTTGGCAAGAAAGAACAGAAGCTGAAAGACGAAGAACTGGTCGAAGCCTTTGCCGCGCTGCAAAAGCGTGCCGAAGAGCGCATGGCCAAGATGAGCGAAGAGTCGGCAGCCGCCGGCAAGAAATTCCTCGAAGAAAACGGCAAGAAAGCCGGTGTCACCACCACCGCTTCCGGCCTGCAATACGAAGTGGTCAAGAAAGCCGACGGTCCACAGCCTAAGCCGACCGACGTAGTGACCGTCCACTACACCGGCAAGCTGACCAACGGCACCGTGTTTGACAGCTCCGTTGAACGTGGCAGCCCGATCGACCTGCCGGTCAGCGGCGTGATCCCGGGTTGGGTCGAAGGCCTGCAACTGATGCACGTCGGCGAGAAGTACAAGCTGTACATCCCGAGCGACCTCGCCTACGGCGCCCAAAGCCCGAGCCCGGCCATCCCGGCCAACTCGGTCCTGGTGTTCGACCTGGAACTGCTGGCGATCAAGGATCCGGCAAAAGAAGACGCAGCCAAGTAATCGCGTCTGCTATAACGACAACGCCTCGCTTATGCGGGGCGTTGTTGCATCTGGGCTGCGGCAAAATGGCAAAAAAACCGAACGCACGAGACAGGGTATAGTCAGAGGCAATACAGGCGCTGTGCTAGACGCAGTCAGCCGGTCAAGTCAATGAAATATTGGGTTTTTTTATGTGAGTAAAAAACGCCCGATCTAAGCCGGGCCCTTATGAAACGGGGGCTTCAGCGGTGAAATGCAGCTCTGTTCACAAGGTTATCCACAATTTGTGTGGATAACATTTCAGTGGGAGAAAAAATGAAGGCCCCGTGGAATTTTGCGCGATTTCTGCCCTTGGCAGGCCGCCTGCTGGCCCGCGGTCGATTGCCGACGTTGTTGTTCGCCGTTGCCAGCAAAGGTGCCCGGGAGGGCGGACGGCTGGGCAAGCTCAAGGAGGACCTGCGGCTGTTGCAGGCCTTGTGCCTGGCCTACTGGCGAGGCGAATACCGCGCTGTCAGCGCCAAGTCGATGCTGTCAGTGGTGGCAGGGCTCATGTATTTCCTCAGCCCGTTGGATGCGATTCCAGACATCCTGCCAATGTTTGGCATGTTCGACGATATCGCCGTGCTGGCCTGGGTGATGAAATCCCTCGACGTTGAACTCGAGGCTTTCCGCGCCTGGCGTTATCGGCAATCGCCCGAGAAGTTGGCCCGTGTCGAAAGGCTCCCCGATACCCCGGAACAACTCCAACTCCAAGGCCAGAAAAAGCCCTGATCCCCTGAGAATTCATCACCCCGCGACCTTAGCCAGCATTTAGGATTACACTTCCAAGGAAAAAGGCTGACTCGCTAAGTGTTGTTGTCCTACGGGGTAAACATGGATATTCAAATAATCACACGTGACGGAGAGCCCGAATACGCGGTTTTGCCGTGGGATCAGTACCAGTCGTTGTTGAAGGCAGCAGGCATCGATCAAGCTCCGCCGCGCGAAGCGACAGTCCGTCACGCGGCGGCACCGGGCCAGGTTCTCCCTGGCTTGGATCAATTACGCAGTTTGCGCGAAGGGAAGGGCATCGCCATCGAGGCGCTGGCCCGCACGGTAGGTATCAGCCCGTCTTATCTGGCCTTGATCGAGAGCGGCGAGCGTCAGCCCGATGCCGCGATTCGGCGCAGTCTGGCCTGGGAGTTGACGGTGCCGGGTTGGAGGGAAGAATCGTGAGCGTACGCATCAGTCGGCAGCATTGGGATGGGTTGTTGGGTGAGTTGGACCAGGCGCGGCGCCAGCGCCATTTATTGACCTACCGCGCATTGCTGGAGCGTCTGCAACTGCCTAGCCCGGCCATGCAGACCTTGACCGCGGCCCTTGAGCACCTGGCGGCGCTGGACGCCCGGGCGGAGCAGCCGTTGCGCAGTTCATTGGTGATCAGTCAGGGCGCCAGTCGGTTGCCGCGCACGGGGTTCTTCGAGTGCGTAGAGCGCCTGGGTCGCTTTTCCGGGCCTTCCGATGGCGTGGCCGCAGCCTCCTGGCACGCTTCGGAAGTGGTTCGGGTATTTGAATACGAATACCCCGAGTCGGCGGAGGCCTGAGTGCTCTGGCGACTCAAGGCGCGGGCCGGTTACTGGCTGGCGCGTCGGTTGTTTCATTGGTCCTGGTTCGTCCGCCAGCCGCGTGGCTGGGCCTGGCTCGAGGGGCAGTTATCCCGCATGGCGAACTTGGGCGACGTCGGTGCGCAGAGCTTCTATGGGCACATCCTCACGTTTCGCGGCCAAGGGCTGGGTGCCCGTGAAGAAGGGATTCGCCTGCTGCGGCTGGCGGCGTTGGCCGGTGATGGCAAGGCCGCCTACCAAGTTGGCGTGATCAGCCTGGCCGGCACAGCCAGCAAGGCGCCGGACCCGGTTGAAGCGGCGCGTTGGTGGACCTTGGCGGCGAAAGCTGGGCACCCGCTGGCCGAAATCAAACTCAAATCACTTGAAGCTCGCGATCTCTAGGATTATCCGCAGGCGATTCGTTATGCAGACCAGACGATTTAGCGAATCGCCCTACGCGCTCTATCTCTTTCCCCTGACTTAATTCTCTAGTCATCCCCGGCAAAGTCTCGCGCTCCCTGAGCGCTGTGAGACGTCTGCCCATGTTCGACCGTTTTTTCCTGCCGGCCCTTGAGCGAGCCCTGTCCTGATGGATCAGGTGAGCCGAATCGAGCAGGAACTCGACAGCTTCAAAGACACCCTGTCGATCTACCGCGAGCAGCTCGAGCGCTGGTACAGCCGAGCGTCGGACCAGGCCAGTCATGCGGCGGACCTGCCGTCGCTGATGGGCATGGAGCGGGTGATCCGCTTTGGCGACAGCACCACCGCTGTCAGCACCGGTGACGATGACTTTCTCTCCACGGTCGTCCAGTGCCCCAAGGGCGGGCCGATGACGATCGAGAGCAAATTCGAGTCGGTGTACGACATCCCCCTGGGCGACATCGTGGTGGATGTGGTGGATGTGGCCAGCGGCGAGGTCACGCCGGTGACCCTGGATGCCCAGGGCCTGGGGACCTTCCTGGGCGAGGCAGGCAAGTCCTATCGGGTTCATGTCCAGGGCGAGGTGTCCGCCAAGCAAATTGCGAATCTGTTTTCTTCCTACGAAGGCCTGACTACCGATCTGACGGACTGGTTGCGCGGTGAGTGGCAGGGCTTCAAACCGCGGTGGGCACAACAATCGCTGTCGACTTCGGCGGCGGCGGTGGGCAACGGGTTGCTCGCTGGCAGTTGGGCGGCGATTGAAAGTGTGTGGGACAGCATCAGCTTGCTCTCGGACATTCTTAAGGACCCTGGTCAGTTTGTTGATCGGTTGGGCGAAAGCGCCAAGCAGCTGGAGGACCTGGCGGAAAAAACACCGCGGGTGATGGCCAAGCTGCAACTGCTGGCCAGCGACGAAGCGGCGCTGTGCCTGTTGGTGCGCACCGCCAGCCTCTGGCTGGAGATGTTGCCGCCCAGCGAAGTCGCTGGCGAAACCGCCAAAGGGCTCTCGACCGTGGCGGTGCAACTGGTGATCGACTTGCTGATTGGCGTGGTCCTGACCTTTGCCGGGGCAGGGGCCGGGATTGCCTACCTGTCGATGCGGTTGGCCAGGCACAGCGCAACCCTACTGAACGCCATGCAGCGTTTCATCGGTGCGATCTTCGCGGTGGTCAACGGCTTCATGAGCTACGTGGACCGCTACAAAACCGTGGCGGCACGCGGCATCGCGGCGGGGATCAAGAAAGGTCGGATGCAACTGCGCTGGGATGCGCAGCGCAACACCACGCTGAAGAAACAGGAACATCACGACGACGCCCCCATCCAATCAAAAAACCCCAACGGCGACCCCGCCGACACCGCCGCCCAGACCCAGACCAGCGGCTGCCCGGTGTCGATGGTCACTGGCGAAGAACTGCTGACCCTCGACGACGGCACCCTCGATGGCCGCTTGCCGTTCGTCTTCACCCGTTTGTACCGCACCAGCGCCGCGGACCTGGACATCGGCCTCGGGCGCGGTTGGAGCCATGCCCTGGCCCATCGCCTGGAGCTCAAGGGTGAGCAGGTCACCTGGGTCGACCAGGAAAACCGCCGTACGATCTTTCCGCTGCCCAGCGCCCAGCGCCCGGCGATCCACAACAGCCTGGCCCGCGCGGCGATCTACCTGGGGGTCGAGGCGGACGAACTGATCGTCACCCAGCCCGGCGAAAACGCCCCGTTCCTGCACTTTCGCGACGGCCACCTGTGCGCCCTCAGCGACCGCTACGACAACCGCCTGACCCTCCAGCGCAACATCCATGGCGACATCTGCCGCCTGGACAACGGTGCCGGGCGTTCCCTGCGCCTGCGTTACGAGCAGCGCCACCTGATCGCCATCGACTACCAGAGTTTCCATCCCGCCATCACCCTCGACGAAGCCTGGCGGACCGAACAGACGCTGGTGTCCTACCGCTACGACGGACGTTTCCGACTGATCGAAGCGACCAATGCCGCCGGTGAAAGCGAACGTTACGACTACGACGACCAGCACGTCATCCTCCAGCGGCAACTGGCCGGCGGGGCAAGTTTCTACTGGGAATGGCAAGGCGTGGGGCCGGCGTCCCGCTGCGTACGGCATTGGGCCTCGTTTGCGCAGATGGACAGCCACTACACCTGGGGCGAAGACGGCAGCGTCACGGTCCAGCACCTGGATGGCAGCCAGGAGGTGTATGTCCACGACGAGCGGGCGCGGCTGGTGCGCAAGGTCGAGCCCGACGGCGGCGAGCACCTCAAGGCCTACGACGAACAAGGTCGCTTGATCGCCGAGCAAGACCCGCTGGGCGCCGTGACCGAATACCGCTACGACGAAGTCGGACGGCTGGTGGCGCTGCTTCCCCCGGACGAGGCGCCGACGTCCTACGAATACCGTAACGGTTTCCTGCACACCCGTTCACGCGGCAAGGCCGTGTGGACCTACCGGCGCAATGCTCGCGGCGACGTGATCGTCCTCATCGACCCGGACGGCCGGCGCACGGAATATGCCTACGACGCCCACGGACAACTGCTGGCGACCTATGCCCCGGACGGTGGCGAGCATCGCTTCACCTGGAATCGCCTGGGCCAACTGACCGAAGAGATCCTGCCCGACGGCGGCCGTCGGTGTTTTTCCTACGACGCCCTGGGGCGTTTGCTCACCCGTAAGGACGAACATGGCGCCGTCACTCATTACCAATGGGATGCCGTGGGTCGCTTGCTTCAGACCTCGTTGCCCAACGGTGCCACTCGCACCTGGCGCTACAACGCCTACGGCAAGGTCACCGCCGAGAGCGATGAGCAAGGGCGGGTCACCCGCTACGAATACGCCGACGACCTGCACCTGGTTAGCCGCCGCCTGAACCCCGACGGCAGCGAGCTGAAGTACCGCTACGACTCGGCGCGGCTGTTGCTGACCGAAATCGAAAACGAATCCGGCGAAAAATATCAGCTGGACTACACGCCCAACGGCTTGATCCGACAGCAAGTCGGCTTCGACGGCCAACGCACCGCCTACGCCTACGACCTCAACGGCCACCTGCTGGAAAAAACCGAGCACGGCGAGGACGGTTCGCAACGGGTCACCCAGTACCAGCGCGACGCGGCCGGGCGGCTGCGGGTCAAGACCTTGCCCGACGGCCAGGCCATCGAATACCGCTACGACGAACTGGGCCGATTGGTCCACGTCAAGGACGGCAGCGATCGTCCCCTGGCTTTCGAATACGACGCCCAGGACCGGTTGGTCTGCGAACACCAGGGCTGGGGCACCCTGCGTTATCGCTACGACGCCTGCGGGCGGCTCAACCACCTGCGCCTGCCGGACGACAGCCAGCTCGACTACCACCACGCCCCGGGCGGCGCACTGACCGCCATCGACCTCAACGGCTCACGCCTGACCGAACACCGCTTTGACGGTGGCCGTGAGCGGCAACGCCAGCAGGGCCGGCTGCTCAGTGACTACGACTACGACGAACAGGGCCGCCTCAAGGCCCAGACCGTGTGGCAGAGCCGTCAGCAGCAACTGTTCTGGCGCGATTATGCCTACAGCCCCAAGGGCAATCTTCAGACCCTTTCCGACAACCGAAACCGCCGCAGCTACCAGTACGACCCGCTGGATCGCCTGACCCGTATCGACTTTTCCCACAGCGAGCCGCCGGAACACTTCTGCCACGACCCGGCCGGCAACCTGATGATGCAGGACCGCCCCGGCCCGACCACCCTCAAGGGCAACCGCCTGCTGAAGGAGGGCGACCGCCACTACGACTACGACGCTTTCGGCAACCTGATCCGCGAACGCCGCGGCCAGGCCCTGGTCAACGCCTACCGCTACGACAGCCAGCACCGCCTGATCGGCGTCACCACGGCCGATGGCCGCGAAACGTCCTACCGCTACGACGCCTTCGGCCGACGCATCAGCAAGACCGTGGACGGCCTGACCACGGAATTTTTCTGGCAGGGCGACCAAGTCGTCGCCGAAAACAGCCCGCGCCACCACCGCAGCTACGTCTACGAACCGGGCACCTTCCGCCCGTTGGCGATGCTCGACGGCGAAGGCCCGGAAAAAGCCACGCCGTTCTACTACCACCTCGACCACCTGGGTACGCCCCAGGAACTGACCAGCTTCAGCGGCCAGATCGTCTGGTCGGCGCGCTACAACGGCTACGGCAAACTCACCGAACTCCAGCACGGCGGCGGCGAACAGCTGGAACAACCGCTGCGCTTCCAGGGCCAATACTTCGACCCCGAAAGCGGCCTGCACTACAACCGCCACCGCTACTACAATCCCGAAACCGGCCGCTATTTGACGCCTGACCCGAGCAAGTTGGCGGGTGGGCTCAATGGGTATCGGTACACCCTGAATCCGACGGGGTGGGTGGATCCGTTGGGGTTGAGTTGTGAATGCCCGGGAAACAAAACTAAATCTTCAGGTGGTGTTGAAAAACCGGAAGATAAGGCAAGGGTAAAACAAGGTGAACCGGGCGCTCCTGCTCCTATAGTCCATGCAGAGAAGACGGTTCGAGTCCGCCATTACACCAACAGAAAAGGTTCAACGGGTATTGAGCAGCAAGGAATCATTCAAGCTCAGGATAACAATAGAGTTTATGTCGAGCCTACGAATAGGAAGCCATTAAGCGCGCTTGAGGCTGAAGAGAAATATCAAATCGGCAGAGGGCGTGGTAGGGACTATGTTGAAACGGATGTGCCCGAATCTAAACTGGAGTGGGTCAAAAACCCAAGATATGGCACGATGGAGCTGACCATCAAGGGAAATCTAAAATTAGAAAATCCAATCTTTAAGCGGAGAAAATAATGTTAGAGAGAAATAAGGTAATCGTTATTGCCGGGGAGTCTGCACTTGAAGCTCTAGCTGAAATTGAGTTTATTTTGATATCACTGCACAAGATGGGCAGTTATTACAGTGACAAGCCAATTGAAGAGTACCAGCGCGCTACCACAGAGTTCATCGATAATGAAAAAGTAACCCAGAAGCTCGCTAAGGTTAGAAGGATTATCAGTGAAGGATTTGATACAACTCTAGGTGAAGATGATATGGACGATATCGAGCGGCATATGGAGGGTATTAGTTTCTGGAAACCCTAATAGATTTCTCGTTACGGTGCCCATAAAGTGAGCAGCAAGCCAACCAAGCAACATTGTCATGAGGAGATATGGACGTATGAATTGAAGGGGAATGTGATGCAACTGGGATTCTCCTGTGTGTTCTACAGAAGCTAGAAGTTGGGCTGAACTAGAAGATGCTTTGATAGATACGTTAAAACAAGTCAAGGTTGCGTGAGTTGAGTATTGGTTGAGTTTGATCGCTCCCCCGCTCCCGCGTGGGAACGATCGATAACCTGTGGCGAGGGAGCTTGCTCCCGCTCGGCTGCGTGGTAGGAGCTGCCGAAGGCTGCGATCTTTTGATCCTGATCTTTCGCTTGATACTCAACTGGCTTTGGAAAGATCGCAGCCTCGCTTCGATCGGCAGCTCCTACGGCGCAGCCGAGTGGGAGCAACCCCTCATAGAAAAAAATACAACCCTATGTTTTTAAAATACTTTTCAACAAGCTGGTATGTGGCTCAGTTGGACTGGTACTCCCGTGTGGCGAGGGGATTTATCCCCGTTGGGCTGCGCAGCAGCCCCCAACCAGACAACTCGGTGTGCCAGTAAGATCAAGGTCGTTGCTTTTGGGGCTGCTGCGCAGCCCAGCGGGGATAAATCCCCTCGCCACAATGATTCACACAGCCTTTAAGTCAACGGTCGCCTGTAGGCCTGGCGCTCACGCATTCCCGACGACACCACAATTCCGGTGTGGGAGCGAGCCTGCTCGCGATGGCGGTGTGTCAGTCACTATCAATGGCAGCTGATCCACCGCCATCGCGAGCAAGCTCGCTCCCACAGGGTTTATCAGTGACTCAGGTGTCGCTATTTCGCCCCCAGCCATTAAAAAAACCACCCCTTTGGCACCGATAACATCGTTTCTCGGCCGCCCGGCTTTTCCCTATATTGGCCCTCAGATCCGGTGGATGGCTCAACGTCCACCCCCTCAGTGTGAGTAGCCTCAATGAACAATAAACCTGACAGCACAGGGCTTGATAACGCGGGAGCAGGGACCCGGGCGGTTTGGGGTGGGGAGCAGGTCAGGCACCCCTACAACGCCACGCAAACCCCCATCGTGGCCAGCGCCGCGTACGGTTATGACGACATCGACGTCTGGTACGACGTCGCCTTGGGCAAGGCCCCCGGTTTTATCTACAGCCGCATGAGCAACCCGACCGTCGAGACCCTCGAAGCCAAGATTCGCGAACTGGAAATGGCCGAGTCCGCCGTGGCCTTCAGCAGCGGCATGGCGGCGATCAGCAGCGTGCTCTACACCTTTTTGGCCCATGGCGATCGTGTGGTGTCGACCAAGGACAGTTACGGCGGCACCAACAAGATTTTCGAAGAGTTCCTGCCGCGCACCGGCGTGGCGGTGACCTTGTGCGAGACCTTCGATCACGACGATCTGGAGCGTGAAATCGCCAAGGGTTGCCAGGTGCTCTACCTGGAAACCCCCACCAACCCCACCTTGAAAATCCTCGACATCCCGCGCCTGGTGGCAGCGGCCAAGCGTGTCGGCGCCGTGGTGGTGGCGGATAACACCTTCGCCACGCCGCTGAACCAGAGCCCGCTGGCCTTGGGGGTGGACGTGGTGATTCATAGCGCGACCAAATTCCTCAGCGGCCATGGCGACGTGCTCGGTGGCCTGGTATGCGGCAGCGAAGCCTTGATGGCCCAAGTGCGGCATTACCGGGAAATCAACGGCGCGAGCCTCGACCCGTTCTCGGCTTACCTGATCATCCGTGGCATGAAGACCCTGGCGCTGCGCATGCGTCAGCAACAACACAGCGCCCGGGCCCTGGCCGAATTTCTCTGCACCGAACCGCTGGTGGAGGCGGTGAATTATCCCGGCTTGCCGAGCCACCCGAACCACGCCGTGGCCTGCGCGCAGATGTCTGGTTTCGGCGCCATCGTCAGTTTTGTCCTGGTCGGTGGCATGGACACGGTCAAGCTGCTGCTGCCGCGCCTGCGCTTCGCCCACTGCGCCGGCAACCTGGGTGCGGTGGAAACCATTTACGGCCCGGCCCGCACCACCAGCCATGTCGAGAACACCTTGGAAGAACGCCAGGCCCTGGGTATTTCCGAAGGCCTGGTGCGGGTTTCGGTCGGCATCGAAGACACGGACGATCTATTGGACGACCTGAAACAGGCCTTCGCCTTCGTCAAAAAGACCCTCAATCCGCAGCTCAATGAGGTCCACATCGAGACCGCAAACTGAAGTTTGAAAGTTGGTACCCCATAACAAGGCTGTGAATGGGGCGTTCATGAATAGGAATAATAATAAAAGCTCAGTGGCGCTTGTCTTACTCGCGCAGACGTAGAGGCGCGCCCTGACATTTCATGAGAACAACCATGTCCACAACAGAACAACAAACGAGTACGCGGGCCGGCTTCAAGCAGGAAATGCAGACGCGCCATATCGTCATGCTGGCCTTGGGCGGCGTGATCGGCACCGGGCTGTTCCTGACCTCCGGCTACACCGTCAACCAGGCCGGCCCCATGGGCGCGGTGATCGCCTACATCATCGGCGCGCTCATGGTCTACATGGTGATGATGTGCCTGGGCGAACTGGCGGTGCAGATGCCCGAAACCGGTTCGTTCAGCACCTACGCCACACGCTTCCTCGGCCCCGGCACCGGCTACACCGTGGCCTGGTTGTATTGGCTGACGTGGACGGTGGCGATCGGTTCCGAATTCACCGCCGCCGGTATCCTCATGACCCGATGGTTTCCCGACACGCCAGTGTGGATCTGGAGCGCGCTGTTCGCCGGTGTGGTGTTCCTCACCAACGTGATCTCGGTGCGTTTGTTCGCCGAGACCGAGTTCTGGCTGTCGTTGATCAAAGTGCTGACCGTGGTGATGTTCCTGCTGATCGGCGGTGGCGCGATTCTCGGCCTGCTGAACATCGACCAGGCCCACAGCATCGGCTTGAGCAACTTCACCCGCGAAGGACTCTTTCCTACCGGCTTCATGCCGATTGCGATGACGCTGCTGGCGGTATCCTTCGCGTTCTCCGGCACTGAACTGATCGGCATCGCCGCCGGTGAAACCAAGGACCCGCAACGCAATGTGCCACGCGCCATCCGCACCACGGTGCTGCGCCTGGCGGTGTTCTTCGTAGGGACCATTTTTGTCCTGGCGACCCTGTTGCCCCGCGAGCAGGCCGGTCTGGTCGAAAGTCCCTTCGTCACGGTGTTCACCTACATCGGCATTCCGTACTCCGCCGACATCATGAACTTCGTGATCATCACCGCCCTGTTGTCGGCGGCCAACTCCGGGTTGTACGCCGCCTCGCGGATGCTCTGGACGCTCAGCGACCAAGGCCATCTGCCCAAGCAATTCTCGGCCCTGACCCGCATGGGCACGCCGCTCAACGCGATCATCGTCAGCATGGCCGGCGGTGCGGCGTCGTTGCTCAGCAGCGTGTTTGCCGCCGACACCATCTACCTGGCGCTGGTGTCGATTTCCGGCCTGGCCGTGGTGGTGGTGTGGATGAGCATCGCCGCGAGTCAGATCGGCTTCCGTCGTCACTACGTCGCAAACGGTGGCGACATTCGCCACCTCAAGTTCCGCGTTCGCGGTTATCCGTGGGTGCCGCTGGGGGCGCTGGTGTGCTGCTGCCTGGCGTGTGTCGGGATCGCCTTCGACCCTGAACAGCGAGTGGCGCTGTACTTCGGTTTGCCGTTCATCGCCTGGTGTTACTTCGTGTATTACATTACCCGCAAAAGCCGCGAGCGACGCTTGTCGGTTGCCCTCGTGGCACAACCGTCCGACGCGTTCTAAGGCGCGTCGACGGGGCGGGCAAACGTGCCCGGTGCGTGGGGGTTAACGAGGTAAGACCATGAAGCAAAAAACGTTGCCCCCGTTGAACTGGCTGCGAGCGTTCGAAGTGTCGGCCCGCTGCCTGAACTTCACCCACGCCGCCGAAGAATTATTCTTGACCCAGGGCGCGGTCAGCCAGCAGATCCGCCAGTTGGAAGGTCACCTGGGGGTGGCGCTGTTCAAGCGCTTGCCCCGGGGCCTGGGCCTGACCGAGGAAGGCCAGGCGTACCTGCCGGTGGTGCAGGACGCAATCACGCGACTGGCGGTGGGCACCAACGAGATCTTTGGCCAGCACAAACGCCGGCCAATCAAGGTGCGCGGTAGCCTGGCGTTTTTCGTGCACTGGCTGGCGCCGAAACTGGTGGATTTTCGCCAGGCGCATCCCCACGTCGACATCCGCTACATCAGCAACATCTGGGTCAAGGAACTCGATGGCGAAGACGACATGGAAATCCGCTGGGGCCACGGTCAATGGCCCGGCCTGGTGTCGCAGCGCCTGACCTGGGACACCTTGTTCCCGGTGTGTTCGCCAGCCTTGATGGCGACGCTGAAAGTGCCGGCGGACGTGGCCAAGCATCCGTTGCTGCATGTGCTGGGCTACGAAGAGGGCTGGGGTTACTGGCTGAAAATGGTCGGTGCCGACTCGGTGGATTCCTCGACCGGCATGCAGTTCGACACGCTGGTCTGCACCTTGCGCATGGCTGAACTGGGGCAGGGCATCGCCCTGGCGCGGTCGTCGATGGTGAGTGACATGCTCGGCGACGGGCGCCTGGTCGAACCCTTCGCCCAGCGCATCGAAGCCAGCGAATCGTTCTACCTGGTGCGCAGTTCCGGGGCCGAGCAGCACCCGGACGCGGCGCGGTTTTCCACCTGGCTGGTGGAGCAGGCGCATCGTTTTAAATGAACTGTTTACGGAGTTGACCATGCGCTATGTGAGTACCCGAAATTCCGCCGTG
Source organism: Pseudomonas brassicacearum (assembly GCF_918698105.1). Classification (GTDB taxonomy): domain Bacteria; phylum Pseudomonadota; class Gammaproteobacteria; order Pseudomonadales; family Pseudomonadaceae; genus Aquipseudomonas; species Aquipseudomonas brassicacearum_F. The sequence continues at coordinate 2,219 of NZ_CAKKMI010000100.1, read as the reverse complement.
CAGGTCGATTTCGAAAAAGTCGTACTGTCGGCCATCGCCGAGGATGGCGGCCTGTTCGTCCCCGTCACATTGCCGCACTTCGAACCCCAGGACATCGCCAATTGGTCGACCTTGTCCTACGACGAACTGGCCTATCGAGTGATGCGTCCGTTCGTGGGCGAGGCGATCCCCGAGGCCGATTTCAAGCGGGTGCTCAAGGAGGCCGGCAGCCAGTTCAGTCATCGCTCCCTGGCGCCGTTGCATCAAGTGGATCGCAACGAATGGGTCCTGGAATTGTTCCATGGGCCGACCCGCTCCTCGAAGGATTTTGCCGCGCAGTTGCAGGCGCGACTGGTGCAGTACTTCCTGCGCAAACGCGGGCGTCGCGCCGTGGTGATCGGCGTCACCAACGGCGACACCGGCCTGGCCGCCATCGAGGCTTTCAAACACTGCGACGAGACCGACGTGGTGGTGATTTATCCCGAGGCCGGCGTACCGCAAGACCAACTTCAAGACCTGCAAGCGACGGCGCATCCGCGGGTTCATCAAGTGGCCGTCGATGGCAGTTTTGACGAATGCCAGACCCTCGTCACGCAACTGTTCCGACAGCATGAGGCGATCAGTTTCAATTCCAGCAACTGGGTCAGCGTCATGGCGCAGTTGGTGTTTTATTTCCACGCCGTGCTGCAACTGGGCGGCGGTCAGCGGCCCATTGGCTTCAGCGTACCGGCGGCGAGTTTTGCCGAAGTCTATGCCGGCTACATCGCGCAGAAGATGGGTTTGCCGATCACGCAGATGATCGTCGCCACCAACCAGAATGACGCGCTGCATCAGTTCTTTTTGAAGAACCACTACTCGCGATTGCGCGCCAGCAAGACCCTGTCGCCGGCCATGGATTTGTCGATCTTTTCCAACCTGGAACGGTTTCTCTGGGAACTCTATGGGCACGACGACCAGGCTGTGAGCGCGCTGATGCACACCTTCGAAACCCAGGGTGAAATGACCATCGCCAACGAGTTCTGGTTGCAGGCGCGGATGATCATCGACTCGTACGCGGTCAGTGATGAGCAGACGCTGGAGGAGATCACTTCGCTGCATCGCGACACCGGCTACGTCATCGATCCGCATACCGCCACTGGCGTGCTCGCGGCGCGGTTGTACCGCCGCAGTTTGGTGGCGCCGATGGTGACCCTGGGCGAGATCTCACCTATTAAATCGGCGGTATTGCTGGGTGAGTTGGGGATCCCCGTGGCGGCGCAACAACGCCCGGTTTCCGATCACGGCCCGGCGCAAATCCATCGCATCCAGCCGGACGACCTCGGTGCCCTCCATCAACTGCTCGGCGCCCTATAACCGGAGGCCCCATGAAGCGAATTCTCGACCCCCTCGACGAACGCATCATCGCCGAACTGCGCCTCAACGCCCGCGCCGCCCACGCCGAACTGGCAGCCAAGGTCCACCTCTCGCGCAACGCCGTGCGCCAACGCATCGAACGCCTCGAACGCGACGGCGCGATCCAGGGCTACACGGTGCGCACCGGGGAGGGCGCACACGCGTCGTCGAGCATCAACGCGGTGATCTTCGTCTACCGCTACGACCGCATGCGCGGCGCCGAGGTATTACAGGCTTTGCAGTCGATGCCGGAAGTGCTGCAGTGCGATGTGATGAGTGGCGAGTTCGATTTGATGCTGCGGGTCGGCGCGGCGAACCCGGAGCGGGTGCACAAGGTGTGGAAAGAGATCTCGGCGTTGCCGGGGGTGGAGAACACCGTGACGTCGTTTGTGTTGTCGTCGGTGGTCTAGGCACCCCTGTGGCGAGGTGCATGCCCTGACACCAATGGACCAAACCCTGAAAAACACCTGTGGGAGCGAGCCTGCTCGCGATAGCGGTACACCAGCCACCATCGATGTGCCTGACCTGACCCCATCGCGAGCAAGCTCGCTCCCACAGGGGCCTATGCCCGGTCAGTGGGACAAGCATGCTCACCGCTGCTACTGATGTCCGCAGACACCCCAGCCACCACAAACCCCGTGGCGAGGTGCATGCCCTGACACCAATGGACCAAACCCTGAAAAACACCTGTGGGAGCGAGCCTGCTCGCGATAGCGGTACACCAGCCACCATCAATGTGCCTGACCAGGCCCTATCGCGAGCAAGCTCGCTCCCACAGGGGCCTGTGCCCGGTCAGTGGGACAAGCATGCTCACCGCTGCTACTGATGTCCGCAGACACCCCAGCCAC
>NZ_CAKKMI010000099.1:0-20582 GCF_918698105.1 Pseudomonas brassicacearum | reverse complement strand
AGCGATAGCGGTGTGTCAGTCGGTATTAATGCTGATTGATACACCGCTATCGCGAGCAAGCTCGGCTCCCACAGGGTTCTGCGTCAACCCAATCTCAACCCCTGAACACCTCATCCAACAAGTTATGCATCGACCGGAACGCCCGCCCGGCGACCTTGGCGTCGTACATCATCTTGCCCGGCACATTGGCCTGCGGGTCGGTGAACGAATGCACCGCACCGCCGTAGCTCAGCAGTTGCCAATCCACGGCGGCGGCGTTCATTTCATCTTCGAAGGCCGGTAGCTGCTCTTTCGGCACCAGCGGGTCCGAAGCGCCATGCATGACCAACACCGCTCCCTGGATGTTCTGCGCATCGGCCGGGTTCGGTGTATCCAGGGTGCCGTGGAAGGAAATCGCCGCTTTCAGCGGTGCGCCGCTACGGGCCAGTTCCAGCGCACAGCAGCCCCCGAAGCAAAAGCCGAACGTGGCCAGCCTGGAAGCGTCGACCTGCGCTTCGCCCTGGCTCTGCAGTTGCTCGAGCGCCGCCTGCATGCGCTTGCGCAACAAGGCCCGGTCGTTCTTGAGTGGCATCATCGCCGCGCCCGCCTCATCGGCATTGCTCGGGCGGACCGTCTGCCCGTACAGGTCGGCGATCAACACCACATAACCGTTGGCCGCCACCGACCTGGCGATGTCCTCGGCCCCCGCCCCTACGCCCATCCAATTCGGCGCCATCAGCAACCCCGGGCGCGAGCCCTGTTGGCTGACGTCGAAGGCCAGGCGGCCTTCATAACTTTGCCCTTCGATCTGATAGACCAGCGAACGAACCGTAACCTGACTCATGACGGACTCCTCTTGATGAAACATTCAAGAAGCCCATGTGGGAGCGAGCTTGCTCGCGATTTCGGTCCCACATTCAACAAATACGTTGACTGGTCTACCGTCATCGCGAGCAAGCTCGCTCCCACAAGGGACTTTCCTGCGTCAGATTAAGCTGACAGTTCAACCAGCAGCTTGTTCAGGCGACGCACATACGCCGCCGGGTCCTTCAGGCTGTCGCCAGCCGCCAGGGCCGCTTGGTCGAACAGGATATGCGACAGATCGCCGAAACGCTCCTCGCTCTGCTCGTTGTCGAGTTTCTCCACCAGCGGGTGGGCCGGGTTGAATTCGAAGATCGGCTTGGAGTCCGGGACTTTCTGGCCGCTGGCTTCGAGGATCTGGCGCATTTGCAGGCCCAGGTCCTGCTCACCGATGGCCAGGATCGCCGGGGAGTCGGTCAGGCGGTGCGAGACACGCACTTCGCTGACAGCGTCGCCCAGGGCCGTCTTGATCCGCTCGACCAGGCCTTCCTTGCTCTTGGCGACTTCTTCGGCGGCTTTCTTGTCTTCTTCCGAATCCAGGTTGCCGAGGTCCAGGTCACCCCGGGCCACATCGACAAAGCTCTTGCCGTCGAACTCGTTGAGGTAGCTCATCAGCCACTCGTCGATGCGGTCGGTCAGCAGCAGCACTTCGATGCCTTTCTTGCGGAAGACTTCCAGGTGCGGGCTGTTCTTGACCTGTGCATAAGTTTCACCGGTCAGGTAGTAGATCTTGTCTTGGCCTTCCTTGGCGCGAGCCAGGTAATCGGCCAGGCCCACGATCTGCTCGCCATCGTCCCCCTGGGTCGACGCAAAGCGCAGCAGGCCGGCGATTTTCTCCTTGTTGGCGAAATCCTCGGCCGGGCCTTCTTTCATCACCTGGCCGAAGTTTTTCCAGAAGCTCTTGTACTGCTCGGGCTCGTTCTTCGCCAGTTTTTCCAGCATGTCCAGCACGCGCTTGGTCAGTGCCGACTTCATGGAGTCGATGATCGGATCCTTCTGCAGGATTTCCCGCGAAACGTTCAGCGACAGGTCATTGGAATCCACCACACCTTTGATGAAGCGCAGGTACAACGGCAGGAACGATTCGGCCTGGTCCATCACGAACACACGCTGCACGTACAGCTTCAGGCCGCGTGGCGCTTCGCGCTGGTACAGGTCGAACGGCGCACGGGCCGGCACGTACAGCAGTGAGTTGTACTCCAGCTTGCCTTCGACCTTGTTATGGCTCCAGCTCAGCGGGTTCTCGAAGTCGTGGGCGATGTGCTTGTAGAACTCCTGGTATTCCTCGTCTTTCACTTCGGTGCGCGGACGGGTCCACAGGGCACTGGCGCGGTTGACGGTTTCCCATTCCACTTCAGGCTTTTCTTCGCCTTCGGCAGCGGTGACTTCCTTCGGCAGCTCGATCGGTAGCGCGATATGGTCGGAATACTTCTTGATGATGTTGCGCAGGCGCCAGCCATCGGCGAACTCGTCTTCGCCGGACTTGAGGTGCAGCACGATGCGGGTGCCGCGATCCGCCTTGTCGACGGTGGCGACTTCAAACTCGCCCTCGCCCTTGGACGACCAGTGCACGCCTTCGCTCGCAGCGAGGCCGGCACGGCGGCTGAACACTTCGACCTGGTCGGCCACGATGAACGCGGAATAGAAACCGACGCCGAACTGGCCGATCAGGTGGGAATCTTTCTTCTGATCGCCCGACAGGTTCTTCATGAAATCGGCGGTGCCGGACTTGGCGATGGTGCCCAGGTGCGTGATCACCTCTTCGCGGCTCATGCCGATGCCGTTGTCTTCGAGGGTGACAGTTCTGGCGTCCTTGTCGAAGCTCACACGGATTTTCAGCTCGGCGCCGCCTTCCAGCAATTCAGGCTTGGAAAGGGCTTCGAAACGTAATTTGTCGACAGCGTCAGAGGCGTTCGAGATCAACTCGCGAAGGAAAATTTCCTTATTGGAATACAGCGAGTGAATCATCAGGTGCAGCAGTTGCTTCACCTCGGTCTGGAAGCCCAGGGTTTCCTTTTGAGTTTCCACGCTCATGGTCATCAAACTCCAAGTGGATGGTGGTGTCCGCCTCGCTGAGATTGGCGGCGGGATGTCCTCAAGGTGGGGGCAACGCTGATGATTTCAAGGGCGATCAGGTTTTGAAGGCTCCTGGATCTTGAAATGCGCCCGGGCGGTGGCGATAGGTTCGGCCTCGATGTCCTGCCAGGCTGTGATCGCGACGTTGGCGACCCGCCGGCCCTGACGCCAGACCTGGCATTTGGCATAGGTGTCGCGAAACTGCCCGGTGCGCAGGTAATCCAGGGAGAAATCGATGATTTTCGGTATGCCTGGCGTGCCGGTGACGATCAACAGATGCACGGCAGCGGCCAGTTCCATGAAACCGGCAATGACCCCGCCATGAATGGCCGGCAGTAAAGGGTTACCAATGTTGTCTTTGTTGGCCGGCAGGCGAAACACCAAGTCGTCGCCCTGGCGCGTGCATTCGACGCCGATGAGTTGCGCATAGGGGATCGAGGCCAGCACCAACGCGTAGTCGCCCTGTTCACAGGCGCGGCGCAGGTGTTCCTGAGTGATATCGGTCATGGTTGGCCCACGGTGGTCATCGGGACGCCCTTCCCCATTCCCCTGGCATGCTGGCCCAGGCGCATGAATGTACCCACCACATGGGCGATGGGTTGCTCGGGATCGTCCTGGTAGGCGAAACCCCGGGTGAAGATCACGTCCGGGGTGACTCGGTAGCATTGCGCGAAGCCGTAGACATCCTTGTGGGGCTCGGCGGCGTGCATGTAGTCGATGCGCAGGTCGAGGGTGGGACAGACTTCGAATTGCGGCAGCACACATAAGGTCGACATGCCGCACGCGGTGTCCATTAATGAAGTCAACGCCCCGCCGTGGATGATGCCCGTCAGGGGATTGCCGATTATTTGCGGGCTGAACGGCAAGATGACCGTCAGTCCGTCGCGACTGGCACTGTGCAACTTCAAGCCCAGCACCTGGCAATGCCGCAGGGCGGATAAAAAGCGTGTGGCACGCTCAAAAATGGGATCTTCAGCCATGTCCATCAATGCCCTTGTTTGTTTAGAGGCCTGGCAACAGGCGTGTTCGCTAAAGTTCCGCGACCGTGCAAAGTTATATATCTGTAGCAAAAGAGGAACTTAACCTGAGGGGGCGCGCTCAAAAGGCCAGTAGTTATTTCCATAAGGAGAAACACCCCATGCGTAAGACTTTTGCTATTGCCTTGATGTTGGCCGCCTCCCTCGGTCTCGCTGCCTGCGATAAAAAATCCGAGGACAAAGCTCAAGATGCCAACCAACACGCTGAGCAAGCTCAGCAAGACATGAACAAAGCACAGGATAAAGTGAACGACGCGGCGAAAGAAAACGCCGAAGCCGCCAAAGCTCAGGCCGAATCGAACGAAGCAGCCGCGAAAGAAGCCCCTGCTACCGCGCCTAAAACCAACTGATACGGTTTTAGCAGCAAAAGAAAACCCGCCTGGTGCGGGTTTTCTTTTGCCTGCGATTTGAGGCGCGCCTGTCAGGCCGCTTCCTTGCCCACCTCTGACACTGGCGCTTCAGTGGGGGTATAGACCATCACGTCCAGCACATCGGAATGAAACTCGCGCTGATACAGCACGAACACCACGCCAGCACTCATCAACATGAATAACCAGGGGCTGACGAACCACGCCAACATGGTCATGCCGAAGTAATAGGCACGCAGGCCGAAGTTGAACTGGTTGGCGGCCATGGAGATCACTCGCGCCGCCCTCAGCGCAAAGGCCTTGCGCTCCTGCTCCGACACATGACGCTCGCCGATCATCGGTGCCGAGCCAATCAGCACTGCCGCGAAGTTGTATTGGCGCATGCACCAACTGAACGTGAAGAAGGCATACACGAACACCAAGGCCAGGCATAGCAACTTGACCTCCGCCATGCCCTGGGAAGCCTGTTGCACCATCGGCAGGTCCGCCAGCAACGACACCGCCCGATCGGACGCCCCGAGTACCGTCAGGATACCGGCCAGGATGATCAGCGTGCTGGAGGCGAAGAAGGACGCGTTGCGCTCCAGGTTGCCGATCACGCTGGCATCGGCGATACGGTTCTCACGCAGCAGCATGCGGCGCATCCAGTCCTCGCGGTACAGGTGCATCACGCTGGCCAGGCACGCCGTGTCGCGGGCCTTCCAAGAGGCATAACGGGTGTAGCCCGCCCAGCAGATGATGAACCAGGCGGCGGCAAGCAGGTGGATCAGGTTGGCTTGGATGAATGACATGCAATTCTCGGCGACGAAAAAAAACTGTGGCAATAGTATCAGCGAACCCTGTGGGAGCGAGCCTGCTCGCGATAGCGGTATAACTTTCACTTTGATGTCGGCAGTTCCAACGCTATCGCGAGCAGGCTCGCTCCCACAGTCCACGGAAAAAGACACTGCACGCAAAAAAAATGCCCCGTATCGATTGATACGGGGCATTTCAGTTCTTGCCGATGGACCTGTCTGTAGGCCGCTTAAGCCAACGCTTCGCTGCGCTTGCCCAGCAGGCGATCACACACCACGGCGACCACCAGGGTCATCACCGAAGGCACCAGCCAGGCCAGGCCTTGCTGGCTCAGCGGCAGATGGGCCAGTTGCGTCGGCATCCAGTCCGCCAGGCCGGCGCCCTTGAGCGCATCGACCAGGCCAAACAGGAACGACACCAGCATCACCGGGCCAACGATGCGCCCCTGCTCGTGCCAGAAGTCCTTGCAGAAGCTCAGGGCCACCAGGGCGATGCATGGCGGGTAGATCGCGGTGAGGACCGGAATCGAGAACGCGATCAGCTTGGTCAGGCCCAGGTTGGACACCAGCAGCGAAAAGGCCGCCAGGATCACGACCAGGGTCTTGTAGGACAGCGGCAGGACACGGCTGAAGTACTCGGCACAGGCGCAGGTCAGGCCGACCGCGGTCACCAGGCACGCCAGCGAGATCAACACCGCAAGGAAACCGCTGCCCAGGCTGCCGAACGTGTGTTGCACGTAGGCATGCAGCACAGCGGCACCGTTGGTTGCGCCCACGGCCACTTCATGGCTGCCCGAACCCAGGCGGAACAGGCTGACATAGACCAGCGCCAGGCCCACCCCGGCAATCAGCCCGGCGATGATCGCATAGCGGGTGATCAAGGCCGGCGACTCGACGCCCCGGGAACGAATGGCGTTGACGATGACGATGCCGAACACCAAGGCGCCCAGGGTATCCATGGTCAGGTAACCATTGATGAAACCCTGGGAAAACGGCGCCGCCACGTATTCAGGGGTGGCCACGCCAATATCACCGGCGGGCAACGCAAACGCCGCGATACCGAGCACGGCCAGGGCGATGATCTTCAGTGGCGCGAGGAAACGCCCAACGGTGTCCAGCAGACGGCCCGGATACAGCGAGATGAAAAACACCAGCAGGAAATACACTGCGCTGTAGAGGAACAACGCCAGCGGGCTTTCACCGGTCAACGGCGCCAGGCCGACTTCGAACGAAACGGTGGCGGTACGCGGCGTGGCGAACAACGGGCCGACTGCCAGGTAGCACACGGCCGCCAGTACTCCACCGGCGAGCTTGCCGATGGGGCTGCTCAAGGCGTCCATCGCACCGCCCACCTTGGCCAGCGCAACGACCGTGATGACCGGCAGCCCGACCGCCGTGATCAAGAAGCCCAGCGCCGCCATCCAGACATGAGGCCCGGACTGCAAACCAACGATAGGCGGGAAGATGATGTTGCCGGCCCCGACGAACAGGGCAAATGTCATGAAACCAAGCGCCAGGATGTCCTGGCCTTTCAACACTTTCATTTAAGGAAACCACACTACTGAATCGGAATTTAGAGAGGGATTTCCCTTGAGGGTGGAGGGAAATGCTGCCGATCCGTCTGGGACCGACCCGTTTAACGCGGCGCTTCCTTGTGGGCAGCGGTCGCAAAAATGGCGGCTAGCCTAACGAATTTACGTAAAGAACGCACTGTTACGGGGCGAACTATCCGATACACGACGTTTCCGTGTCGCGTTTACGTATCTATTTTTCCGGGTCGCTCTAGCTTGTACAGGCAGCAGCATGGCTCTTGTGGCGAGGTCAGCAGTTCTCGGGGCCAGAAACGACAAAGGCCACCCGAAGGTGGCCTTTGTTGCTGGAACGAAAAGGTCAGCCGAAGCTTACTTCTTCATTTCCCAGCCAGTCAGCTCGGCCAGGGCCTTGCCGATGTCTGCCAGCGAACGCACGGTTTTCACGCCTGCGTCTTGCAGTGCAGCGAATTTCTCGTCTGCAGTGCCTTTGCCGCCAGAGATGATTGCGCCAGCATGGCCCATGCGCTTGCCCGGAGGAGCAGTCACACCCGCGATGTAGGAAACAACCGGCTTGGTCACGTTGGCCTTGATGTAGGCAGCCGCTTCTTCTTCAGCCGAACCGCCGATCTCACCGATCATGACGATCGCTTCGGTCTTCGGGTCTTCCTGGAACAGCTTCAGGATGTCGATGAAGTTCGAGCCTGGGATCGGGTCACCGCCGATGCCGACGCAAGTCGACTGACCGAAACCGGCGTCAGTGGTCTGCTTCACAGCTTCGTAGGTCAGGGTGCCGGAACGGGAAACGATACCGACCTTGCCTGGCAAGTGAATGTGACCTGGCATGATGCCGATCTTGCATTCGCCTGGGGTGATCACGCCTGGGCAGTTAGGACCGATCAGGGTGATACCCAGCTCGTCGCACTTGACCTTGGCTTCCAGCATGTCGATGGTCGGGATGCCTTCGGTGATGCAGACGATCAGCTTGATGCCGCCGAACGCTGCTTCAAGGATGGAGTCCTTGCAGAAAGGAGCTGGAACGTAGATCACGCTGGCGGTGGCGCCAGTGGCCGCTACAGCGTCTTTCACGGTGTTGAACACTGGCAGGCCCAGGTGCTCGGTGCCGCCCTTGCCCGGTGTTACGCCACCGACCATCTTGGTGCCGTATTCGATGGCTTGCTGGGTGTGGAAACTACCTTGCGAACCGGTAATACCCTGGCAGATAACCTTGGTGTCTTTATTGATCAGGACGCTCATTATTTGCCCTCCGCAGCTTTAACGACTTGTTGAGCAGCGTCGGTCAGGCTGGTAGCAGCGATGATGTTCAAACCGCTTTCTGCCAGTACTTTAGCGCCCAGCTCAGCGTTGTTGCCTTCAAGGCGAACAACAACCGGGATTTTCACGCCAACTTCTTTCACGGCGCCGATGATGCCTTCGGCAATCATGTCGCAGCGAACGATGCCGCCGAAGATGTTGACCAGTACTGCAGCGACATTGGTGTCGGACAGGATGATCTTGAACGCTTCAGTTACGCGTTCCTTGGTAGCACCGCCGCCCACGTCGAGGAAGTTGGCTGGCTTGCCGCCATGCAGGTTGACGATGTCCATGGTACCCATGGCCAGGCCGGCACCGTTGACCATGCAGCCGATGTTACCTTCCAGGGCTACGTAGTTCAGTTCGAACTTGGCAGCGTGCGCTTCGCGCGGATCGTCTTGCGACGGATCGTGGAAAGTCTTCAGCTTAGGCTGACGGTACATGGCGTTGGCGTCGATGTTGATCTTGGCATCGAGGCAGTGCAGGTCGCCGTCGGCCTTGATCACCAGCGGGTTCACTTCCAGCAGTGCCAGGTCGTGGTCCTGGAACAGCTTGGCCAGACCTACGAAGATCTTGGCGAACTGAGTGACCTGCTTGCCTTCCAGGCCCAGCTGGAATGCCAGCTCGCGACCCTGGAATGGCTGTGCGCCAACCAGTGGGTCGATGGTGGCCTTGAGGATTTTCTCAGGGGTATCGTGAGCGATTTTCTCGATGTCCACGCCACCTTCGGTGGAAGCCATGAACACGATGCGGCGGCTCGAACGGTCGACGACAGCGCCCAGGTACAGCTCTTTAGCGATATCAGTGCACGATTCAACCAGGATCTTGGTGACTGGCTGACCGTTGGCGTCAGTCTGGTAAGTCACCAGACGCTTGCCCAGCCACTGCTGTGCGAAGGTTTTGGCGTCTTCTTTGCTGCGAACCAGCTTGACGCCGCCCGCTTTACCGCGACCACCGGCGTGAACCTGGGCTTTGACAACCCATTCGCTGCCGCCGATTTTGTCGCAAGCTTCTGCTGCCGCTTCCGGGGTGTCTACCGCGTAACCGGTGGATACTGGCAGGCCGTACTCAGCGAACAGCTGCTTACCCTGATACTCGTGAAGATTCATGCTTATTACCGTCTTCGTTAGGTACTGCGCATTCGGTGCTGCACCGTTCTGGTGCCGCACCACCTGTGACTGCTGCTTGCGTAGCGTTCCAGTTGACCGGTTCGGCTACGCAAGGCTGCGTCCAGCGGATATTCCGCGGTGAGTCTTGCTCGCAAGGCTCACGACGGGCCAAACCGCCGTGGTTTCTTATTGTTTTTTAACGCTTCTTGCGGTTGGCCACGTGGATGGCGCCGCCATTTACGGCCAGGGCCGCTTCGTGCAAGGCTTCGGACAGGGTCGGATGGGAGAAGACCATCATGCCCAGATCTTCAGCGCTGGTGCCGAATTCCATGCCGATCGCGCCTTGCTGTACCAGCTCGGCAGCGCTTGGGCCAATGACGTGAACGCCCAATACGCGATCCGTCTTGGCGTCGGCGATGACTTTCACGAAACCACCGGTATCGTTGGCTGCCATGGCACGGCCGGAGGCTGCGAACGGGAAGGTGCCGACGTTAACTTCAACGCCTTCGGCTTTCAAGGCCTGCTCGGTCTTGCCAACCCATGCGATTTCCGGGTGGGTGTAGATAACCGAAGGGATCAGGTCGTAGTTCATCTGGGCTTTGTGGCCCTTGATGCGCTCGACAACCATGATGCCTTCTTCGGATGCCTTGTGTGCCAGCATCATGCCGCGAACCACGTCGCCGATGGCGAAGACGCCCGGTACTGCGGTTGCGCACTGGTCGTCGACGGCAATGAAGCCGCGCTCGTCGATTTCCACGCCGCTATCGGCAGCCAGCAGGTCGGTGGTCACTGGACGACGGCCTACGGCCACGATCAGCTTGTCGAAGGTGATGGTCTGTTCGCCGTTGGTGTCGGTGTAGGTCACCACGACTTCTTCGCCGTTGACCTTCGAACCGGTGACGCGAGCGCCCAGCTTGATGTCCAGGCCCTGTTTGGTCAGGGTTTTCAGCGCTTCCTTGGAAACCGCAGCGTCAGCGGCCATCAGGAAGGTATCGAGGGCTTCCAGTACGGTCACTTGCGCACCCAGGCGCGACCATACCGAACCCAGCTCGAGGCCGATCACGCCAGCGCCGATCACGCCCAGGCGTTTTGGCACGGTCTGGAATTCCAGGGCACCGGTGGAATCGACGATCACGTTCTGGTCGACCGGAGCCGGTGGAATGTCGATCGGACGCGAACCTGGCGCCAGGATGACGTTCTCGGCTTCGATCACTTCAACCGAACCGTCTGGCTTGGTCACTTCGACTTTCTTGCCCATCAGCAGCTTGCCGTGGCCCTGGATCGAAGTTACGCCGTTGGCCTTGAACAGGGTGGCAACACCGCTGGTCAGGTTCTTGACGATGTTGGCCTTGCGACCGACCATCGCCGGCACGTCCATCTTCACGTCGCCCGTGCTGATGCCGTGGATCGCGAAGCCGTCCTGGGCTTCGTGGAACTTCCAGGAGCTGTCCAGCAGCGCCTTGGAAGGAATGCAACCGACGTTCAGGCAAGTACCGCCGAGGGCCAGCTTGCCCTCCTTGTCGGTGTATTTCTCGATGCAGGCAGTGGTAAGGCCCAGTTGCGCAGCCTTGATGGCCGCTACGTAGCCGCCAGGGCCCGCACCAATCACTACCACGTCGAATTTCTGAGTCATGAGTCATTCCTTTTCGAATCAAACCGGACGGTCACTTGTGATGACCGTCGAGGGACGAAACCGGTTGTTTCAGCAAGAGGCCGGTCACAACAGACCGGCCCTCGCGGCGAAAATCAGATATCCAGCAGCAGACGAGCCGGATCTTCAAGCAGGTTCTTGATGGTTACCAGGAACGTCACGGCTTCTTTACCGTCGATCAGGCGGTGATCGTAGGACAGTGCCAGGTACATCATCGGACGAATCACGACTTGACCATTGATCGCCATAGGACGCTGCAGAATGTTGTGCATGCCCAGGATAGCCGCTTGCGGCGGGTTGACGATCGGGGTCGACATCATCGAACCGAATGTACCACCGTTGGTGATGGTGAACGTACCGCCGGTCATCTCTTCGATGGACAGCTTGCCGTCACGGGCCTTCTTGCCGAAGGTGGCGATGCCGCCTTCGATTTCGGCCAGGCTCATCAGTTCGGCGTTACGCAGTACCGGAACCACCAGGCCACGGTCGCTGGAAACGGCAACACCGATATCGGCGTAGCCGTGGTAGACGATGTCGGAACCGTCGATCGACGCGTTGACGGCCGGGAAGCGTTTCAGCGCTTCGGTGGCAGCCTTGACGAAGAACGACATGAAGCCCAGGCGTACGCCGTTGTGGGACTTCTCGAACAGATCCTTGTACTTCGAACGCAGGGCCATGACTTCGGTCATGTCGACTTCGTTGAAGGTGGTCAACATCGCCATGTTCGACTGTGCTTCAACCAGACGCTCGGCAACCTTGGCCCGCAGGCGGGTCATCGGAACGCGTTTTTCAACGCGGTCACCGGCAGCGAACACCGGCGCGGCAGCGGCAGGTGCGGCAGGCTTGGCAGGTGCTGCGGCCGGAGCGGCTTTCTTGGCGGCAACGGCTGCAACCACGTCTTCCTTGGTCACGCGACCACCCTTGCCGGTGCCGGCAACGGAAGCGATGTTGATGCCGTTCTCTTCAGCCAGCTTGCGAGCAGCCGGGGCAGCGACTGGATCGTCTTCGCCAGCGGCGGCTGGCGCGGCGGCCTGGGCGGCGGCCGGTGCAGCAGCAGCGGCGGCTGGAGCAGCGGCGGCAGCACCGCCCTCTTCGATCGAACCCAGGACCTGGTTCGACAGAACGGTAGCGCCCTCTTCGGCAATGATTGCGCCCAGCACGCCGTCAGCTTCGGCCAATACTTCCAGCACGACCTTGTCGGTCTCGATGTCGACGATCAGGTCGTCACGCTTGACGGCCTCGCCTGGTTTCTTGTGCCAGGTGGCAACGGTGCCATCGGCAACCGATTCCGGGAATGACGGGGCTTTGATTTCGATAGCCATTATCTGTGGGTCCTTAAAATTCGGTTTCAGTCAGCGCGAAGGCGTTAAACAGTGAAGGCATCTTGCAGCAGTTTTTCCTGCTGCTCGGCGTGCATCGACGCATAACCACACGCAGGTGCAGCGGAAGCATCACGGCCGGCATATTCCAGGCCCAGGGCCTTGTTATGGTTGCCGATGCTGCGACGCAGGTGATGCTGGCTGCTGTACCAAGCGCCTTGGTTCATCGGTTCTTCCTGACACCACACCACGTGGGTGAGGTTGGTGTAAGGCGCGATGGCCTCCATCAGGTCTTCTTCCGGGAACGGGTAAAGCTGCTCGATACGCACGATGGCGATGTCTTCGCGGCCTTCGGCACGACGTTTTTCCAGCAGGTCGTAGTAGACCTTGCCGCTGCACAGGACCAGGCGAGTGACCTTCGCCGCGTCCAGGGTGTCGATTTCCGAAATAACGGTCTGGAACGAGCCTTCGGCCAGATCCTCGAGCGTGGAGATCGCCAGTTTGTGACGCAGCAGCGACTTGGGTGTCAGCACGATCAGCGGCTTGCGCAGCGGACGGATGACCTGACGACGCAGCAGGTGGTAGATCTGCGCTGGAGTCGTCGGTACGCAAACCTGGACGTTGTGCTCGGCGCACAACTGCAGGTAACGCTCCAGACGCGCCGAAGAGTGCTCCGGCCCCTGCCCTTCATAACCGTGTGGCAACAGCATGGTCAGACCGCAGAGACGACCCCACTTGTGCTCGCCGCTGGTGATGAACTGGTCGACAACCACCTGGGCACCGTTGGCGAAGTCGCCGAACTGGGCTTCCCAGATCACCAGCGCATTCGGCTCGGTGGTGGAGTAGCCATATTCGAACGCCAGCACGGCTTCCTCGGACAGCAGCGAATCGTACAGGTCGAAACGTGGCTGGCCTTTGTACAGGTGTTGCAGCGGGATATAGGTGCTGGCGTCTTTCTGGTTGTGCAGCGCCGCGTGGCGGTGCGAGAAAGTGCCGCGGCCTACGTCCTGGCCGGTGATGCGCACCGGGTGACCTTCGAACGCCAGGGTCGCGTACGCCATGGTTTCGGCATAACCCCAGTTGATCGGCAGGCCGCCGGCTTGCATCTTCTGCCGGTCTTCGTAGATTTTCGAGACTTGGCGCTGAACCACGAAGCCGTCCGGGATTTCCAGCAGCTTGGCGGACAGTTCCTGCAGGGTCTTGAGGTCGAAACGGGTGTCGTGACGCGCGGTCCAGGCGTGGCCCAGGTATGGACGCCAGTCCACGAACAACTCTTTGTTCGGCTCTTTGACCAGGCTTTTTACAACGTGCAGGCCGTTATCCAGGGCATTGCGATATTCATCGACTTTTTCCTGGACGCGCGCTGCATCCAGCACGCCGCTCTGGGTCAGGCGCTCGGCATACAGCTCACGGGTGGTGCGCTGCTTGGCGATCTGCTGGTACATCAGAGGCTGGGTGCCGCTTGGCTCGTCGGCCTCGTTGTGGCCGCGACGACGGTAGCAGACCAGGTCGATCACCACGTCGCGCTTGTACTGCATGCGGTAGTCGATGGCCAGCTGGGTCACGAACAGCACGGCTTCCGGGTCATCGCCATTCACATGGAGAATCGGCGCCTGGATCATTTTCGCGACGTCGGTTGCGTACTCGGTGGAACGCGAGTCCAGCGGGTTGCTGATGGTGAAACCAACCTGGTTGTTGATGACGATGTGAACCGTACCGCCAGTCTTGAAGCCGCGGGTCTGCGACATCTGGAAGGTTTCCATGACCACGCCTTGACCGGCGAACGCCGCATCACCGTGGATGGAGATTGGCAATACTTTTTCACCGGTCGGATCGTTGCGACGATCCTGGCGCGCACGGACCGAACCCTCGACCACCGGGGAAACGATTTCCAGGTGGGATGGGTTGAACGCCATGGCCAGGTGCACTTCGCCACCTGTGGTCATCACGTTGGACGAAAAGCCCTGGTGGTATTTCACGTCACCGGAACCCAGCTCGACCTTCTTCTTGCCTTCGAACTCGTCGAACAGCTCGCGCGGGTTCTTGCCGAAGGTGTTGACCAGCACGTTCAAGCGGCCACGGTGGGCCATGCCGATGACCACTTCCTTGGTGCCGTAGGAACCGGAACGCTGGATCAGCTCGTCCAGCATTGGAATCAGGCTTTCGCCGCCTTCCAGGCCGAAACGCTTGGTGCCCGGGTACTTGGTACCCAGATACTTCTCCAGGCCCTCACCCGCGGTGACGCGCTCGAGCAAGTGGCTCTTGATGTCGGCGGAGTACGTCGGACGGCCACGAACGCTTTCCAGACGCTGCTGGAACCACTGGCGCTGCTCGGAATCGGTAATGTGCGTAAATTCAGCGCCGATGGTGCGGCAATATGTCTGCTGCAACGCTTCGTGAATTTCGCGTAGGCTCGCTTCCTCTTTGCCGATGAACAGGTCGCCGGCACGGAAGGTCGTATCAAGATCGGCATTGGTCAAGCCGTAGTGAGTGATCGACAGGTCTGCAGGTGCAGGACGCTGCCACAGCCCCAGCGGGTCAAGCTGGGCTGCCTGGTGGCCACGCATCCGGTAGGCCTGGATCAGTCGCAGCACTTCAACTTGCTTCTTCTCGTGCTCACTGCTCACGCTGCCGGCAGACACCGGTTGAGCGCGGCGCTGGTTCTTCGCCAGCAGCACGAAATGATCGCGAATCGTCGAGTGCGAAACATCAGTGGCAGAGTTACCGTCAGCCGGCAACTTCTGAAAGTAGGTGCGCCATTCTTCTGGCACAGCGTTAGGGTCGTGCAGGTAGAGCTCGTAAAGCTCTTCCACATAGGCAGCGTTACCACCGGAAAGGTGGGCACTGTTCCACATGCGCTGCATCACGCTTTCTTGCATGCTTGGTCACCCTCGATTAGGGGAACACCACCGGCGAAAACACCGAGCAAACTTGCAGAAGTCCGAGTGCAGCGACTAAAACAAGCCACTTAGGATCACGCTGATAGTCCGGGTACCAGCCCGGATGCCCCTGCTTGTCTCATTTCTTCAAAATAAGAACTGCCGCTTTGTGAGCGGCTGTTCTGGTTATAGCCATGACGCGGGTTGAAGCCCGCGCCCTGGCCTTTACGGGTACAACGGTCCTACGGGTACAGCAGCTGAATCAAACGCCGCTTTGCAGCAGCATGTTACGAATGTGACCGATGGCCTTAGTCGGGTTCAGGCCTTTTGGACAAACGTTGACGCAGTTCATGATCCCGCGGCAGCGGAATACGCTGAACGGGTCATCCAGCGAAGCCAGGCGCTCGGACGTCTTGGTGTCACGGCTGTCTGCCAGGAAGCGGTACGCTTGCAGCAGGGCGGCCGGGCCCAGGAATTTGTCCGGGTTCCACCAGAACGATGGGCACGAGGTCGAGCAGCAAGCGCACAGGATGCACTCGTACAGACCGTCGAGCTTCTCACGCTCTTCAGGAGTCTGCAGACGCTCGATGGCCGGAGCCGGCGTGTCGTTCTGCAGGAATGGCTTCACCTTCTCGTATTGCTTGTAGAAGATGCTCATATCGACGACCAGGTCACGGATAACCGGCAAACCTGGCAGCGGACGAACGATCAGCTTGTTGCCCTTGACCACGGCCGACAGCGGCGTGATGCAGGCCAGGCCGTTCTTGCCGTTGATGTTCATGCCGTCGGAGCCGCAAACGCCCTCACGGCAGGAGCGACGATAGGAGAAACCTTCGTCCTGTTCCTTGATCAGGGCCAGCACGTCCAGCACCATCAGGTCTTTACCACCGGTATCGACCTGGAAGTCCTGCATGAACGGCGCAGCGTCCTGATCAGGGTTGTAGCGATAAACACTGACTTGCAACATAGCGGTCACCCTTAATAAGTCCGGACTTTTGGTTCGAAAGTCGGAACAGTCTTCGGCGAGAAGTTCACGGCACGCTTGGCGACGCGTTTTTCACCCGGGAAGTACAAGGTGTGGCACAGCCAGTTTTCGTCGTCACGGTCTTCGAAGTCTTCGCGGGCGTGGGCGCCACGGGACTCTTTACGCACTTCTGCGGCGATGGCGGTGGCTTCGGCCACTTCCAGCAGGTTCTGCAATTCCAGCGCTTCGATACGGGCAGTGTTGAACGCCTGCGACTTATCGTTGATCTTCACGTTGGCGATTCGTTCACGCAATTGCGCCAGCTGGGCAATACCCTTCTGCATGTATTCGCCGGTACGGAACACACCGAAGTAGTTCTGCATGCAGTTTTGCAGCTCGCGACGCAGGGTCGCCACGTCTTCGCCTTCGGTACGCTCGTTCAGAGCGGACAGACGCGCCAGGGCAGCTTCGATGTTGGCGTCGGTGGCATCGTCATATTCGATACCGTCGGACAGCGCTTTCTCCAGGTGCAGGCCGGCAGCGCGACCGAAGACCACCAGGTCGAGCAACGAGTTGCCGCCCAGGCGGTTGGCACCGTGAACCGATACGCAAGCCACTTCACCCACTGCGAACAGGCCAGGGATGATTTCGTCCACGCCTTCGGCGTTCTGGGTGATCGCCTGGCCGTGAATGTTGGTGGCAACGCCGCCCATCATATAGTGGCAGGTTGGAACTACTGGAACTGGCGCAACGACCGGGTCGACGTGAGCGAAGGTCTTGGACAGTTCGCAGATGCCTGGCAGGCGGCTGTGCAGCACTTCTTCACCCAGGTGATCGAGCTTGAGCATCACGTGGTCGCCATTCGGACCGCAACCGTTGCCAGCGATGATCTCTTTAACCATCGAACGGGCAACCACGTCACGACCGGCAAGGTCCTTGGCGTTCGGAGCATAACGCTCCATGAAACGCTCGCCGTGCTTGTTGATCAGGTAACCACCTTCACCACGGCAACCTTCGGTCACCAGTACACCGGCGCCGGCGATGCCGGTTGGGTGGAACTGCCACATTTCGATGTCTTGTACCGGCACGCCAGCACGCAGGGCCATGCCGACGCCGTCACCAGTGTTGATCAGGGCATTGGTGGTGGATGCGTAGATACGGCCTGCACCGCCGGTCGCCAGTACGGTGGCCTTGGCGCGGATGTAGGTGGTTTCGCCGGTTTCGATGCAGATTGCGATCACACCGACGAAGGCGCCGTCCTGGTTCTTCACCAGGTCAACGGCGTAGTACTCGTTCAGGAACGTGGTACCGGCTTTCAGGTTGCCCTGGTACAGGGTGTGCAGCAGTGCGTGACCGGTACGGTCGGACGCCGCGCAAGTACGCGCAGCCTGGCCGCCCTTGCCGTAGTCCTTGGACTGGCCACCGAACGGACGCTGGTAGATACGACCTTGCTCGGTACGCGAGAATGGCATACCCATGTGGTCCAGCTCGAACACCGCGGCCGGGCCTTCCTGACACATGTATTCGATAGCGTCCTGGTCACCGATGTAGTCGGAACCCTTGACGGTATCGTACATGTGCCAGCGCCAGTCATCGTTCGGGTCGGCCGAAGCGATGGCGCAGGTAATGCCGCCCTGGGCGGAAACAGTGTGCGAACGGGTCGGGAAAACCTTGGTGATCACGGCAGTCTTGTGACCGCCCTGTGCCAGTTGCAGCGCTGCGCGCATGCCGGCACCGCCACCACCAATGATGATGGCGTCGAAAGAAATCGTTGGAATGTTAGCCATGGATCAGATACCCCAGAGAATCTGCACACCCCAGACGAAGTAAGCGAACATCGCAACGCCGCATACTGCCTGGAAGAGGAAACGTACGGCAGTCGCCGACTTGCCAAACGCCATTTGCGTCAGGTAGTCGGTCGCGATGGTCCACATGCCGACCCAGGCGTGAGCGCCCAGTGCGACAAGTGCCAGCAGACTGAAGATACGCATCCAGTTGTTTGCGAACAGTTCATGCCATTGGGCATAGCCCAGGCCTGGGTTTGCTACGACATATCCGATCAGGAAGATGAAGTAAGCCGCGAGAACGACCGCAGACACACGCTGCGCCATCCAGTCATAGAGGCCCGAACGCGAAAGGTTCGTGACGTTGGTTACCATATCCAGACTCCTGCCAGAACGATCAGCACCGCAGACACGGCGATAATGATTTTCGAGCCCAGCTTGCCGCCTTCCAGCGTCTCACCGATGCCCATGTCCATGATCAAGTGGCGCACACCGGCAACCAAGTGATACAGCAAGGCGGACAGGATGCCCCAAATCACTAGCTTGGCTAGCGGACTGGTCAGACACGCTTTCACCTGACCGAAGCCTTCTTCCGAATCGAGCGACTTGTCCAATGCATAAAGCATGATGGCCAGGCTGACGAAGAGAATGACACCGGAAATACGGTGAAGAATGGACGTGTAAGCAGTGACTGGGAGTTTGATGGTCCTTAGGTCTAGGTTTACAGGTCGTTGGCTTTTCACGGCTTTTTTTTCACACTGAAGAGCCCCTAACAATCAGGGCAAAGTTGTTGGGGCGCGCACTGGTCAGGTACTCACCACCCAGGGAGTGACGACCCCCAAGAAAGCAGGCCCAAAAGCCCCTGGCGGTCGGTGGCCGAGTATAGACAGTTAGGCTACTAATGACAACGCGTTCACCTTCCCCTAATAGCGCATTGCACATACGGCGCAAAAGGCGTAAACGGCAGGTAATTTCGCGGAAAAAGTCCGGTTAAAGCCTTCTGGAGCAAGACTTTAGGCAAATTGACTTTCGAATTTATCTCACTATAGTGGTGCGGGCCCTGCGTGGGGGGTCTGTCTGATGATTTCAAGCATT
The DNA here is from genome assembly GCF_918698105.1 of Pseudomonas brassicacearum. Classification (GTDB taxonomy): domain Bacteria; phylum Pseudomonadota; class Gammaproteobacteria; order Pseudomonadales; family Pseudomonadaceae; genus Aquipseudomonas; species Aquipseudomonas brassicacearum_F. The sequence goes on along the minus strand of NZ_CAKKMI010000099.1, from coordinate 1,823 downwards.
AATAGGAGGCCACATGGCTGACAAAAAAGCGCAGTTGATCATCGAGGGCGCAGCCCCCGTCGAGCTGCCCATTTTAACCGGCACCGTTGGTCCCGATGTAATCGACGTACGGGGCCTGACGGCCACGGGCCGTTTCACCTTTGACCCAGGTTTCATGTCGACCGCCTCGTGCGAATCGAAAATCACCTATATCGACGGCGACAACGGCATCCTGCTGCACCGTGGCTACCCGATCGAGCAACTGGCTGAAAAATCGGACTACCTGGAAACCTGCTACCTGCTGCTCAACGGCGAGCTGCCAACCGCAGAGCAAAAGGCCCAGTTCGTCAGCACCGTGAAGAACCACACCATGGTTCACGAGCAGTTGAAGACCTTCTTCAACGGCTTCCGTCGCGATGCCCACCCGATGGCCGTCATGTGCGGCGTTGTCGGCGCCCTCTCGGCCTTCTACCACGACTCCCTGGACATCAATAACCCCCAGCATCGCGAAATCTCCGCGATCCGCCTGGTGGCGAAGATGCCGACCCTGGCAGCGATGGTCTACAAGTACTCCATGGGCCAGCCCATGATGTACCCGCGCAACGACCTGACCTATGCAGAGAACTTCCTGCATATGATGTTCAACACCCCGTGCGAGATCAAACCGATCAGCCCGGTGCTCGCCAAGGCCATGGACCGGATCTTCATCCTCCATGCCGACCACGAGCAGAACGCCTCCACGTCCACCGTGCGCCTGGCCGGCTCCTCGGGTGCCAACCCGTTCGCCTGTATCGCCGCCGGTATCGCCGCACTCTGGGGCCCTGCCCACGGCGGTGCCAACGAAGCGGTGCTGACCATGCTCGATGAAATCGGCGATGTCTCGAACATCGACAAGTTCATCGCCAAGGCCAAGGACAAGAACGATCCGTTCAAGCTGATGGGCTTCGGTCACCGGGTCTACAAGAACCGCGACCCGCGCGCCACCGTCATGAAGCAGACCTGCGACGAAGTGCTCAAGGAACTGGGGATCAAGAACGATCCGCAACTCGAACTGGCCATGCGCCTGGAAGAGATCGCCCTGACCGACCCGTACTTCATCGAGCGCTCGCTGTACCCGAACGTCGACTTCTACTCGGGCATCATCCTGAAGGCGATCGGCATTCCAACCAGCATGTTCACCGTGATCTTCGCCCTGGCGCGGACCGTGGGCTGGATCTCCCACTGGAAGGAAATGCTCTCCAGCCCGTACAAAATCGGGCGCCCGCGCCAGCTGTACACCGGCTACGAGTCGCGTGACATTACCCAGCTGGAAGACCGCAAGTAAGACCTGCCTTGCGCTAGGTCCCAAGCTGCACTGAAACAGCCCCTGCTTCTTATATAAGAGCAGGGGCTGTTTTGTTTATGCCCTCTTTGATATCTGCGGCGACTGGTCCGACGCCTTCGCGAGCAGGCTCGCTCCCACATTGGACCCTGTGTACGACGCAAATCCCCTGTGGGAGCGTAGTGCTGTTCACTTAAGGGAACGGCGCTTTTCCGAGGGAGCGCCGTTTTCCTTGGGGTTGGGTTGGGCACATATCCGTTGCTGCGGTAACGGCCACTTAGGGTTCCGCCCTGACGGCGGGTCACTTTTGAAAAGCGCCAAAAGTAACCAAAACGCTCATGCCCCACCACTTGGTGCCTCGCTTAGGCTCGGCATGCCCTCACTCCGGCATTGCTCCGTGGGCCGCCGCGAAGGGCCATCCATGGCCCAGCGCGGCTATCCCGGCATCCATGCCGGGATGCCCACTGCGCAATGCCTGCGTTCGGCCAGCGTGGTTAACGGGGCGCCGAGATCAACGTCCACC
>NZ_CAKKMI010000098.1:0-20621 GCF_918698105.1 Pseudomonas brassicacearum | reverse complement strand
GCTGGCTGGAATGATTAGAAGCAAGCGCCAGAAAAACCTGTGGGAGCGAGCTTGCTCGCGATGACGGGCCACATTCAACATCGCTATTGACTGTCACACCGCTATCGCGAGCAAGCTCGCTCCCACAATTGGATCGCGGGGTGAAGGCGATCAGCCGCCCTTATGCAGCTTACTCATCAACTCCGCCTCGGCCTGGGTCAGGCCGCAGGCTTGGGTCAGTTCGTCGACACTGGCGCCCATGCCCACCAGGCGGGCGGCCTGGGCGAAGGACAGGCTGGAGGGGTCGCGCTGTTCCAGTTGGGCGAGTTTATCCGGCAACGGCGCGACCACGGCACGCAGCTCATGGAGCGCTTCGCCCATGCGCACGGTGCCGTTCTGATAATCGTCGACCCGCTTGGCCAGGTCCTTGATGCGCTGATCGCGCAGCGCATCGCCCTGGGCCTGCTGAGCGGCGATCAGCCGCTGGCCACGTATGTACGCCAAGAACATCGCCAGCGTGCCTGCCCAGAAAAGGAACAGGACAATGACTGCTACCTCAAGAATCAAATCAGATACTCTCCAGTTCCGACCACTCTTCTTCGCTCATCATCTTGTCCAGTTCAACCAGAATCAGCAACTCGTTGTTCTTGTTGCACACGCCCTGAATGAACTTGGCGGATTCTTCGTTACCCACGTTCGGCGCCGTCTCGATTTCCGACTGACGCAGGTAAACCACTTCGGCGACGCTGTCGACCATGATCCCGACCACTTGCTTGTCGGCTTCGATGATGACGATCCGGGTGTTGTCGCTGATCTCGGCATTCATCAGGCCGAAACGCTGGCGGGTATCGATCACCGTGACCACGTTGCCACGCAGGTTGATGATGCCCAGCACGTAGCTCGGTGCACCCGGTACCGGGGCGATCTCGGTATAGCGCAGCACTTCCTGAACGCGCATCACGTTGATGCCGTAGGTTTCGTTATCGAGCTTGAAGGTCACCCATTGCAGAATCGGATCTTCAGAACCCTTTTGAGACGACGCCTTATCATTCATACCCTGACCCCTCGAAAAACCGCCTGTGGCGGCGTGTATTCTGTCCGACGACGCTGGGCGCCGCCGGTTATCTTATTTCGGTTTCTGGACCGGCTTCTTACTGCCACCCAGGTGTTTTGCCCCGCCGCTGGCGATCAGCTCCGCCAGCTCGGAAACGTCCAGCAAGGCGCACATATGCTCGATCACCGTACCGGCCAGCCATGGCCGTTGCCCTCGATGGCTGCGCCACTTGATCTCGTTCGGGTCCAGGCGCAGCGAGCGGCTGACCTGATGCACCGCCAAACCCCACTCGTAACCCTGCACTGAAATCACGTACTGCAAACCCTGGCGAAAGTCATCGCGATAACGGTCCGGCATGACCCAGCGCGCCGTATCCAGTACCTTCAGGTTGCCGGCCTGGCTCGGCAGGATTCCGAGGAACCATTCCGGCTGGCCAAACAACGGCGTCAATTCCTGCCCGGCCAGGGAATAAATCGATCCCAGGCATACCAGCGGCACCGCCAGGGTCAACCCGGCCACATCGAACAACAAACACTCGAACGGCTCGGCAGCCCAGGCCGGTCGATCGTCGCCCGGCACCGGTGGCGGTGGGTTGCTCGGCGGCAAGTGGACTTCCACCACCGGCGTCACCAGGCCCTGCAGCAGCGGGGCAACGGTCGAGACCGGCGCCAGGATCGGCGCAGGCGCGTCCATGACCGCCACCTGGGGCTTGATAAACGGTGCCTCGACCGCCGCAGCCACTACTGATTTCTGTGCATCACGGGCCTGCTCTTCGAGCACGGCCGCCTGAAACTCATCCAGCACACCCTTGGCTTCGACGTTCTCGGGCAACGCCTCGATCACGCTTGGCTGTGGTGGCAATTCTTCGGTCGCTTCCTGCAATAGCCCATCCAGATAGGACTGCAGGGCCATTTGCGGACGCGAGGTTGTCTTTATCGGGCGGCTCATAGGAACAGTGCGCCACTTGAAGAGGTTATCGGCATGAATGCGGTAGGACTTGAGCGTTCGCAAGCGAACACAATGCCAGTGGAAAGCCTCGTCACCTTAAGCCACCTGCTGCGGAACAAGCTGTTGGGTCAGCAGGTGCTTGAGCAGCGCCCGATAGGCCAGCACGCCGCGGCTCTTGCCATCGAATTGCGATGGGGTCACACCGGCGCGGCTGGCGTCCCGCAAGCGGGTATCGACGGGGATATAGCCTTGCCAGATGTCCTCGGGGTACTTGTCCCGCAACACCCGCAGGGTGCCCAGGGACGCCTGGGTGCGTCGATCGAACAGGGTTGGCACGATGTTGAAGGCCAGCGTCTGCTTGCGCGAGCGGTTGACCATCGCCAGTGTATTGACCATGCGCTCCAGGCCCTTGACGGCCAAGTGCTCGGTCTGCACCGGGATCACTAATTGCTGGCTGGCGGCCAAGGCATTGACCATCAGCAGACCCAACAACGGCGGGCTGTCGATGATCGCGTAATCGAAATCCTGCCACAGTTGCGCCAGACTCTTGGCGATCACCAGGCCCAACCCGCCCTGCCCGGGCGACTGGCGCTCCAGGGTAGCCAGGGCCGTGCTCGATGGCAGCAGGGAAATCCGCTCGTCGCTGGTGGACAACAGCAACTGCCCCGGCAGGCCCTCGGGCACAACGCCCTTGTGCAGGAACAGGTCGTAGTTGCTGTGCTCCAGGCTGTCGGGATCGTAGCCGAAATAGCTGGTCATCGAGCCATGGGGGTCCAGGTCGACGATGACCACGCGCTTGCCCGCCTCGGCCAGTAACCCGGCTAAAGCGATGGAAGATGTGGTCTTGCCCACACCACCTTTTTGATTGGCGACTGCCCAGACTCTCATTCGGATCGTTCCTCCCGGCCGAAACAGGCTCGGCCGAGAAATAGCTCGGTTATAAAGCGGGTGACGGAGAATTGACGGCACTCTGTCTTCCCGGCGACTTGACCGGAGCCGGTGCAGTTTGTGTGCCAGCCCGCTTCAATGCTGCATCCGGAGTTGCCTTGGCCGTACCGGTACCGGTCAGGCTGCGGCGCACATCGAGGTTGCGCGACACCACCAGCACCACCCGGCGGTTGCGCGCACGCCCCTCGGCCGTGGCGTTGTTGGCGACCGGCTGGAACTCGCCGTAGCCCACCGAGGCCAGGCGACCGGGGTTCACACCCTGCATCGCCAGCATGCGCACGATGCTCGCCGAACGGGCCGAGGACAGTTCCCAGTTGGTCGGGTATTGCGCGGTACGGATCGGCTGGTCGTCCGTGAAACCTTCGACATGGATCGGGTTGTCGAAGGGTTTGAGGATCGCCGCGACCTTATCGATGATGTTGAACGCCATGTCGCTGGGCATGGCGTCGCCGCTGCCGAACAACAGGCTGGAATTGAGCTCGATCTCGACCCACAACTCATTGCCGCGCACGGTCATCTGGTTGGAGCTGATCAGATCACCGAACGCCGCGCTGATATCGTCGGCGATGCTTTTCAATGGATCGCTACCGCCAGCGATACCGGCATCGACCTGTTCGCTGTCCTTGACCAAGGGCTTGGCCGGCGTGGTGGTCTTGGGGCGCTCATCGCCGATGGGAATCGGTTTGAGCGCGCGGTCGGAATCCGTGAAGACGCCGATCAACGCCTCGGAAATAACTTTGTACTTGCCTTCGTTGACCGACGAGATCGAATACATGACCACAAAAAAGGCGAACAGCAACGTGATGAAGTCGGCGTAGGAAACCAGCCAGCGTTCATGGTTGACGTGTTCTTCACGGTGTCTGCGACGTGCCATGCCCCATGCCTCCCATCAGTCCATGAAGCCCTGGAGCTTCAACTCAATGGAGCGTGGGTTTTCACCTTCGGCGATCGACAGGATCCCTTCCAGCAGCATTTCGCGATAGCGCGACTGGCGCAACGCGATGGACTTGAGCTTGGCCGCGATGGGCAGCAGCACCAGGTTGGCACTCGCCACGCCATAGATCGTGGCAACGAACGCCACGGCGATGCCGCTGCCCAGCTGCGAAGGATCTGCCAGGTTGCCCATCACATGGATCAGGCCCATCACCGCACCGATGATGCCGATGGTCGGCGCGTAGCCGCCCATGCTTTCGAAGACCTTGGCCGCCTCGATGTCGCGGCTTTCCTGGGTGTAGAAATCCACTTCCAGGATGCTGCGGATGGCTTCCGGCTCGGCGCCGTCCACCAGCAATTGCAGGCCTTTGCGTGAGTAGCTGTCGGGCTCGGCATCGGCCACCCCTTCCAGTCCCAGCAGGCCTTCCTTGCGAGCGGTCAGGCTCCAGTTCACCACACGATCGATACCCCCGGCCAGGTCGACACGGGGCGGGAACAGAATCCAGATCAGCACTTGCATGGCGCGCTTGAAAGCGCTCATGGGCGACTGCAACAACGCCGCGCCAATGGTGCCACCGATCACGATCAATGCCGCCGGACCGTTGGCCAGCGCGCCCAGATGGCCGCCTTCCAGATAATTGCCGCCAATGATGGCGACGAACGCCATGATGATGCCGATCAGGCTGAGCACATCCATTACAGACAGGCCTCGACCAGGTGTCTACCGATGTCGTCCAATCCATACACCGCGTCGGCAAGATCAGCCTTTACGATGGCCATCGGCATGCCGTAGATCACGCAGCTGGCTTCGTCCTGGGCCCAGATCGCACTGCCGCCCTGCTTGAGCAGGCGCGCGCCTTCGCGACCGTCGGCGCCCATGCCGGTGAGCACCACCGCCAGAACCTTGTCACCGTAGGACTTGGCCGCGGAACCGAAGGTAATGTCCACGCAAGGCTTGTAGTTCAGACGCTCGTCGCCCGGCAGGATTTTCACCGCGCCGCGGCCATCGATCATCATCTGCTTGCCACCCGGTGCCAGCAACGCCAGGCCTGGACGCAGGATGTCGCCATCCTCGGCTTCCTTGACGCTGATGTTGCACAGCTTGTCCAGACGCTCCGCGAATGCCTTGGTGAACGCAGCCGGCATGTGCTGGATCAGCACGATGGGCGCCGGAAAGTTGGCCGGCAACTGGGTCAGGACCCGTTGCAACGCCACCGGACCACCCGTGGACGTACCGATAGCGACCAGCTTGTAGGCTTTGCGCTTGGGCGCCGGCGACGAGCTACTAGCGGCTGCCGGACGAGCCGGCGCAGGTGCTGGTGCACTGCGTACCGGTGCCGGATTGAAGCTGCTCGATGCAGTCGGCGCCGGGCTTGGCGCCGCAGCAGGGGCTGGCGCCGGTGCGCTGTAGGCACCGACACGGCGATTGCTGCGGGAAATGCTATGGACCTTTTCGCACAGCAACTGCCGGACTTTGTCGGGGTTGCGCGAAATGTCTTCGAAATTCTTCGGCAGGAAATCCACCGCCCCGGCGTCCAACGCATCGAGGGTCACCCGAGCGCCTTCATGGGTCAGGGACGAGAACATCAATACCGGGGTCGGGCAGCGCTGCATGATATGCCGCACGGCCGTGATGCCGTCCATCATCGGCATTTCGTAGTCCATGGTGATCACGTCCGGCTTGAGTGCCAGGGCCTGATCGATCGCCTCTTTGCCATTGGTCGCGGTACCGACGACCTGAATACTCGTGTCCGCCGAAAGAATTTCCGAGACGCGGCGGCGGAAAAACCCCGAATCGTCCACCACCAGGACTTTAACTACCATAAACACTCCGTTAGACGAGGCGCGGCCCTGGGCCACGCCCCTCCAGAATCAAATACGCCGGGCGGCGTAACGCTTGAGCATGCTTGGCACATCGAGAATCAACGCGATGCGACCGTCGCCGGTGATGGTGGCGCCGGACATGCCCGGGGTGCCCTGGAGCATCTTGCCCAACGGCTTGATGACCACTTCTTCCTGGCCCACCAATTGGTCGACGACGAAGCCGATCCGCTGGGTGCCCACCGAAAGGATCACCACATGGCCCTCGCCTTGCTCCACATGAGCGGCGGAGCTGACCAGCCAGCGCTTGAGGTAGAACAGTGGCAGTGCCTTGTCCCGTACGATCACCACTTCCTGGCCGTCCACCACGTTGGTGCGCGACAGGTCGAGGTGGAAGATTTCGTTGACGTTGACCAGCGGGAAGGCGAAGGCCTGGTTGCCCAGCATCACCATCAGGGTCGGCATGATCGCCAGGGTCAACGGGACCTTGATGACGATCTTCGAGCCCTGGCCCTTGGTCGAGTAGATATTGATCGAACCGTTGAGCTGGGAAATCTTGGTTTTCACCACGTCCATGCCCACGCCACGGCCCGACACGTCGGAAATCTCGGTCTTGGTCGAGAAGCCCGGGGCGAAGATCAGGTTGTAGCACTCGGTGTCGCTCAGGCGGTCGGCGGCATCCTTGTCCATCACACCGCGTTTCACCGCGATGGAACGCAGCACGTTCGGGTCCATGCCTTTGCCGTCGTCGGAGATCGACAGCAGGATGTGGTCGCCCTCCTGCTCGGCGGCCAGGATCACCTTGCCGCTGCGGACCTTGCCCGAGGCTTCGCGTTCTTCCGGCGACTCGATGCCGTGGTCGACCGCGTTGCGCACCAAGTGGACCAGCGGGTCGGCCAGGGCCTCGACAAGGTTCTTGTCGAGGTCGGTCTCTTCACCCACCAGTTCCAGGTTGATTTCTTTCTTGAGCTGGCGAGCCAGGTCGCGAACCAGGCGCGGGAAGCGCCCGAAGACTTTCTTGATCGGCTGCATCCGGGTCTTCATGACCGCGGTCTGCAGGTCCGCCGTGACCACGTCGAGGTTCGACACGGCCTTGGACATGGCTTCGTCCTGGCTGTTGAGACCCAGGCGCACCAGACGGTTACGCACCAGCACCAGTTCGCCGACCATGTTCATGATCTCGTCCAGGCGTGCGGTGTCGACCCGAACGGTGGTCTCGGCTTCGCTGGCCGGTTTTTCCGCTGGCGCAGCCGCCGGAGCACGGGCTGGCGCCGGGGCGGCGGCAGCGGCAGGCTTGGCGGGTTCGGCCTTCGGTTCCGGTGCCTTGGCAGCCGGCTTGGGCGCAGCCTTGGCCGCCGGTGCAGCCGCAGTTGCAGCAGGCGCAGCAGAAGCGGTACCGACTTCGCTGAACTTGCCCTTGCCATGCAACTCGTCGAGCAGTGATTCGAATTCGTGATCGCTGATCAGGTCGCTGCCAGCGGTAGCGGCAGCAGGCTTGGCCGGTGTCGGCGCCGAAGCGATGGCTGAATCCAGCGCGTCAACGGCAAAGGTGCCCTTGCCATGCAACTGATCGAGCAAGGCTTCGAATTCGTCGTCGGTGATGTCCGAGCTGTCGCCCGCGGCTTTCGGGGCAGCCGGAGTCGCCGCCGGCGTGACCGCATCGGGAGCGAACTGGCCTTTGCCATGGAGCTGGTCGAGCAATGACTCGAACTCGTCGTCGGTGATTTCATCACCGGCGTGAGCCGTTGCATTGGCGGGCGGCGCAGCAGGTGCCGCCGGGGCTTCGGCTTGGGCCTTGACGGCGTTCAGCGAATCCAGCAGTTGTTCAAATTCGTTATCGGTGATGTCGCCCGACTCTTCGGCGACCGGTTCTTCAGCCACTGCCTCGGCAACCGGAGCCGCTTCATCAGCCGATTGCGGCTCCGCCAGGCGTGCCAACGCGGCGAGCAATTCAGGGGTGGCAGCGGTGATCGGCGAGCGCTCACGCACTTCGCTGAACATGCTGTTGACCGCATCCAGCGCTTCAAGCACCACGTCCATCAGTTCCGAATCAACGCGACGCTCACCCTTGCGCAGGATGTCGAACACGTTCTCGGCAATGTGACAGCACTCCACCAGCTCGTTGAGCTGGAGGAAGCCGGCGCCTCCTTTTACAGTGTGGAAACCGCGAAAAATTGCATTGAGCAGATCCGCATCATCTGGTCGGCTTTCCAGCTCGACCAGTTGCTCGGACAGTTGCTCTAGAATCTCGCCGGCCTCAACCAGGAAATCCTGAAGGATCTCTTCATCGGCGCCGAAGCTCATTAATGGCTGCTCCTAAAACAGGGTAGGTCGTGATGACGGTTAATGCCGGATCGCGTTGGAGCTGTGAGCGTGCCAGGCAAGGCGCGAGACGCGGGTAAGGGTTGTTTCCTTACCAAGTCTCGCAACGCGGCATGGCGCGCTCACAGCTCCAACCCTTCGGGCCGCGCCCCACAAGGCGCAATCCGTCGTTACTCGTCGTTCATTTGGAAGACCAAACCACACTCCTCGTGCCTAGTCTTGCGCCTTGTGGGGCGCGGCGCGACCGGCATTAACCGTCATCACGACCTACCAACTCAGAATCCAAGGCTGGACAGCAAATCGTCCACATCGTCCTGACCGGACATAACGTCTTCTCTTTTATCGGCATGAATCTGCGGACCTTCACCCTGAGAGAGATGTTTTTGTGGATCTTTTTCAGCAAGCATCGCTTCACGGTCGTGTTCGATGCCTGCAAAGCGGTCGACCTGGCTGGCCATCAACACCAGTTTGAGCAGGTTGCTTTCCACTTCGGTGACCAATTGGGTCACGCGCTTGATCACTTGGCCGGTCAGGTCCTGATAGTCCTGAGCCAGCAGAATGTCGTTGAGATTGCTTGCCACCGCGCGGTTTTCGGTGCTGCTGCGCGTCAGGAAACCGTCGACCCGACGGGCCAGCTCCCGAAACTCTTCGGCGCCGACTTCGCGCCGCATGAACCGACCCCAGTCGGTGCTCAAGGCCTGGGCTTCGTCGCTCAGGCCATTGACCAACGGCGTTGCGCTTTCCACCAAATCCATGGTGCGGTTGGCCGCGGCCTCGGTCAGCTTGACCACATAACCCAGGCGCTCGGTGGCGTCGGTAATCTGCGAGACTTCCTCGGCCTGCGGCATATTCGGGTCGATCTGGAAATTGACAATCGCGCTGTGCAATTCACGCGTGAGCTTGCCCACCTCCTGATACAGACCGCGGTCACGGGTCTGGTTGAGCTCATGGATCATTTGAACCGCATCGCCAAAGCGACCTTTTTCAAGGCTGTCGACCAGTTCGCGGGCATGTTTTTTCAGGGTCGATTCGAAATCGCCCATTGAAGATTCGTTGTCCATAGCTCCCCCGTGGCGCCGTTAACCGATGCGTTCGAAGATTTTTTCGATCTTCTCTTTCAACGCCTGGGCCGTGAAGGGTTTGACCACATAGCCGTTCACACCGGCCTGGGCCGCTTCGATGATCTGCTCGCGCTTGGCTTCGGCAGTGACCATCAGCACCGGAAGATGCTTGAGTTTTTCGTCGGCGCGCACATGGCGCAGCAAGTCGATACCGGTCATGCCGGGCATGTTCCAGTCAGTCACCAGAAAGTCGATGCTCCCGCTGTTGAGGACCGGAATGGCAGTGGTGCCATCGTCGGCCTCGACCGTGTTGGTGAACCCAAGGTCACGCAACAGGTTTTTTATGATCCGCCGCATCGTTGAGAAGTCATCAACGATGAGGATTTTCATGTTCTTGTCCAATTCGACCTCCAAGCAGTCTTAAACGCGCCCAGCACCTGGACGCGCCATTTCAATCAATCCGGCACAACACTCGACGACGGTCTGGAGCACAACGGATGGAGACTGGCGCAGTACCTGCCAGGCCAGCCTCGTTCGCAGTGTCCCCACACTGCCTGTCAACGCGCTCGCCACTCCCCCAAACGCCCCCGCAAACGGGCCGCGCACTGGCTGTGTAACTGGCTGACCCGCGATTCGCTGACCCCCAGGACCTCACCGATTTCCTTGAGGTTCAGCTCTTCGTCGTAGTACAACGCCAAGACCAGTCGCTCACGCTCCGGCAAATTGGCAATCGCATCCGCCAGCGCGCTCTGGAAACGTTCATCTTCCAGGTCACGCGACGGCTCCATGTGAGCACTCGCGTTATCCTCGTGCAGCCCTTCATGCTCGCCGTCCTGCAACAGGTCGTCGAAACTGAACAGGCGGCTGCCCAAGGTATCGTTCAAAATCCCGTAATAATCGTCGAGACTCAACTGGAGTTCGGCCGCAACCTCGTGATCTTTAGCGTCACGCCCGGTTTTAGCTTCAATTGCCCGAATTGCATCACTGACCATGCGGGTATTGCGGTGTACCGAACGCGGCGCCCAATCGCCCTTGCGGACTTCATCGAGCATGGCGCCGCGAATGCGAATACCGGCATACGTCTCGAAACTCGCGCCTTTGCTCGCGTCGTATTTGTTCGACACTTCGAGCAGGCCGATCATGCCTGCCTGGATCAAGTCTTCGACCTGGACACTGGCCGGCAACCGCGCCAGCAAGTGATAGGCGATACGCTTGACCAGTGGCGCGTAGCGCTCGATCAGTTCGTATTGGGCGTCCCGTGCCGATTTTTTGTAGAGATGGTTGTAACCGCTGGCTGTCATAGCACGGGCCCTGCTGTTTGTTGCACGAGACGCTCGACGAAAAATTCCAGATGCCCGCGAGGGTTGGCCGGCAGCGGCCAGGTATCGACCTTCTGGGCGATAGCCTTGAACGCCAGCGCGCATTTGGAACGTGGAAAGGCTTCATAAACGGCACGTTGCTTCTGGACGGCCTTGCGTACGCTTTCGTCGTAAGGCACTGCGCCGACGTATTGTAGGGCGACGTCCAGGAAGCGATCGGTGACCTTGGTCAACTTGGCGAACAGGTTGCGTCCTTCCTGCGGGCTCTGGGCCATGTTGGCCAGGACGCGGAAGCGGTTCATGCCATAGTCGCGGTTAAGCAACTTGATCAGGGCATAGGCGTCGGTGATGGACGTCGGTTCGTCGCAGACCACCAGCAGCACTTCCTGGGCCGCGCGCACGAAACTGACGACCGAGTCACCGATACCGGCGGCGGTGTCGATTACCAGCACATCGAGGTTGTCGCCGATGTCGCTGAACGCCTGGATCAGGCCCGCGTGCTGGGCCGGGGTCAGGTGAACCATGCTCTGGGTGCCTGAGGCAGCCGGCACGATGCGAATCCCGCCCGGCCCCTGCAACAACACGTCGCGCAGTTCACAGCGCCCTTCTATGACGTCCGCCAGCGTGCGTTTGGGTGTAAGCCCCAACAACACGTCGACGTTCGCCAGGCCCAGGTCGGCGTCCAGCAGCATGACCCGTCGGCCAAGCTCTGCCAGAGCCAGGGACAAGTTCACTGACACGTTAGTCTTCCCGACGCCACCTTTGCCGCCGGTCACCGCGATCACCTGTACGGGATGCATGCTGCCCATGTTCGTTCTTTACCTTGTCTTACTTAGACGGAGGCCACATTACTGGCTGCGCGTTCGCATACGGAACAATGCATGGCAGACCATCGATGTAGGTACAAAAAATATTCATGATTACCTCAGCCGACCTGCTTGGTCGGGCTGTGGTAGATATCAGCGAACATATCAGCCATGGCTTCTTCGCTGGGTTCTTCCTGCATTTGCACACTCACGGCACGACTGACCAGTTGATGACGGCGCGGTAGATGCAAATCATCCGGGATCCGCGGCCCGTCGGTCAGGTAGGCCACCGGTAGTTCATGACCGATCGCCAGGCTCAACACCTCGCCCAGGCTTGCCGTTTCGTCCAGCTTAGTCAGGATGCAGCCGGCCAGCCCGCAGCGTTTGTAGCTGTGGTATGCGGCGGTTAGAACCTGTTTCTGGCTGGTGGTTGCCAACACGAGATAATTTTTTGACTTGATACCGCGTCCGGCCAGGCTTTCGAGCTGCATGCGCAGGGCTGGATCGCTGGCTTGCAGGCCTGCGGTATCGATCAGCACGACGCGCTTGCGCAGCAGCGGCTCCAGCGCCTGGGCCAGGGACTGGCCCGGATCCACATGGGTCACCGACACATTGAGGATCCGGCCGAGGGTCTTGAGTTGCTCCTGGGCGCCGATGCGGAAACTGTCCATGCTCACCAGGGCAATGCTCTGGGCACCGTACTTGAGTACATAACGGGCGGCGAGCTTGGCCAGGGTGGTGGTCTTGCCCATGCCGGCAGGACCGACCATGGCAATCACTCCACCCTCTTCCAGCGGCTCGACTTCCGGGGTCGCGATCATCCGCGCCAGGTGGGCCAGCAACATGCGCCAGGCCTGGCGCGGCTCTTCGATACCGTTGATCAGCGCCAGCAGGTCCCGGGACAACGGGCCGGACAGGCCGATGCGTTGCAGGCGACGCCACAGGTTGGCCTGGGCCGGACGACTGCCTTGCAGCTGGTTCCAGGCCAGGGAGCCGAGCTGGACTTCCATCAGCTCGCGCAGGCTGTTGAGTTCAAAGCGCATCGAGTCCAGGGCGCGCGGATCGACACCTCGGGCAGGCGCTGCGGGCGCCGGCTCAGGACGACGCGGTTCGGCGTGGGCCTGCTCGATCAACGGTTCGGCAGCGGTCAACGGCAGGCCGGCCGTCAGCGGCTGACCAGCGAACAATTGACGATTGGTGCCCGCTGCGCCCTCGCCTTCGCTGCTGCGCAGGCTCAGTTCGGCCTGGGCGCTGGCGATGCGCGATTGGGTCTTGCGCAGCTCGTCTTCGAGTTCCATGTTCGGAACCCGTGGAGCCAGCGCCGACAATTTGTAATCCAGAGCGGCCGTCAGCTCGACACCGCCGGCGATACGACGGTTGCCGATGATGGCTGCTTCAGCGCCCAGCTCGTCACGAACCAGTTTCATGGCCTGACGCATGTCGGCGGCGAAAAAACGCTTCACTTGCATAAACCACTACCTCAGCCGTTGGGCCCTACTGTCGCAACGATGGTCACTTGCTTGTTGTCCGGTATTTCCTGGTACGCCAGCACATGCAGCCCCGGGACCGCGAGGCGCCCGAATCGCGAAAGCATCGCGCGAATCGGACCGGCCACCAGCAGGATCACCGGTTGGCCTTGCATCTCTTGCCGCTGGGCTGCTTCGATCAGCGAACGCTGCAGCTTCTCGGCCATGCTTGGCTCCAGCAGAACACCCTCTTCCGAGCCTTGTCCTGCCTTCTGCAGACTATTGAGCAATATCTGTTCCAACCTTGGCTCCAAGGTGATCACAGGCAGCTCAGACTCAGTGCCTACAATGCTTTGGACGATTGCGCGGGACACGCCGACCCGAACCGCAGCCACCAGGGCGGCGGTATCTTGACTCTTGGAGGCGTTGTTGGCGATAGCCTCGGCAATACTGCGTATGTCGCGCACTGGCACCTGTTCGGCCAATAGCGCCTGCAGCACCTTAAGCAACTGCGACAACGAAACCACACCCGGCACCAGCTCTTCGGCCAGCTTCGGCGAGCCTTTGGCCAGTACTTGCAGGAGTTGCTGGACTTCTTCGTGGCCGATCAGCTCGCTGGAGTGTTTGTACAGGATCTGGTTCAAGTGGGTCGCCACCACCGTACTGGCGTCCACCACGGTATAGCCGAGGGACTGGGCCTGGGCCCGCTGGCTGATTTCGATCCACACCGCTTCCAGGCCGAAAGCCGGATCCTTGGCGGTGATGCCGTTGAGGCTGCCATAGACCTGTCCGGGGTTGATTGCCAATTCGCGATCGGGGTAGATCTCGGCTTCGGCCAGGATCACTCCCATCAAGGTCAGGCGATAGGCGCTCGGCGCCAGGTCGAGGTTGTCGCGGATATGCACGGTGGGCATCAGGAAGCCCAGGTCTTGGGAGAGCTTCTTGCGCACCCCCTTGATCCGCGCCAGCAATTGACCACCCTGGTTACGATCGACCAACGGAATCAGGCGATAACCGACTTCCAGGCCGATCATGTCAATCGGGGTGACATCATCCCAGCCCAGTTCCTTGGTTTCCATGGCGCGGGCCGGCGACGGCAGCAGTTCCTGCTGGCGCTTGACCTCTTGCAGGGCCTGGACTTTCTGCACGTTCTGTTTTTTCCAGAACAGGTAGGCACCGCCGCCAGCCAGGGCAGCCATGCTCAGGAAGGAAAAGTGCGGCATGCCTGGCACCAGGCCCATCACCGCCATCAGCCCGGCGGCAACCGCCAGTGCCTTGGGCGAGGCGAACATCTGCCGCCCGATCTGCTTGCCCATGTCTTCGGAGCCCGAAGCTCGGGTCACCATGATCGCGGCAGCTGTGGATAACAACAGTGATGGCAATTGCGCCACCAAACCGTCACCAATGGTCAACAAGGCGTAGACCTTGCCAGCGTCGCCGAACGTCATGTTGTGCTGGAAAATACCAACGGCCATGCCGCCGATCAGGTTGATGAACAGGATCAGCAAACCGGCGATGGCGTCACCGCGCACGAATTTGCTGGCACCGTCCATGGAACCGTAGAACTCCGCCTCCTGGGCCACTTCCAGGCGACGCAGCTTGGCCTGGCTCTGGTCGATCAGGCCGGCGTTGAGGTCGGCGTCGATCGCCATTTGCTTGCCGGGCATCGCATCGAGGGTAAAACGCGCACTCACCTCGGAAATCCGCCCGGCGCCTTTGGTCACCACGACGAAGTTGATGATCATCAGGATGGCGAAGACCACGATACCGACCACGTAGTTACCGCCGATCACCACCTCACCGAAGGCCTGGATCACCTTGCCGGCGGCGGCGTGCCCATCCTGGCCATGAAGCATGACCACCCGGGTGGATGCCACGTTCAGCGCCAGGCGCATGAGCGTCGCCACCAGCAGAATGGTCGGGAACACCGCAAAGTCCAACGGCCGCAGGGCGTATACGCACACCAGCAGCACGACGATCGACAGGGCGATGTTGAACGTGAAGAACACGTCCAGCAGGAACGGCGGCACCGGCAGCATCATCATGGCAAGCATGATCATCAGCAACAACGGCACGCCAAGATTACCCCGGCTGAGGTCGGCTACATTGCTGCGCGCGGTGCTGAGTAACTGAGAGCGATCCACCAATATTCCCCGTGCCTGTGAAGCAAACTTTTGACGCCCGGAGGGGGCGCAGACGGGGTATTGCAAGAAGCCTTCCAACTTTTGTCGGAGGCTGAAATAGAGGGGTTGAAGGGACGCTGACCTGTGGGAGCGAGCTTGCTCGCGATAGCGATTTGTCAGTCACACCCATAGTCGACTGAACCAGCGCAATCGCGAGCAAGCTCGCTCCCACAGGGTTTTGTGCCAGCCGACTCAGGAATCGCGGCGCAAATCCGGCGGGATCGGCAAGTCCTTGAGCGGTTCGGGGCGCTTGCCCTTGCCGGCGCGGTGCTGGCGGATCTGGTAGACGTAGGCCAGCACCTGGGCCACGGCCAGGTACAGGCCGCCAGGGATTTCCTGGTCGAGTTCGGTGGAGTAGTAGATCGACCGCGCCAGGGCGGGGGACTCGAGCAGCATGACCTCGTTGGCCACGGCGATCTCACGGATCTTCAGCGCCAGGAAATCACTGCCCTTGGCCAACAACACGGGAGCGTTGCCTTTCTCGGGGTCGTACTTGAGCGCCACGGCATAGTGGGTCGGGTTGGTGATGACCACGTCGGCGTCAGGGATCGCTGCCATCATCCGCCGCTGGGACACCTCGCGCTGCAACTGGCGAATCCGCTGTTTGACCTCCGGTTTGCCCTCCGAGTCCTTGTGCTCATCGCGCACTTCCTGCTTGGTCATCATCAGCTTCTGCTTGCTCTGATACAGCTGGATCGGCACGTCGATGGCGGCGATCAGGATCAGGCCGCAAGCCATCCACAACGTGCTCCAGCCCACCAACTGCACGCTGTGGATAATCGCCTGCTCCAGCGGTTCGTGAGCGATGCGCAGCAGATCGTCGATGTCGGACTGCAACACCGTCAGCGCGACGAACAGCACCAGCAGGAATTTCCCAAACGCCTTGAGCAACTCCATCAGCGCCGTAGTGGAAAACATGCGCTTGATCCCAGCGGCCGGGTTCATCCGGCTGAATTTTGGGGCCAGGCTACCGGCGGCGAACAACCAGCCGCCCAGGGAAATCGGCCCGATCACAGCGGCCAACAGCAAGCAGATCAGGACCGGCTGCACCGCCAGGAGCGCGATCTTGCCCGAGTGCATCAGATGCTGGGCCATGGACCCCGGAGAGAGCAACACCTCGCGAGGCAGGGAAAAATTCAGGCGCATGATCTCTAGCAGGTCCAAGGCCAACCCGCCGCCATAAATCAGCAACCCGCCCGCCCCGGCCAGCATCACCGCCAGCGTGTTGAGCTCCTTGGAGCGGGCGATCTCGCCCTTTTCCCGGGATTCGCGCAAGCGCTTGTCCGTGGGATCTTCTGTCTTGTCCTGGCCACTCTCGCTCTCGGCCATGGTTCAGCGCGCCTGTGCCATGTCGCGTAAAAGCTGCAAGGCCTGGGTGGCCAGGGGCTGATACTGGTTGAGGATATCCCCCAGGCTGACCCAGAAAATCACCATGCCCAGCACGAGGGTCAGCGGGAAGCCGATGGAGAAAATATTCAATTGCGGGGCCGCGCGGGTCATCACGCCAAACGCGATGTTGACCACCAGCAACGCGGTGATCGCCGGCAATACCAGCACCATCGCCGCACCCAGGACCCAGCCCAACTTACCGGCGATTTCCCAGAAATGATTGACCAGCAACGCACTGCCCACCGGCAGGGTGGTAAAGCTCTCGGTCAAGACCTCGAACACCACCAGATGCCCGTTCATGGCGAGGAACAACAGCGTCACCAGCATCGTCAGGAACTGACCGATCACGGCCGTCGTCACGCCATTGGTGGGATCGACCATGGATGCGAAGGCCATGCCCATCTGGATCGAGATGATTTGCCCGGCCACCACGAAGGCCTGGAAGAACAGCTGCAGCGAAAACCCCAGCAAGGCGCCGATGAGAATCTGCTCGGCGATCAACATCAGGCCGCTGAGATCCAGGGCATTGACCGGCGGCATCGGTGGCAAACCAGGCGCGATCACCACCGTAATCGCCAGGGCGAAATACAAGCGCACGCGCCGCGGCACCAGGGTCGTGCCGAAGACCGGCATGCTCATCAGCACCGCGGTGACGCGAAACAATGGCAGAACGAACGATGCCACCCAGGTACTGATCTGGGTGTCCGTCAGCGCGAGCATCGACATGAGGTCAGCCGATCAACTGCGGAATACTGCCGTACAACTGCAGGATGTATTCCATGAAGGTTTGTACCATCCAGGGGCCGGCGACAATCAACGTCACCAGCATGACCAGAAGGCGCGGCAGGAAGCTCAAGGTCTGTTCGTTAATCTGGGTCGCGGCCTGGAACATCGCCACCAGCAACCCCACCAGCAGGCTGGGGATCACCAGGATGGCAACCATCATGGTCGTCAGCCAGAGCGCTTCACGGAAAAGGTCTACCGCTACTTCAGGCGTCATATCGTCCTACCCGCACAAAAGGCCTAAACACCGCCGAAACTGCCCGCCAGCGTACCGATGATCAACGCCCAGCCATCCACCAGCACAAACAGCATGATCTTGAACGGCAGGGAAATGATCAGCGGCGAGAGCATCATCATGCCCATGGCCATCAGCACGCTGGCGACCACCAGGTCGATGATCAGGAACGGGATGAAAATCATGAAGCCGATCTGGAACGCGGTCTTGAGTTCGGACGTCACGAACGCCGGCACCAGGATAGTCAGCGGCGCCTGATCGGCACTGGGAATATCGGTGCGCTTGGACAGGCGCATGAACAGCTCCAGGTCGCTGCTGCGAGTCTGGGCCAGCATGAAATCCTTGATCGGCACTTCAGCCTTGGCCACGGCATCCTGGGCGGTGATTTTTTCTGCCAGGTAAGGTTGCAACGCATCCTGGTTCACCCGGTCGAACACCGGCGCCATGATGAACATGGTCAGGAACAGCGCCATGCCGGTGAGGATCTGGTTCGAGGGCGTCTGTTGCAGGCCCAGGGCCTGGCGCAGGATCGAAAAGACAATGATGATCCGGGTGAAACTGGTCATCAGCATGACGAACGCCGGGATGAAACTCAGCGCGGTCATGATCAGCAGGATCTGCAGGCTGACCGAGTATTCCTGGGCCCCTTCGGCGTTGGTCCCCAGGGTAATCGCCGGGATCGACAGCGGATCGGCGGCGAACGCCAACGGTGCGGCCAGCATCAGGGCCAATGCCAACAGAATGCGCAACGGCATTACTTCTTATCCTTCTGGTCTTTACCCAACAATTCCATGAGGCGCTGGGCAAATTCGGGGCTGGCCGGCTCGGCGGAGGGCACCTGCACCGGCTCCTTGAGGACGTGCAAGGCGGTGATGGTGCCCGGGCTCAGGCCCAGCAGGATCTGCTCGTTACCGACCTGCACCAGCACCAGCCGGTCGCGCGGCCCGAGCGCGCGGGAACCGACGATGTCGATGACCTGCCCCTTGCCAGCCGGCCCCGCCTGCTGCACACGCCGCAACAGCCAGGCGAGCAAGAAGATCAAGCCCAGCACCAACAGCAAGCCGAGCACCAATTGCGCCAATTGCCCGGCGACACCACTGCCTGTTGCTGGCGCGGCGGCGGCCGTGGCAACCGGTTCGGCCGCCAGCACGCTCAACGGCAGCATCGCGGCTGCTGCGAAGAAACCTTTCACTTAGCGCAACTTCTTGATGCGTTCGCTCGGGCTGATCACGTCCGTCAGGCGAATGCCGAACTTCTCGTTGACCACCACCACTTCGCCATGGGCGATCAAGGTGCCGTTGACCAATACATCGAGCGGCTCGCCAGCCAGGCGGTCCAGTTCGATCACCGAGCCTTGGTTGAGCTGCAGCAGGTTGCGGATGTTGATGTCGGTGCTGCCCACTTCCATGGAAATCGACACCGGGATATCGAGAATCACATCCAGGTTCGGACCATCGAGCGTCACCGGTTCATGACTCTTCGGCACGCTGCCAAATTCTTCCATCTGCAGGCGGCTGGACGCATGGGCGCCAGTGTCGGCCGCCAGCAAGGCGTCGATGTCGGCTTGCCCGGCATCGCCGGTTTCTTCCAGGGCCGCAGCCCATTCGTCGGCCAGCGCCTGGTCATCCTGGGTATTCATATCGTCAGCCATCATTTGTCCTCGGCGGGCAAAAATCAGTTAGAAACGCAAACTTAAAAATTCGACACCGCTCAGCGGCGTTCGATCGGCTCGATCACCTGCAACGCCAGGTTGCCTTTGTGAGAGCCCATCTTGACCTTGAAGGCCGGCACGCCATTGGCGCGCATGATCATGTCTTCCGGCATCTCGACGGGGATGATGTCCCCCGGCTGCATGTGCAGGATGTCCCGCAGGCGCAATTGACGCCGAGCGACTGTCGCGCCGATCGGCACGTCGACATCCAGCACGTCCTGGCGCAACGCGTTGATCCAGCGTTCGTCCTGGTCGTCGAGGTCCGACTGGAAACCGGCGTCGAGCATTTCGCGCACCGGCTCGATCATCGAGTACGGCATGGTCACGTGCAGGTCGCCGCCACCGCCATCGAGCTCGATGTGGAAGGTCGAGACCACAATGGCTTCGCTCGGACCGACGATGTTGGCCATGGCCGGGTTCACTTCCGAGTTGATGTACTCGAAGTTCACTTCCATGATTGCCTGCCAGGCTTCCTTCAAGTCGACGAAGGCCTGCTCCAGCACCATGCGCACCACCCGCAGCTCGGTCGGGGTGAATTCCCGCCCCTCGATCTTGGCGTGACGACCGTCGCCACCGAAGAAGTTGTCCACCAGCTTGAACACCAGCTTGGCGTCAAGAATGAACAACGCGGTGCCGCGCAACGGCTTGATCTTCACCAGGTTGAGACTGGTGGGCACGTACAGCGAGTGTACATACTCACCAAACTTCATCACTTGCACACCCCCGACGGCCACGTCGGCCGAACGGCGCAGCATGTTGAACATGCTGATGCGGGTGTAGCGGGCGAAACGTTCGTTGATCATTTCCAGGGTCGGCATGCGTCCGCGAACGATGCGATCCTGGCTGGTCAGGTCGTAGCTTTTGACGCTGCCCGGTTCAGCAGCGTTTTCGGTCTGTACCAGACCGTCGTCGACACCATGCAACAGCGCATCGATTTCGTCCTGGGACAGCAGGTCCTGCACGGCCATGTCGTGTTCCTACTGCAATACGAAGTTAGTGAAGAGCAACTGTTCGATCACCACTTTGCCAAGCTCTTTCTGAGCGACCTCCTGCACGCTGGCCGTGGCTTTCTGACGCAACATTTCCTGGCCGACCGGAGTGGCCAGGGTGTCGAAATTCTGCCCGGAGAACAGCATCACCAGGTTATTGCGGATCAGTGGCATATGCACCCGCAGCGCCTCCAGGTCAGCCTGATTGCGGCCCAGCAGGGTAATGCTCACCTGCATGTAGCGTTGACGACCGTTCTGGGTGTAATTGGCCACGAAGGCCGGCGCCATCGGTTCGAAAATCGCCGGCTGCTTGCCCACTGGCGCAGCTTCGACCGCCACTGCCGGCTTGCTTTGAGCACTGTGCATGAAATACCAGGTCGCACCCACGGACACACCGATCGCCAGGAGCAAACCCACCACGATCATGATGATCAGCTTGAGTTTGCCTTTGGTTGCAGGGTCTTTTACAGCTGCTGCTTCACTCTTCGCCATGCCAATAATCCGTCACTAATCGGGGTTTTCACTGTTGCACGGCAAGGCTGGAGCAAGTGTTATGCCAGAAGTGTCAGTACTTGAAAGGACGGGCAGATACGATTTTCAGAACCCCATAAAACCAATGTGGGAGCGAGCTTGCTCGCGATAGCGGTGGACCAGCCCCGGTAAGGGTGACTGAC
>NZ_CAKKMI010000097.1:0-20705 GCF_918698105.1 Pseudomonas brassicacearum | reverse complement strand
CCCCAGGCTCCGCCCACCCCGCTGGGGGTACCGATCCCCTACCCCAATACTGGCATGGCCAAGGACACGACCAAGGGTACACGAACGGTCAAAATCACCGGCAAGGAGGTGATGCTCAAGGACAAGAGCTGTTTCAAGACCAGTACGGGAGATGAGGCCGGGAACGCGCCGAAGAAAGGCGTGGTGACCAGCAAGATCAAGGGGAAGGTGTACTTCATTGCTTGGTCGATGGACGTGAAGTTCGAAGGGGAAAATGTAGTCAGGCATTTAGACCTGATGACTCACAACCACGCATCCAAGCCCGGAAATACGCCTCCTTGGGCTTATGCCGACGCAGCAGCGACGACGCCCATCGAGCGTTGCAAGAAAGAAGTGGCCAGGAAAAACAAGGCTTGCGGGGGACTGCCGACCAAAGCGCAACGGTGTGACGACAAGGCCTGTACCTCCGCAAAAAAGTGTTTGCTGGTGTCCAAGAAGCAGGCGGATTCCAAGGCGCAGAACAGTCAAGTGGCCTGTTGTCCTGGCGAAACCGGCCACCACCTCGTTGAAGCCCATAGTTTTACAGCGACAGGTTCAGGTCGCCAAACGCCTCTTCCTCAGTTCCCCAATTACGACGAAAAAGATGCACCGTGCATTTGCGTGCAATGCCCTCAAGACGGAAGCGGACGCTATGAAGGGGACCATGGTTTCATGCATGCAGCCCAAGGCAAGCTGGAGCAGGCAGCCATCGAGGGCGCGCCGCCCGGGCAAAAGGACTACGCCTGGAATTATGGCCAATCCCGTTCAGCGGGCGTGCGGGCGCTTCAGCAGACCTTCCCGAAATCGAAATGCTCAAAGAAATGTCTGGAAGCGCAGTTAGACGCTTACCATAAGAATACGGTAGGTGTCAGGGACAAAACCCCGGTCAGGACCCACACACCCAACCTTCAAGACAATCAGAAAGCGCTGGCCCACGACATGATCCCAGAGGTCACTATCAGTGCTTGGTAGCTCAACTGGAGCAAGGACGACATGACTCAAACATTGGATTGGACACTGAGCCGAGTAGCAGTCTTTGATAAAAACCGCGTTTATGTACTCGCCTACTCGAAACGCGAGCCCGGTACTCGAGTCTTTCGATGGACCGGAGTATGGGACAACTACTATGTTCAAGCGATCTGCGCCGGTATCTGCGCAGTTCGCGGCGCGCCTCCAGAAATTCTGACGCTATGCGCCAATGGCAGCGTTCATCGCGCGGCGCCTGACGGGCAAGCCTACGAAGATATCGTCGAGGAGAAACCCAGTAAGCACGGCCTGCTGCGCGACATCCGTCCTATTGGTGCACATGTCTATGCCACAGGCTTCGGCCGCCAAGTCTATGTTCGCAAGGACAGAGTCTGGCAGCGCTGCGACCAAGGGGTGGTGGAAGATCCGACCGCCGATAGCCTCAGTGGCTTCGAATCCATCGATGGCTTTGGTGAAGATGAAATCTATGCCACCGGCAACCAGGGCGAGATCTGGTACCGCCAGCAGGGTATCTGGCAGCGAAGCGAAAGTCCGACCAACATCATTCTGGAAAACGTTCTCTGCGCACCCGATGGCGTGGTTTACATCTCAGGCCAGTTGGGCATCGTCATGCGAGGTCGTCTCGATCGCTGGGAGCTCATTGAGCATGAACTCACGGACGATACATTCTGGGACATGGCCTGGTTCAATGATCAACTCTGGCTTTCAACCACCAAAGCACTCTACACGCTACAAGGCGACAAGCTGGAGAAGGTCGAGATGGGACTTCCCGGCGATCAGACCTTCAGATATTTGGACGCGAATGAACAGTGTCTATGGTCATCCGGGGAACGACACCTTGCCGCTTTTGACGGAGCGAACTGGACACGCATACCCGGTCCTTAAGGCGAGTGTAGGGAAGTCCATGGAAAGTCTGTTACCGATTCTCGACCAACACACCGAAGAGGCGAGTTTCCTCGCGGCCCTGCGGGACTATGCCGTGCGGGCACCACATTACGACCTGGATCAGATAGGCACGCTCGACAACCGCATCGATGCCCACCTCGACGGCCTTCGAATTGCCGGCACCACCGGCCTGGAGACCCTGCTGGCCCAGCTCGGCCCGCACGCCGTCGGCGAGATGTTCGCCAGCGTGGTGCTGGCCTTCGAGACGGCCGATGCGAAAGTGCTGTCGCGGCTCAGCGCTCATTTACGCAGTGCCTTGGACACGGAACGTGGATATCTGATGGCCCTCGGGTGGCTCGACTGGGAGCGGATATCGCCCTGGATCGAGCGCATGCTCACGGCCCCTGAGCCCCTGTTCCGCCGCCTTGGCCTGGCGGCCTGCGGCATGCACCGCCACGACCCGGGCCCCGCCCTGCTTGCCGGACTTTGCGATGCAGACCCCAGCGTATTGGCGCGTGCCGCCCGCACGGCTGGCGAGCTGCGTCGTCGTGACCTGCTGCCAGCGATTCGTGCCCATCGCCTGCATGAGAACGCCGCCACGCGTTTCTGGACCAATTGGGCCAGCGCCCAGATGGGTGATGAGCAAGCCCTGGAGCCGCTGCGCCAGTTCGCCGAGCAACCGGGCGAATTCCAGTACCGCGCGCTCTGTGTATTGCTGGCCTGGCAAAAGCGTGAGAACAGCATCGCCTGGATCCGCCAGTTGATACAGAACCCCGTGCAGCATCGCGTCGGCATCCAGGCTATCGGGCTGCTGGGCGATCCAGTCTGCGTACCGTGGTTGATCCAGCAGATGAGCGAGCTGCCCTATGCCCGGGTCGCTGGTGAAGCCTTCAGCCTGATCACCAGCGCGGACCTGGCGCTACTCGACCTGGAACTGCAGGACCTGCCGGATTTCGATGCGGGCCCGAACGACAACCCTGAAGATCCCAATGTCGCCATGGACCCCGACGAAAACCTGCCCTGGCCCGACCCGCAGTCAATCACCAACTGGTGGCAGGCCCACGGCGGCGATTTCCAGGCGGGCGTCGGTTATGTGCTGGGACAGCCCCAGAGTGAAAACAGTTTTCAGCAAGCCCTTGCCCGAGGCCAGCAACGCCAGCGCATCGCTGCCGCCTGCGGCATCGCCCGCTATCGGCCAGACGAAGTGCTTTTCCCCACGAGCGCACCGGCTTGGCGGCAAAAGCCGCTGTTGGGAAGGACGGGGGTGTTCGGGCGTTAATCGGGGTGTTTATATTGGCAGGCGCAACTCAGGCCCAGACACCTGATCATCACTTACCCCCCCTCTGGAGACACCATGCCAAACCCAACCGGACAGCACCCTGTGGCCCTCGTCAGTGGGGTTGGCAGCGAGATCGGAATCGGCATGGCGATCGCGCGCAGACTGGGTACTGCAGGTGCCAGACTGATCGTCACCGCCAGCAGTGCGCGAATCCATGATCGAGTCGCAGAACTGCGCGCCGAAGGGTTCGAAGTCGAAGGCCGGGCCCTCGATCTTACCGATGAAAACCAGGTACGTGAGTTCATGGCGTGGGCAGAGTCCCTCTGGGGCCAGATCGATATCCTGGTCAACAACGCGGGCATGGCCATGCAAGGCAGCCCGGAGTTTTTTTCCGACTTGGCAAGCATGGATCTGCACACCTGGAACCTGACGCTGGCGCGAAACCTGACCACGGCTTTTCTGCTTACACGGGCTGTTCTGCCCGGCATGCGGGCGCGTCGTTACGGGCGCATCGTCAACATCAGTTCCACTACCGGCACCCGCTGCAGCAACCCCGGCGAAGCGGCTTACAGCGCCGCAAAGGCCGCGATGGTCGGAATGAGCATGAGCCTGGCGCTGGAAGTCGCCCAGCAAGGGATCACTGTAAACAGCGTCGCTCCCGGCTGGATCACCACCGGGTCGAGCACTGCAGAGGAAGCCAAAGCGGCCGAATACACACCGATGGGCCGCGCCGGGCGTCCCGAAGAAGTCGCTGCATTGGTTGCCTTCCTTGCGTCTTCAGAGGCGAGCTACCTCACGGGCGAAGTCATCGTGGTGGATGGTGGGAACTGCCTGGTCGAGAACAAGGCTCCTTGATCTGGACGTAAATCGTTCGCCATGCGCTTCGTGGCTGCTGAAGATCCCCTGGTGTGGGAGCCGAACTTGCTCGCGATAGCGGTGGTTCAGTCACTTGAACAATTCACTGCTCATGAAATCAATGAACACCCGCAGTTTCGGCGCCAGGTGCTTGCTTGAAGGCCAGAGCATGCGGAAGGTGCTCTGATGCCGATTGAAGTCGTCGAGGACGGTGACCAGTTCACCGCTGGCGATGGCATCGCGCACGGTGAAGTCCGGCACGCAGGCAATCCCCAATGCATCGCGCACGACGTACAGCAACGCCTCGGTGGTGTTGCAGACCAAGGTGGCCGGCAGGTTGAGATCCGGCTGCCCTTCCCCGTTTATCGGCCAGACCTGCATCCTGCCAGTGCTGGGAAACTTGTATAGCAGGCAGGCATGGCGCAGCAGATCCGCCGGCACTTGCGGCGTGCCGTGTTCGGCGAGGTACCGCGGCGAACCGACCACGACGAGCTTGAACGCGCCCAACGGGCGGGACATCAGCCGGGAGTCGTTCGGTTCTCCAGTGCGAATGACCGCATCGAAACCTTCCTCGATTATGTCCACCAGCCTGTCGGAGAAATCAAGGTCCAGTTCGATACTGGGGTAGCGGCGCATGAAGGCCATCAGCGTCGGCATGACCAGGTCTGCAACCAGCGGCAAACTCACCCGCAGTTTGCCCCGCGGCGCTTTGCGGGTTTCCGACAGTTCCAGTTCGGCCGCTTCGACTTCGCAGAGAATACGCCGGCAACGCTCGAGGAAAAGCGTCCCTTCCGCCGTCAGCGTGATGCTGCGCGTGCTGCGATGAAACAGCCGCACACCTAGCCGTTCCTCGAGCCGGGCGACGCTTTTGCCCACCGCCGAAGACGAAATGCCAAGCGCCCTGCCCGCCTCTGAAAAGCTGCGGGTTTCGGCCGCGCGAACAAAAAAATCAATCCCGCTCAGTGACTCCACGCCAGGCTCCTATTGCGGACATTTTTTCCGATGTGTTGCGCACTCTAGCATTCTTGTCTCGCCAAGAAGGGGCACTTACCGTAGTTGGCACTTATCAATCTGCGACTGACCCCGCTATCCGGCGGGTCAGAAGCGTTCCAAGCAGGTGACACATGACGATTGCCAATACCCATATCGACGCCGATGCCGAGGTCGTTCAAGACGCGGCGCCGCTGCCCATCTGGTCACTGTTTGCGCTCGCGCTGGCGGCGTTCGTGACCATTCTCACCGAAGCCTTGCCTGCCGGCCTTCTCTCACAGATCAGCGAAGGGCTGGCGATTTCCGAAGCCCTCGCCGGCCAGTTGGTCACGGTCTACGCGATAGGTTCCTTGCTGGCGGCCATTCCCTTGACGGCCGCGACCCAAGGCATGCGACGCCGGTCGCTCTTGCTGCTGGCCATTGCCGGTTTCGCCGTTGCCAATATGGTCACGACGTTTTCGTCCCACTATGGCTTGACCATCGTCGCGCGCTTGCTCGGTGGCGTATCGGCCGGGCTGCTCTGGGCCTTGTTGGCCGGTTATGCCGCCCGCATGGTGCCCGAGAGCCAGAAAGGTCGGGCGATTGCGATTGCCATGGTTGGCGCACCCTTGGCGTTATCCCTGGGCGTGCCGGCCGGCACCTTGCTCGGTCATTTGATCGGTTGGCGGATGAGCTTCGCCATCATGAGCTTGTTCGCCGTCGCCTTGATGGTCTGGGTACGACTCAAGCTGCCTGACTTTCCCGGGCAAACCACCGGCAAACGCCTTGCCTTGGGCCAGGTCTTCACCCTGCCGGGCGTTCGCTCGGTGTTGTTCGTGGTGTTAGCCTTTGTCCTGGCGCACAACATTCTCTTTACCTATATCGTGCCGTTCCTGATGACAGCGGGCCTGGGCGAGCGGACCGACCTGGTTCTGCTGGTCTTCGGGGTCGCATCGCTGTTGGGCATCTGGGTCGTCGGCGTGCTGATTGATCGCCATCTGCGGGCATTGACCCTTGCCACCACGGCGCTGTTCGCCATCTCGGCACTGACGCTAGGCGCCATGAGCGACAGCCCTGCCGCGATCTACATCGCCGTGGCGGCCTGGGGAATCGCCTTTGGAGGGGCCGGGACGTTGTTCCAGACGGCAATCGCCAAGACGGCCGGAGAGGCATCGGATCTCGCCCAGTCGATGTTGGTCACGGCCTGGAATGTCGCCATTGCCGGCGGCGGCATCGTGGGGGGTGTCCTGCTCGATCACCTGGGTGTCGTGGCGTTTGCGCCTGTGCTGGTCGCCCTCTTGCTGCTGACGTTGGTGGTGGTGTGGTCGGCCAGGCAGTACGGGTTTGCCGCAAGCAGGCGCTGAATTTGCGCATGCGCCCTGCATCGCGCTCAACGACAGACATCAACAACTGACATCAAATCGTCATCACTGCGTCGCCAAAACGCCATACGCCCTGAGTACTGTCCTCGCCAATGAGATCGATCTCAAGCGAGTGACAATGACTGATTTGAAAGAAGTGGCACGTTTGGCAGGGGTTTCGCGGGCCACCGCGGCCCGCACCTTTGCCTCCCCTGAAGTGGTGCGTCCGGCCACCCGCGAGCAGGTGTTCGCCGCGGCGCGCCAGCTGGGTTTTCGGCCCAATCGTCTTGGCCGCCAACTGCGCCTGCAGGTAACCAAGCTGATCGGCGTGGTGGTCCCCAACCTGCTCAATCCAGTGTTCGCCGAACAATTCCAGGCCATGGAGCACGCGGCGCGCTTGCGCGGCTACAACCTGCTCCTGGCGACGACCGACTACAGCAGCGAACGCGAAAGCGTGGTGGTCGAGGAGTTGTTGCGCCAGCGCGTCGATGGCCTGGTCCTCACGGTGACCGACGCCGAGAGCAACCGTGTGCTGCAAAGCCTGGACAACGAGGACACGCCTTTTGTGCTTGCCTATCACCAGCCAGGCAATCCGCACTACAGCGCCGTGTCGGTGGACAACCGCGCCGGCATGGCCCTCGCCACGCGTTATCTGCTCGAAGCCGGGCATTGGCGCATCGGCATGGTGGCCGGCCCGGCCCTGCAATCGGACCGTGCGCGCCTGCGTTACGCCGGTTATTGCGACGCCATGCGCGAGGCCGGTCTCGACTGCCTGCCGGTGATTGAAATGCCGGCCCATACCCAAGCCGACTTCGCCGCTATCGAGCCTTTGCTGCAAGGTCCGCAAGCCCTCAGTGCATTGGTTTGCTCCAACGATCTGTTGGCAATCAGCCTGATTGCACAACTGCGCCGCAACGGCTGGCACGTCCCCCAGCAGCTTTCGGTCATTGGCTTTGACGGCATCGCCCTGGGCACACAGATGCACCCGACGCTGTGCAGCGTCGTCCAGCCCATCGAGGCCCTGGCTTGCACCGTGATCGACCAACTGCTGGCGCAAATCGGCGGCGCCGCACCGGTTTCCCATTGCCTGCCCTGCCATATCCGGCCTGGCGAAAGTACTCAACCCTACGAGGAGACGCTTGATGATCCGCTTCAGTAAAACCCTGGCGGCGTTGCTGCTGTGCGGCGTTGCCAGCCTGGCCCAGGCTGGCGAAACGGCGATTTGCTACAACTGCCCACCGGAATGGGCCGACTGGGGCACGCAGCTCAAGGCGATTGCCGATACCACGGGTGTGCAGGTCCCGCTGGACAACAAGAACTCCGGGCAGGCCTTGGCACAACTGGTGGCCGAGCAAGCCGCACCCGTGGCGGATGTGGTGTATTACGGCGTGACCTTCGGTTTGCAGGCGCAAAAAGCCGGGGTGGTCGGCACCTATAAACCCAAGGGCTGGGAGCAGATCCCGGACGGTTTGAAGGACCCGCAAGGACACTGGTTTGCCATTCACTCCGGCACCCTGGGCATCATGGTCAACGTCGATGCACTGGGCGGCCTGCCCGTGCCGCAAAGCTGGGGCGATCTGCTCAAGCCTGAGTACAAAGGCATGGTCGGCTACCTTGATCCGTCTAGCGCATTCGTCGGCTACGTTTCTGCGGTAGCGATCAACCAGGCCATGGGCGGCAACCTCAACGACTTCACCCCAGCGATCGATTACTTCCAGAAACTGGCGAAAAACTCGCCCATCGTGCCCAAGCAGACCGCTTATGCGCGGGTGTTGTCCGGGGAGTTGCCGATCCTGGTCGATTACGATTTCAACGCCTACCGGGCGCGCTACAAGGACAAGGCCAACGTCGCTTTCGTGATTCCCAAGGAAGGTAGCATCAGCGTGCCTTACGTGATGAGCATCGTCGGCAACGCGCCCCATCGGGCCAACGCCGAGAAGGTGCTGGATTTCGTCCTGTCCGAGCAAGGCCAAGCACTCTGGGCCAAGGCGTATCTGCGGCCAGTGCGGGCGATGAAAATGCCTGCCGACATCGCCGCGCAGTTCCTGCCGGACAGCGATTACGCCCGGGCCGGCGTGGTCAACTACGAGCAGATGGCGGCGGCGCAGGAAGCCTTTTCCGCGCGTTACCTCAAAGAGGTCAAGTAAGTGACCGCCTCGGTAATAAAAGCCCGGGGAGTCTCGTCGGGCCAGGCCACGGTACCGCGTTTGCGGCTGACCGCGGCCTGGGCCCTGGCGCCTGCGGCAGCGGTGCTGTTCGCGTTCTGGCTGTTGCCGCTGGCACACCTGATCGTGCTGGGCGGGCAACGTCGCGACGGCGGCGAAAGCGGTTATTGGCAGGTACTGGGCAGTGCGCAATACCTGGGCAGCCTGGCGCAGACGTGCCTGCTGGCGCTGGCGACGACCCTTGCGGCGCTGTTGGTGGGTGGCATCAGTGGGGTTTTCCTCAGTCGCCAGCGCTTTTTCGGGCGCTCGCTGTTGGTCGCCTTGTTGACCTTCCCGCTGGCATTTCCCGGTGTGGTCGTCGGTTTCCTGGTGATTCTGCTGGCGGGGCGCCAAGGCTTGTTCGCCAGCCTTGGCCTGGAGTTGGCGGGTGAGCGCTGGATCTTCGCCTACTCGCTGATGGGCCTTTGCATCGGTTACCTGTATTTCTCGATTCCGCGGGTGATCCTCACGGTGATGGCCGCCTGCGAAAGCCTGGATCGCAGCCTGGAAGAAGCCGCGCACTCATTGGGCGCCGGCCACTGGCGAGTGATCTGCGATGTCATCGTCCCCGGCCTGGCGCCAGCGCTGGTCTCGTGTGGAGCGATCTGCTTTGCCACCTCCATGGGCGCCTTCGGTACGGCCTTCACCCTGGGCACCCGCCTGAACGTGACCCCGGTGGCGATCTACAACGTGTTCACCAACTACGCCAATTTCACCGTGGCGGCTGCGCTGTCGGTGGTGCTGGGGGCGCTGACCTGGGCAGTGCTGCTATTGGCCCGGCGCATGGCGAAAAACGCGAGGACAGTCTTGTGAGACGCTCAACGCTGTTTATCGGCCAGTTGCTGTTCACCCTGCTGGTCTGCGCGTTCATGTTGGTGCCGGTGCTGATGTCGCTGCTGGCCGGGCTGACACGCAATTATTTCCAGGGCGTGTCCAGCGGACTGACGTTCGATTGGCTGGTGCAAGTCTGGCAGGCCTATTCGCCGACGGTCTGGCTCTCCCTGCAACTGGCCGTGGCCTGCGCAATAAGCGTTTGTGTGGTGGGTGTTCCGGCGGCTTACGCGCTGGTACGGATGAACAACCGCTTCAGCCGTGCGTTCGAGGAGTTGATGGTGCTGCCGGTGGCGATGCCAGGCCTGGCCAGCGCCCTGGCGTTGCTGCTCACCTATGGGCAGTTCGGCGGATTTCGCAGCAGTTGGCTGTTCATTCTCGTTGGCCATGTGCTGTTCACCCTGCCGTTCCTGGTGAGGCCGGTGATGGCGGTGATGCAACGTCAGCACTTGCCCGTCCTGGAAGAAGCCGCGGCCAGCCTTGGCGCCGGGCCGCTGCGACGATTCTTCAGCGTGGTGGTGCCTAATTGTCGGGCGGGGATTCTCGCCGGGGTCCTCATGGTGGTCACGCTGTCGCTGGGCGAGTTCAACCTGACCTGGATGCTCCACACGCCGATGACCAAGACATTGCCGGTAGGCCTGGCGGACAGCTATGCGTCGGCCAGGCTGGAAGTCGCCAGCGCCTACACCCTCATATTCCTGCTGATGATCGTGCCGCTGCTGATTGCGTTGCAGGCCATCAGCGCACGCCTTTCCCGTGGAGAAAAACGATGACCGGAACCACCATTCGCCTGGCGGGTTGCCGCAAGGCGTTCGCGGACGGCACCGTTGCCGTGCATGACCTGGACCTGACCATAGAGGCCGGCGAAACCTTGGCGATCCTCGGCCCCTCCGGCTGCGGTAAAACCACCACCCTGCGGCTGATCGCCGGGCTCGAACGCCCGGATGTGGGGCAAGTATTTTTCGGCGACACCGACGTTACCCGCCTGCCCATCGAACGGCGCGACGTGGGCATGGTGTTCCAGAACTATGCGTTGTTTCCCAACCTGGATGTGGCCGGCAACATCGTCTATGGCTTGAAGATTCGCGGCATGGCGGCGGCTGAACGGAACAAGCGCTGCTCGGAGCTGCTGGAACTGGTGGGCCTTCAGGATCATGGCAAGCGCAGCATCCACGAGTTGTCCGGCGGCCAGCGCCAGCGGGTCGCCCTCGCCCGTGCCCTGGCGCCCAAGCCCCGGGTATTGCTGCTCGATGAACCCTTGGCGGCACTGGACGCGCAGTTGCGTGAGCGCCTGCGCAGCGAGTTGGATCAGTTGCTACGCCATCTGGGCATTACCGCGGTGTTCGTCACCCACGACCAGGGCGAAGCCATGGCCCTGGGCGATCGGATCCTGGTGATGGAGCGCGGCCGCGTCGCGCAATTGGCCAGCCCACGGGACATCTATCAGCAACCGGCCAACGCTTTTGTCGCCAGCTTTGTCGGCAACCTCAACGCTTTTGCGGTGCTCGGGCACACCTCCCTGAGCTTGAAGGTCCATGGCGGGGAGTTGCCATGGCGCGGTGCCGGGCTGCCCACCACCGTCTATTGCCGCCCCGAGCACTTGCGGGTGATGGACAACGAGGGGCATCTGCGTGGGCGACTGGTGGGCCAGTTTTTCCAGGGGGCCCAAAGCCGCCTGTTGGTGGACGTCGGCGCCGCCCAACCCTTGCTGGTGGACAGCACCGACAGCGTCATACACGCCCCCGGTGCCCTGATTGCCCTGGCCGTCGAGCCGCAAGTGCTGTTCACCTTGTCATCGTGATATTCGTGTTTTCAGAGGGCTTATTTTGAATCATCCGTTTCTCATTGCGCAGATCAGCGACCTGCATCTCAAGGCCGGGGAAAAACTGACCTATGGCGTCGTCGACACCCGCGCCGCGTTGCGTCATGCCGTTGATCATTTGAATGCCCGGGTGCCGCGTCCCGACATCGTGGTGATCAGTGGCGACCTGGTGGACTTCGGTCGCCCTGATGAATACGCCGTGCTGCACCCCGAACTGGCACGCCTGCACATGCCTTGCTACCTGGTGCCGGGTAACCATGACAACCGCGAGCATTTGCGGGCGGCATTTGCCGATCATGACTATTTGCCAAGCGTGGCTGGGGCTCCGTTGGATTGGGTGGTTGACGAGCATCCGCTGCGCCTGATCGGCCTGGACAGCACCATTCCCGGCGGCCATGGCGGTCAGTTGCTGGACAGCCAGTTGAGCTGGCTCGATGAACAGTTGGCCTGTCGTCCCGCCGTGCCAACGCTGCTGGTCCTGCACCATCCGCCGTTTATCAGCGGCATCGGCCACATGGACCGCGAGCCGTTCATCAACGCCTCGGCGCTGGAGCAGGTCATCGCCCGTCATCCGCAGGTGGAGCGCTTGCTGTGCGGGCATTTGCATCGGCCGATGCAGCGACGCTTTGGCGGCAGCCTGAGCTGCGTGTGTCCCGGCACCTCCCATCAAATTGTCCTGGATCTACAGCCAACCGCACCCGCGCATTTCAACCTGGAACCACCCGGCTACCTGCTGCACCACTGGCATGGACAGGGGTTGGTGACCCATAACGGCGTGTTTGGCGAGTATCCCGGGCCGTACCCCTTTTATGACGCTCATGGATTGATCGACTGATAACCCAGGGACTTTCACTGATGGCACTCTTTGGAGATTTATCCCCTACCCCACGCTATGCATTGAAGATTTTCTAACGAGTCATTTAACGCATCGGCCCATCAGGTGATCGGTCGAGAGCTTACTGCTGCCTTTCCAACATGCCCGGAACTGTGATTCCGCGGTGGAGTTCGTCCTGATGAAAGCATTAATTCAAGTACTGAGTGTTTTAACTGGCGGTGTGAGTCTGGTCCTGAGTCCATTGGCGTCGGCTGATTTTATCAGCGACAGCAAAGCCAACTTGAACTTGCGCAACTTCTACTTCAATAACGATAACCGTGACGGCGCCGCCGCACCTTCGAAGACCGAAGAATGGGGCCAGGCCTTCATGCTCAATTATCAATCCGGGTTTACCGACGGTACCGTGGGGTTTGGCCTGGACGCGATCGGGTTGCTGGGCCTGAAGCTGGACAGCGGCGCGGGTCGTCATGTTGGCGGCTCGATGTTTCCCAACGATGGCGACAAGGCGGCGGACCAATGGTCGCGTCTCGGTGCAACCGCGAAGATGCGTGTCTCCAAGACCGAACTGCGTTACGGCACCTTGCAACCAAAATTGCCGATCCTGGTTTCCAACGATGGCCGCTTGCTGCCGCAAACGTTCGAAGGTGGCCAAGTTACCAGCAATGAAATCGACAACCTGACCTTCACCGCCGGACAACTGGAACACGCCACCGGCCGTGCTTCCAGTGACAGCGCCGGCCTGGCCGTGGCGGGCGGTAGCCAGGAAAGCAACAAGTTCACCTTTGCCGGTGGCGATTACAAACTGACCAAGGACCTGACTGCCCAGTATTACTACGCCAATCTGGAAGATTATTACCAGCAGCACTTCGCCGGTTTGCTGCATGTATTACCGTTGGGCGAATACGGCTCGTTGAAAACCGACCTGCGTTATTTCAAGACCACCTCCGATGGCAAGAACAGCAGCGCAGCCGGTCGCGCCAGTGGTTACAAACTCGGCGGCTATACCAAGGACGGCAGCGGTGAAATCGACAACGATACCTGGAGTGCAGCGTTCATCTACTCGTTGGGCGGCCATGCCATTACCGCCGGTTATCAAAGCGTGTCCGAAGACAGCAACTTTGCCCAACTAAACCAGGGCGGCCTGGTGGGCAAAGGTGAAGGCGGCGCGAGTCTTTATCTCTACACCGACCGCACCATCCAGACGTTCATCCAGGCCGGCGAGCGCACGGCATTCGCCCAGTATGCCTATGACTTCGCAGGGCTTGGCGTGCCGGGTTTGAAGGCCTCGGTGATGTACCTCAAGGGCGACAACATCCAGACCGCCAGCGGCCATGACGCCAGTGAGTGGGAGCGTGATATCGCCCTGGACTACGTGGTCCAGAGCGGCGCGTTGAAGAACGTCGGTTTCGGCTGGCGCAACGGCATGTCCCGCAGCGATATTGCTCGCGACCAGGATCAGAATCGGCTGATCGTGAGTTACAGCATTCCATTGCTGTAAGCGGGCAGCCTTTTCAGGGCCAGGGAGTAAAGTTCATACGTGAGGCCTTCCCTGGCCCTGAGTTCACCCGTTTCAAGGTTGTCGAGAGGGACTGCGATAACGACAACGCTCTAAGCAATGAAAGCGCAGATTGCTTTGTCCAGATTGGAGCGGGTCAGACTTTGCTTGGAGCTATGCTTTTGCAGCGCGTTAGGAAAGCCTAGAGCCGGAGTGTCGCGAACTATAGCCACGGCGCGCAGCAGCTCCTTTGAGCTTAGGTGGGGGCCGTCGGTATTTTTGTAGTCGGGGTGCATGCGTTCACCCTCGGCGATCGAATATATAAAGGCAATCCCCCAGATGTCGTAGAGCGAGTCGAATGGCGCGCTATTCATATCGAATGACACGTGTTGGTTCATCAGCAGATAAGACTCTGCATTTGGGAGTAGACTGAACGCCTTGAGTTCCTGTTTGAAGTCACTGGGTTTCCAAATGATCGATTGTCCGGAAAATGCGACCGCCATGCCTTCGGAGAACCAAGTAGGCAGAGCAAACATTTTGTCTTGGCCAAGCAACTGATGCTGGAAAATATGGACCATTTCATGATGAAGGAGTCGCTGAACGTCTTCCAAGGCCTTGCTTTCCCCTTCGCTGTTCGGATTGATCTCGAGGCTTGGGGAAATGAAAAGCTGCAGCGAGTCGAAACGTGCGGTACCACCGTAACCTGGCGCGATTCTTACCCTTGGTATCCCGTGTATATTCGGGGCACTCTCAAATTGTGTGCGACATTTTTGAAACGCGTGATTGACTTCATCGCGGATCCATTTCTTAAGGGGCTCAGGGTAGTCACCCGTAAAAATGAAATTACTGTCCATTGTTTGAAAAGCTCCAAGTCGTCATGTCGCGCTCTCAAGAGTGATGCCAATATAGTGGCATTCATTAAGTCACACGTCCGCGTTACCGTCAATTTAGAAGCGGGCTCCGGCAAAGCTGGTAGTTAAAAAGAAACTTGAACCGACATGTCCGGCAGCTATTCGCACGATCAGGCAATTATCCGCCCGAATCGTGCAATCGCCCCCCGGCATTGCTTTCTATAGTTGACCAGAGCCAAACCATCCGGAGCTGGTACCCCCTATGAGCGCCCTCAACATCAATGGCCGTGAATACACGGTGGACGTAGACCCAAGCACCCCGATTCTTTGGACCTTGCGCGACACGCTGGGCATGACCGGCACCAAGTTCGGCTGCGGCGCGGCGTTGTGCGGCGCCTGCACCGTTCACCTGGATGGCCAGGCCATTCGTTCTTGCGTGACGCCCATTGCCGCCGCCGAAGGCAAGAAAATCACCACCATCGAAGCGGCCACCAACGGCAGCGACCCGGTCGGCACTGCCGTGCACGAAGCGTGGGTCAAGCATGACGTGGCGCAATGTGGCTACTGCCAGAGCGGCCAGATCATGAGCGCGACGGCGTTCCTGAAGGCCCAGCCCAAGGGCAAGCAGCCCACGGCCGCCGAAATCGACTCGGCCATGGCCGGCAACATTTGCCGCTGTGGCACCTACGCCCGTATCCGCGCCGCGGTGGCCGATGCCGCCAAAGCCCTTGCCTGATCGGAGCAGACCATGTTGACCGAGATTTTCCCGAACGAGCAGCCTCGCGCCCTTCAACACCTGCTTGAACGCGACGAGGCTGACGGCCCCGCTACGCTGCCGCGCCGCAGTTTTCTCAAAATCGTCGGCATCGGCGGGCTGGCCTTGGGTGCGTTTCCACACCTGGCCCTGGCCCAGGAGGCCAATGGTGCTGCCGCGCCGCTCAAACCGACCCAGCAACCCTCGGCATTCGTGCAGATCGCGCCCAGCGGCGAAGTCACGGTGACCCTCAACCGCCTGGAGTTCGGCCAGGGCGTGCAGACCAGCCTGCCGATGATTCTTGCCGAAGAGCTCGATGCCGACTGGAGCCTGGTACGCAGTCGCAACGGCAACAGTGACGCCGCCTACATGGACCCGGCCTTCGGCATTCACCTGACCGGCGGCTCCAATTCGATCAAGAACAGCTATACCCAGTACCGCGAACTCGGCGCTCGTGCCCGCGCCATGCTCCTGAGTGCCGCCGCCGCGCGCTGGAACGTGGACGTGGCGAGCCTGAGCACCCAGGCCGGCAGGGTCCTCGGCCCGGCCGGCCGTAAAGCGAGCTATGGCGAGCTGGCCGAAGCCGCGATGGCGATGCCGGTGCCCGAGCAGATCACACTCAAGGATCCCAAGGATTTCCGCATCATCGGCCAGGCCACCACCCGTATCGACGCCAAGGCCA
The DNA here is from genome assembly GCF_918698105.1 of Pseudomonas brassicacearum. GTDB lineage: Bacteria > Pseudomonadota > Gammaproteobacteria > Pseudomonadales > Pseudomonadaceae > Aquipseudomonas > Aquipseudomonas brassicacearum_F. The sequence goes on along the minus strand of NZ_CAKKMI010000097.1, from coordinate 4,877 downwards.
AGAGCAGCGGCCAGCAGGATTTTGGCATCGACATGCATCTGCCGGGGCAGCTCACCGCTGTCGTCGCCCGGCCACCGGTGTTCGGCGCCAAGATCGCATCCCTGGACGACAGCGCGGCACGTGCCACGAAAGGCGTAAAAGCCGTGTTGCGCGTCCCCCTGGACGGCGGTGCCGAAGGTGTTGCGGTGGTCGCCGACAGTTACTGGCAGGCAAAGCTGGCACGCGATGCGCTGAAGGTGGAATGGAACACGTCCGCCGTGGAAAAAGTCGACAGCGAGAAACAATTGGCTCAATACCGGGAACTGGCCAAGCAGCCCGGCCCACTGCACTTTGATGCTGACATGACGCCGCTTGCCAGCGCGCCGCATCAACTGGACGCCGAGTTCGTGTTCCCCTACCTCGCCCATGCCCCGATGGAGCCCCTCAATTGCACCGTGCAGCTAGCCGGGGATGGCGCTCAGCTGTGGGTCGGTACGCAGTTCCCCGGCGGTGATGGTGCCGCGGCTGCCAAGGTGCTGGGCCTCAAGCCCGAGCAGATCCAGGTAAACGTGCAGACCGCCGGCGGTGGTTTTGGCCGGCGCGGCGTGCCCACCAACGATTTCGTCGTGCTGGCTTGCGAGGTCGCCAAGGCCGCGCGCACCGCCGGGGTCAACGCGCCTATCCGCACCCTGTGGAGCCGAGAGGACGACATCAAGGGCGGTTACTACCGCCCCATGCACCTGCACCGTGCGCGCATCGGTTTTGACGACAGCGGCAAGGTCCTCGCCTGGGACCACGCCCTGGTGGGCCAATCGATCCTCTCCGGCACCGTGTTTGGTGGGCGAGTGAAAAACGGCATCGACCCGACGGCGACTGAAGGTCTGCGCAATCCGTATCCGCTGCCCATGCGGCTGACGGTTCATCACCCCAAGCTCAACGTTCCTGTGCTGTGGTGGCGCAGCGTGGGCTCCACCCATACGGCGTTTGTGATGGAAACACTGATCGACGAGATCGCCCGCACGACCCAGCAGGATCCCGTGGCCTACCGGATGAAGCTGTTCGGTGAGCAGAGCCCGCGCCACCGCGAGGCGCTGCAATTGGCCGTGGACAAGAGCGAGTATGGCAAGCGCCAGTTACCGGCGGGCCATGCCTGGGGCGTGGCAGTCCACGAGTCGTTCAGTTCGGTGGTGGCCTACGTCGTCGAAGCCTCGGTGCAGGACGGCCGTCCGGTGTTGCACAACGTGACAGCCGGTGTGCACTGCAACCTGGCCGTCAACCCACGCAGTGTCGAGGCCCAGGTCCAAGGCGCGGCGCTGATGGGCTTGTCGATGTGCCTGCCAGGTGGCGCGATCACCCTGAAAGATGGCGTGGTGCAGCAGAGCAACTTTGCTGACTTCAGCGTGCCGCGCATTACCGACATGCCGGCGTTTGCCGTCCACATCGTGCCCAGCGCCGAGCCTCCTACGGGGATGGGCGAACCCGGCCTGCCGGCCCTGGCCCCGGCTTTTGCCAACGCGGTGGCGAGCCTGACGGGTAAACCGTTGCGTGAGTTGCCGTTCAAGTTGGCGTGACGGGCGTGTGTGAGGTGCTCCACCGCAAAGCTCTCCGGGGCCATGCGGTGGACAACTGCCCCGAACATCACTTCGCCGCAGCAGCGCTTTCAATCAACCGGGCAACCGGTTGCGGATTGGAAACCATCACCACATGGAACGCGCCCTTGACCACCTTCACCGCCTTGGCCTCGGCACGCTGGGCCATGAACGCCATGGCCTGCGGTGGGATGTTCTTGTCCTTGTCGCCATAGATGTGAACAGGCCTGCGCTGCACGCCAATACGGCAATGACTTTTTTCATTGAAAACCCCTTGGGTTTCAAGTGTTAGCGCAGACGATCGGCGTCGACCACGGCCTGGGCGAAAGCCTGCGGCGCTTCTTGCGGCAAGTTGTGGCCGACATCGCCATCGATCAGGCGATGCTCGTATTGGCCAGTGAAACGCTTGGCATAGGCTTCGGCTGGCGGATGAGGCGCGCCATTGGCATCGCCCTCCAAGGTGATGGTCGGCACGCTGATTGACGGGAACGTCGCCAGTTTCTTTTCCAGCGCGTCGTATTTGGCCTCGCCCTTGACCAGGCCCAGGCGCCAGCGATAGTTGAAGATTGAAACGGCGACATGATCGGGGTTCTGCAACGCGGCGGCGCTTCGGTCATACGTCGCGTCATCGAAGTTCCACTTCGGCGACGCCAGTTTCCAGATCAGCTTGGCGAAGTCATGGGTGTTTTTCTCGTAGCCGAGGCGGCCACGCTCTGTCGCAAAGTAGAACTGATACCACCACTGCAGTTCGGCGGCCGGGGGCAGCGGCGTCTTGCCGGCCTCCTGGCTGCCGATCAGGTAGCCACTCACCGCCACCAGCGCCTTCACCCGCTCCGGCCACAGGGCCGCGACAATGTCGGCGGTGCGTGCGCCCCAGTCATAACCACCCAGCACGGCCTGCTTGATCTTCAGTGCGTCCATGAAATCAATCAGATCGCTTGCCAGTGCAGAAGGCTGGCCGTTGCGCAGGGTCTTGGCCGACAGGAAACGCGTATCGCCATAACCGCGGGCGTACGGAATCAGCACGCGATAGCCCTTCTCTGCCAGCGCTGGCGCCACATCCGCGTAACTGTGAATGTCATAGGGCCAACCGTGTAGCAGGATGACCGCCGGTCCATCGGCGGGACCGACCTCGGCATAGGAAACGTCCAGCAGGCCGGCCTTGACGTGCTTCAACGGGCCGAACGAGGTGTGACTGCCGGGGGTGATCGCGCCGATCGTGCTCGCCGGCACATCAGCCGCGCTTGCCTGGGACGAGGTCAAGCCCAAGGCGCCCAGCTGCATCATGGCAAATGCCAGGATGGATGGCGCGAGCAAGCGCCGATGCCGGGGTGCGGATGCGTGGTTCAACAGAGTCGTGTCCATGGTGAGTCTCCTTTGTGAGCGCGGTGAGCCCGTGAGACAGCGTATGCCGTCTCGTTGGACCTATTTGGCGCCGGCCAGGTATCCCGGATGTGTCATCGGCGGCCTCGAAAGAAACAGTTCGTATCGGCAGTGGGTCGAGATACACCGGGATACATTCGTCCGATGAGGACTCGGCTGCTGGAAAAATCGAGGGAGACTGAAACTAATTAACTAAAAATATCGAGGCGAAATAGTTGGCGGCTGATTTAAATCCATACAATTCAACCAGCTAGGTTGCATAGAATAAATAATTGCTGAATGCGACCCAGTCAGCTAATAACAAACAGGGTTAAGTTTTTATCTTTAGCGTAGAGTCATTGAATAATTGAACGCTTATGAACAGCCAAGCCTCTAATGAAAGTAACACCCCTGTCTTTCACATAAATGGACTCAGCCAACACACCTCGGCCTATACCGAAGCGAGTTTGCCAGGGCCCTCCATTGTCCATCCCTGATATTCAACACGAAGCCCGCTGAATAAACCGAAAGCAGGCCGTTTCGAGTCCGCTTCCCTGTCTGAGGAAACACCGATGAAAAATATTTTTATTCCCCTGCTGGCCCTGGGTGCTGCCCTGACCTTGCAGACGGCTCAAGCCGCTGATGGCGAAGCGCTCTTCAAGAGTAAGCCGTGCGTGGGCTGCCACATGGTCGATGCTCGAATGGTCGGTCCAGGTTACAAGGAAGTCGCCGCTAAATACGCCGGCCAAGCTGACGCGTCGGCGACCTTGGTTAAAAGCATCAAGGAAGGCAGCACCGGTAAATGGGGTCCCATTGCAATGCCCGCCAACCAAGTGACCGACGAAGAAGCGAAGACCTTGGCCGACTGGATCCTGGCGCTGAAGTAAGTTTGCCCGCGAGAAAACGCCAGTGAAGTTGTCGAGGTCAGTTTTCAAGGAAGTCTACACAACGCAGAAGTGAGCCAGCTCTCTTCTGCGAAGTGGCGCTCATTCAGTCACATCGTGGACGATTGTTGCAAAAGCGTTAGATCGATGTCCTCAAACCGCAGAACTCTGCCGCCCTGCTCGCTGGCCAGTTTGCGCGCGGCGGCCTCCTCGGAAAATGACGCAAGGACCACGCCCATGGAACCTTTGAGCCGGGTCCCGACGACGTAGTAGGCTTTGGTGGCATCAATCAAGTAATGGTCGTCGGGTTTCTCCCAGGCACTTTTACCCATGTCGTGCACATACAGTTTCGCCTCAGTGAGGTGATTCTCTGGCTGAAGCCACCATCCAAGCATTTCTGCGGTGGAACAGAACTTCTTGACTGAACCTTTTGCCACGACCTCGCCCTTGGGGCCCGGGAAGTCGGCGATCACCATGCCGCAGACATGACACTCATCGCTCTGGTGGAAAGCCGTCGGCGCAAGGGTTTGCTTTTCTTCTGCGCGATCATTACAAGCCGCCAACCCCAAACAGATAAAGACGACCAGGGCACGGGCCCCAATCTGGTACAGAGTGTTCATCGCAATAGCCTCGAGCGTAATGAATCAAGTCAGCCGACGGCGAAACATCCAATAAGCGAGCAACAGCAAAGCGCCGACCCAGAGCAGCAGGCAGAGCCAAAGCAGCGCAATCGACACCGGTAAATCACTGCTCAATGCCATGAGACCGATGGCATTACCGCTGCCCTCGAAACCAGAGAGATTGATCAGGCGATAGATATCGGTGGGGTTGAGCAGCAGAAGCCACGGTAAGAGGTCCGGGTTGAACCGGCCCTTGCTGAGCACGAGCAACGCCAACAGTGCCAGGTCGAATACCAATACGAAGAGAAACCACACGCCCAACGCCATCCCGGCGGCGCTGGATTTCTCGCTGGCCTTGCTGCTCAAGACATAAGCCAGCGCCAGGAAGACCCAACCCAGTAGCGTGGAAGACACCATGAAGCGACCGAACGCCCAGAGCAGCA
>NZ_CAKKMI010000096.1:0-20964 GCF_918698105.1 Pseudomonas brassicacearum | reverse complement strand
ACCCAGTCCCCGCCCTCGCACTTGAACAGCGCCGCAAACGCCGGCACCCACTGGTCATACAGCCCGAACGGCAGCAACCGCGCATTGTTCAGTGGCGCATAGACCCAGGCATCGTAGCGTTTGTCGCCGGCCCACTGGGTGTCGCGCATTCGCCCATAGTCGGCACGCAGGCGCTCGAATTCCGCGGCTTTGCGTTGGCGCATCTGTTCGGCTGCCAGGGGCTGGGCGTACAGAGCTTCCAGGCGCTGGCGGGTGTCGAGGATCAACTGGATGAATTGGTCGCGCTGGCGTACCCGTTTACCGTTATCCGGCGCCAGCCCACGACTGGCGCGCCATTGCCGGCTGCCTTCCTGCTCGACGAAGGTGGCGAAGGACTCATTGAATTCGGTGTCGTCCTTTACGTAAAAGCGTTGGTGCGCCAGTTCATGGAAGATCAGCGTCGCCAGGCGTTCGTCGCCCCAATGCATCATCGAACTCAGGATCGGATCGTTGAACCAGCCCAGCGTCGAGTACGCCTCTACACCACCGATCGACACGTCCAGGCCCTGCAAACGCTGCAATGCGGCCTCGCCACGGGCGGCGCCCTGGCTGTAGTAACCGCGATAAGCCACGCAACCGGCAATGGGGAAACAATGATTTTGCGGTGCCAGGGAAAACTCTGGCGTGGTGAAGACATTCCAGACTACGAACGGCCGGCCAATGTCTGCGTACAGGCGATAGCTTTTATTGTCCGGCAAATGCAGATGATCACTGGCGAACGTCCGTGCCTCACGCGCCTGGCTCAGGTGCGCCTTGAGTTGGGCATCGCGAGCAGGGTCGGCAATGACCTGGTCGATAGGCTCCCGGGCCTGCAACAACCGCAGTTGCCCACCGACGAGCTGGCTGTAATAACCGGCGCTCGTGCAACCGTTCAGTAACAAAAGCAGGAGGCCTGGAAACAAAATCCGGAAAACACGGTCGAGTAACCGATGGCTTGAATGCGGCCTGATCAATTGGAATTACCCTGGGAAGTCTGCCCACAAGACTATCTCGCTTGCCTGGAGCTTCGCTATGCGCGTGTTGATGCTGACGAGCGGCCTGTTGCTGCTGACCGGTTGCGCCGGTTTGCCTGATCCTGATCCATCCCAAGCGTGGATCGACCTGGGAAACCAGCAGGACACCGCGCTGCAAGCGCTGAAAGTCGATGACAAGACGTCCACCGACCGGCGCTATTTCGAAGTGCAACCCGGCAGCCATGAACTGACGGTGCGTTATCAATTTGCCGTCGAGCCCGGCAACATCGGTCCAGATGCCGAGCCGCTGTGGCGTGATTGTCGGTTGAACGTGAAATTCAAGGATTTCAACGCGGGCCAGCGTTACCAGTTACAGGCCGGCAGCATCGGTTTCCGGCCATGGGCCAAACTTTACGACCAGCAACGCAAGGTGGTGGGGCAAGGTACGCCAGCGGGCTGTCAACAAACGTGATTGGCGCTATGCTCAGTGCCTGATTTTCAGGAGACTCACCATGCGCTTACCTCTGCTGTTACTGGCCCTGGTCTCCATGAGCGGTTGTGCAACGAGCCCGCTGCCCCAGGTCGACCCGAACATGGCATGGATCGATTTCGCTACCCCCATGCCGGGCGGCAAAGTGCTGATGGCTGAAAGCCTGGATGGCCAGCGATTGCGAGACGGCCGGTTCTTTCAGGTTTCGCCGGGCAGCCACGAACTGAAAGTGCGCTTCGACTTCGAGGTGTTTAGCGGTGGTGGGTTGGGTATGCAAGCCGAACCGCAGGAGCGGCTGTGCTACATGCTCGTGCGTTATGATCATTTCGAGGCGGGCCAGCGTTATCGCCTGGAGGGGCGCAACCTGGCGTTTACCCCCAGCGCCCGACTCTATAACGCCAAGCGTGAAATCGTGGCCGAAGAGCGACAAGTCAATTGCGTTCCGTAGGGGGCCCTAGCGGTCGTTCTTCTGATAGATGATTTTCTTCGTGCCGTTTGCGCAGGTGCCCACCACCATGTTCTGGTCGTGGACTTCGTCGTTGGTGACGATTTCCAGCGTGTAGGACGACACGTTATTGGCCTGGATCTTCGCTTCGATTTCCGCTTTCAGCTCTTCGCAAGATTTGGGGGCTGCAAGAGCTGATGCGGCGAATGCGCAACCGATGACCACCAGGGCTGATCGTTTCATGTTCGAATTCCTCATGGCAGCGCGCACTGCCTGTGCGCTGAAACTGCGGGCTTGCATTCGACCACAATTGCCTACGGGTAAACAGATCGTCCGCCCTCAAAAAAAATTGCAGCCTTTGTCAAAGGCTGCGATTTTTTCAATTGATCAGCCCACCAACGTCGCATCCAGGGTGATCTGGGCGTTCAGCACCTTGGAAACCGGGCACCCTTCCTTGGCCTTCTTGCTCAGTTCGTCGAATTGCGCCTGGCTGGCGCCGGGGATTTTCGCCTTGAGGATCAGCTTCACGGCGGTAATCGCAAAGCCGCCCTCAACCTGATCCAGGGTGACTTCAGCGTTGGTGTCGATGCTGTCGGCCTTGAGCCCGGCATCGCCGAGGATCATTGAAAAGGCCATGGAAAAACAGCCGGCATGGGCCGCGCCGATCAATTCCTCCGGGTTGGTGCCCTTGCCGCCTTCGAAGCGCGCCTTGAAGCCATAGGGCGCTTCGCGCAGCACACCGGTTTCCGTGGAAATGGAGCCGATACCTGTTTTCAGGTCACCTTCCCAATGAGCCGATGCTTTTTTGATGATAGCCATGTCTGCCTCCTGAAGATCCGGCGCGAAAGCCGCGCCTGGGTGTTTTTTTTGCTGTCTGGGTTGTGAGGATAGACCGCCCGGAAAAGTTCACCTTGTCGATTAGCCGACGAATTTAGTAGGAAAATTCTTCGCAGGGATTGAAACTCGGGTATATGCCCACATTGCATGGAACACACCTTTAGAAACGGCAGGCTTTTGCCCTCGGGAAAAGCCCGGAACGCCGTTGGAGATCCCGGCCCATGAAACAGCTGTCCGAAGTGAAATTCTCAACCCTCGACCTGGTACCTGTCCGCGCCGATGGCAATGCCGCCCAGTCCTTGCGTAATTCGTTGGACCTGGCGCAGCACGTGGAAAAATACGGTTACACCCGCTTCTGGGTGGCCGAGCACCACAACATGGACGGTATCGCCAGCTCCGCGACGGCGGTGCTGCTGGGGTATCTGGCGGGGGGGACTTCGACCATTCGTGTTGGCTCCGGCGGCGTCATGTTGCCCAATCACGCGCCGTTGATCATCGCCGAACAGTTCGGCACGCTGGAAAGCCTCTACCCGGGTCGAATCGACCTGGGGTTGGGGCGTGCGCCCGGTTCCGACCAGATGACTGCCCGGGCGCTGCGTCGCGAGCGCTCCGGCAGCGCGGACGATTTCCCTGAAGACGTGGCCGAGCTGATGCGCTACCTCGGCCCGCGCACCCCGGACCAACGCATCATCGCCATGCCCGGCACCGGGACCAATGTGCCGGTATGGTTGCTGGGGTCGAGCCTGTTCAGTGCGCAATTGGCCGGTGAACGCGGTTTGCCCTACGCATTCGCCTCCCATTTCGCACCGCGTTACATGCACGAGGCAATTCGCATCTACCGCAACCACTTCAAGCCGTCGGCGGTGCTCGACAAGCCTTATGTGATGCTCGGCGTGCCGCTGGTGGCGGCGGACACGGATGAACAGGCCGATTACCTGGCAACGTCGGTGTACCAGCGGATCCTGGCGCTGATGCGCGGCCAGAGCCTGGTGCAGCGGCCGCCGGTGGACACCATGAACGGCCTCTGGTTGCCCCATGAGAAAGAGGCGGTTGGCGATTTCCTGGGACTGGCCATGGTCGGCGGTCCGCAGAAGATTCGCGCCAAGCTGGAGGTGCTGATTGAGCAAACCCAGGCTGATGAGCTGATTTTCACCAGTGACCTGTACGAGCATGCCGATCGTTTGCACTCATACGAATTGCTGGCGCAGGTCATGAAAGGCTGAACGACACGCATAAAAAAGCCGACGCATTGCGTCGGCTTTGACGTTCGAAAAGAATCACTTTTTATAGACGATTTCTTTCGTACCGCCCTCACAGGTGCCAACGACTTCTCCGTCAGCCGCTGCGCCCTTATCGACGATTTCCAGCGAATAACCTGACACGCCCTTGGCATCCAGCTTCGCTGCGATTTCGCTTTTCAGCTCTTCGCAGGGCTTGCCGGCCGCAAACGCACCACCGGCAAGGCTCAGCAAACCCAGGGCTACCATCAACTTCTTCATCGCTCGCACTCCTTGGTCGGATCAAATAGGGCAGGTTGGAAAAACAGGATGCGCACACCATAGCGCATCGCCATTCCCTATGGCACTCCGCCAGCGTGCAAGTTCATCGCGCCTCAGCTATTCACAATCCGGAACCCGACTTTGAGGGTGACCTGAAAGTGCGCGGCCCGACCGTTTTCGATATGACCGCGGGTTTCCGTGACTTCGAACCACTCCAAGTGCTTGAGGCTCTTGCTGGCCTCGGCCAGGGCGTTGTTGATGGCGTCTTCTATGCTGGTGGGAGACGAGCCGACCAGCTCGACTTTTTTGTACGTGTGATGATCAGTCATGACGTTCTCCTTGGTTGTCTTTAACAGACTAGCAGCGATTTTTCGCCTTACGTGTGGCGCCGTTTATGCCTTGAAGTTCAGATTTACTGCACTTTCAGAAGCGCTCGGAGTCCCAATTCACACACGCCACTCAACCACTGCAGGAGAGAGCCACCATGGCCAGCAATTCGTTACGCAAAGCCTCGTTGCAAAGCATGGAAGCGGAGATCGAGAGTCTGCTCAAGTCGTTGGAAAGCCTGAAGGACGACGCTTCGGACGAGTCGCGTAAGACCCTCAAGTCGCTCAAGGCCAATGCCGAGAACGCCCTGAAACATTCTCGCCATCTGCTCAGCGACGCCTATGAAGAGGTCAAGGTGAAAACCCGTGAAACCGGGATCGCCACACGCGACTACGCGCAGGAACATCCATGGACCACGGCCGGTGTCGCGGTCGGTGCGCTGGGTTTGCTGGCTGCCTACTTGCTGTGCAAACGCGGTGACTGAGTCGGTTGGCTCAGCTCATGCCTGAGCCACTGGGCCAATTGCCGAGCGCGTCCATCTGCGGCGCGCTTGGGTAGCCACAACGCCAGTCGCGCCGCCGTTTCATCGAACCCCCACGGCGCGACCAGGCGACCGGCGCGCACGTCCTCGGCCACCAGCGGCTCGGGCGCGATCGCCACGCCAAGCCCCGCGACGGCGGCCTCCAGCAAATAATACAGATGCTCGAATCCTTGCCCGAACTTCAATGCCCGGGGATCAAGGTCGTTTTGCTGTGCCCAGGTCGGCCAAGCCTGTGGGCGGGAGGTGGTGTGCAGCAACGATTCGTCCAGCAGCGCGCTGGCCGGTGCCCCCTGCAAGCGGGTGAATCCGGCGTAGTGCGGGCTCATCACGGGGCCGATCCGCTCGCTCACCAGTTCATACACCTGCATGTCGGCCGGCCAGGGTGGTTCGGCGAATACCAGCAAGGCGTCCAGTCCCGGTCGCCTGGGATCCAGGTCGCCCTCGCCGGCGGACAGGTGAAGGCGCAAGTCCGGCAGGTCGGCATTGAGCCTGCCCAGGCGGGGAATAAACCAGCGCGCCAGCAAGCTTCCCGAGCAGCCCAGGACGAACGGGGCATCTGCCGTGCTTTGTGTGAGTTCGGCGCACACGCTGCGTAACCGCTCGAAGGCGTCCGTGCTGGCATCGCGCAGACGCATGCCGGCATCTGTGAGTTTCAAGCCGCGTCCATCCTTGCTGAACAAGCTGACACCTAAATACTCTTCCAGCACCTTCAACTGCCGACTTACAGCGCCATGGGTGACGTGCAGCTGCTCGGCCGCCTGGCTTACGCTGTTCAGGCGGGCGGTGGCCTCGAAGGCGCGCAAGGCATTGAGGGGGGGAAGGTCGTGGCTCATGTTATCTGTGAGTTTTTCTGACAGGTTGTGGCGATCTTATCGGTTTTCAGTGGTGGATGTCAGGGGTAGAGTGAACCTCATTGTCTTTCAACGCATTTGCTTGGAGCGCCCGATGACCCAGTCCACGACCCCTTTCAACCTGCGCAGCGGTCCCGATGCCAACGGCCTGTTCGGTGCGTTCGGTGGCCGCTATGTGGCCGAAACCCTGATGCCGCTGATCCTCGATCTGGCCCGCGAATACGAAGTGGCGAAGGAAGATCCGGCGTTCCTCGAAGAATTGGCCTACTTCCAGCGTGACTACGTCGGTCGTCCGAGCCCGCTCTATTTCGCCGAGCGCCTGACCGAATACTGCGGCGGTGCCAAGATCTATCTCAAGCGTGAAGAGCTGAACCACACCGGCGCGCACAAGATCAACAACTGCATCGGCCAGATCCTGCTGGCGCGGCGCATGGGCAAGAAACGCATCATCGCCGAGACCGGCGCCGGCATGCACGGCGTGGCCACCGCCACCGTGGCCGCGCGTTTTGGCCTCGATTGCGTGATCTACATGGGTACCACCGACATCGAGCGCCAGCAGGCCAACGTGTTTCGCATGAAGCTGCTGGGCGCTGAAGTGATCCCGGTGGTCGCTGGCACCGGTACCCTGAAAGATGCAATGAACGAGGCCCTGCGCGACTGGGTCACCAACGTCGACAGCACGTTCTACCTGATCGGCACCGTCGCTGGCCCGCATCCGTATCCGGCGATGGTGCGTGACTTCCAGGCCGTGATCGGCAAGGAAACCCGCGAGCAGTTGCAAGCCCAGGAAGGTCGCCTGCCGGACAGCTTGGTGGCGTGCATCGGCGGCGGTTCCAACGCCATGGGCCTGTTTCACCCGTTCCTGGACGACAAGAGTGTCGAGATCATCGGCGTCGAAGCCGCCGGTTATGGCATCGAGACCGGTAAGCATGCGGCGAGCCTGAACGGCGGCGTCCCCGGTGTGCTGCACGGCAACCGCACCTTCCTGTTGCAGGACGACGATGGTCAGATCATCGACGCCCATTCGATTTCCGCAGGTCTCGACTACCCCGGTATCGGTCCGGAACACGCCTGGTTGCATGACATTGGTCGCGTCCAGTACACCTCGGTGACCGACGCCGAAGCCCTGGAAGCCTTTCACAAATGCTGCCGCCTGGAAGGGATCATTCCTGCATTGGAAAGCGCCCATGCCCTGGCGGAAGTGTTCAAACGCGCACCGAGTCTGCCGAAGGATCACCTGATGGTGGTCAATCTGTCCGGTCGTGGTGACAAAGACATGCAAACCGTGATGCATCACATGGAACAGTCCCAGCAGGAGAAACACTGATGAGCCGCCTGCAAACCCGTTTTGCCGAACTCAAGGAACAGAACCGCGCCGCCCTGGTGACTTTCGTCACGGCTGGCGACCCGGACTACGACACCTCGCTGGCAATCCTCAAGGGCCTGCCAGCGGCCGGTGCCGATGTCATCGAGCTGGGCATGCCGTTCACCGACCCGATGGCCGACGGCCCGGCGATCCAGTTGGCGAATATTCGTGCCTTGGGTGCCCAGCAGAACCTGGCGAAAACCCTGCAGATGGTTCGTGAGTTCCGCGAAGACAACAGCGAGACACCGCTGGTGCTGATGGGCTACTTCAACCCGATCCACCGTTATGGCGTGCAGCGTTTCATTGGCGAGGCGCTGGAATCTGGCGTGGATGGCCTGATCGTTGTGGACATGCCGCCCGAGCACAACAGCGAACTGTGCGAACCGGCCCAGGCAGCTGGCTTGGACTTCATCCGCCTGACCACGCCGACCACTGACGACGTGCGTTTGCCGACGGTGCTCAATGGCAGTTCGGGCTTTGTATATTACGTGTCGGTGGCGGGTGTGACCGGTGCCGGTGCCGCGACGCTGGAGCACGTGGAAGAAGCCGTGGCGCGCTTGCGTCGCCACACCGATTTGCCGATCAGCATTGGTTTCGGTATCCGTACGCCGGAGCAGGCGGCGGCCATCGCACGATTGGCTGATGGGGTGGTGGTTGGCTCGGCGCTGATCGACCATATCGCCAATGCCGATACGTCGGAACAGGCGATTGATGGCGTGTTGAGCTTGTGTGCCGCCCTGGCTGATGGTGTACGCAAGGCGCGTGTCAGCTGATTGTTGATCGTCCTGCAGCATGAAAAAGGGGTTCAGAACTTGGTTCTGAACCCCTTTTTATTGGACGAGGACTGCTCTTGTGGCGAGGGAGCTTGCTCCCGCTGGGTCGCGAAGCGGCCCTAAACAGGCTCATGCAATTTTTCAGACAGGCCGCATTGGCTGGTTTACGACTGCTTCGCAGCCGATCGGGAGCAAGCTCCCTCACCACAATGGGATCAGGGCAACTCCAACCCGCCCCTGGCCTTGTGCAGCTTGCGCAAATGCTCGCCGATCGCTTTCACATTGGCCTCGCTGGCAGCAATTTCAGCGGCGCGACTGGCCTCAAGCAATGCCCGGACTTCCTTGTCCAGGTCGCCTGTCAGCGTTTGAAGTTGTTTCTGGCGCAAGCTGCTTTCCGATTCCAGGCGTTGCCACTCGCTGGGTTGCGGCAAACCATAGCCACTGCTGCCCAGCAGTTCGGCCGGGCGGCTCAGGAAGCCGCTGTTGGCGAGAATCTGCTGCAGCGTTGCGTTAGCCCTTTCCATGCCGCCATTCTGCAATTCACGGGCTCCGAGATAACGCTGTTTGACTTCATCCTGGGCCAACAACAGTTGCCGACGATAACTGGCCTGTTCCAGCAGCAGCAGCGCCGCGCTGGTGCGCAGGTCGGCCTGTTCGAACCAGACGCGGCGTTCGGCGGCGTCCAGGGCCAGCCAGTCTTCCACCGTTTGCTGCTTGATCGGCAGATACTTCTTCAGCACATCGAACATCGCCTGGTATCGCTCGCGGAATGAGTCGAAGCGGTAGCCCAGGCGCAAGGCTTCCTTGGGATCATCCAGCACGCTGGTATCCGCCAGGCCCCGGCCCTTGAGGACTTCCAGCAAGCCGTTGGGCATGATGCTGTCCAGGCCCTTGAGCTGCTCGTTATTGCTGCCGCTGCGCAACAGCTTCAAGCTTTCCACGGCGCAGTTATTGGACAGGAAGTAATAGTTGCCGTCGTAGCTCCAATGCATTTCGGCGGCGTGCTCGACCGTTTCCTCGATCTCGGTGCGCGACAGGTTCAGCGGCACCGATGCCAGGCTGCGCAGCTCGGTCTTGGTGTATTCATCGATCACCTGGGCCAACGGCAATACGAACAGGCGCGACGGGTATTTGCCGACCAGCCCGTCCCAACTCGATAGCTGCACATCGCCGACGAAGGCGCGATACGACAGCACCAGGTGTTGGTCCAGATCCAGTCGGCAGTCCGGGCCACGTGGGCGACCCGGTGCGCAGATCACCAGCCGGAGCATGCTGTGGCCCCAGCGGCTCACCCAGTTCTGGTTGGCTTCGGCCAGCAGGTAATCAATGGCATAGACCCGCTCTGGATCGACCTTGCCCAGTGGTGTCTTGGCGAAGTCGTTGCCAGCGTTGAGGAACGCGAACGATTTGGCGCAGGTGTCCTTGGCGGCGGGTGCCCAGCCGAAGTGTTCCTGGTAATAGCGATACAGGGCGGGGCGTCGGCAGGCGTAGCTCGGGTCTAGGAGAAAGTACTCCATGTTGACCGCGACGAACTCCTTGGGGCTGCTCGTTTCATAGAGATCCGGGCTGCGGGCGACTTGGCGGTTGTGCTGTTCCCGCTCTCCGCGCCGGCCGACGTATTGCGGCCAGCCGGCGAGGTCCAGCAAGCGCGGATCATCGCTGAGAGTGAAACGGCGGTCGTTCTGGCCCCGGCATTCATCGGGAAGACCGATCAACCCGGCGCTGCTGTTGCGTCGAGTGCAACGCTGGATCAGCGCCCGCTCGGCATCTGGCCATAGACGTGATCGGTCATAAATGTGGGTCAGTTCGTGCAAGACCGTGGCGAGCATTTCCCGTCGCACGGTGCCGTGGGGGCGATGGGTCTTTTGCGTCGCGGCGCTGCCGTCGACAAGGCTGTCGAGCAGGTTGCTGTTGAGGTCCAGTTGCGACACCAGCGAGGCCTGGCCGTAGGCGTTGGCCGGCATCTGGTCGGTCCAACCGACATCGATGCGTCGATCCAGTCGCTCGATGAAGCGCGGCGGCAGCGCCTGCATGGCTTCATCGAGCAGCGCCTGGCTGGCCTGCTGTTGCGCCGGGCTCAGTCCTTCGACGTTGAGGTGCAGTTGCAGGCCGGCCTGGGCCATGCTGCCCGTGAGCAGCAAGACCCCGGCCGCCAGCCAGGCGGCGAACCGCCTCACAATGCGAGGATGGCTTCGGCGAGAACCTGGTCACTGGCGTCGCGGGCTTCCGGCACGCGGGTGCGCAAGGTGTCGAAGGCGGCCTCGAGATGAGCGCCACGAATTTCACCGTTGCTGGCGACAAAACTGGCCGCATCGTCGTGGGCTTCGCGGACGATTTTCGAATCACGGATGGAGGTGGTGGTGTCGGAAGTGAAATCAATCGTGCGCTGGGAAGCGCGAACGATGATGTTACTGGTGGCTACCAGGGTATGTGCCTGGGCCACATCGGCCAACACCAGCAGGCCTAGGGCGGCAGCAATCAGCGGGCTACGCATGGAACGACTCCGGAGAAATAAGGATAACTATTGGACGAGAATTGCTTGTGCCAGTTCAAGGTCGCTGGCGTGAAGTTTTGGCTGGGTCCGGCGCAGGTAATCCAGGGCAGATTCCAGTTGTGCACCTCGCAACTGCCCGTCGCTGGCAATGAAAGCCGCAGCGTCATCGTGAGCGGCGACGATCAGTTTATGGTCGAAGGGCGCAGAGGTCACCATGCTCGTGGCATAACCGCTGACCACCACTTGCTGGGTGGACACATCGAAGGCATGGGCCGGAACAGTCCAGCAAAAAACTACGAAGAAAGACGCGATGAACAGATCTGAGTAAAAGCGCATGGGACTCGACGGTTGATGGCGAGCCTGAAGGCTAGCGCAAACCTGCGGGCCAGAGCCAGTGCTGAAACATCGGAACACCATTGGGTGCCCGATGTTTCATGTTGCATCAGATTACCAGGATGGCCTGGGCCAGCTGTGCATCGGTGGCGTTGAGCTGTGGTGCCTGCTGGCGGATGTAATCCAGGGCACTTTCCAGTTTCACACCACGGATGGCGCCTTCGCTGGCCACGAAGCTGGCAGCGTCATCACGGGCGGCTTGAACGATCTTGTTGTCCCGCAATGATGAGGTTGCGTCGGAGGTCGCGTCGGACGTGGCCTTGAGTGCGCCGACAATAGAGTCAGTGGTGACGATAAAACTGCTGGCGTTGGAGTGGGCGGCTACGGCCAGCAGGGCAACTGTGCTGAGCAGGCGGAGACGGATCATGAGGAAACTCCTTGAAGGGTGAGGATACCGGTGCGTGTAGCTGGAAGAGGAGACGCATGCTCGACTCGCTTCGCCACGTTCGCATCGATATTAGGACAGAACGCGTTGGGTGACAGCCCTTTGCGAAGGTCATCGGCAGCATGATGCCTGCATTGGTCGCTACGGCTCAAGGTGAACTGTACTGGTATATTATTAATATTTACGAAACTGTTATATCTCTCCGGTGTTCCAAAAAACGGGCCCGGAAACGACAAGACCCGTCGCGGTTTCCCGCGACGGGTCTTGTTTGTTCAATTCGGTGCTGGCGGTGGACCCGGTGGGTCAGGGCCAGCGACGCTGAGTTAGCGCCAGAACGGCTTGCTCAGCTCTTCGTAACGTTGTGCTTCGCTGATACCGGCGTCAGCCAGCAGGCGCGAATCCAGACGAGCCAGTTGGTGGCGGCTGGCGATGCGGCGCTGCCACAACATCAGGTTAGCGATAACGCGAAGAGGCAGGGAAGCCTGGTTTTTTTCAGCTTTGTCTTCGAAAAACAGCTCGGAACTGAGTGTACGTTCCATGGTTGACATCCTTCCGCTTGTGGCGGGATTAGGTAGTGGTTTAACTGGTGCCCATGATCCTCTCGTTTGGCCAGTCTCTCTAGATACAGTTCACCTGTATTGTGAGATACCAGTTAACTGTTAAAGAGCGGTGTACTGGTCGATATCGAGGCAACTGTACCTGTCCGCACAATATTGGTGCATTTTAAGGGGTTGTTCGATGTTTTGTGGGAAAAGGCTGTCAGAAATCACCGGTACAGCAGTACAGTTTTTGTCATGTTGGGCCCGAATGGCAGCCTTCAATCAAAACTGTATTTGCGACAACCGGTGATCCAGCTGTATCAGACGGCCAACATGCGTCCGGTTTCTTCGAGGTTGACGTGCCAACTCAGTGCATCGCGCAGAATATGCGGGGTATGCCCACCCAGGGCGCAGGCTGCTTCGAAGTATTCATTCAACGCTTGGCGGTAGGACGGATGCACGCAGTTGTCGATGACTACGCGTGCCCGCTCCCTCGGCGCCAGGCCGCGCAGGTCGGCCAGGCCGATCTCCGTCACCAGGATGTCGACATCGTGTTCGGTATGGTCCACATGGCTGACCATCGGCACGACACTGGAAATAGCACCGCCCTTGGCAATCGACTTGGTAACGAAAATCGCCAAGTGGGCGTTGCGGGCGAAATCCCCCGAACCGCCAATGCCATTCATCATCCGAGTACCGCAGACGTGGGTGGAGTTGACGTTGCCGTACAGGTCGAACTCCAGCGCGGTGTTGATACCGATAATGCCCAGGCGACGTACGACCTCGGGATGGTTGGAGATTTCCTGTGGGCGCAAGACCAGTTTGTCCTTGTACCGTTCCAGATTTCCGAACACATCGGTGTTGCGACGGCTCGACAGCGTGATGGAGCTGCCGGAGGCGAAGCTCAGCTTGCCAGCGTCGATCAGGTCAAATGTCGAGTCCTGCAGGACTTCGGAATACATGGTCAGGTCTTCGAACGGGGAGTCGATCAGCCCGCACATCACGGCGTTGGCGATGTTCCCAATCCCGGCCTGCAACGGCCCGAGCTTGTTGGTCATGCGTCCGGCCGCAACTTCCTGCTTGAAGAAGTCGATCAAATGATCTGCGATGGCCTGGGTGTCGCTGTCCGGTGGCGCGACGGTCGAAGGCGAATCCCCTTGGTTTGTGATGACAATGGCGGCAATTTTTTCCGGCGGGATCGGGATGGCGGGGCTGCCAATACGGTCGTCGACCTTTACCAGGGGGATGGGGGTGCGGGTCGGGCGATAGGTCGGGATGTAGATGTCGTGCAGCCCTTCCAGGTTCGGGTTGTGGGCCATGTTGATCTCGATGATCACTTGCCGGGCGAAGATGGCGAAACTGGCCGAGTTACCTACCGATGTGGTCGGTACGATATGCCCTTGCTCGGTGATGGCCACCGCTTCGATCACGGCAATGTCGGGCAGCTTGAGCTGGCCGTTACGCAGTTGTTCAACGGTTTCCGAGAGATGCTGGTCGATGAACATCACCTCGCCCGCGTTGATTGCCTTGCGCAACGTGCTGTCGACCTGGAATGGCATACGCCGCGCCAGCACGCCGGCCTCGGTGAGCTCCTTGTCGAGGTCATTACCCAGGCTCGCACCCGTCATCAGGCTGATTTTCAGCGGAGTCACCTTGGCACGCTCAGCCAGGGCGTGGGGCACTGCTTTCGCTTCTCCGGCGCGGGTAAAGCCGCTCATGCCGACGGTCATGCCGTCCTGAATCAACAAGGCTGCTTCGGCAGCACTCATCACCTTATTCAATAAAGAAGGCAAGCGGATGCGATCACGGTACATAGGTTGTTATCTCGGGCAGGAAAGCAAGATGCGCAGTCTAGTGAATTCGCGCTGTGCCCGACCCGCTACAAAGGTCGCATTTAAGGCCTCTATTACGGGCGTTTCAGGCAAAACATTATTACCGGATCGGTAACGTTCGGCCTTGATACAAATCAAAACGCCCCGACAAGTCGGGGCGTTGATGGCGAAGCAGGGAACGTTATTCCACCGCTTTGACCATGTCTTCGATGACCTTCTTGGCGTCACCGAACACCATCATGGTCTTGTCGAGGTAGAACAGCTCGTTGTCCAGGCCGGCATAGCCGCTGGCCATCGAGCGCTTGTTGACGATGATGGTCTTGGCCTTGAAGGCTTCGAGGATCGGCATGCCCGCGATCGGCGACTTCGGATCGTTCTTCGCCGCCGGGTTGACCACGTCGTTGGCGCCCAGCACTAACACCACGTCGGCCTGGCCGAACTCGGAGTTGATGTCTTCCATCTCGAACACCTGGTCGTAAGGCACTTCGGCTTCGGCCAGCAGCACGTTCATGTGCCCGGGCATGCGCCCTGCCACGGGGTGGATCGCGTATTTGACGGTCACGCCGCGGTGGGTCAGCTTCTCGGTCAGCTCTTTCAACGCGTGCTGCGCCCGCGCCACCGCCAGGCCGTAGCCCGGTACGATGATCACGGTGTCGGCGTTGGTCAGCAGGAAGGTCGCGTCGTCAGCCGAGCCGGATTTCACCGGACGGGCTTCTTTCGAGCCTGCCGGGCCAGCTGCATCTGCCGTGTTGCCGAAACCGCCGAGCAACACGTTGAAGAACGAGCGGTTCATCGCCTTGCACATGATGTACGAGAGGATCGCACCGCTCGAACCCACCAGCGAACCGGCGATGATCAGCATCGAGTTGTTCAGCGAGAAGCCAATGCCCGCTGCGGCCCAACCGGAATAACTGTTGAGCATCGAGACCACCACCGGCATGTCCGCGCCACCGATCGGGATGATGATCAGCACACCCAGGACAAAGGCCAGGGCCAACATCAGGGCGAACGCGCCGAGGTTGCCGGTGAACATAAAGGTCAGGCCCAGGCCCAGGGTTGCCAGGCCCAGGATCAGGTTGAGCTTGTGCTGGCCACCAAACTGTACCGGTGCGCCCTGGAACAGGCGGAACTTGTACTTGCCCGAGAGCTTGCCGAAGGCGATCACCGAACCGGAGAAGGTGATTGCACCAATGGCTGCGCCGAGGAACAACTCCAGGCGGTTACCGGCCGGAATCGAATCACCCAGTTGCTTGACGATGCCCAAGGATTGCGGCTCGACGACCGCCGCGATGGCAATGAACACCGCCGCCAGGCCGATCATGCTGTGCATGAACGCCACCAGCTCCGGCATCTTGGTCATCTCGACGCGCTTGGCCATGATCGAGCCGGCGGTGCCGCCGATCAGCAGGCCGACAATGACGTAGCCGATGCCGGCAGTCGCAAGCTCGGCACCGAGCTTATAGATGAGGCCCACAGTGGTGAGCACCGCCAGCGCCATGCCGAGCATGCCGAACAGGTTGCCACGGCGAGAGGTGGTGGGGTGCGACAGGCCTTTGAGGGCCTGGATGAAGCAGATCGACGCGATCAGGTAGAGCGTCGTTACCAGGTTCATGCTCATTACTTGGGCGCCTCTTCTTTTACGGCTTTCGGGGCTTTTTTCTTGAACATCTCAAGCATGCGGCGCGTCACCAGGAAGCCACCGAATACGTTGACCGCGGCCAGGGCCACGGCGAGGGTGCCCATGGTCTTGCCCAGAGGCGTTACGGTCAGCGCGGCAGCGAGCATGGCGCCGACGATCACGATCGCCGAAATGGCGTTGGTCACCGCCATCAATGGCGTGTGCAGCGCAGGTGTTACGTTCCAGACCACGTGATAACCGACATAAATCGCCAGCACGAAGATGATCAGGTTGTAGATACCGGGGGAGATAAGCTCTTCCATTGTCTGAATCCCTGCTTAGGCGTTTTTGCGGATGACTTGGCCGTCGCGGCACATCAGGCACGCGGCGACGATGTCGTCTTCCAGGTTCACGTCGAACTGACCTTCCTTGGTGAAGACCAGCTTCAGGAAGTCCAGCAGGTTACGGGCGTACAGCGCCGAAGCGTCTGCCGCGACTTCACCGGCCAGATTGGTCGGGCCGCAAATGGTCACGCCATTCTCGATCACGACCTGGTCGGCCACGGTCAGCGGGCAGTTACCGCCCTGGGCTGCGGCGAGGTCGATGACCACCGAACCGGGTTTCATCTGCGCGACGGTTTCGGCGCTCAGCAAGGTCGGTGCCTTGCGGCCCGGAATCAATGCGGTGGTAATGACGATGTCCGCCTGCTTGGCGCGCTCGTGCACGGCCTGGGCCTGGCGCTGCATCCAGCTGGCCGGCATGGGCCGGGCGTAACCGCCGACGCCGACGGCGCATTCACGCTCTTCGTCGGTTTCGTAAGGCACGTCGACGAACTTGGCGCCGAGGGATTCGATTTGCTCCTTTACCGCCGGGCGCACATCCGAAGCCTCGATTACCGCACCCAGGCGTTTCGCGGTGGCAATCGCCTGCAACCCGGCCACGCCCGCGCCGAGAATCAGCACGCGCGCCGCTTTCACGGTGCCTGCAGCGGTCATCAGCATCGGCATGAAGCGCGGGTAGTGGTGGGCGGCCAGCAGCACGGCTTTATAGCCGGCAATGTTCGCTTGAGACGACAGCACATCCAGGCTCTGGGCGCGGGAGGTACGTGGCGCGGCCTCGAGGGCGAAAGCGGTAATGCCGCGTTCGGCCAGCTTGGCGATGGTTTCGTTGTTGAACGGATTGAGCATGCCCACCAGAACGGTGCCGCTCTTGATCAGCGCCAGTTCGCTGTCGCTGGGAGCCACCACCTTGAGGATCAGCTCGGCCCCGAACGCATCACTGGCACTGCCAATGGTTGCGCCCGCTGCCTCATAGGCACTGTCGATAACGCTGGCCTTGATGCCGGCGCCGCTTTGAACAGTGACTTTATGGCCTTGGCCGATCAGCTTCTTGATGGTTTCCGGGGTAGCAGCAACCCGTGTTTCACCCGTTTGGGTTTCGAGGGGAACACCAATGTGCACGTCAAATCTCCTGCGTGATCTTATTGAGTAAACCCAGGCACTTCGGATGGTGCGGCTGGGGCGGCCGATCAGCACGATCCCGCCAAACCAGGCGGGGCGCGGCATTTTGCAGGCGAAAATTCAGCCCTTCAAGGGATTATGACGGGTGACGGAAAATTAACTACAAGTCACCCTGTGACCGAATGTCGCAATAATCGATCGGCATCCCTTGTAGGCCGCGCTTTCCAAGGATTCAGGTTCAAATTGACAATTTTTTCCATCGGCCAGATGAATAGGCCGTGATGCGCTGCGCAATATGGCTCAAAGCCATGTATTTAAACGCTTTGGAGACTACTGTACGGGCTTCATAACAGATTGACTGAATGCGACATAAACTTATATCTGTAGCGACTTATGTTAGTTTACTACCTAACTCGTTTTTAGGCTTTTCCTTGTTAATCAAGGAGATAGTTATTGGCTTGTTTCACGAGCCAATCGCGAAAAGCCCGAAGAGAGGCGGATTCGACCTTTCGCTCTGGAATCATCAGGTAATAGGCCTTGATGCTCGATAGCGCGCTACGGTTGGCCACGACCAGCCGTTTCTCTGCCAGCTCGCGCTGGATCAAGAAGGGCGGAATCAGCGCGATGCCCATGTCGTGCATGGCCGCTTGGGCAAGCATGGAGAATAGTTCATAACGCGGGCCTGTCAGGTCTCGTGCAATGTTCAGGTTCTGGGCGTTGAACCACTGGCGCCACGCATACGGGCGAGTGGTCTGCTGGAGCAAGGGCAATTCGGCGATCGCCTCTGGTGTCAGGCTCGTCCGATCTCCCAGTAAGGCAGGGCTGCATACCGGCATCGGGTTTTCGCCCATCAGTTTGTGGGATTCGGTACCGGACCAGTCCGCATCACCAAAGTAGATGGCGGCGTCAAATTCTGTATCCGCAAAGAGAAAGGGTCGTGTGCGGTTGGTCAGGTTGACGGTGACTTCCGGATGCTGCTGCTGGAAATCCTTGAGGCGTGGTAGCAGCCATTGAGTGCCGAAGGTTGGAACCACGGCCAGTTCGATCACGTTCGCACCGGTGTGTCCCATCACTGAAAGAGCGTCGCGCTCGACGGCATCCAGTTGAGTGGCGACTCGACGGCTGTAGGAAAGGCCGGCTTCGGTCAGTTTGACGCCTCGACGCGAGCGTCGGAAAAGCTCCACGCTGAGGAAGTCTTCCAGGCTGGCGATTTGTCGGCAGATCGCGCCCTGCGTAAGAGAAAGCTCGTGCGCCGCCTTGGTGAAGCTCTCATGACGTGCGGCAGCCTCGAAGCTGATCAGGGCGGTGGTGCTGGGGATTTTACGGCGCATGTACGCAAGCCTCACTCAATATCGACATAAACGGGGTTTATGGCGTTTACGGAGTGAGAAATTAGCACAAGATAGTGCGCAATCCTCGTTTGCCCTTGTAGGAAAGCGCGCCTAGGATCAATCCACGATTTTCATTTAATTGGCGAGGACTCTTTCATGGCCGGTAAAGCGAGCTTCAACTGGATCGATCCATTGTTGCTGGATCAGCAGCTCACCGAAGAAGAACGCATGATCCGCGACACTGCGGAGCAGTTCGCCCAGCAGAAGCTCGCGCCGCGGGTGCTGGAAGCGTTCCGCCATGAGAAGACCGACCCGGCGATTTTCCGCGAGATGGGTGAGGTGGGCCTGCTGGGGGCAACCATCCCTGAGCAGTACGGCGGCAGTGGGTTGAACTACGTCAGCTATGGCCTGATCGCTCGTGAAGTGGAGCGCGTTGACTCCGGCTACCGCTCGATGATGAGCGTGCAGTCCTCGCTGGTCATGGTGCCGATCAATGAATTCGGTACCGAGGCGCAAAAACAGAAGTATCTGCCAAAGCTGGCGTCTGGTGAATGGATCGGCTGCTTTGGTCTGACCGAGCCGAACCATGGTTCCGATCCCGGCGCGATGATTACTCGTGCGCGCAAAGTGGAAGGTGGCTACAGCCTGACGGGTAGCAAAATGTGGATCACCAACAGTCCGATCGCCGACGTCTTTGTCGTCTGGGGTAAGGACGACGCTGGCGATATCCGCGGCTTCGTGCTCGAGAAGGGCTGGAAGGGCCTGAGTGCGCCGGCCATTCATGGCAAGGTTGGCCTGCGCGCCTCCATCACTGGCGAAATCGTGATGGACAACGTATTCGTTCCAGAAGAGAACATTTTTCCCGATGTGCGTGGCCTGAAAGGCCCGTTTACCTGCCTGAACTCGGCGCGCTATGGCATTTCCTGGGGCGCCTTGGGGGCCGCTGAATTCTGCTGGCATACCGCTCGCCAGTACACGCTGGATCGCCAGCAGTTTGGGCGTCCACTGGCTGCCAATCAATTGATCCAGAAGAAGCTGGCCGACATGCAGACCGAAATCACGCTGGCCCTGCAGGGATGCCTGCGTCTTGGACGTATGAAAGATGAGGGCACGGCGGCGGTCGAGATCACTTCGATCATGAAGCGCAACTCCTGCGGCAAATCCCTGGACATCGCTCGCATGGCGAGGGACATGCTGGGTGGCAATGGGATCTCCGATGAGTTTGGCATCGCTCGCCATCTCGTGAACCTGGAAGTCGTAAACACCTACGAAGGCACCCACGACGTTCATGCGCTGATCCTGGGGCGTGCACAAACCGGTATCCAGGCGTTCTATTAAGAGGGGAACGTTCATGGGCGCGCTTTCGCATCTGCGGGTATTGGATTTATCGAGGGTCCTGGCCGGGCCGTGGGCCGGACAGATCCTGGCGGACCTGGGGGCTGATGTCATCAAGGTCGAGCGTCCTGGCAACGGTGACGATACGCGCGCCTGGGGACCGCCTTTCCTGAAGGACGCCCGAGGCGAGAACACGACCGAGGCTGCTTATTACCTGTCGGCCAATCGCAACAAGCAGTCGGTGACCATCGATTTCACGCGTCCAGAGGGGCAGCGGCTGGTGCGAGAGCTGGCAGCCAAGTCCGATATCCTGATCGAAAACTTCAAGGTTGGCGGGCTGGCGGCTTATGGTCTGGACTATGAGTCGCTAAAGGCGATCAATCCGCAATTGATCTATTGCTCGATCACCGGGTTTGGTCAGACGGGCCCTTATGCCAAGCGTGCCGGGTATGACTTCATGATTCAGGGGCTGGGGGGCTTGATGAGCCTGACCGGTCGTCCTGAGGGCGATGACGGGGCGGGACCGGTGAAGGTGGGGGTCGCGCTGACGGATATCCTCACGGGGCTGTATTCGACTGCTGCTATTTTGGCGGCGCTGGCGCATCGGGATCATGCCGGCGGCGGGCAGCACATCGATATGGCCTTGCTGGATGTTCAAGTGGCTTGCCTGGCCAATCAGGCGATGAATTACCTGACCACGGGCAACGCGCCGAAACGGCTGGGCAATGCTCATCCAAACATCGTGCCTTATCAGGATTTTCCTACGGCCGATGGCGATTTCATCCTTACGGTGGGTAATGACGGCCAGTTCCGAAAATTCGCTGAGGTTGCCGGTCAACCGCAGTGGGCTGACGACCCGCGTTTTGCCACAAACAAGCTGCGGGTGGCGAATCGGGCGGTGTTGATTCCGTTGATCCGCCAGGCGACGGTGTTCAAGACCACCGCCGAGTGGGTGGCTCAGCTGGAGCAGGCGGGTGTGCCGTGTGGGCCAATCAACGATCTTGCCCAGGTGTTTGCCGATCCTCAGGTGCAGGCGCGTGGATTGGCGATGGAATTGCCTCACGTACTGGCTGGTAGCGTGCCTCAGGTGGCGAGTCCGATTCGACTCTCCGAGACGCCGGTGGAATATCGCAATGCGCCCCCTTTATTAGGGGAGCATACGCTGGAGGTCTTGCAGCGAGTGTTGGGGCTGGACCAAGCAGCAGTGACGGCGTTCAGAGAGGCGGGGGTTCTTTGAGTCTCCCCTTCTATATAGAGGAGGATCTTAAGGGCCAAAACAGCGGGTTTGCCCGTGTCGCGCAACTTATTGATAGGAAAGCGAAATTAAGGGTTGACGGCAGATTCTGGAAGTCTATAATTCGCCCCACTTCCGGCGCAGTCGAAACGGAAAACTCCTTGAGATTCAACGAGTTAAGTAAGTTTCGAAGGTGTTGGGTTTCAGGTCATCGAAGCCCGG
>NZ_CAKKMI010000095.1:0-20969 GCF_918698105.1 Pseudomonas brassicacearum | reverse complement strand
CTCCCACAGGGGATTTGTGTTGCCCTAGAACCCTGTGGGAGCGAGCTTGCTCGCGATGGGGCCCTTGTTGCCGACCATTTAAAGCGCCGGCAATCGCCAATCAATAGGCGCCTCGCCATGTTGCTCGAGGAACTTGTTGGCTCGACTGAAATGCCCGCACCCCAAAAAACCACGATAAGCCGACAATGGCGACGGGTGGACCGAGGTCAGCACCAAATGCTTGGTGGCGTCGATCAGCTTCTGTTTGCTCTGGGCATGGGCGCCCCATAGCAGGAAGACCAGGTTCGGCTGGTGTTCGCTGACCACTTCGATGACCCGATCGGTGAAATGCTGCCAGCCCTTGCCAGCATGGGCGTTGGCGTTGGCGCGCTCCACGGTCATGGTAGTGTTGAGCAGCAACACGCCCTGGTCGGCCCAACTTTGCAGGTAGCCGTGATTCGGGATGTCGATGTTCAGGTCGCGCTTCAATTCCTTGTAGATGTTCACCAGAGACGGCGGCGCTGGCACACCCGGCTGCACCGAGAAGCACAAGCCATGGGCCTGGCCCGGGCCGTGGTACGGGTCCTGGCCGAGAATCACCACCTTGACCTTATCCAGCGGCGTGGAATTGAGGGCATTGAAAATCAGCGGTGCCGGTGGATAAATCTCCTTGCCGGCGGCGTATTCACTGCGCAGGAACTCGCGCAACTCTGCCATGTAGGGCTGGTCGAACTCGGCACGCAGTGCCTGCTTCCAGCTCGGTTCGAGTTTGATACGGTCGTCGGCAGTCATGGTTGCATCCGGTAAAAACAATGGGCGCACCCTAGGAAAGCCTACATGGCTTGTCAATTGATCTGACACAGAACCGGCACTTTCCTACGCAGCGGTCATACTGATCATTCAAATTTCTGATCGAGGTCACGATGAATCTGCACTTCGAAGAGCTCACCGGCATCGACGGTGCCCGTATCGGCATCGCCACCCTGGACGCCGAAAAATCCCTGAACGCCTTGTCCCTGCCGATGATCAACGCCTTGCGTGATCGTCTCGATGCCTGGGCCCGGGAGCCGCAGGTCGTTTGTGTGCTGTTGCGCGGCAATGGCGCCAAGGCCTTCTGCGCCGGCGGTGAAGTGCGCAGCCTGGTGGAGGCCTGCCGTGCCCATCCCGGCGAAGTGCCGCCGCTGGCTGCACAATTCTTCGCGGCGGAATACCGCTTGGACTTCAACCTGCACACCTACCCCAAACCCCTGCTGTGTTGGGGTCATGGCTATGTACTGGGCGGCGGCATGGGGCTGCTGCAAGGCGCCAGTACCCGCATCGTCACGCCAAGCAGTCGCCTGGCCATGCCGGAGATCAGCATCGGCCTGTACCCGGATGTCGGCGCCAGTTGGTTCCTGTCGCGCCTGCCCGGCAAGCTCGGCCTGTTTCTCGGCCTGACCGGCGCCCACATGAATGCCCGGGACGCCATTGACCTGGGCCTGGCCGACCGCTTTTTGCTGGATGAACAACAGGACGACCTGATCGAAGGCCTGCTGCAACTCAATTGGCAGGAACAGACCGAGATGCAGCTCAACAGCCTGCTCAAGGCCCTGCAGCAGGAAGCGGTCGGCCAAATGCCCGAAGCCCAATGGCTGCCGCGTCGACAGAAAATCGATGAATGGCTGGATGTCAGCGATGTGCGCTGCGCCTGGAAAGCCCTCAGCCTGCTGGTGGACTACCCGGATCCGTTGATCGCCCGGGCGGCCAAGACCATGACCGAAGGCTCGCCGCTGACCGCGTACCTGGTCTGGGAACAGATCGCCCGGGCCCGGCATTTGTCCTTGGCCGGCGTGTTCAGGATGGAATACACCTTGAGCCTCAACTGCTGCCGCCATCCGGAATTCAGCGAAGGCGTGCGCGCGCGGCTGATCGACAAGGACCACAAGCCCCATTGGCACTGGCCGGACATCAACCATGTGCCTGAGGCGGCGGTCGAGGCGCACTTTCACAAAGCGTGGGAAGGTCGGCATCCGTTGGCGGATTTGTCCAACGAATAAACGAGCCAGACAAAGAAATCTCTGTGAGAGCGAGCTTGCTCGCGATAGCGACATGTCAGACACATCAATGCTGGCTGACCCGACGCCATCGCGAGCAAGCTCGCTCCCACAAGTGTTATCCCATCGGGTTTATTGCAGGCACAAAAAAAGCGGCGCTCAATGCGCCGCTTTTTGTTGCCCAAAGGTCAGCGGTGGCTGTTGCGTCCATCGCGATCACCACGTCCATGATCGCGATCGCCGCGGCCCCAATGATCACGCCCGCCTCGACCGCGTCGGTCGTCATTCCAACCACCCCGGTTATGGCCGTCCCAGCCACCCCGATTCGGATAAGACCGGTACGCCGCTCGCGGTGGCGAGTAGTAGCGTGGGCCTTGTTGGTAGTAACGCGGTGCCGAGTAATAGCGCGGCGCCGGTTGGTAATACCGCGGGGCGTAATAGCCACGCGGCGCCGAATAATAACTCCCGCCACCGTAATAGACTGGCGCCGGTGAGGTGTAGACCTCGGAACGGTAGTAGCTCGAATCTGCGTCGTAATAAGGCACGCAGGCCGAAAGAGTCAAACCGAGAAACGCAATGAGCAGCAGTCGTCGATACATGGCGGCCTCCTGGACCGCGGATGGGCCACATCAGCGACGCTGATGGGCGGCAGTCAACGTTGTGTGACTGACAACTACTCAGACAGCGAAATCGAAATCTGGTGCGACCTGGCAATAACTAGAAACATGTCGCTCGTCGCCCTCTTCCGGTGCGCCACAGCACCACAAGCAAGCACAAATCTGCCCTCTATCATCCTTTCCCAACAGCTGCCCTCTCTGGCCCGGGCCTTTGCCCGAATTGGCACGGCTCTCGCTTTAACAAATTCCGTGCAGGAGTCATCACAGGTTCGCGGCACCACAATTTGCAATGGCTGACTAGGGTTCCGGCTCGCTTCTGGCGAGTGGCTGGTCCGAGAGTTGGCGACCTCCAGTTGAGGTTACACGGCGGGACAAAAGCCCGGGAGACAAGCCACCGTTCGCGGTGCCGCGTTGCTCCTGTCCGCCCTTGATCAACTGGAGAACCACCATGCTCAAGCTTCGTCTGTCCGCCCTGCTCCTCGCCGCCCTCTCGGCCCTCGCGAGCTTCTCATCCGCCGCTGCCCAAAAAGACCACTTCAGCGTCTGCTGGACCATTTACGCCGGCTGGATGCCTTGGGAATACGCCGGTAGCCAAGGCATCGTTGATAAATGGGCGAAAAAATACGGCATCCAGATCGATGTCGTACAGCTCAACGATTACGTCGAATCCATCAACCAGTACACCGCCGGTCAGTTCGACGGCTGCACCATGACCAACATGGACGCCCTGACCATTCCTGCCGCCGGTGGCGTGGACAGCACCGCGCTGATCGTCAGTGATTTCTCCAACGGCAACGACGGCATCGTCCTCAAGGGCGAAGGCAAGAAAGTCGCCGACCTCAAGGGCATGGACGTCAATCTGGTGGAACTGTCGGTGTCCCATTACCTGCTGGCTCGCGCCCTGGATTCGGTTGGCCTCGCCGAAAAAGACCTGAAAGTCGTCAACACCTCCGACGCCGATATCTCTGCCGCCTTCAACACCGAGCAGGTCAAGGCCGTCACCACCTGGAACCCGATGCTCTCGGACATCAAGGCCCAGCCAGGCGTGAGCGAAGTGTTCAATTCCAGCCAGGTTCCCGGCGAAATCATGGACATGATGGTGGTCAACACCCAGACCCTGCAGGACAACCCAGCCCTGGGCAAAGCGCTGACCGGCGCCTGGTTTGAAGTGGTGGCGCTGATGAATGCGAAAAACGCCGCCAGCCAGGCCGCACTGGAACACATGGCCAAGGCCTCGGGCACCGACCTCAAAGGTTTCCAGGCGCAACTGGATACCACCAAGCTGTTCGCCACGCCCAAGGAAGCCCTGAGTTTCGCCACCAGCGAGCAACTGCCCGCGACCATGGGCAAGGTGGCCGAGTTCTCGTTCCAGCACGGCTTGTTGGGCGAAGGCGCCAAGAGCACCGACGCGGTCGGCATGACGTTCGCCAATGGCGTGACCCGCGGCGACAAGGCCAACCTCAAGCTGCGCTTTGACCCGACCTACGTACAGCTGGCCGCCGACGCCAAACTGTAAACCGGAGGACCTGGCATGCGCCTGATCAACCGCTACCCGGATCGTCCCAGCCGCTTGTTGCTGGTGATCCTGCCATTCGCGCTGGTGTTGTTCGCCTACTTCATGGGCTCGGCCGAACGGTTGACGGACAACCCCAACGACAAGCTCCTGCCCAGCGCCGTGCAGATGGCCGATGCGGTCAAACGCCTGGCCTTCACCGCCGACGCCCGCAGCGGCGAATACCTGCTCTGGCAAGACACCGCGTCGAGCCTGCGCCGGTTGGCCATCGGCCTGGGCATCAGCGCCCTGGCCGGGTTATGCCTGGGCATCGCCGCCGGTACGCTGCCACTGTTTGGCGCACCGCTGTCGCCGTTGCTCACCGTGTTGTCGATGGTGCCGCCGCTGGCCATCCTGCCGATCCTGTTCATCGTCTTCGGCCTGGGCGAACTGTCGAAGGTGATGCTGATCGTGATTGGCATCACACCGTGCCTGGCCCGCGACCTGGAACAGCGCGCCCGGGAAATTCCGCCCGAGCTGCTGATCAAGGCCCAGACCCTCGGCGCGTCGACCTGGACCCTGCTGCTGCGGGTCGTGCTGCCGCAACTGCTGCCACGCCTGTTGATATCCCTGCGGCTGATGCTCGGTTCGGCCTGGTTGTTTCTGATCGCCGCCGAAGCCATCGCCTCCACCGATGGGCTGGGCTATCGGATTTTCCTGGTGCGTCGTTACCTGGCGATGGACGTGATCCTGCCGTACGTGGTGTGGATCACCCTGCTCGCCTGGCTGATGGACTGGGGCCTCAAGCAGCTGACCCGGCAAACGTTCCCTTGGTACGAGGGGGCGAAGGCATGAGCTTCATTACCGTGGACAACGTCTGGCAACAGTATGCCGATCAGGTGGTACTGGAGCGTTTGAACCTGAGCGTCTCTGAGGGTGAGTTCTGCACCCTGGTGGGCGCCTCGGGTTGCGGCAAGTCGACCTTCCTGCGCTTGCTGCTGGGCCAGGAACGCGCCAGCCGCGGACAGATTCTCCTGGACGGCGAACCCTTGGCCGGCGAGCCGGATGCC
This sequence comes from Pseudomonas brassicacearum, assembly GCF_918698105.1. Classification (GTDB taxonomy): domain Bacteria; phylum Pseudomonadota; class Gammaproteobacteria; order Pseudomonadales; family Pseudomonadaceae; genus Aquipseudomonas; species Aquipseudomonas brassicacearum_F. The sequence continues at coordinate 15,778 of NZ_CAKKMI010000095.1, read as the reverse complement.
AGCCGGGGCGTGGTGTTCCAGCGTTACTCGGTGTTCCCGCACCTGAGCGTGCTGGACAACGTGGCCCTGGGCCTGGAGTTGCCGCGCTCGCCGCTGCTGGGCCGCCTGTTTGGCAGCGCCAAGCGCCAGGCCCGCGAAGAAGCTGCACAACTGCTGGACAAGGTCGGCCTGGGCCATGCGCTGGATAAATACCCGGCGCAATTGTCCGGGGGCATGCAACAGCGGCTGGCGATCGCCCAGGCACTGATCATGAAGCCGCGTGTCCTGCTGCTGGACGAGCCCTTCGGCGCCCTCGACCCGGGCATTCGCAAAGACATGCATGCCCTGTTGCTGGAGCTGTGGCGTGAAACCCGGCTGACAGTGTTCATGGTCACCCATGACTTGTCCGAAGGTTTCAGCCTCGGCACGCGCCTGCTGGTGTTCGACAAGGTCCGCGTCGACCCGCACGCCCCCGGCGCCTATGGCGCACGCATCACCTACGACATTCCATTGAACAGCGACCGCCGCACCGCCCGTGCCGCCGTCGACGCCCTGCCCGCCGAACTGGCCGGCACGTTGCGTATCGCTTGAAAGGAGCTCTCCCCATGACCGACTCGACCCAATTGTTTACACCTTCCGCCGAAGAACTGCTGCCCGGCGGCGGCCACCGTTCCTTCGTGCTCAAGCGCGGCCAACTGCTGCGCCTGACCGACCTGCGCGGCGGGGCCAATGTGAGCCTGACGCTGCTCAATGCCAACGAAAAAACCGAACGCCTGAACCTGCCCGACAGCCTCAAATGCCAACACACCGCCAAGCTCACCGCCGGCCATTGCCTGTACTCCGACATGGGCCGGGTACTGGCGGCCATCACCGCCGACACCTGCGGTTGGAGCGACAGCCTGGGCGGCGTGCTCTGCGCCGAGGAAGTTGCGGAGAAATACGGTCAGGGCCGCTATCAGGAACTGCGCAACGGCTTCTTTCGCAACGGCACCGACAACCTGCTGGTGGAGCTGGGTAAATGGGGCCTGGGCCTGTCCGACCTGCTGATGACCCTCAACCTGTTCAGCCGGGTCGATGTCGATGAGGCCGGCGGCTTTCACTTCGTTGAAGGCAACTCCCAGGCCGGCGACTACATCGAGCTGTACGCGCCGATGGACACCCTGGTGGTGCTGACCGCGCTGCAACATCCGATGGACCCGAACCCGCAATACGCCCCGCAACCACTCAAGCTCAGTTGGATGAACGCTGACGCCAGCGTCGCCGAGCACTGTCGCCATTCGCGCCCGGAAAACCAGCGCGGCTTCATCAACACCGACCGCCTGTTCGCCTGAGGATCGCTGCCATGTCACTCGCCATCGCCACCGCACACAAGCAACCCGATACTGCCGTCTACCGCGCCACCATCCCTGCCGGGGAACCGTGGCTGGTGGAGGTCAAGAAGGGCCAGACCCTGCGCATCCTCGACCTGGAAGGCAACCAGGCGGTCGACACGTTGTTCTACAGCCTGGCCAACCCCAAGGAACGCTACGACGTGCAGCGCACCCTGCGCCGGCAGAACAGCGTTTACCTGAGCACCGGCAGCGTGCTGTATTCCAACCTCGGCCACCCGATGCTGACCATCGTCGAAGACACTTGCGGGCGCCACGACACCCTCGGCGGTGCCTGCGCCCAGGAAAGCAACACCGTGCGCTACGCCCTGGAAAAACGCTACATGCACAGCTGCCGCGACAACTACCTGCGGGCCTGCGCCCACGACGGTCGGCTGGGCAAGGGCGACATCGGGCCGAACATCAACTTCTTCATGAACGTGCCGGTCACCGCCGACGGCGGCCTGACCTTCGAAGACGGGATCTCGGCGCCGGGCAAATACGTCGACCTGCGGGCCGAGATGGACGTGATCGTCCTGATCTCCAACTGCCCGCAACTGAACAACCCGTGCAACGCCTACAACCCCACGCCAGCGGAGCTCTTGATATGGAACTGAAACTTACCCGCCTGCGCCGCTGGTTGTTCGGGTTGTGCCAGAGCCGGTCGGGGCAGTGCATCAAATAAACACAGATTTTATGAACACCACCCATCCCCTGTGGGAGCGAGCTTGCTCGCGATAGCGGTCTGTCAGTTACATCAAGGTTGGATGTGCCGCCACTATCGCGAGCAAGCTCGCTCCCACAGGGGGAATCGGGTCTTTGGTTTCGCTCACGGGGACGACCCCGTTGGCCATCGAAAACTGCGGGACGGCCCGCATCCCAGTTCAGGCAGTACGCATGCCTGAGGGGGCAATGTCATGTTCGAAAAAATCCTGATCGCCAACCGTGGCGCCATCGCCTGCCGCATCCTGCGGACCTTGCGTGAGCTGAAGGTCGAAGGCGTTGCGGTGTATTCCCAGGCCGACGCCGCCAGCTTGCATATCTTGCAGGCCGATGAAGCTCACTGCCTGGGCGACGGTGCGGCGGCCGGTACTTACCTGGCGGTGGACAAGCTTTTGGCTATTGCCAGAAGCAGCGGCGCGACCGCGATCCATCCCGGCTACGGCTTTCTCTCGGAAAACGCCGCCTTCGCGCAAGCGTGCGAAGCTGCCGGTATTGCCTTCATCGGTCCGACGCCTGAGCAACTGCGCGTGTTCGGCCTCAAGCACACCGCCCGCGACCTGGCGCGCCGGCATGGTGTGCCACTGCTCGAAGGCACCGAACTGCTCGACAGCCTCGACGCCGCGCTCTTGGCCGGCACTCAGCTCGGCTACCCGGTGATGCTCAAAAGTACCGCGGGCGGCGGCGGCATCGGCATGCGTGTGTGTCGCAGCGCCGCCGACCTGAGCGAATCCTTCGAAGCAGTCAAGCGCCTGGGCCAGAACAACTTCAGCGATGCAGGAGTGTTCATCGAAAAGTACATCGAACGCGCGCGGCATCTGGAAGTGCAGGTATTCGGCGACGGCCTGGGCCAGGTGATCGCCCTGGGCGTGCGCGACTGCTCGGTGCAACGGCGCAACCAGAAAGTCCTCGAGGAAACTCCGGCGCCGAACCTGCCCGAGGGCATGGCCGACGAACTCTGCGCAGCGGCGATCCAACTGGCCCAGGCCGTGAACTACCGCAGCGCCGGCACCGTGGAGTTCGTGTTCGACAGCGACGCCGGGCGCTTCTATTTCCTGGAAGTGAACACCCGCCTGCAAGTGGAGCACGGCGTCACCGAGCAGGTGTGGGGCGTGGACCTGGTGCGCTGGATGGTGCAACTGGCGGCCGGTGATCTGCCGCCGCTGAGCGAGTTGCGCCAGGGTTTGAAAGCCGAGGGCCACGCGATCCAGGCGCGCTTGTATGCCGAGGACCCAGGTCGGGATTTCCAGCCAAGCCCGGGGCTGCTGACCGCCGTGAAATTTCCCCAGGCCGACGGCAAGACGCTGCGCATCGACACCTGGGTCGAGGCCGGTTGCCAGATCCCGCCCTACTTCGACCCGATGATCGCCAAGGTCATCCGCTGGGCGCCAACCCGCGAGCAGGCGCGCCTGGGCTTGCATCAAGCGCTGGACGAAAGCCTGCTGTACGGCGTCGAGACCAACCGCCAATACCTGCAACAGATTCTCCTCGACACACCATTTGCCAGCGGCCAGCCCTGGACCCGCTGCCTGGAAGCGCTGGTCTATCGCGCCAACACCGTTGAAGTGCTCAGCCCCGGCACCCAGACCAGCGTCCAGGACTATCCCGGCCGCCTCGGTTATTGGGCGGTGGGTGTGCCGCCGTCGGGGCCGATGGACAGCCGTTCGCTGCGCCTGGGCAATCGCCTCTTGGGCAACGCAGAAGGTGCGGCAGCATTGGAAATCACCATGAACGGGCCGCTGCTGCGTTTCAACTGCGCTGCCCGAGTGGCGGTGACCGGTGCGGTGATTGCCCTCACGCTCGACGGCGAAGCGGTGCCGATGAACACGCCGTTGTCGATTGCTGCCGGCTCCACCCTCGCCATCGGCCACATCTCTGGTGCCGGGGCGCGCAGCTACCTGTGCCTGCAAGGCGGCGTGCAAGTGCCGGATTACCTGGGCAGTAAAAGCACCTTCACCCTCGGCCAGTTCGGTGGCCATAGCGGACGGGCGCTGTGTACCGGCGACGTGTTGCACCTGGCACCGCTGGATGAGCACGCGATGCTGCCGTCAACGAGCGCGCCGATCCTGGAACTGCCAAGCGTGCGGCAGATCCGCGTGATCAACGGTCCCCACGGCGCGCCCGAATATTTCACCGAGCGCTACATCCAGACCTTCTTCGACACGGCCTGGGAAGTGCACTTCAACTCCAGCCGCACTGGCGTGCGCCTGATCGGGCCGAAACCCGAATGGGTCCGTGCCGACGGCGGCGAGGCCGGGCTGCACCCGTCCAACATCCATGACAATCCCTACGCCATCGGCGCCGTCGACTTCACCGGCGACATGCCCGTCATCCTCGGCCCCGACGGCCCGAGCCTGGGCGGTTTCGTCTGCCCGGTGACGGTGATCGAAGCGGACCTGTGGCAGCTGGGGCAGCTCAAGGCGGGGGACAAGGTGCGGTTTGTGCCGGTGGATATATCGACCGCCCGCTCACTGGCCCTGCAATGGCCCCCCTGTGGGAGCGAGCTTGCTCGCGATGGCGTTCTGTCAGTCACATCGATTTTGGATGTCCCGCCGCTATCGCGAGCAAGCTCGCTCCCACAGGGGATGGTGTCGCCTGTGGTGTTGGATATCGGCCAGGACGATACCCGCCTGGTCGCTCGCCTGGCCGGCGACACCCACCTGCTGCTGGAAATCGGCGCCCCCGAACTGGACCTGGTGCTGCGCTTTCGCGCCCATGCCTTGATGCAGGCGTTGGAACACAAACACCTGCCCGGCGTGATCGACCTGACGCCGGGCATTCGCTCGCTGCAAGTGCACTATCAACCCGAACAACTGCCCCTGGCCGATCTACTGAATATCATCGCCGGCGAGTGGGACGCCGTGTGCGCCGCCCAGGATCTGCAAGTGCCGTCGCGCATCGTCCACCTGCCGCTGTCCTGGGACGATCCGGCCTGTCAGTTGGCCATCGAAAAATACATGACCACGGTGCGCAAGGACGCGCCCTGGTGCCCGAGCAACCTGGAGTTCATCCGGCGCATCAACGACCTGCCCAACCTCGATGAAGTGCAACGCACGGTGTTCGACGCCAGCTACCTGGTGATGGGCCTGGGGGACGTCTACCTCGGCGCGCCGGTCGCCACGCCGCTCGACCCACGGCATCGGTTGGTGACCACTAAATACAACCCGGCCCGCACCTGGACCGCGGAAAACTCGGTGGGCATCGGCGGCGCCTATATGTGCGTGTACGGCATGGAAGGGCCTGGCGGCTATCAGTTCGTCGGGCGCACGTTGCAGATGTGGAACCGTTATCGGGACGTCGCCGCCTTCGACGGCAAGCCCTGGCTGCTGCGGTTTTTCGACCAGATCCGCTTCTACCCGGTCAGCGCCGATGAACTGCTGCGCATCCGTCGGGACTTCCCCCTGGGCCGCTTCGACCTGGAGATCGAGCACAGCCAGCTCAACCTCGCCGACTACCAGAGTTTCCTGGTGCAGGAAGCCGACGGCATCGCCGCGTTCCGCCAACGGCAACAAGGCGCCTTCGAGGCCGAGCGCGAGCGTTGGATCGCCAGTGGCCAGGCGCATTTCGACAGTGAGGAACCGGCCATCGCAACGAGCGAAGATTCGCCGCTGACTGACGGTCAATTGAGTGTCGACAGCCACATCGCCGGCAACCTCTGGCAGGTGCAGGTAGACGTTGGCGCACGGGTCGCCGCCGGCGATGTGCTGGTCATCCTGGAGTCAATGAAAATGGAAATCCCACTGCTTGCGCCCTCGGCCGGCGTGGTGCGCGAGGTGCGCGTCCAGCCAGGTTCTGCAGTGCGCGCCGGACAGCGCGTCGTGGTGCTGGACCGTGACTGAACTCAATCAAAGGATTAACACCATGAACCTCTCTCTTCGCTTGGACGACCTGCGCAATACCTACCGCAGCGGCGCACTGACGCCACGCCAATTGCTGCTGGGCCTGCGGGAAAAGGCCGCGGCGCTGAACCCGGACTATCACCTGTTCATCCACCTGCTGACGGCCGAAGAACTGGAACCCTACCTGACCGCATTGGAAAGCCGCGACCTGGAGAGCCTGCCGCTGTACGGCGTGCCGTTTGCCATCAAGGACAACATCGACCTGGCCGGCATTCCAACCACCGCCGCCTGCCCGGCGTTTGCCTACGTGCCGCACCGTTCGGCGACCATTGTCGAGCAGTTGCTGGCACTGGGCGCGATCCCCCTGGGCAAGACCAACCTCGACCAATTCGCCACCGGGCTCAACGGCACTCGCTCGCCCTACGGCGCCTGCCGCAACAGCGTGTTGCCCGACTATCCCGCAGGCGGCTCGAGCGCCGGTTCGTCGCTGGCCGTGGCCTTGGGCGTGGCGAGTTTTGCCTTGGGCACCGACACCGCCGGCTCCGGTCGGGTGCCTGCAGCGCTAAACAACCTGGTGGGATTGAAAGCCACCCTGGGGTTGATCTCCACGGCGGGCGTGGTCCCGGCCTGTCGCACGCTGGACTGCGTCACGACCTTCACGGCGACGGCCAAGGAAGCCAGTCAGCTGTTGGCGCTGACGGCTCGTCCAGACCCTCGTGACGACTACAGTCGCCACAACCCGCAGTGGAACGATGGCACCGCGTTCGGCGCGCCCCGGCGCTTTCGCTTCGGTGTGCCACGCCAACAGGACCTGGCCTTTTTCGGCTGCCCGGAAGGTCCGCAACTGTTTCAAGAAGCCATCGAGCGACTCGAACGCCTCGGCGGCGAAGCCGTGGAACTGGACTTGTCGCCGTTCCTGGAAGCGGCGCGGCTGCTGTATGAAGGCCCTTGGGTGGCCGAACGCTACAGCGTCGCCGGTCCCTTGATGGAACGTGAGCCGGAGGCCGTACTGCCGGTCATCCGCGCCGTCCTGGCGAAAGCGCCTACGGTGGATGGCGTACAAACCTTCCGTGCCCGTTACCGTTTGCAAGCCCTCAAGGCCCAGTGCGACCGAGCCATGGACGCGCTCGATTGCGTACTCACCCCGACCATCGGCCGGCCGGTGACCCTCGCCGAACTGGCCGCCGAACCGGTGCTGCGCAACTCGGAGCTGGGGTACTACACCAATTTCATGAACCTGCTGGACTACGCCGCCGTCGCCGTTCCCAGTGCGTTCATGGCCAACGGCTTGCCCTGGGGCGTGACGCTGTTCGGCCGAGCCTTCACCGATCAATACCTCTTGAGCGTGGCCGATGCCTTGCAACGTCAACAGGACACGGCCTTGCCAGCTCCCGCCAACCCGGCGCGCCACGACCGGGCGCGGCTGGTGGTGTGTGGCGCACACCTGGATGGGTTGGCGCTGAACTGGCAACTCAAGCAACGCGGTGCGCGGCTGATCGAGGCCACCCAAAGCTCACCGGACTATCGCCTCCATGCCTTGGCCGGCGGCCCCCCCCTGCGCCCCGGCATGCTTCGGGTCAGCGAGGGCGGCGTGGCAATCGAGGTGGAGGTCTGGGAACTGCCGAGCAGCGAACTGGGTTCATTCCTGACCGGCATCCCCGCACCGTTGGGGCTGGGCAAGGTGCAACTGGCCGATGGTCGCTGGGAAAGCGGATTCATCTGCGAATCGTACGGCCTGGAAGGCGCACGGGACATCAGTCACCTGGGCGGATGGCGGGCTTATCTGCGTAGCCTGGAATAAGGCCGAACCTGGGGTGAGGGAGCCTGTTCCCTCACCATCGTCCTACAAACCTGTAAATCCGAATGTCTTTTCCCACAAGGCCACTAAACTGACTTCATTGGGTCTGCGCCAAGGGAATTGCCATGTCGCTCCGTTCGCCGTTGTATTCCCAGCGCAAGCCGCTCCTGGCCGTGGTGGCGCTGCTCGGTACAGGTTTCCTGATCATTGCGTTGCTGGGCTATTACGCAGCCCATGCCTCGGTACGCGAGAACATCCTCAAGGCGCTGTATCTGAACCTGCTGATCGGCATACTCGTGACGCTGGCGGTCCTGGCAATTCTTTACCGGTTGATCAACAGCTACCAACAACGCATCGACGCCCAGGCCACCCTCGACAGCCTGACCGAATTGCCGAATCGCCGTGGCTTCGACCTGCTGGCCGTGCAAGCCCTGCATGAAGCCCAGCGCGAGCCCAAACCCCTGACTGCGCTGCTGGTGGAACTGGACGATTTCAAGCGGCTGGACGCAACCCATGGTCATATCGCCACCGATCAACTGCTGACCGGGTTCGCCCGCGACCTGACGCAAAGCCTGCGGCATTCGGACATCGTGTGCCGCTGGGGCACTGAAGCCTTTGTCGTCCTGCTCAAGGACACCGATGGACAGACCGGTCTGAAAATCGCAGAGAAAATTCGTCAGCACATCGAAACGCAGCGCTATTTCTGCAGTGGAAAACAATTGCTGGTCACCGTCAGCCTCGGCCTCACCACCTTGCAGGACGAAGACACCTTGCACAGCCTACTGTCGCGGACCGATCATGCGTTGCAACGCGCCCGGCAGACCGGGTGCAACCGAATCTGCGTGGACAGGCCTCACTCCAGTTATGAATAAACCCGACCTTTGCCCAGCCTGCGGCGCCGCCAACGATTGCACCCTGGCCGACCCTCGAACCGTCGACCGGGCCTGCTGGTGTTACGGCGTGAGCATCGACCCGGCCGTGCTTGAAGCATTGCCGGCCGAGCTGCGCGACCAGTCCTGCCTGTGCCCACGCTGCGCCCAGGTCGAAACCCAGTTGCGCGCCAAGCCTCGGCCGATAGCGTAAGATGCCCGCCCTCCGCAGCCTCGCCTGAACTGCCCATGCGCGTCGACCGTTTCCTCAGTAATCTGCCGCGATTCAATCGCCAACAAGTGCGCCTGTTGCTGGTGGAACGCCGGGTGCGAATCGACGGCCAGACCGTCAGCGATCCCCATGCCCAAGTCCGTGAATTCAGCCGCGTTGAAGTCGACGACGACGTGCTGCAAACGGGCCGGCCGGCGCGCTATTTCATGCTGCACAAGCCGCCCGGCTGTGTCAGTGCGACTCGCGACCCGCAACACCCCACCGTCCTCGACTGGCTGGACGAACCGGACAAGGACGACCTGCACATTGCAGGGCGCCTGGATTTCAACACCACCGGGCTGATGCTGATCACCAATGACGGCAGCTGGTCGCGGCGCCTGACCCAACCGCAGACCAAACTGCCCAAGGTCTACTACGTCGAAACCGAGCAGATCATCACGGCCGAATACACCGACACCTTCGCCCGGGGCCTGTACTTTGCCTTCGAAGACCTCACCACCCAACCAGCAGAGCTGACGCTGCTGGGGCCCAGATCGGCGCGCTTGGGCATCGTTGAAGGGCGCTATCACCAGGTCAAGCGCATGTTCGGCCACTTCAACAATAAGGTGCTGCGCCTGCACCGCGGGCGCATGGGCCCACTGACGTTGGACGCCCATCTCGGGCCGGGCCAATACCGCGCCTTGAGCCCTGAAGAAATCCAGCTCATCTGATCCCGCTACCGCTGGGCAGAAGTGTCGAACAATTTTCCGGCAGGTACTTGCGTAACGGTCGCCCCCCTGCTTGAATCAAACCGTCGGCCGAAATGTGACCGACGAGTCACCTCATACCTCTAAGAAACTTTTTGCCGGCTGGAACCCTCAGGTTCCGCCTCATCCGCCCGGCAAACTGCCCGTCTATAACAACACCCGTCGACCGTTTTTTTGGATCGACATGGGCCTTATCTTCCAGGCGAATGCCTACCTGTCACATTGCCCGTGCAATCTCATTGCGCGCATACCCGCTTGCCAGGAGTCTTATGACATGAGGCCAGAAATCGCTGTGCTGGATATACAGGGTCAGTATCGGGTTTACACGGAGTTCTATCGCGCAGACGCCGCACAAAAGACCATCATTCTGGTCAACGGCTCAATGGCCACCACCGCGTCGTTTGCACAGACCGCCAAAAACCTCTACCCGCAATTCAATGTTGTGCTGTACGACCAACCCTACGCGGGCAAGTCAAAAGCTCACAACCGACATGAGCAAATGTTGACGAAAGAGATCGAGGGCCAGATCCTCCTGGAACTGATCGACCACTTCGCCGCCGAGCATGTGCTGTCGTTTTCCTGGGGCGGCGCCGCCACGCTGACCGCCTTGGCGCAGCGACCACGGCGCATCGAAAAAGCCGTGATCAGCTCGTTCTCGCCGGTGCTCAATGCGCCGATGCGCGACTACCTGGAACGCGGTGTGGATTACCTGGGCAGCCTGGACGGCGACCGGGTCGGGCACTTGGTCAACAGCACCATCGGCAAGCACCTGCCGCCGCTGTTCAAGCGCTTTAACTATCGCCATGTCAGCAGCCTGGCCGAACATGAGTACGGGCAGATGCACTTCCACATCAGCGATGTGCTCCACAGCGACCGCTTGTGCTACGTCAACGCAGCGAAAAAAATCAACGTGCCGGTGCTGTTCCTGAACGGCGAATGGGACGAATACACCGCGGCCGACGACGCCAGGCTCTTTGCCGATCACGTGCAGTACAGCAGCTTCAGCACACTGCAAGCCACCGGGCACTTCCTGGACATGGAACACAAAGCCGCCTGCCGCGACAGCCGCAACGCCTTGATGGGTTTCCTCACACCGGAGCACCACGAAAGCCGACCGCGCTATAGCTACGTGCAGGGCTACCATGCACTGGCCATCTGAAACCGAGTCCTGGCGAGCAAGCCCCGTCCTGCGCCTTGTGCAACGGGGCTTGCCCGCCAACGACCGCTCTGGTTTGAGACTCGCGTAGACGACTGACCGCACGCTGCGTGAAGAAAAACTTCAAATTCGTGCCCACATCTGGTACAAAGTCAGCCGCTCTGAGCGGGTGTCGTATAATGGCATTACTCCAGCTTCCCAAGCTGATAACGAGGGTTCGATTCCCTTCACCCGCTCCAATCGAATTCTGGTCCTGCGTTATGTGTTTTCGACGGGGGATAAAAAAACCGGCTCTTGGTGGCCGGTTTTTTTTGGTCTGGAATTTGTGGGGGTTTGCTCCCCTTGTGGTCGCGCCGAGGATCTACATGTCGATCTGCTTGTGAAGCGCATGGATAATTCTGGACGCCTCTACAAGGCTGGCGTTGACAAGGTCGACTACCATGTCCTCGAGAAGCATACGAGACACGAACTGATGGCCATGCTTGGGATAAATGACGGAGCAACCCCATGTTTACCATGAAACTCGGATCCACAAAGGAGGCCACGAGTCCATTCGCAGACTTCATTCGTAATGCGAAATCAGAAGAAAAAAAACGCGTCTACCGTGAAGTACTGACCGAAGCTACCAAAAAACAGAATGAAGTGATGCTGGCGGCGCGCGAAAAGCAAGCCTGATTACGTTACTGGATTCCAAAACTGCCCGGCCGAACGCCGGGCTTTTTCATTCTGTCGTTAACCTGCTTTCACACTCTGGCGCCTACAGGCACGCCAGCAAGTTTGGAAAGCCGACTATGGCCAACGAGACGTTGCCCAATCTCACCAACAGGACCTTTTAGAAAGGATAGACAATTGTCCTGAGAAAAATGAGTCCCGTGGCGAGGGAGCTTGCTCCCGCTTGAGTGCGAAGCGCTCACAAGAAGGGCTGCTGCGCAGCCCAGCGGGAGCAAGCTCCCTCGCCACGTATCGCATGGCCCCAGGGGAGATTTGTAGGCAAAATCCGAGAATTGCGTAGGGGGTGCGCTTACGTTGCTTTTCGGCGAGTTTTCGCCTTGTTGCCCTTGTCCTTCGATGGCTACTCTCCAGACGTCGCTGCAAATTCAGCGATCGGGCCTAGGAACCCGTTGAATTCAAGGCGCACAGCGCCCATAAAATTGCAGGCGCTTTTTGCGTTTGCGATGATGTTTTATGGCGGCTGTGCGTGGGACACCCTCGGGTGTGCCGGGTGCCTTGATTCCCGGTTCCTAGCCCACGTACGGCCGCCACCCGAATCTAGGAAAGGATGGCGGCGGTTTCTCAAGTCAAGGAGTGAAACTATGCGAAACGTAATTCCATCTTATTTCCACGCTGACCGAACCAAGCCTCAGCTTCGGGCCAACGACCTTCCGTTCTTCGGAGGCAGGCCATGAACAAAAACACTGAGCTAAAAACCATCGGCTACACCCCCTTCAACTATTCCGCTGATCGAGCACTGTTCCGTGTCAACGGCGGCGTCCCCATCCAAGAGGCATTGGAACGAGCGTCAGATCTTTTGCATCTCGCTCACCGGCTTGCCGAAGACGCGGCGTTTGAAAAGAGCACCGACCGCTACGCCTGGGCTGCGCATTTTTTGTTGGAGATGAGCAAGGCAGTGATTGATGACGTTGTGAAAGTCATTACGCCTAGGCCAGCAACCGTCCCGAAAGAAAGAAACGAGAAAGAATAGGCCTCCCTGCCTGCCAGTGAAATGCAAGGCACTGCGAAGCCTATCGGGCCCCGCTGCTTCGAGCATCGGGGCTTTTTATACTGAACTCCCGCAAATTTTAAATAATCCTGCGCCCATGACGGAGCTTTAGAATGCTCGATACAACACCAATAGTATGATAATTTCTTGCGCTAATAGTCACTCCCCAAGGGATTCAGACATGGGAACCGTTCGTAAAACCATCACCGTCACTGATCAGCAAGACGGCTGGATCAAAGCGCAGATCGAAGCGGGACACTACACCAATGATAGTGAGTACATTCGGGATCTAATTCGGCGAGAGCAGGAGCGGAGCATGCAACTTGAAGCTATCCGGCTTGCCCTTGAGGAAGGTGAGTCCAGTGGGAAACCTCGCTCATTCGATCCCGATGCATTCAAGAAAAGAATGCTGACTGCGCATGGCTGAATACCGTCTTACACCTGCTGCCGAACATGACCTAGAAGTAATCTGGACCTATACCGTCCAGCAATGGGGTGTGGCACAAGCCAATTGGTATATCGACATCATCACAACAGCATTTTCTGAGCTGGCGCAACAGCCCAAAACGGCTCCAGCGTGTGACCACATCCGGCCTGGTTATCGTCGGTGGAGCGTCGAACGGCACATGATTTACTTTCGAATCACCGCTTACGGGGTTGCGATCATTCGTATCCTGCATGATCGGATGGATACATTTCGAAATCTGTGAATGTTAGTCTCCCCCGCTTCTAAATATCCAGCGCATAACAACTGCCTCAGCTCCCCGGCAAATGCCCCAACGGCAACGCCCCCGGCGTCTTCACCGTATTGATCGCAAAGTTACTCCGGATATCGCTGATCCCGGGCAATTTCAACAAATGCCCCGTGACAAAACGGTCATAAGCCCGCAGGTCCGGCACCACGACTTGCAGTAGAAAATCCGACTCGCCCGATACCAGGAACGCCGAAATCACTTCGGGCAATGCCGTCACTGCCTGGCGAAATGCTTCGGCTCGCTCGTCGTTGTGCCGTTCGACCTTGACCCCTACGAAGATTGTCAGCCCGAGGCCCACTTCGTCGCGGTCCAGGACGGCTTGATAACCACGAATCACCCCCGCTTCTTCGAGCATCCGCACGCGGCGCAGGCAAGGTGAGGGGGACAGGCCGATTTCTTCGGCCAGTTGCACGTTGCTCAGGCGGCCGTCGCGTTGCAGCGCGACGAGGATTTTGCGGTCGAAGGCGTCCAGTTTCATGAGTTGGCATTTTCCGATTGGATGACGCAGATATTTGGCAGGTTATGCCAATTTCCAACGCTTTAGAAGCTGTCTTCGCAACCACCTGCCCTGCCCGTCAGCCATAGACTTGGCACTTGCGAATCGTTGATCAAAGGGGTGTGGCATGGCAGAGCTCGGGTTGTTTTTGATGGCGTTGACGGTGGCGTATCTGTTGCCCGGGCCGGACATGATCCTGCTGCTGCAAACCGGTGCCCGTCAGGGCAGGGGCGCGGCGCTGGCGACGGCGGTGGGCCTGGGGGTTGCTCGGGGATGTCATGTTGCCTTGGCGGCGTTGGGGCTTTCGGCGTTGTTCAAGACGGCGCCATGGACATTCGATGTGGTGCGCCTGGCCGGGGCTGCCTACTTGTTATGGGTCGGTTTTCAATGCCTGCGGACCACTTTGTTACCGAGCTTTGAAGACGCCACTGTCGAGACCGGAAAGCGGCGTTGGCACCAGGCGATTCGGCGTGGGCTGCTGACCAATCTGCTCAATCCCAAAGCCTTGCTGTTTTGCTCGGTGTTGTTACCGCAATTCATCGATCCACACGCCGGGCCGGTGCTGGGGCAATTCGCGATCCTGGGCGTGGTGCTGGTGGGCGTCGGCCTGCTGTTCGACTGCGCCTACGCGTTGATCGGCGTGGCACTCGGTCGCTGGCTTCAGCGCTCGCCTTCGGCCCAGCGCGTACAACAGTGGTTGTTTGGGAGTCTTTTGATTGGGTTCGCGGTGCGACTGACGTTTGTGCAGCAGTCATAGGACCTGGGGGATAGGTTGATCGAACTCACAGATGGGAGCTCGGCAAATCGTACCGAAAAAACTGAGGGCTGCTTCAGCCCACCGGAAGTCGGGCTCGCTCATGAATGCGTCGGGTTGCTTGCGATGATGTTGACTGTGTCGCCGCCATCGCGAGCAGGCTCGCTCCCACATTTTTTCCGAGTTGCTCTCAGGTATCGCATTCATCACAACTCCCCTGTGGGAGCAGGCTTGCTCGCGAAAGCGGGATGTCATTCAACATTGATCTTGGCTGACCCGACGCATTCGCGAGCAAGCCCGCTCCCACAGGTTTCGTTTCTTGACTGACACTGATACGAGTCCAAAGTGGTCGGCTTCTTTCGCACTTTTTTCAGCAGCAGGTAAAGATCCAGCTGCCTCACACCTCACCAGCGGGAGCAAGCTCCCTCGCCACCCGCGCATTTGCCCCCTGTTTCACATCCCGAAATAAACCCACCCCGCCCGTCTGCCGCCCTTCTAGGACGCCGCTTCTAGACTTCGTTGCAGTGATTGCGCGTGCCTGCCGAGGTCACCCTCGGTGGTTATAGTGTTGATCATCCATTCGCAGTAGGTATAGTACCCACCAAGCACACCACGCGGAGGTGTAGTGAATAGCCGATTTTTGATAAGCCAGATCCTTGCAGACGGTTGGTATCTGGTGCGGGTGCGGGGCAGCCACCATCATTTCAAGCACCCGACCAAACCGGGGTTGGTCACGGTTCCTCATCCGAAGAAGGACCTGCTCAAGAAAACGGCCATCAGTATTTTGCAACAGGCGCTGCTTCAGCCGGCCCGTTGCTCGACGTTCCCGGAGGACGATGAAAATGCTCTACCCGATTGCGATTTCCATGGGCGATGACAAGCACGCCTGGGGTGTTGAAGTGCCGGATATCCCGGGTTGTTTTTCCGCAGGCGACGACCTGGACGAGGCCATGGCGATGGCGCGTGAGGCCATCGAGGGACACTTCGAGATTCTGGCCGAAGACGGCTCGCCGATTCCGCCAGCCAACACCGTTACCTTGCACGCCGCCAATCCGCAATACGCCGGCTGCACCTGGGCGCTGGTGGACATCGATGTGACCAAGTACCTGGGCAAGGCGCAGAAACTCAACATCACGTTGCCCGGCTACCTGCTCAACCGAATCGATGAATATGTGTTGCACCATCCTGAAGAGAAGAGCCGTTCCGGCTTCCTCGCTTCGGCAGCGCTGAAGGTGTTGCAACAAGGGCGGTGAGAAGCCGCCACTACCTGTGGGAGCGAGCTTGCTCGCGATGGCGGTGTGTCAGACACCCTGGTATGGCTGAGCCGACGCCATCGCGAGCAAGCTC
>NZ_CAKKMI010000094.1:0-21198 GCF_918698105.1 Pseudomonas brassicacearum | reverse complement strand
GAAGGCGACCCGGTTCAACTGCAAGACCGTGTCATCGTTCATCGCGAGCAAGCTCGGCTCCCACAGGGACTGCTTCCACAGTTGGGTGCCCAGTGGATATCCGAGCGGGAGCTACCGCCTTATTGCATGTTGATGATCACTTCTTCCTGCCACTTCTGCGGCAGCGCCTTGGAAGTCTTCTCCCAAGCATCCGCGTCCTTGATCGGGGTCACGCCTTTGTACTGCTCGTTCGGCAGCAGCTTGGCCTGGACCTCTGCCGGCAGGGTCAGGTGCTCGGCGCGGATCGGACGGGCGTTGCCCTTGGCCAGGTTGATCTGGCCAGCGTCGCTGAAGATGTACTCACGGGCCAGCTTGGCGGCGTTCGGGTGCTTGGCGTATTTGTTGATAATGGTGGTGTAGCCGGAGATGACCGAGCCGTCGGACGGAATCAGCACGACGTAGTCATCCGGGTTGGCCATCTTGGCCTTGTAGCTCAGGCCGTTGAAATCCCAGACCACGCCGACTTCGACTTCACCTTTTTCCATCGTGGCGATGGTCGGGTTGGCCATGGACAGGCGCCCTTGCTTGGCGATTTCGGCGAACATCAACAGCGCCGGCTGAACGTTCTTCTCGTCGCCGCCGTTGGCCAGGGCCGCGGCCAGCACGCCGTTGGCGGCTTGGGCGGCGGTGCTCACGTCACCGATGGAGACTTTGTATTTGCCGGTCTTGAGGTCCGCCCATTTGGTCGGCACTTCGGAGCCGTGCAGCAGCTTTTTGTTGACGATGAACGCGATGGTGCCGGTGTAGGCCAATGCCCAGTTGCCGTCCTTGTCCTTGGCCCAGGCAGGGACTTGTTCCCAGGTGCTTGGCTTGTAGGGTTGGACCACGCCCTGCTTGACCGCGATCGGGCCGAACGCCGCACCGACGTCGCCGATGTCGGCGCTGGCGTTGTCTTTTTCGGCGGCGAACTTGGCGATTTCCTGGGCCGAGCTCATGTCGGTGTCGATGTGTTTCAGGCCGTAGACCTTGGCCAGGTCGTCCCAGGTACCTTTCCAGTTTGCCCAGTCATCGGGCATGCCGACGCTGTTCACGGCGCCTTCCGCTTTCGCAGCGGCTTCCAACGTTTTCAGATCGGTGTCAGCGGCCATGGCGGCGGTGCACATGGCAATGGTCGAGCCTAACAGTGATGCCAGGAAAAGCTGTTTCATCCGAAGCTCCTATGGGCGTTTTCAACGCTGCGATTGCGGTTGTGTTGGTCTAGGTCAGCAATACCTGAGCCAATGTAGGCGAGCCCTGTGACATTTTGATGTCGGTGTTGGAGGGTCCAGGAAATGCCCGGCTCGTGGAGGTTGGCTGCGAATTAAGCGTAGACCATGGTTAAACAACTGATCTGCAAGGACTTGGCCGTTAATTTGCACGCTTGCAAAACGACCGTTCGGCGGCTCTGTCATCTGCCAGTCATGTGCAGTGCCTAGGCTTGCTGGACCAAGAAGCGGATCGATGGACCGTCGATCCTGCCCCGAAACAGTGCTGGTCTAGTCCAGATAGGTAACGTTGATGCGCATCGATGCAACCAAAGCGGTGACAGCCATCGGACAGGTCCTGCAAGAGCAGCTCGACCACGGGTTGCTGGCACCGGGTAGCAAGTTGCCGGCCGAGCGCAAGCTCAGTGAGTTGTTCGGGACCACGCGCATTACCGTGCGTGAGGCGTTGTTGCAGCTCGAAGCCCAGGGGCAGATCTATCGGGAGGAGCGTCGGGGCTGGTTCGTTTCGCCGCCGCGCCTGGCCTACAACCTGATGCAGCGCAGCCATTTCCACGCCATGGTCGCAGCCCAAGGGCGTGTGCCTTCTACCCAAGTGATCTCGGCGCGCCTGCAACCGGCCTCGGCGGCGGTGTGTGCCTGGTTGCAGTTGCCGGCGCTGTCCAGCGTGATCCAGATCTGCCGCGTGCGGCGTATCGACGAGCGGCTGGTGCTGTACGTCGAGCACTACCTGAACCCGCAGTATTTTCCGGACATCCTGGGGTTCGACCTCAACCAGTCCATCACCGAACTGTACGCCCGCCATTACGACCTGCACTACGGCCGGGTGAAGTTTGAAATCGTGCCCACCTCGCTACAGCCGGAAGCGGCGGCGGCATTGAAGGTGTCGGTGGGTAGTCCGGGGCTGCGGATTGCCCGGGTCAACTATGACCAGCATCAGCGGCTGATCGATTGCGACCTGGAGTTCTGGCGACACGATGCGATCCATGTCGGCGTCGACGTGCCGGAGCAACCGCCTGCCGCCTGAGGTGGTGTCAGGCCGACTCGTTGAGCTTGGCCAGGATGCGGAACAACACCGTGACGAGGATCAGTAACATGCCGATCCACATGGCAAAGACCCCGACGTTCTTGTCACGGAAGTTGAAGCCGATGGCCAGCAGGATCATGCCGGCAATGATGGGCACCAGCATGGCGTTGAACGAAGACATCGAGATCATGGCGACGGCCTTGTCGGGGAAGGATAAGGTCAGTCTAGTTGGGGTTTGGCTGGGGTGGGATGATGTATGTCATGGCCTCCTCGGATCTTGAGGCGGACATCATTGTGGCGAGGGAGCTTGCTCCCGCTGGGTTCTGTAGGAGCTGGCGAAGCCTGCGATCTTTTGATCTTTCGCTTGGGGTTCAAGTGGTTGGGAAAGAAGATCGCAGCCTCGTTGCACTCGACAGCTCCTACACAGCTCCTACAGCCTAGTGTGGTTATGGCAACTCGCGAGAAGCGTAGAACGCGCTCAGCACCTTCACCAGATGCGCCAGGTCATGGCTGCCGCACAGTTCGCGGATCGAGTGCATGGCGAAGGTCGGCAGGCCGATGTCCACGGTGCGCACGCCCAGCTGGCTGGCGGTGATCGGGCCGATGGTCGAGCCACAGCCCATGTCGCTGCGCACCACGAAGCTCTGCACCGGCACTTCTTCGGCCATGCACAGGTGGCGGAAGAACCCGGCGGTTTCGCTGTTGGTGGCGTAGCGCTGGTTGCTGTTGACCTTGATCACCGGCCCGGCGTTGAGCTTGGGGCCGTGGTTGGCGTCGTGCTTGTCGGCATAGTTGGGGTGCACGCCGTGGGCGTTGTCCGCCGACACCAGCAGGGATTTCTGAATGGTTCGGACGAACGCTTCACCTTCGGGTAGCAGGCGACGCAGGGTCTGTTCCAGCATCGGGCCGTCGGCGCCACAGGCCGAGCACGAGCCGACTTCTTCGTGATCGTTGCACACCAGCACGCAGGTTTCTTCGGTGTCAGCGTTCAGCAAGGCTTGCAGACCGGCGTAGCACGACAGCAGGTTGTCCAGGCGCGCACCGGCGATGAAATCACCGTGCAGGCCAATGACCGCAGCGCTTTGCGTGTCGTAGAAACTCAACTCGTAATCGAGTACCACGTCGGCATTCAGGCCGTGTTCGCGGGCCAGTTGATCGGTGAGCACGGCACGGAAATCGACACGCTCATCCCCGGCGAACTGGGCGAGGATCGGCGGCAATTCATTCTGCGGGTTGATGGCCCAGCCTTGGTTGGCTTCACGATTGAGGTGAATGGCCAGGTTCGGAATCGTGGCGATCGGTGCCTTGAAATCGATCAACTGGCTTTCAACCTTGCCGTCCCGGCGGAAGGTCACGCGCCCGGCCAGGGACAGGTCGCGGTCGAACCACGGCGCCAGCAATGCGCCGCCGTAGACTTCCACGCCCAGTTGCCAGAACCCGTGGCGTTGCAGTTCCGGCTGCGGCTTGACCCGCAGGCAGGGGCTGTCGGTGTGAGCGCCGACCAGGCGGATGCCGTCGTGCAACGGTGAGTTGCGGCCGAGCTTGAAGGCGATGATCGAGGAGTCGTTGCGCGTGACGTAATAGCGACCGTTGGCCTCGGTGGCCCAGGTCTCGCGTTCGTCTAGACGCTGATAGCCTGCCGCCTCCAGGCGCTTGGCAAGGCTGGCGGTGGCATGGAATGGGGTAGGGGAGGCCTTGAGGAAGTCGATCAGGCCCTGGTTCAACTCTGCGCGCATAAGTAACTCCAGACAGCAATGGGCGGCAGTTTACCCCATCGACCGCCTGCATTGCAGGCCCAATCCCCCGTCTCGGATTGTTCGGCAGCCCGCTGTTTTGATTAGCCCAGGGTCGTGATCCGCTTGCGCAAGTGCTCCATGATCCAGGGCTTGTCTTGCGCCTTGGGCGGTTCTGGCAAGCACTGCGGCCAGTGCTCCAGTTGGCCGAACAGCTCTTGCCGGCGCTCCGGGTCCAGGCGAAGAATCTCCCGCGCTGCCGAATCCCACCAGTGGTGCCGGCAAAGGTTGTAGTAAGGATGCTCCGGCGCCGCGCTGCCATACAGCAGGTCGCGACCGATCTTGTAGAAAGTGCCGCGTTGGTGGCGCAATTTCCATTTGATCTTCAGGCGCCGCCAGGCCGAGGGGAAAGGCCGGGTGCGCGGTACGTCATGGCAGCGCTCAACCAACTGCGTACTGAACGCCTCGCCGTGCAAGGCAAAGAAGTGCGCCTGCATGGTGTGGAAGAAGCGTTTTTCGGCGAAATAGTGATAGACGTGCTTGTTGGTTTCGTTAATGGCCTGGTTGCGGAGCGTGAAGGAGATCGCGATCTGTTCGATGGTGTGGATGTCGAAGCCACCTTCGGTCCATTCATCGATCAGTTCGACGGCCTGGGCCAGCAGTGCCGCGTCGCTGTCAGTCACGCCGCACAGCCCACTGTTGTAGAGCTTGAAGCCGTTGTCCGGAGTGATGCCGTGGCGGCGCAGGCGCGAACCCAGCTTGAGGTAATCCTCGCGCTTGCAGACGTAGTCCCAGTTGTATTCGAAGCTGTCCATCAGGTAACGCCCTGGCTGGATTTGCTTGAACAGCAGGTCGGGATCGGCGAGGAACAGCGTGTCGGTGTCGACGAACAGGGTCTTTTCCGCCAGCTTCAGGCCGGCCGCGATGGCACAGGCCTTGCGCCGGTGAATGTAACCGTTATCGCCTTGCCACTCGCTCAGCCGCTGCGGGCTCAGTGTGAGGGTCTCGACCGGCCAGCCCTGATAATCTTCAGGCCGATCGGTCAGGATCCTGATGGTGGGCAGGGTCGACGGATTGCCGTGGGCGAGGGCGGTCAGGATGCTGAACTTGGCCTCATGGCGATAAACGTCTTTGTCGCCGTAGACCAGGTACAGCAGTTGGTGACGAACTTTTTTGACGGGTGTTTCCGGAAAATCAATAACCTGCATGCCAAGCCTTTATCGAATTTAGAACGGTGCCGGGCACTCGAAGCGCAAGCGCTCGCCGCTTTGCGGATGGGTGAAGCTGAGCATGCTGGCGTGCAGGCACAGGCGTGGCCAGGCGGCGAGGGCCTGCGGGTGGGCGTAGAGCCCGTCGCCCAGCAGCGGGTGACCGATGGACAGCATGTGCACGCGCAATTGGTGCGAGCGCCCGGTGATCGGCGTCAGCTCGACCCGGCACCAGTCACCACGACGTTCCAGGACGCGCCAGAAGGTCAGGGCGTGTTTGCCCTGTTCATGGTCCACCACATGCCGAGGTTTGGTCGGCGGGTCGTAGCGCAAGGGCAGGTCGATGCTGCCGCTGTCCAGTTCCGGTTGGCCCCAGCACAACGCGGTGTAGGCTTTTTCGGTTTCGCGATCATGAAATTGCCGGGACAGTTCGCGATGGGTATCCGGGTCGCGGGCCAACAGGATGATGCCGGAAGTTTCCCAGTCCAGTCGGTGCACGATTCGGGCTTCCGGATAGCCGTTTTCCTGCAGGCGGGTGATCAGGCAGTCTTTGTTATCGTCGGCCCGGCCGGGCACGGAAAGCAACAGGGTCGGCTTGTCGACCACCAGGACGGCGGCGTCCTGATGAATGATGCGGATGTTGGACAGGGGCATTGAAAACAGTCTCGTTACAAACGCCAACGGCGGCTCGGGCCCTTTTTCCTGACCCTGTGGGAGCACCGGGTGAAGAGTTTTGGGCCAGAGCCGCCGTGGCTCCCGCAGGATCTATCAGCGATCCGGCAGGGTGATGTTGAGTTCCAGGATCGAGCAGCTGCCCTGGCTTTCCAGCGCCACATGCACGTCATCGCTACCGATGTTGACGTATTTGCGGATCACTTCCACCAGTTCCTTCTGCAAGGCTGGCAGGTAGTCAGGGGTGCTGCGTTGGCCGCGTTCGTGCGCCACGATGATCTGTAGACGCTCTTTCGCGACCGAGGCGGTACTGGGCTTTTTGTTGGCACGAAAGAAGTCAAAAAGGTTCATTACCTACCTCCAAACAGGCGCTCGAAGAAACCTTTCTTCGTTACATCGAGGAAACGATGCTCCACGGTCTTGCCCAGCAGGCGATCGACGGCATCGCTGTATGCCTGGCCGGCGTCGCTCTGGTCGTCGAGAATCACCGGTACGCCGGAGTTGGAGGCCTTGAGTACCGCTTGGGATTCCGGAATGACACCCAGCAGGGTGACGGCGAGGATTTCCTTGACGTCTTCGACGCCCAGCATTTCGCCATCGCTGACCCGTTGCGGGTTGTAGCGGGTCAGCAGCAGGTGTTCCTTGATCGGTTCTTCGCCCTTCTCGGCGCGACGGGATTTGCTCGCCAGCAGCCCCAGCATGCGGTCGGAGTCACGCACCGACGACACTTCCGGGTTGGTCACGACAATCGCTTCGTCCGCGAAGTACATGGCCAGGTGGGCACCTTTCTCGATACCGGCCGGGGAGTCGCAGACCACGAACTCGAAGTCTTCCTTGAGTTGCATCAGGACTTTTTCCACGCCTTCCTGGGTCAGCGCGTCTTTGTCGCGGGTCTGGCTGGCGGCCAGCACGTAGAGGTTCTCAAGGCGCTTGTCCTTGATCAGGGCTTGTTGCAGGTTCGCTTCGCCATTGACCACGTTGACGAAGTCGTAGACCACGCGACGCTCGCAACCCATGATCAGGTCCAGGTTACGCAGGCCGACGTCGAAGTCGACGATGACTGTCTTGTGGCCGCGCAGAGCGAGGCCGGTACCGATAGCGGCGCTGGTGGTGGTCTTACCCACACCACCCTTGCCGGATGTAACCACGAGAATCTTGGCCAAGGTGTTTCACCCCTAAGGAAAAAGGACTTTTTCAGCCCCTGAAAAACATCTCTGGAAAACCGCTGCAATTGGACAGGCTTGGCTGGAATCGGATGTCGGGCGGGGTCTACCTCCGGTAAACACTGCCTGATCCTTTTTCCTACGTCGTTTAAGCCGTTTTCGCTCGTTTTAGAGATGCTTGGAAAATGCGGCAGTATCCGTTAAAGCCGAATGATGTTCAACACGTCGCCCGACAGGCTGATCTGAACGCCGGCCCCCCACAACGGATCGCGGCGCAAATCCTCGGAGACCTTGTATTGCCCGGCGATGGAGACCAGTTCAGCGCTCAATTGCTGACAGAAGATCCTGGCTTTCGTATCCCCCTTGACGCCGGCCAGCGCGCGACCGCGCATCGGGCCGTATACATGGATGTTGCCATCGGCCAGAAGTTCCGCCCCCGGGCTGACCGAGGACACGATGACCAGATCGCCACCCTGGGCATAAATCTGCTGCCCGCCGCGTACTGGCGAGGTGATGACGCGGGTTGGCTTGATGGTCGGCTCTGGTGGTTTTTCCGGGGCTTTCTTGGCTTCCACCGGGCTCAGTTCCAGCACGCGCTCCCGGGCGCCGGATGGCGGCAGCACCGGAATGTCCACGGCAATGGCGGCGGCAATGTCTTCGATGCGGCTGGCGCGGATCGCCAGGGTGCGCAGGCCGTGCTGGCGACAAACGCGCATCAGGCCTGGCAGGTCCACCGCGCCTTCGCCGGCCGGCAGCTTGTCCAGGGCCAGCACCAGCGGGGCATTGCTGAAGAAATTCGGCGCCTGGGCGACTTTGGCCGCCAACTGCCGGTCAAGGCCTTCCAGGTCGTTGCGGGCCAGCTCCAGCACCGTAATGGCGAGCATGCTGCCCTTCAGCTGGAACACGGGATCTTGGTCTAGCGGTTCGGTTTGGCTCATGGTCGGCGTACAACGGCTTGTCACTAAAAGTGCCGAGACTTATAACGAGATCGTCCGCCAGCCGCAACCCGGGTCGAACAATGTAGAATGCGCGGCCCATGTCCTAATGGAAGCTGTAATGGATCGCCCGCGTTTTCGAGCTGCATTTTTTCATCCGCGTTTCTGGCTGCTGTGGTGCGGCCTGGGCCTGTTGTGGCTGATCGTTCAATTGCCTTATCCGTTGTTGCTGCGGGTCGGTCGCGCATTGGGCGCGCTGATGTATCGAGTCGCCGGCGACCGACGGCGCATCGCCCGTCGCAACCTGGAACTGTGTTTCCCGCAAAAGTCCGCCGCCGAGCGCAAGCGTCTGCTCAAGGAAAACTTTGCCTCCACCGGCATCGCCTTCTTTGAAATGGCCATGAGTTGGTGGTGGTCGCGTTCGCGCCTGGCGAAACTGGCCCATGTCGAAGGGCTGGAGCATCTCAAGCAGGCCCAGCGCGAGGGCAAGGGCGTGATCCTGATGGCGTTGCATTTCACCACCCTGGAAATCGGCGCGGCCTTGCTCGGCCAGCAGCACACCATCGATGGCATGTACCGCGAGCACAAGAACCCGCTGTTCGACTACATCCAGCGCCGCGGCCGCGAGCGGCACAACCTCGACTCCCTGGCCGTGGAGCGTGACGACGTGCGCGGCATGCTCAAGCTGCTGCGGGCCGGGCGGGCGATCTGGTATGCGCCGGACCAGGATTACGGCGCCAAGCAGAGCGTGTTCGTGCCGCTGTTCGGCATCCAGGCCGCGACGGTCACCGCCACCAGCAAGTTCGCCCGCCTGGGCAAGGCGCTGGTGGTGCCGTTCATTCAAGAGCGCCTGGCCGACGGCAGTGGTTATCGCCTGGTGATCCAGGCCCCGCTGACGGATTTCCCGGGCGAGACCGAGGAGGCCGATTGCATCCGCATCAACCAGTGGGTCGAGCAATCGGTGAGCGATTGTCCCGAGCAATACCTTTGGGCCCATCGGCGCTTCAAGAGCCGTCCGCCGGGCGAGCCGAAGCTGTACGACAAACGCGGTTGAGTTGTTTGATATCCCCTTGAGCACGGAGCATTGCGATGACCCCAGCTGAACCGGTTACAGGTTTGATTCTTTCCGGCGGCGGGGCTCGAGCGGCGTATCAGGTGGGCGTACTGGCGGCCATCGCCGAATTGTTGCCGGACGGTGCGGACAACCCGTTCCCGGTGATCGTCGGTACGTCGGCCGGGGCGATCAACGCTGTCAGCCTGGCGAGCGGGGCGATGGACTTCAAGACCGCCATCGAGCGGCTGACTGCGTTCTGGCAAGCGGTGCGCAGCCATCAGGTGATGCGCAGCGACTGGTGGGGCGTGATCGCCCAGGCGACGCGTTTCATCACCCACAGCCTGTTGGGCCTGGGGGCCAAGTTGCCGGTGGCGCTGATCGACAGTTCGCCATTGCGCGAACTACTCCAGGCCCAATTTCACGCTTCGGGCATCGAACAGGCCATCGTCGAGCAGCAACTGCGCGCGGTGGCGGTGACGGCATTCGGTTATGAATCCGGCCAGGCCGTTACCTTCTACCAGGGGCGCGGGACCATCGATGCCTGGCTGCGCCATCGACGTATCGGGGTGCCGACGCAGTTATCGGTGGAGCACCTGTTGGCCAGCTCGGCGATTCCGTTGCTGTTCGCGCCGGTCAGGATCGGCCCGCAGTATTTCGGTGACGGCGCGGTGCGGCAATCGGCGCCCATCAGCCCGGCCTTGCACCTGGGGGCCAATCGGGTGCTGGTGATCGGCGTCAGCGGCAACCCCCGGGGCGCCGGTGGGCAGGATCCCACCGAGCGCAGTTACACCGGCCTGCAACCGACCCTGGCGCAGATCGGCGGCCATATGCTCAACAGCACGTTCATTGACAGCCTGGAAAGCGACATCGAGTTGCTTGAGCGCCTGAACGGGTTCAGTCACCTGCTGCCCGATGACGTACCGGCCCACGCCCTCGGCGCGGCGCCGGTGGATGTGTTGGTGATTTCCCCAAGCCAGCCGATCGACGAAATCGCCGCCCGCCATCGCCAGGAACTGCCCCGTGCGTTGCGGGTATTCTTGCGCGGGCCGGGCGCGACCAAGACCAGCGGTGCGGGGGTGCTGAGTTACCTGTTGTTCGAGGCGGGGTATTGCAGCGAACTGATCGAGCTGGGACGCCAGGATGCGTTGGCGCAGCGTGAGGCATTGAGTCGGTTTTTGGGGTTGTCCTGACTGATGCAAGCAGGTCCACCGCTATCGACGGATCGCCGCCCGGAGCAAGCTCGCTCCCACAAGGGATTGGCGGTGGACGCTAAATCTGGCTTTCACGAAACCAATGTGGGAGCTTGCTCGCGATGACGGCGGCACATTCAACATCAATGCAAGCCGACCCACCGCTATCGACGGATCGCCGCCCGGAGCAAGCTCGCTCCCACAAAGGGATTGTCTGCGATATCGATCCCAGGATCAGAAATGGTACTTCAGCAAGAAGCTGGTATTGCTCTGGTTGGTCTTGAACCCATCGCTGTCTTCGATCCCGTACTTGTTCTTCCAGTAGTCATACTCCACGCCCACATACAACTGCTTGGCGCCGAGCTTCAACGCCTTGCCCAGGTCATATTTGATCTGCGGGTTGATGTGCAGGTTGGCGTGGTAGGTGCCTTTGGCGTTGCTGTCGTTGTCCACCACCCAGTCGATGAAACCGTCGATCAAGAGGTCGGATGAGCCCATGGGGATGGTGTAGGCCCAGGTCGGTGTGATCTGCCAGACGTTATCGCCAGCGCGGGGGCCTTCGGTCTGGCGGTTGTAGAAGTTCAGCTGGAAGTAGTCGAAACCGGGAATCGCCAGGTCGAAACCCGGGCCGATCAGGTAGGACTCGTTGTCGCCTTCGCCGAATTCATACGTCATGGCCAGCAGCACATCCTTGATCGGACCCAGCTCCAGCTTCTGGTCGAAGATCTTGCCGAACGACAGGCGTGGGCTGAACTCACCGTAGTAGGTGTTCGGGCCGGACTGGCTGTCGTCCTGGCCGTTGTAGAAGATCCGATCGAGGAAGAAGAAGTTGTCCCCGTATTTCCAGGCGTCGGCGTGTTCGAAGGTCACGGTTTGCTGGATGCGCGGGTTGACTTGGAAATCCTTGCCATACAGGTAGGTCAGGCTGTTGTTCTGCCACTGGAACAGCTCGTCGGCCATTGCTTGGCCCCCGGCCAACAAGGCGCCTGCGAGTATCAGGCTGGTGCACGTACGTTTCATTCGGTTTGCTCCCAAAGGTAAGTGGTACCGCTTTTTTTCGGGTCAGCGCTCTGGTGTGGCGCCTTTTTTCTACGGATAAAAAACATCCGTTCGGTCAGCTTTTCGCTTGTGGCCAGTGCTGATAGCAAGAGCTGAGCCAAGCCCGGGGGAAACCCGGAAAAGACTCATCCAGCTGTTTGGAACAGTCGAAAAGGTGTGTTCGAAAGGGCGCTTATTCTATCCGCCAGCGCCGGGATAAGTTGGCGGGCCGGTCAGGATCAGAGAGGGTTTTTGTGTCGGCCGGTTTCGAACGGCCGCGCAGGATACGGGCTCGCCTTGAGGGGCTCAAGTGCCCTGCAACGGCGCATCCGTGGCGAATTTGGGGCGTGCTGGCGGGACTGGATCATCAGGTGCTTTCCTCTTGTTTTTATTGTTGAGGCGCAGGCAGTCGCTGACGGGCGACCGGGGTGAACCGGTCGGCCTGTCAGCGGTATGACGTGTGACGTTAGGTGCGCGAGGCTCAGTTGGTCCGTGCGCCCTGGTTGATCCACGCGCCGATCAGATCGCGTTCCTGCTGGGTCATCTGGGTGATGTTGCCCAAGGGCATGATCTGGCTGGTCACGGCCTGGGCCTGGATGCGCGTGGCCTGTTGCTGGATCTGCTCTGGCGTATCGAACATCACCCCACCCGGCGCGGCGCTGAACAACGGGCTGGTGGGCTTGGCCGAATGGCAGACCGAGCAGCGTTCCTGGATCACGCTGTGGACCTTCTCGAACGAAGGGCCCTGGGCGTTGGCGGCCTGGGTGGGCGCCGCTGTCGGTGCAGCCGGGGCCGTCGCCGGTTTTGCGCCACCGCCCACTGCGGTTTCCGGCAGCGGTTGGTACTCGATGGCAGCGGGCGCCTTGGCCACGTCGGGTGTGCTGGAAATGGGCTTGGGACCGGTGACATAAGCCAGGCAGATCATCGCCAGGGCACCGACCGGCAGCGTCCAGGCAAACCGGTTGCTGTCATGGCGCGTGTTGAAGTAGTGGCGCACCAACACCGCCGCCACGGCGATCCCGGCCAGGATCAGCCAGTTGTACTGGCTGCCGTAGGTGCTCGGGAAATGGTTGCTGATCATGATGAACAGCACCGGCAAGGTGAAGTAGTTGTTGTGACGCGAACGCAACAAACCCTTGGCCGGCAGTGCAGGATCGGGCGTGCGGTTCTCGGCGATGGCCGCCACTAGCGCACGCTGGGCCGGCATGATGATGCGAAACACGTTGCCGACCATGATCGTCCCGATGACCGCCCCGACATGCAGGTAGGCACCGCGACCGCTGAACACCTTGCTGAACCCGTAGGCCGCGGCGATCAACAGCACGAACAGAATCACGCCGAGCAGGGCAGGGCGCTTGCCCAGGGCCGAGTCGCAGAGGAAGGAATAAACGAACCAGCCGACGAGCAACGAACCCAGACCCAGGGCGACGCCTTCGGGGCCGCTCAGGCTGCTGCCGGGAGCCAGCAGGTAGACGCTCGGGTTCCAATAGAACACCACGCACAACAGCGCGATGCCCGACATCCAGGTGAAGTAGGCTTCCCACTTGAACCAGTGCAGGTTGTCCGGCATGGAGGGAGGCGCGAGTTTGTATTTTTCCAGGTGGTAGATGCCGCCACCATGGATGGCCCACAGGTCGCCGGCCAGGCCACTCCTGGGGTTGACGCGATTGAGGTTGTTTTCCAGCCAGACAAAGTAGAACGACGCGCCGATCCAGGCCACGCCAGTGATCATGTGAACCCAGCGCACGCTCAGGTTCAGCCATTCCAGCATATGTGCTTCCACAGTCTTTACCTCTCGCCCGTCACGCTTGTCTTCGCGTGATCGGACCTTCTCTTATTGGTGGGGGGCGAGGATCAAACACTCATCCTCTTGGAAAAAATGCTCATCGCAGTTGTTGCCTGTGCCACTGCGATCAACCACCAGGAAGTCATCCCGCTTTTCGATCGTCAGCACCGGGTGGTGCCAAACGCCGCGATGGTAATTAATGCCCTGCCTGCCGTTGGTGACGAAGGCGCGGACCAAGCCTGATACAGGTGCATCGCCAAGTGGCGCGACCACGATCAGAAAGGGGTTGCCGAGCAGCGGAATGAACGCCTGGCTGCCCAGCGGATGGCGCTCCAGCATGCGCACGGTCAGCGGCATGTCCAGCGCGTCGGCGCGGAAGATGCTGATGATCGCCTTGTCGTCCGGCGTGGCGGTTTCCACCGTCGCCAGGCGATGGAAGCGCATGGTCGAACCGTTGTTGATCATGAAGTGATCGCTGCCGTCGGTTTCGATCACGTCACCGAACGGGGCGAAGGCTTCTTTGGTCAACGGTTCGATCTTGAGTGTGCGCATGCTGGTCTTCTTACCTTGAATTCTGTGTTGTTTGTTGTGCCGCGATCGCGAGCAAGCTCGCTCCCACATTTGAAATGCATTCCCCTGTGGGAGCGAGCTCGCTCGCGATTCGGGTTCACCCTTATTTCGACACCTTGCCCAGCACCCGCAGGCGACTCACGCCACCATCCGGGAACACATTCAGGCGGATGTGGGTGACCGGCCCCAGGGCCTTGATCTGCTCGGCGAAGGTGTGTTCGGCGTGCATTTCCAGCTTCTGGCTGGGCAACAGTTCACGCCAGAACAGCGATTGGGTTTCGATCTGGCTGTCGGTGCCGCCCTTGACGAACGCGCCCTGGATCGAGCAACTGTCGGGATAGTTGCCCTTGAAGTGCAGGGTGTCGACGATGACTTTCTCCACCTCGCCAGCATGGCCCAGGGCGACGATCACCCAGTCATTGCCCGGGGTACGGCGACGGGCGGTTTCCCAGCCGTCGCCCATGTTGACGCCACGACCCGGGTTGAGAATGTTGCTCATACGGCCGAAGTGTTCGTCGGAGCAGGCCAGGGCACGGCCACCATTGAGGGCGGCAGCCAGGTCGATCTGTTCATTGTCGCCCACGGCCGACCAGTCGCGGTACGGAATGCCATAGACCCGCAACCGGGCCACGCCGCCATCGGGGTAGATGTTGAAGCGCAGGTGGCTGAAGGCCTGGTCGTTGCTGATTTCGTGGTAGTGGTGGCTGTTGCCTTGCAACTCGACGGCCGACAGCACTTCAGTCCACTGGGTGTTTTCGTCTGGTTCGCCTTCGCTCAGGAAGCAGGCTTCCAGGGAGGCCGACGGTGGGTAGTTACCGGTGAAGAATGAGGTGTCGATGTCCACGCCTTTGATTGAGCCGGCCACACCCAGGCGGATCACTGCGCTGTCGTAGCCTTCGAAGCGCTTGCGCCGCGATTCCCAGCCGTCCATCCACTTGCCGTTGTCATCGAACACGCCCTCTTTCCACACGGCCGGGGTCGGTTGGAACAGACGGTTGGCGTCGGCGAACCAGTCATCGGTGACCGAGATGATCTTGGTGCCGAGGCGGGCGTCGGCCAGGTTGACGAACTTCTCGAAAGGTACGGCGTAAGCTTTCATTCTTCTTGTCTGCCTTTAAATAAGTTGGCTGGGGATGCTTGCAGGATCCTGGGGCTCAGGACTGCTCGCTAAAGGGTCAGTAATCGGAACAACGCGATCTTGTTGATCTCTGCCAGCGCGCATTTGAATTCGGTGTCTACCGAGTGATGGATGCGTGTTTCGAACGCCGCGAGGATCTGATGCCGGTTGCTGCCTTTTACCGCCATGATGAAGGGAAACTTGAACTTGGCCTTGTAGGCGTCGTTCAGCTCGGTGAAGCGCTGAAACTCATCGCTCGAGCATTGGTGAATACCGGCGCCGGCCTGTTCGTTCGTGCTGGCTTCGGTCAGTTGGCCCTGGACGGCGGCTTTGCCGGCCAGGTCCGGGTGAGCGTTGATCAGGGCCAGTTGGCTGGCGTGATCGGCACTCAACAGGATGTCGCTCATGCGCTGGTGCAGGGTTTCGATCTGGTCGATCGACGGGTCCTGGCCCAGGTCAAAAGCCTTTTCGGCGACCCATGGCGAATGTTCGTAGATATCGGCAAAAGCCCGGACGAAGGCTTCGCGGCTCAAGGTGGAAGGATTGAGGGTCTGGAAGGCTGTCATTTCGAAGCTCCTGGTTTCGAAGCTTGCGGGCACGGGTGAGTCTGTTGCCAGTGGCGGGCAATGTCGACACGACGGCTGAACCAGACCTGTTCATGACCCTTGGCATATTCGAGGAAGCGCTTGAGGGACGCGAGGCGGGCAGGGCGGCCGATCAGGCGGCAGTGCAAGCCGATGGAGAGCATCTTGGGGGCTTCGGCGCCTTCGGCATACAGCACGTCGAAGGCGTCCTTGAGGTATTGGAAGAAATCATCGCCCTTGTTGAAACCCTGCACCTGGGTGAAGCGCATGTCGTTGGTGTCGAGGGTGTAGGGGATCACCAGGTGCGGCTTGCCGTTGGGCGTGTTCGGTTCCCAGTAGGGCAGGTCGTCGTCGTAGGTGTCGCTGTCATAGAGGAAACCGCCTTCCTCCATGACCAGCCGGCGGGTATTGGGGCCGGTGCGGCCGGTGTACCAACCCAGCGGACGCTCGCCGGTGATTTCGGTGAGGATGCGGATCGCTTCGAGCATATGCTCGCGCTCCTGGGCCTCATCCATGTATTGGTAGTCGATCCAGCGATAGCCGTGGCTGCAGATTTCGTGACCGGCGGCAACCATGGCGCGGATCACGTCCGGATGGCGCTGGGCGGCCATGGCCACGGCGAAGATGGTCAGCGGGATATCGAATTCCTTGAACAGCTTGAGGACCCGCCAGACCCCGGCACGGCTGCCATACTCGTACAGCGATTCCATGCTCATGTTGCGCTCGCCCTGTAGCGGTTGCGCCGCGACCATCTCCGAGAGGAACGCCTCGGATTCCTTGTCGCCATGCAGGATATTGCGCTCGCCGCCTTCTTCGTAATTGAGCACGAAGGACAGGGCGATGCGGGCATTGCCCGGCCACTGGGGATGGGGAGGGTTACTGCCGTAACCGATCAGGTCGCGTGGGTAGTCAGCGCTCACTGCAGTTTTCCTTCTTGTTCGAACCATATGGGTGGCGCCCTGGCGATGGATCATAGGCTGGCGTCACGACGATGGAGTGATTGTATACAACTTTATGTACGATTTGTAAGCCTGATTTTTTTGCATTTTTCACCGCCGTCCCCGGTTTGTCTACACTGCAAGATACCTGCCCATCTGGTCAATTAATCGGTGTAAGGATAGCGTATCCATTGGTTTGGCTGCGGATTGGGCGGGGATGGTGGTCGGAACGCGCAAGGACGAAATATCTATTTTTTATTGTGTACAATTTTCTTTTAAAGTGTCTTAATTCGTTCATCGCCGTGGCGTTTCGTGCTCCGAAACGGTGCGGCCTGTCTTTCAACTGATTCAGGAGGCGTCAGGCCGGACTGCACTGCAGCGAGGCCCGCACAATCAATGGGACGTTTGACTACTCACGTTTTGGATGCCGCACACGGCTGCCCGGGCAGCTCGATCAAGGTCGAGTTGTACCGTGTGGAAGGTTCGCAACTGCAGCTGGTCGCCAGCGCGCTGACCAACAGCGACGGCCGCTGCGACGCGCCGCTGCTGCAAGGGGATGACTACCGTTCGGGTGTCTATCAGATTCAATTCCATGCCGGCGATTACTACCGCGCCCGTGGTGTCCAGTTGTCCGAGCCGGCGTTCCTGGATGTGGTGGTGCTGCGCTTTGGCATTTCGGCCGAGCAGGATCATTACCACGTGCCCCTGCTGATCTCGCCTTACGCCTATTCCACCTATCGAGGCAGCTGATCCCCCAAGCTGCTGCCTGGTCCTGGAAGCGACTGCGCATGGCGCTTCTTTGGTTTTTCGCCCGCTCACACTGCGGGCTTTTTTTCGTCCATGAAAATAGGGTGTCTGGGAGGGCGCCTTCGCGAGCAAGCCCGCTCCCACACTTGAAATGCGTTCCAATTGTGGGAGCGAGCTTGCTCGCGATGCTTTTGGCGCTTAGCGGCTCAACAGGGAAACCGCCCCCGCACCGCCAAACAATCCGGCACTGACCCGGTTGAACCAGCCCTGGCCCTTACCCGTACGCAGATACCGCGCCGCGCCATGGGCACCAAGGCCGTAGGCCAATTTGCACAGCAGGTCGAGTACGGTCCAGGTGGCGATCATGATCAGCAGTTGCGGCAGGAACGCTTGTTCGGCGCTCAAGAATTGCGGCAGGAACGCGGCGAAGAACAGGATGTCCTTCGGGTTGCTGGCGCCCAATACGAATGCCCGGCCGAAGAGGGCGCGAAAGCGCGGGACGGCGGCGGCCTGGGGCACGTCGGCGCCTCGGGACGGTTGGCGTGATTGCTGCCAGCTCTGCCAGGCCAGGTAAAACAGGTACAGGGCACCGACAATCTTCAGGGCACTGAACAACTGCTCCGACGCCATCAACAACGCACCGAGCCCCAGCGCCGAGGCACTCAGCAAGCAGATCGACGCGATCACGCCACCCAGGAATGCCGGATACGAGCGGCGCAGGCCGTAGTTCAGGCTATTGCCGATCATCAACAACGACAACGGACCGGGGATGAGGATCACCACCAAGGCGGCACCGCTGAACAACAGCCAGGTTTCCAGATTCATTGCTTTGCTCCTGATGTACAAAAGCCTCACCCATTGGGTGAGGCGGGTGAATACGGTGCCGCTTACAAGAAGATGAACTTGGCGATGAAGATCGCGCAGAGCACCCACAGGCTGACGGAGATTTCCTTGTGTTTACCGGTGCCGGCCTTGAGCACCACATAGGTGATGAAACCCAGTGCGATACCGTCGGCGACCGAGAACGTCAGGGGCATCATGATGGCCGTGACGATGGCCGGGATACTGTCAGTCGCTTCGTCCCATTCGATATGGGCCATGCCGCCCATCATCAGCATGGCGACGTAGATCAAGGCCCCGGCCGTGGCGTAGGCCGGGATCATCCCGGCCAGCGGTGCGAAGAACATGGCGGCAATAAATAGCACACCGACGGTCACGGCGGTAAGCCCGGTGCGGCCACCGGCGGCCACACCGGCGGCGCTTTCCACGTAGCTGGTCACCGGCGGCACGCCGACCATGGCGCCGAAAACGCTGGAAGCGCTGTCGGCTTTCAAGGCGCGGGACAGGTTCTCGATCTTGCCATCGGCTTTCACCAGGCCGGCGCGCTGGGCAACGCCCATCAGGGTGCCGGCGGTGTCGAACATGTGCACGAACAGGAAGGCCAGCACCACGCTGATCATGCTGACGTTGAACACACCGGCCACGTCCATCGCCATCCAGGTGGGGGCCAGGCTCGGCGGTGTCGACATGACGCCGTTGTATTGCACCAATCCCAGGCCCCAACCGGCCAGGGTCACGGCGATGATGCTGATCAGGATCGCGCCGAACACGCGGTGATAACTGAGCACGGCGATCATCAGGAAGCACACCGCGGCCAACAATGGGCCGGGCTCACGCAATGAGCCAAGCTTGATCAGGGTGGCGGGGCTGTCGACGATGATCCCGGCGGTTTTCAGGCCGATCAGCCCGAGGAACAACCCGACCCCCGCGCCCATGGCGAACCGCAGGCTCACCGGAATGCTGTTGAGCAACCACTCCCGCACCCGTGACAGGGTCAGGACCATGAACAACACACCGGAAACGAACACCGCGCCCAACGCGGTTTCCCAGTTGTAGCCCATGGTGCCGACCACGGTGTAGGTGAAGAAGGCGTTCAGGCCCATGCCTGGCGCCAGGCCTACCGGCCAGTTGGCGTACAGGCCCATCAACAGGCAACCCAGGGCCGCGGCGATGCAGGTGGCGACGAACGCGGCACCGTGATCGATGCCAGCGTCGGCCATGATGTTGGGGTTGACGAAGATGATGTAGGCCATGGTGATGAAGGTCGTCAGGCCGGCAATCAGCTCGGTCTTCACCGTGGTGCCATGCAAGCTGAGTTTGAAGAGG
The DNA here is from genome assembly GCF_918698105.1 of Pseudomonas brassicacearum. Taxonomy (GTDB): domain Bacteria; phylum Pseudomonadota; class Gammaproteobacteria; order Pseudomonadales; family Pseudomonadaceae; genus Aquipseudomonas; species Aquipseudomonas brassicacearum_F. The sequence goes on along the minus strand of NZ_CAKKMI010000094.1, from coordinate 2,029 downwards.
CGTTCCAGCCAGCCACTGCGTAGTGGCGGCGAGAGGTCCAGCGTCCGGGCTTCGGGTTTGCGGCTTTCCACAGCGAGTACTCCTCAAGAGTCTTATTGTTATTTCCAGCACCGCACACGCCCTGGGGGTGGTTGCGATGCGCTGAGGCAGGTAAGGCTGGCGAAGTATGTTGACCTGTTGGTCAGGAACTCGCACGAAGCGAATTATGCTTTTGTATACAAATAATGCAAATAATGTTTTCTGTGTTGTCGACGAAATGTCGGGCGATAGGGATATATCGCCCAGGTGGACGCTATCGCGAGCAAGCTCGCTCCCACAGTGGACTTTGGTGAAATGCAAGATTGGGGGTCACCCATGAACCCTGTGGGAGCGAGCTTGCTCGCGATAGCGTCGGATCAGACGCCTTCAGTCACTGGATGTCCCCAGCCCCAGATTCACCGCCAACCACCCATTCACCGCCTCCTCCCCAGCCTCGGCAAACACCCGCTCCAGCAATTTCACCTGCTCACGCCGTAATGCCTGCTCGAAGCGCTCGCCCTCGGCCGTCAGTTCCAGCAGTCGCTTGCGCTTGTCGGTCTCGGACGCGACGCTGTTCACCAGGTGCATTTCCATCAGCTGTCGCAACGGCATGTTCAGCGCCTGCTTGCTCACCCCGAGCAGCGCCAGCAGTTCTTTCACGCTCAATGACGGGTAGCGGGCGATGAAAAAAACGATGCGCTGGTGCACCCGGCTCAACCCGCGGCGCTCGAGCATTTCATCGGCCTTGGCGGTAAACGCCTGGTAACCGAAGAAGAACGCTTCCATGGCCATTTGTTGGGAAGTCGGGTTTTTAAGGTCAAGCATATTGACGTATCCACAGAGGTCGGCGTAATTTCGGTCAACCAGTTTGACTCATTCCTCCCGTGCCCCGCTACAGGTGACCTCCATGGCTTTTTCCGAACGTGTCTCGCGCCTCAAAAGTTCTTTGATTCGAGAAATCCTCGCGGCGGCGCAGCGCCCTGAAGTGATGTCGTTCGCTGGCGGCCTGCCGGCCGAAGCCATGCTGCCGAAAGTGGAATGGGCGGCCATGCCGTTGTCCATGGGCCAGTACGGCATGAGCGAAGGCGAACCCGCCCTGCGCGAAGCCCTGGCGGCCCAGGCGCGGGCGCTGGGCGTGGCCTGTGAGGCGAGCCAGGTGCTGGTGGTCAGCGGCTCCCAGCAAACCCTCGACCTGGCGGCCAAGCTGCACATCGACGTCGGCACGCAAGTGATGCTCGAAGCGCCGACGTACCTGGCAGCGTTGCAGATTTTCCAGCTGTTCGGCGCCGACTGCATCACCGTGCCCCTGGAGGCCGACGGCCCGGACCTGAAACAGTTGCGGGCCCGGCTGGAGCAGCATCGGCCCGCGTTTATCTACCTGATCCCGACGTTCCAGAACCCCTCGGCGGTGCGCTACAGCGAAGCCAAGCGCGATGCGGTGGCGGCGCTGTTGGACGAATTTGGCGTGACCCTGATCGAGGACGAACCCTACCGCGAGCTGACGTTCGATGGCGGCAGTGCCACGCCGATTGTCAGTCGCTTGAAGAAGGCCAGTTGGATCTACACCGGCACCGTGTCGAAAACCCTGTTGCCGGGGCTACGGGTGGGCTACCTGATCGCCAGCCCGGATTTGTTCCCGCACCTGTTGCGACTCAAGCAGTCGGCGGACCTGCACACCAATCGCATCGGCCAATGGCAGGCGCTGCAATGGATCGGCACCAAGCAGTACCGCAGCCATTTGAGTGAGTTGAGGGATTTCTACCGGGACCGTCGCGACCGCTTTCAGGCAGCGCTGCAAACGCATTTTTCCGACATCGCGGACTGGAACGTGCCCCAGGGCGGGTTGTTTTTCTGGCTGACCCTCAGGCAACCGCTGGACACCCGCACCTTGCTCCCCGCCGCGCTGGCGGCCGACGTTGCGTTCATGCCGGGGGAGCCGTTCTTTCCAGAGCCCGACCAGCATCCGGGGCACTTGCGCTTGAACTTCAGCCACATCGACCCGGCGCGGTTG
>NZ_CAKKMI010000093.1:0-21378 GCF_918698105.1 Pseudomonas brassicacearum | reverse complement strand
CCCCCCAACCGCCCTCCGCGGCCCTGGTTCGGCGGCCCGGTGGTGCCGCTGACCTTTCAATTCGTGTTCCTGATCGTCGCGGCCTGGTACGGCGCCAAGCTCCTGACCCGACCCATCCAGCGCCTGAGCGATGCGGCCGAGCGCCTGAGCGAAAACCTCGACAGCCCGCCACTGGATGAAAACGGCCCCCGTGAGGCGCGACAGGCGGCCCATACGTTCAACCTGATGCAGCAACGGATTCGCGAGCAGGTGCAGCAGCGTTCGCGCATGCTCGGCGCGGTGTCCCATGACCTGCGCACGCCGCTTTCGCGGCTCAAGCTGCGCCTGGAGCAGATCGATGACATCAAGCTGCAAAGCCAGATGCGCCAGGACCTGGACGACATGATCGGCATGCTCGATGCCACCCTCACCTACTTGCACGAACAGCGCACCAGTGAAGCGCTGCAATGGATGGACGTGCAGGCCTTGGTGGAATCGCTGAGCGAGAACGCCCAGGACCAGGGCGCCGATGTGCAGGTCAGCGGCACCTGCGCGCCGCTGCAGGTGCAACCGATGGCGTTGCGTTCGTGCCTCAATAACCTCATCGACAATGCCCTGCGCTACGCCGGTCATGCCTTGATTAGCCTGGAAGACCAACATAAGCAGGTGCTGATTCGAGTCATCGACCATGGTCCCGGTATTGCGGCGGACAAACGCGAGGCGGTGTTCGAACCGTTCTTTCGCCTGGAAGGTTCGCGCAACCGCAACTCCGGCGGCGTCGGCCTGGGCATGACCATCGCCCGGGAAGCCACCGAGCGCCTCGGCGGGCAATTGACCCTGGAAGAGACGCCAGGGGGTGGGTTGACGGCGATGATCAGCCTGCCTCGTCTCTAAGCCCTCTTATCTCCCCTGTGGGAGCGAGCTTGCTCGCGATGGCGGTGTATCAGTCCATCTTGATGTGCCTGACAGGCTGCTATCGCGAGCAAGCTCGCTCCCACAGGGGCGAACGCTGTGTATTTCTCTCGGTACAAACTCTACACACCCACGACAACTCCCCCGCCGAGGCTGCATAAGCCGGTGCACTCACCGGCTATCCCAGCCCAAGGAGAGCGCCCATGATTGGTAGCGTCAGCAGTTACTCGACCTATACCAGCACCAGCAGTACCGCCACCAGCAGTGCCCGCAGCCAGCAGTTTCAAAAGGAACTACTAGGCAAGCTCGACAGTGACGGCGACGGTTCGGTCAATCAGCAAGAGTTGAGCAGCGCCCTGTCGCAAAAAAGCGACGATGGCATCCTGGTCAGCCTGAGCGACAATTTTGGCGACCTGGACAGTGACGGCAGCGGTGACTTGAGCAGCGAGGAAATGGCCGCAATGGCGCCGCCACCTCCGCCGCCACCACCGCAACACGCGTCCAGCGAAGAGCTGTTCAGCCAACTCGACGCCGATGGCGACGCCACCGTCACCGCCAGCGAACTGAGCAGCGCCTTGCAGGCCAGCAACGGTACGTCCACGAGCACCGACAGCAGCGCAATGCTGATGGAAGCACTCGACAGCGACAGCAGCGGTGGCGTCAGCAGCGACGAATTCAACAACGCCTTGCAGGCCGGTCGCCGCAGCGACAGCTCCACCGAACAGGCCAATGTCAGCGAAGCGTTGAACAGAATGATCGCCAACCTCAGCCGGCAATACTCGCTGGATAACGTCGCCACTGTAGGGAAACACCTGAACGTGGCGACCTGATTCACCGGGGCAGCACCTGTAGGAGCTGCCGAAGGCTGCGATCTTTTGATCTTTTGATCTTTCGCTTGAAATTCAGGTGTTAGGGGAAAGATCGCAGCCTCGTTGCACTCGACAGCTCCTACACAGCTCCTACACAGTACACAGCTCCTACGCCCCAGCGGGAGCAAGTGTTCGGGCAACAGGTGCTCGGCATTCAAGCTACCGCGCCTGGCTTTTGCTCCAGTCCGTCAACAGGCTGTACGCCACCGCCAGCAGGGTCGGGCCGATGAACAGGCCGATGAAACCGAAGGCGATCAACCCGCCGAACACCCCCAGCAGCACGATGACCAAGGGCAGGTTTCCACCACGGCTGATCAGGTACGGCTTGAGCACGTTGTCCACGCCACTGATGATGAACGTGCCCCAGATGCCAAGAAACACCGCCATCCCGTACTCACCCTTCCACGCCAGCCACGCCGTGGCAGGGATCCACACCAGCGGTGGCCCCATGGGGATCAGGCTCAACAGGAACGTGACGATACCCAGTACCAGCGCCCCCGGTACCCCGGCGATCAGGAAGCCGATCAGCGCCAGCACGGCCTGGGCCGCGGCGGTGCCAATCACGCCGTTGACCACCCGCTGCACCGTACCGGCCACCAGCTCGATGTAGTAACCGGCACGGTCGCCGATCAGACGCTCCAGCAACCCGTGGACGAACACCGCCAGGCGCGGGCCGTCGCGATAGAAAAAGAACACGAACACGATACTCAGGGTCAGCTCGAGAATGCCGCCGCCAATCTGCGCACTGCGGGCCAGCAGCCAGTTGCCGACCTGTCCCAGGTAGGGCCTGGCGGACACCATCAGCGCGGCCCCCTGCTGGTCGATGCTGTTCCAGATGCCGACCAACCGTTCCCCCACCAGCGGTACGCCGGCCAACCAGGTCGGGGCTTCGGGCAAGCCGTCGACCTGTGCGTCCTTGATGAATGCGGTGGCATCGCGCACATGGTCGGCCAGGTTGAAACCCAGCCACACCAGCGGCACCGCCACCAGCAGCATCCAACCCACCGTCAGCAACGCCGCCGCCAGGGATTCGCGGCCATTGACCCAACGGGTCAGCAGGCGCATCAGCGGCCAGCTGGCGAACGCCAGCACCGCGCCCCAGAACAGCGCCGACCAGAACGGCGCCATGACCCAGAGGCTTGCGCCGAACAACACCAGGAGCAGGATCTGCACCAACAGCCGATCGTTATTGAGCATGTAGGGTCTCGAAAAAATGAACAGGTGCGAGGCAACGGCGCGAAACCCGCTGCCCCGAGACAGCTTAGCGCAGCAACTCCAGGTGCAGGCCCGCCGCCTCGCCGCTGGCAGCCTCCATGCGCGCCGCCCGGACACCCTGGCCCGCCAGTGCCTCAAGCCAATCCTCGGCCCGGGGCCCGGCGATACTGACCCGCAGGCCCGTGTCCAGGTTCAGCGCCCGGGACAACAGGCGCAACCAGGTGTCGTCCGGCTCACCGGCAAGACGCGGCAAGTCCAGGACCCCCGTGTCCTTGAGCTGGCGCAGCAGCGTGGCCGACGTCGGCAGCAAGTCCCCCAGCGGAGCGTTCGCCTCGAACTGCTCGACATGCAGGTAGGCCTTGCGATTGCCGCGGGTGATGGCATACAGCGCAATCAGTGTGTTGTCCGTCGGGGGCGCCAGGCGCAGCAGCAAAAAAGCCTGGCCGTTGTCGGCGCCATAGAGCTTGGCGTTGCCGAAGACATCGTTGGCCCACAGGCTGCTTTCGCCGCAATCGCGGGCCTGGCACCAGAACAACAGCTCGGCGCCCTGTTTCTGCAAGGCTTCGCGCGCTGCGGTAAAGGCCTGGGTGGCGGAATGCTCCGGCGGCAGTTCGTAGGTGACCGACGTGACGTTCCCACGGGCATCGACCTGGCCGTCGAAGCGCAGTTGGCCGCTGATCTTGCGGATCGAGCCCATGGGGTAGACGCGTTCCAGGTCGCTGGTTTGCCGGTAGTCGACAATCTGCGCATCGGGCATGCGCGGCACGAGATCCAGGTCGCGACTGCCCGGCACATCGGCGGCGAACGACGCCGGGCTGAGGCAGGCCAGCACCAGCAGGACGAGTGATTGAACGGATAATTTCATCGGATCGGCTTGGCCTGGGACGCTTGGACGCAACGGGCATCATCGATGCACCGCGAGGCTGGCAAACAGAGGTCTGTCATGGTTGTCTCCCTTTCAACCCGCCCAGCCTCGACAGTTGCCCGCCGCAAGTCAAGGAACGGTGAAGAACCGATTGAAACAGTCTGCTACAAGCGTGGCACCGACTTCGTCGTTCAGGTGCAGATGATGGCCCCCGGGCAACTGCTCATGACTGAAGGGTAGACGCTCCAGCAGCTCCGGGTGTTGGGCCAGCATGCCGTCGGCCGCCACCACCAGATGCGCCGGACAAGCGACCCGCGCGACGAACGCCATGGCCTGTTCATCGGTCAGGCGCAAAGGCGATGGCAAGGTCAGGCGGTTGTCGGTGCGCCAGGTATAGCCCCCGGGCACCGGCATCAGGCCGCGCTGGGCCAGCAGTTCGGCGGCCTCGCGACTGACCGCCACCAGCCCCTTCATCCGTGCTTCGATGGCCCGCTCCAGGGTTTTGTAGACCGGCTTGCGTTTCTGCTGCAGGTCCAACTGGGCTTGCAGGGCCATGCCCATGCGCTCGGCCGCGTTATCGCCTTTGGCTGTAGGAGGAATCACCCCGTCGATCAACCCCAGGTGCGTCACCCGCTCCGGCAGGGCGCCGGCCAGCACCAGCGAGACAATGGCACCCATGGAATGCCCCAACAGGGCGAAACGCTTCAAGCCCAGTTGTTCGGCGACTTGCAGCACATCATGGGCATAGTCCCAGAGGGCATAACCGGCACCGGGCGGCCGATGCCCGGAGTGACCGTGGCCGGCCATGTCCAGGGCAATCACCCGCAGGCCCTCGAGCCTGGGCGCCAGGCGGGCGAAGCTATTAGCGTTGTCCAGCCAACCGTGCAGGGCAATCACCGGCAACCCGTCTTCCGGCCCGAACAGGTGGGCCGCCAGTTCGATGTGCGGCAGGCTAAGGCGGACTTCCTCGACCACACTCATGCGCTGCGCCCTTCCCAACGCTGGAACAGGTTCTTGAGCAGGTTGGCCGTGTCCTGTGGACGTTCGAGGGGGAACATATGGCCGCCGGGCATGCTCAGGGATTCGCCATGGAGCATGCGCCCCACCGAACGAGTGTGATGACGCATCACCACGCGACTCTGCCGACCACGCACCACGGCCAGCGGCACCTTGAGCTTGCGGGGCCGCCCGGGGCTGGTGTGCGGCACGCCGCGGTAAATGCTGATTTCGGTGGCTGGGTCGAAGCGCAGTCGCAGCCGGTCACCGACTTGTTGCAGGCCGTGTTGCAGGTAGGCGTCGAAGCAATCCGGGTCAAAGCTGCGGAACAGGGTCTTGCCGGCGAAATACTGCCGGGCGCACGCCAGGTCAGCGAACTCCTCACGCCGCCCCAGGGTCCGGCCCGCTGGCGTCAGGCGGTCGATGAAGCCCAGGCGCTTGGCGGCCAGGATCACCCACTGGTCGGTACGGGTCAGCACCGGCGAATCGAGCATGACCACGCCGCGATACAGTTCGGGGCGGCGCAACGCCGCGTGCAGGTGCAGCACGCCGCCCAGGGAGTGGCCAACGCCCCACACCGGCGCCGGTTGCTGCTCCAGATGATGAATCAGCTCGTCCACCAGGTTGTGCCAATTATCGTCCACCGGAAAACGCGGGTCATGGCCGTGCAACTCCAGATGCGCGACCTGGTACTGCGGCGCCAGCGCGGCGAACAGCTTGCCGTAGGTGGCCGAGGGAAAACCGTTGGCGTGGGCGAAAAAAACCTGTTGCGACATGACAGCCGATCCATTGGGGGAACTGGGGCCGATTGTCCGCAGAACCCGACGGCACGGCAATGACCGTAACTGACAGGAATGATGACAGCATTGCGGCATCGATTGTCTACTCGCCTTAAGCACCTGTCAGACCTTACAGTTGACGCCAGTATCGCCTTGGCAATAACTAGAGCAGTTACGACATTTTCAAGGGGACTGGCATGCATGCCAAGACACCGGCCGTTTCCGTGACAGATTCACGAGGATTGGGCATCGCCTCGGTGTCTTACTTTCGTAATAACCCAAACGCAAAACCCGAGGGCCGAATTCATCGCCAACGCTATGATGTCGCCGGGCGCCCGACACTCAGCTACGACCCCCGCCTGTTCAAGTTGCTGGAGACAGAGCCAGACGCCCGGCCCAACCTGAGAACCGTCTTCAGCCTCACCGGTGCGACGCTCTTCACCGACAGCGTCGATGCGGGCACTCGCCTGGCATTGTTAGGCGTAGCCGGTCAGCAGTTCATTGGCTGGGACAGCCTGCAGACTCAGGTGCAAACCGAATACGACGCGCTGTTGCGGCCCATCAGAACCATCGAGCAGGCTCAAGGCTTGCCTGCCAGAAACAGCGCGTTCTACGCCTACGCAGAAGACACTCCTGAATCAGCCTCCCGCAATCAATGTGGCCGGTTGATCCGCCACGATGATGAGGCCGGCACCGTCCTGTTCAAGGCCTATGCATTGACGGGCGGAGTCCTTTCGCAAACCCGACATTTTCTCCAGGACTTGATCGAACCGGACTGGCCTGCCGATGAAGCTGAGCGGGATCTTTTGAACGAGACCGGCAACGGCGCTACCACCCGAGTCACGTATAACGCCGTGGGCACCGCGATCCTGCAAGAAGATGCGCGCAACAACGTTCAGTATTCGGATCTGGATACCGCCGGCCAGCTGCGGCAAGTTCGCTTGAAACTCGCGGGGCAAACCCACGACACATCGCTGCTGAACGACATTCGCTACGACGCGAATGGCAACATCGAGCGGCAAACCGCTGGCAACGGCGTGGTCAGCGAAGCGCTGTATGACCCACGGGACGGTCGCCTGACGAGCGTCAAGGCCGGGCTTGCCGGCCAGCCACCGTTGCAGAACCTGGCCTATGGTTATGATCGTGTCGGCAATATCCTCAGCATCAGGGACACGACGCTGAGCACCCGTTTCTTTCGTAACCAGAAGATCGAGCCGGTCCAGTCGTACGTCTACGACAGCTTGTACCAACTGATCGAGGCAGAAGGCTGGCAACGGATCGGTAGCCAAAACGGCCCTCAAGAACCGGTTTTTGTTTCGCCTGCCGATCCGGGACAGTTGGAAAACTACCGGCAGGCCTACAGCTACGACGAGGGCGGCAATCTCACCCTGCTCGTCCACACCGCCGCCAGCCACGGTTGGACACAACGAACGGCGATTTCCAAATACAGCAATCGCGGGCTGGCGCAGAAAGCCGACGGCAGCTTGCCTGACGAGAATGAAATCGGCGCTGGATTCGACGCCAACGGCAACAGAAAACAATTGCTGGCGGGCCAGGATTTGACCTGGAGTCCGAGCAACCGCCTGCGCCTGGTCGAACAAGTGGTGCGTGAGAATGCTCCTAATGACAACGAAATCTATGTCTACGACGGGGCCGGCCAGCGCAAGCGCAAAATTCGCGTTGCCCACAACGCAGCACGTTCATATACGCACGAGGTGCGCTATTTGCCGGGCCTGGAAATCCGCACATCACCTACCGAGAAGGTCCACGTCATTTCGGTGCAAGCGGGACGCTGCGCCGTACAAGTCTTGCACTGGGAGGCAGGAGGCCCCGATATCGATCAGCATCGCTACAACCTGACGAATCATCTGGGCTCCAGCACGTTGGAGCTCGATGACCACGCCAACCTGATCAGTGAGGAAATGTATTACCCCTACGGAGGCACGTCGTGGTGGGCTGGCCCGGACAAAGTGCAAGCGAGCTACAAAACCCGGCGCTACTCCGGCCAGGAGCGTGATGCCACTGGGTTGTATTACTACGGGCAACGTTATTACGCGCCTTGGCTGGAGCGCTGGATATGCGCCGACCCGGCAGGCACCGCCGACGGTCTGAACCTGTTTGCCATGGTGCATGGCAACCCTGTCCGGTTTGTCGATGTTCAAGGCCTCTGGAAATTCGAAGCCGCCGGCGCGACAGGTGCTCGAGAGTTAGCTAGCGCTTTGGTTGCGTCGGTTGCGCAAGTCGCAGTCACAACGGCCGTCTCGGCGATTCTGGCGCCTTCGAACATTGCATTGACGGCTGTCGGCGCCACTGTGGGTTTGGCTTCAGGCGCCGTCGGCGGATACGCAGCGGCCAACCGAGCTCAGTCCAGTTTGTCTGTCCATGACCCTTCCAACATGGGGCCTCTGCTCGCGAAAATTGGCGGCGCGGCTGTTGGTGCCGCTTTAGGGGCTGCGCCGTCTTTGGTTGGGCTCCTCGATCCTACGGGCAATAAAGCGGCCGCCGCTCAAATAGGTAACCTGGTCGGAACGCTGTTTCGAGAAATGTCAGCCCAATATCTCGCAAATGCTGGTTCAAGTAATCCCTCGGTCGGCTTCGCGGCTCCCGCGACGATAGCCGGCAGCGTGGGTGTTGTAGGTGGGTCCGGAGCATTGATCGGATATGCCGGTGCAGCGGCGTTCGGGAGTGAGTCGGTGGGTAACGCCTTGCAGTCAGTGGTCGGGGCACCCGTGGCAACAAGTGTCGGATTGGCGGGCGCGTCAGTAGTAAGGGAATTGGCGGGCACGCCAACCAAAACGTCCAATGGTAAAAAACCTGCTTTTAATCCGGCCAAGGGAGTGATTGGCGCCAGCAGCCGGCACTTCTTTGCCTCCATGGGACAATTGGCCAATCAAGCTGTAGCTCAGATACCCGGGTACAGCGCACTCGACCCAACCGCACGAGCCGCTGTATCACGGGCTGTCAGTAACGCTATTGGTGAATTACGCTCCACTTTTGTGACTGCTACCACGCCCGGCTTGAGCGCAGAGCTTGATCAAACAACCTGGGACATTGAAAGCGGCGTAGCTGGGACAGGTATTTCAGCGGAAGCAGTGCCCACCTCGATCGAGATGAGCACCATTTCGACGATCACCCCCACGGTTTATTACGTGAGTGAGACACACGGACGGCGTTACTCGCGATCTCAATTGAATACGCGAACACCGCACATAACGCACATGTAAACGCGACACTGAGCGTCATCACCGCGCCGGCGGCTGCTCTCCCAATGGCACCACCGCCATGGTCAGGCGCGACACGCAGTTGACCTTGCCCTCGTCATTGACCAGGCGTATGTCCCAGACTTGGGTGGTGCGGCCCAGGTGGACCATCCGGGCCGTGGCGGTCACCCGACCGCTGCGCACACCGCGCAGGTGGTTGGCGTTGATCTCCAGGCCCACGCAATAGAACTTGCTGGCATCGACACAGAGATAGGCCGCCATGGACCCGACCGTTTCGGCCAGTACCACCGAAGCACCACCATGCAGCAGGCCGAACGGCTGGTGGGTGCGATGATCGACCACCATGCTGGCGGTCAGCGATTCGTCGTCGAACGACTCGAAACGAATGTCCAGCACTTCGCTGATGGTGTTTTTACCGGCGGCGTTCAGTTGTTCGATGTTGGGGGTGGTGCGCCACAGACTCATCGTTGCCCTTCCTGTGTGATTATTGTTTTTGCCCAGTCCTGCAATCGATCTGCTCAGGGATGCTTGATCCCTTTGAGCTTCATTACCCCGGCCAGCGGCATGTCGCCTTCCAGCTCGGCCAGGCCGGCGGTTTGCACTTGCTCGGGTTGTTGCAGGTGGCCGTGCTGCAGAAAGCCCAGCAGGCTGCCCACCAAGGGGTTATGACTGACCAGCAGCACATTGTCCTGGTCCTCCAGATGCCTCAGGACCTCGACCGGCCGGGTGTCCGGCGTGAGCCAGTTCACCGTGATCGGCTCAGGCTGAAAACCCAGCGCTTCGCGCACCAGTTGTGCGGTCTGCTGGGCGCGCAGATAAGGACTGGCGTAAATGGCGGTCAGGGGCTGGCCGATCAATTGCGCGGCACTGCGCAACACTTCCTCGCGACCGTGAGCCGTCAGGGCCCGCTCCGGATCGGGACGAACCCCATGGGGCTCGGCTTCACCATGACGTAACACCCACAACTTCATAGCTTCGGCTCCTCGTCCCGGGCGGGATGCGGGGCCGGCGCCACGGTGTGAGGTGCTTCACCTTCGGGCGTGCGCGGGGTCGGCCAGTCGGCGAACGGCCAGGGTTTCTGGTCGCTGTGAAAGGTGCCGAAACGACCAATCTGGGCCAGGAACTGGCTCAGGCTGTCGCCGAAATTCATCAGGCTGGCGCTGGGTGCGCCGTAGATCAGCCGATAGATCAACTGCACCAGCACCACGGCGCCAAGGATGAATTGCGCCACCTGCCAGACCAGCAGGTAAATCACCATCCACAGCACACGCAGCAGGATGGATTCGTATTGGGGTTGCCCTTGTGGATCGTTCATGGCTCGCTCCTGCTTGCGGTCAATGGTTCAGTTGAAACCGCTGGTGGAAATGAAATCGACGTCGGTCTTCGGTTCGCCGCGCATCAACAGCTCGATCACCTGTTCAAGCGTGCGCCCTTCGAACAGGATCGCGTGCAGCCCGGCGACCAGTGGCATGTACACCCCCGCCTCCTGGGACTTGGCCTTGAGCACCTTGAGGGTATTGACCCCTTCGGCCACTTCACCCAGGCGCGACACGGCCTCGTCGAGACTCAAGCCTTGGCCGAGGGCGAAGCCGACCTGGTAGTTGCGGCTCTTGGGCGAGGAACAGGTGACGATCAGGTCGCCGACGCCGGCCAACCCCAGGAAGGTCATTGGATTGGCGCCCTGGCTGACGGCAAAGCGGGTCATTTCCGCCAGCGCGCGGGTGATCAGCATGCTTTTGGTGTTCTCGCCCATGCCCAGCGCCACCGCCATGCCGGCGATGATGGCATAGACGTTTTTCAACGCCCCGCCCAGCTCCACACCGAAACGGTCGGCACTGGCGTAGACCCGAAAGGTGCGGCCATGCAGTGCCGCCTGGACCCGCTGGCAGAGTTCTTCATCTTCGCTGGCGACCACGGTGGCGGTCAGCGCGTGCTCGGCGATCTCCCGTGCCAGGTTCGGCCCGGAAATCACCCCGATCCGCGCCTTGGGCGCGATTTCCTCGAGAATCTCGCTCATCAACTTGAAGGTCTTGGCTTCGATGCCCTTGGTCAGGCTCACCAACAGCTTGCCGCTCAAGCGTTCTGCGTAGGGCGCCAGCACCGAACGCAAGGCACTGGACGGCAAGGCGACGAAGAACAGGTCGCTGCCCTCCAGGGTTGCCTGCAAGTCAGTCACCGGTTCCACTTCCGGGCGGATCTTGATGCCCTTGAGGTAACGCGGGTTCTCGCGGTTGACCCGGATGGCCTCGGCCTGCTCCGGGTCACGCATCCACAGGTGCACCGGGTGACCATTCTCGGCCAGCAGGTTAGCCACGGCGGTGCCGAAACTCCCGCCCCCCAGGACCGCAATCGGGCGCTGTTCAGTCATATGCAATCCGTTCATCCATACCAAGTGGCAATGCGGGGCATTATACGGAGCGGCCAGAGCGCGACCAGCCCCGGCAACAATTACCACCAGCTGTAGGAGCTGACATCAATTCCTAGGAAAATGCTGTCAACGCGAATGGAAAAGTCGTTCAGCTCGGTTAACATGCCCGCCATCCACTCCTTCTCAAAGGCTGTGCCGTGTTCGTTGGCCCTTCCCGTCCAGGTTCGTCTCTGCTATTGGCACTGATCATCAGCCCGCCAGTGCTGGGCGACGACCTGTTCGTGGACAGCCAGTCCATGCCCCAGGTGCTGACGGCCACGCGCCTCAAGCAATCTCCCGCGGCAGTGCCTGGCAGCATGACCGTGCTCGACAGCGAATTGATCAAGGCCAGCGGCGCCCGGGATATCAGCGAACTGCTGCGCCTAGTGCCGGGCATGATGGTCGGCAACATCAGCGGTAACCAGGCTGCCGTTAACTACCATGGCACCAACGCCAGCGAAGCCCGCCGCATGCAAGTACTGATCGACGGCCGCTCGGTGTACCGCGCCGGCCTGGCCACGGTGGACTGGAGCGACATTCCGGTGGCCATGGAAGACATCGAGCGGATCGAAGTCTTTCGCGGCCCCAACACCGTCAGCTACGGCGCCAACGCGCTGATGGCGGTGGTCAACATCATCACCCGAGCCCCAGCCGACAGCCACGGCACCCGGCTGAAAATCACCCGTGGCCAGCGCGGCGTCAGCGACTGGTACGCCAGCCAGGGCAGCGGTTGGGACGGCGGTGACCTGCGGCTGTCGCTGTCCGGCCAGGAAGACGATGGCTTTGACAGCAACCGCAACGGCGCCGATTACCGCGACAGCCGCCGCCTGAACCGCTTCAACCTGTCCGTCAGCCAGACGCTGGACGAGCAGCAAAGTATCGATTGGCAATTGAACGCCAAGGACGGGACCAATCAGCGGCCCTACACCTACCGTCCCGTGTTTGCCGGGATTACCGCCGCTGGCGACAATTCTGACGTCATCGCCAAGGATTACGCCGGTTCGCTGCGCTGGAACCTGGACCTGGACCCCAACCACAGTCTTTATGTACAGGGCTCGATCCAGCACTGGGATCGCCAGCAGACCTGGCGCGCCTGTGATGCCGAAGTGTCCTTCAGCCCACAACTGACCGACCTGTGGCAGCTCAACCCCAACTATGCCGAGCAGCTGGCGCGCAATATCCCCCGTTACACCAGCAGCGGCGCGCCAGCCGGCACGCCGCAGGAACAGGCACTGGCCAATCAAGTGCTCGCCCAGTGGCGCAACGGCGCCTCGCAAACCCTGTGCGGCGATATCGACCAGAGCGCCCGGGAATCACGCTATGACCTGGAGATCCAAGACACCCTGAGCCTGTCCGACAGCCTGCGACTGGTCACCGGCGGCAACTATCGGTACGACCGGGCCAACTCGCAGACGTACTTCAACGGCACCCTGGACGACACCACCTGGCGCCTGTTCGGCCAGCTCGAATGGCGGGCCACCGAGCATTGGCTACTGCAAGGCGGCGCGATGTTCGAAGACACCCGCCTGACCGGCAGCTCGCTGACCCCACGGGTCGCGGTCAACTACCTGATCACCCCGCGCCACGGCCTGCGGGCGGTGTACTCCGAAGCCATACGCTCCCCGGACATGTTCGAGAACAACGTCAACTGGAGCTATCAGGTCACCAAACTGCAACCTGCCGCCTTCGGCCAGAGCAGTGCCCGTTACTTCGTCCGGACCCGCGGCCCGGGCAACCTGGAGCAAGAGCACATGCGCTCCCGGGAACTGGGCTACAACGGTCATTTCGTGGACCTGGGGCTGGCGGTCGATGTGAAACTGTTCCATGACGAAATCACCGACATGATCAGCGAACCGTTGCGCAACAATCAGTACATCGCCAGCAACGGCAACGAATCGCAATTCTCCGGGGCTGAAACCCAGTTCGACTGGCGCGTGACCAGCACCGACCGCTTGCGCCTGACCTATGCCTATGTCGACGCCCAGGCCAGCAACCCCCTCGACGAACAGCTGACCGCTCGCAACAGCGGTTCGGCCGGCTGGCTACGGAACTGGGGCCAAGGCTGGAACAGTGCGCTGTTCTATTACGCCGCCGACGCCCTCAATGGCTATCGCTACGAACGGGTAGACACCCGCCTCGCCCGGCGCATTCCCCTGGGCAAGGCCAGCCTGGAACTGGCGGGAGTCCTGCAGCAGCGCCTGGACAACCAGCCCACCACCTTTATCGACAACCGCTACGACGCCCGCCATGCCGTGTACTTCAGCGCGGAGTTGTCTTTCTAGATGGTCCGACGCCCGCCCCGCAAGACGCCCTCTCATGGCCGCCTGACGCTAGCCCTCTGCCTGGTGTTTGCCGGTTGGCTGGCGACCCTCCAGGCCCGGGCGGCCGAGATCTTGCTGACCGGCGCCGAGGACAGCCCCGGCGTGCAATCTTTCACCCAGGCCCTGAAGGCCCTGCGCCCCGAAGACAGTGTGCGCTTTACGCCGCTGGCCAACCTGCCGGCGCCGGACAAGTTGCCGGGCAATGTCCGCCTGATCCTGCTTGACCTGCCCGGCCTCGACTGGCGCCTGCAAGACACCCGGGGGCCAGCCACCCTGGTGCTGCGCATCAGCCGCCAGCAAGCCCGCGATCGCCTGGGCGAGGCAACGCCTGCGCACCTGAGCCTGCTGTGGAGCGATCCACCGATGGCGCGGCAATTGCAACTGATCCGCGCCATCCTGCCGCAAGTAAGACGGGTCGGCGTGCTTTATGACGCCCACAGCGAATTCCTGCTCAAGGACATTCAACGGGCCGCGGCACCGCTGGGCCTGACCATCGTCAGCGAACGCTGGGACGACACCAACGACAGCCGTCCCCTGCAGAGCCTGCTGGGCCAGAGCGACGTGCTGCTGGGTCTCGATGACCCCGACTTGTACAACCCCAAGACCGTGAAGAACCTGTTGCTCAGCAGCTACGCCCGGCAACGTGCCCTGATCGGGCCCAGCGCCGCATTCGTCAAGGCCGGCAGCCTGGCCAGCACCTACAGCGACCAACAAGACTGGCTGGCGATTCTCGACGAGTTGCTCGACCGCCCCGCCACCAGCTGGCCGCGCACGCTGTATCCGGACCGTTTCAAGGTCCTGGGCAACCGGCAGGTCTCCCGCTCACTGGGGATCGAACCGATTGACGCCGAATCCGTCGCGGCAACGCTGGCCGAAGGAGAACACCGCCCATGACCTTGCGTCGCCGTTGGGACATCAACACCCGAACCCAGCTCATCGCCCTCGGCCCGGCGCTGCTGCTGACCGTGCTGCTGATCAGTTTCTTTACCTTCGTGCGGATCCAGGACCTGCGCCAGGAACTCAATCACACCGGGCAACTGATCGCCAACCAACTGGCCCCCGCAACGGAATACGGGGTGATTTCCGGCAACAACGAAGTACTGGAAAGCCTGCTCACCGCCACCCTGGCGACCCCACACGTGCGCTTTCTGGAGGTCCAGGACAGCACCGACAAGGTCCTGGTGTACGTCGAGCAACCCGAGCAAACCCGCCGCCATGCGCAGCAGGTCGAAGTCTTCCAGGCCCCGGTGCGCCTGCAGCGCATCGCCCTGAACAATGATTTCCTGCAGGGCAACAGCCCCTCCGTGGAAGCCTTCGGCGAAGATTACCTGGGCCGCGTGATCGTCGGCATGTCCAGTGACGCCTTCAGTCAGCGGCAGCAGGAAATCCTGTTCAAGGCCGCGATCCTGGCGCTGTTCGCCCTGCTGTTCACCTTCCTGGTGGCGCGCCGGCTGGCGACCAACCTGTCCCGGCCGATCCGCGACATCGGCAACGCGGTCAAGGCCATCCAGCAAGGCGACTACAGCACCCCGCTGCCCATCGTCGATGACGCCGAACTGGGGGCCTTGTCGCGGCACATCAACAACCTGGCCGAAGGTTTGGCGCAAGCCAGCCGCGAGCAGCACCAGGCCATGGC
Organism: Pseudomonas brassicacearum; assembly: GCF_918698105.1. Classification (GTDB taxonomy): domain Bacteria; phylum Pseudomonadota; class Gammaproteobacteria; order Pseudomonadales; family Pseudomonadaceae; genus Aquipseudomonas; species Aquipseudomonas brassicacearum_F. Next base: position 6,178 of record NZ_CAKKMI010000093.1, on the reverse strand, counting down.
GCAGTTGATCAAGACCCGTGAAGAAGCGGAAAAAGCCAACAGCGCCAAGTCCGAGTTCCTGGCGATGATGAGTCATGAACTGCGTACGCCCATGAACGGCGTACTGGGCATGCTGCAACTGTTGGAAACGACCCGCATGACCGACGAGCAGCACGAGTACACGGCGCTGGCGTCGGAGTCCACCGAACACCTGCTCAAGGTGATCAACGACATCCTCGATTTCTCGCGCATCGAACGCTCGGCCCTGGAGCTGGAACACATCCCGTTCAACCTGGCCGAGCTGGTGAGCAGCTGCGCGCAGTCGTTCCAGCACAGCGCCGCACAACGCAAGCTGGGCCTGGACCTGCTGGTCCCGGACGACATGCAGGCCTTGCAGGTCCAGGGCGATCCGACGCGGATACGGCAGATTCTGGTCAACCTGATCGGCAATGCACTGAAATTCACCGAGCAAGGCCGTGTCACCGTGCAATGCCAGTGGCAGACCCTGGACCACGAACTGCTGTGGTTCACCTGCACAGTGCGCGACAGTGGCATCGGAATCCCTGCCGAGAGCCTGGAGCGCATGTTCGACGCCTTCCAGCAGGCCGACAATTCGATCTCCCGGCGCTACGGCGGTACCGGCCTGGGCCTGCCGATCGCCCGTACCCTGGCCGAGCGCATGGGCGGGACGCTGCGGGCCCAGAGCGAAGAAGGCCAGGGTTCGGTGTTCACCCTTGAAATCCCCTTGGCCCTGTCGCGCCAGACGCCAGCGATCCTGGCGCCGCGCCTGCCCTCCGGCAGCGGCGATGGCGCAGGCCGCAACGTGTTGCTGGTGGAAGACAATCCGGTCAACCAGACGGTGGTCGAAGCCATGCTGCGCAGCCTGGGCTTCACCGTCAGCATCGCCACCGATGGCGCCCAAGCCGTACGCAGCGCCGAAAGCCTGATTTTCGACGCGATCCTCATGGATTGCCGATTGCCCATCATCGATGGCTACGAAGCCACGCGGCAGATCCGTCAGTTGCCGGGTTGCGCCGAGGTGCCGATCATCGCCCTGACGGCCAACGCCTTGCAGGGCGACCGCGAAGCCTGCCTCGAAGCGGGCATGAACGATTACCTGGCCAAGCCGTTCAAAAGGAACGAGCTGCAGCAGATTCTGCAGCGCTGGGTGAACTAGAACAGGTCACTGGACCATCTGTGACTGGCGTGAAAGGCGAAAGTGCGGCAGTCTTAGGCACCCGAACAAGCCTCGATTGGGGCTTGAATAAAAATTTCAGTGCACAGGTGTACATTCATTTCCCGTGTGCTGTGACTTTCACTACAACGCAATAGTCTATGAGTAGGCTGTCGACTCGAGGCATGAACGCTTCGATCGGCCGGGAAGATTTGCCCCACCCTGCCGCATGGGACTATTGAGGAGCTCGCATGACCAAACAAAACGCCTTTACCCGGGAAGATCTGCTGCGCTGCAGTCGCGGTGAGCTGTTCGGCCCAGGTAACGCGCAACTGCCCGCCCCGAACATGCTGATGGTGGATCGCATCACCCATATCAGCGAAGAGGGTGGCAAGTACGGCAAAGGTGAATTGGTCGCCGAGCTGGATATCACTCCGGACCTGTGGTTCTTCGCCTGCCATTTCGAAGGTGATCCGGTGATGCCGGGCTGCCTGGGCCTGGACGCCATGTGGCAACTGGTCGGCTTCTTCCTCGGCTGGCAAGGCCTGCCGGGTCGCGGTCGCGCCCTGGGTTCGGGCGAAGTGAAGTTCTTTGGTCAGGTCCTCCCGACCGCCAAGAAAATCACCTATAACATTCATATCAAACGCGTCCTCAAGGGCAAGCTGAACATGGCCATTGCCGATGGTTCGGTTGCCGTGGATGGTCGCGAGATCTACACCGCCGAAGGCCTCCGGGTCGGCGTTTTTACCTCCACTGACAACTTCTAAGGGTTATCCGCATGCGCCGCGTCGTTATCACTGGTCTGGGCATCGTTTCGTGCCTGGGCAATGACAAAGAGACCGTCTCCGCTAACCTGCGTGCAAGTCGCCCTGGCATCCGGTTCAACCCGGAATATGCCGAAATGGGTCTGCGTAGCCAGGTTTCCGGCTCCATTGACCTTCCCCTCGAAGAGCTGATCGATCGCAAGATCTACCGTTTCGTCGGCCACGCGGCGGCTTACGCCTACCTGGCCATGAAGGACGCCATCGCTGATTCCGGGCTGACCGAAGAGCAGGTTTCCAACCCGCGCACCGGCCTGATCGCCGGTTCCGGTGGTGCCTCCACCTTGAACCAGATGGAAGCGCTGGACATCCTGCGCGAAAAAGGCGTCAAGCGCGTTGGCCCATACCGCGTCACGCGGACCATGAGCAGCACGGTTTCCGCCTGCCTGGCCACGCCATTCAAGATCAAGGGCCTGAACTACTCCATCGCCTCTGCCTGCGCCACCAGTGCCCACTGCATTGGCAACGCCATGGAACAGATCCAGATGGGCAAGCAGGACGTCGTGTTCGCTGGCGGCGGTGAAGAAGAACATTGGAGCCAATCGTTCCTGTTCGACGCCATGGGCGCCCTGTCCAGCAAGCGCAACGACACGCCGGAAAAAGCGTCCCGCGCCTACGATGCCGACCGTGACGGTTTCGTCATCGCCGGCGGCGGCGGCATGGTGGTGGTCGAGGAGCTGGAACACGCCCTGGCCCGTGGCGCCAAGATCTACGCGGAAATCGTCGGCTACGGCGCTACTTCCGACGGCTACGACATGGTCGCCCCAAGTGGCGAAGGCGCCATCCGTTGCATGCAGATGGCCATGTCCACCGTTGATGCACCGATCGACTACCTGAACACCCACGGCACCTCGACTCCGGTCGGCGACGTCGCGGAAATGAAAGGTGTGCGCGAAGTGTTCGGCGACAAGGCCCCGGCCATCAGCTCCACCAAGAGCCTGTCGGGTCACTCCCTGGGCGCCGCCGGCGTTCACGAAGCGATTTACTGCATGCTGATGATGGAAGGCAACTTCATGGCCGGCTCCGCCAACATCGACGAGCTGGACCCAGAAGTGGCCGACCTGCCAATCCTGCTCAAGACTCGCGAGAACGCCACCATCAATACCGTGATGAGCAACAGCTTCGGCTTCGGCGGCACCAACGCCACCCTGGTACTGAAGCGCTGGCAGGGCAAGTAAGCCCCGCCGTTACGCCACACACAAAAACGCCCCGACTGGTTCGGGGCGTTTTTTTTTGCCTGGCGAATATGCCTGGGTTCCTTGTGGGAGCGAGCTTGCTCGCGATGGCTGCGGCACATTCAACATTGATGCAAGCTGATCCACCGCTATCGCGAGCAAGCTCGCTCCCACACAAGCTCGCCCCACAGCGTTCCCTCAATCAGCGCACGACGAACCGCTGCTGTGTCAACAGCCGATCACCCTGGAACACCATGAACCGCCACTCCCCCGGCACCACTTCGTGGCTTTCGGTGAATTCGTAGGCCATGACATCCTGGGGCGCGCCGGGTACCAGTTTCTGGATGACCTCGAACTTGTCGTGGCGCACGCCATCGGGGGTGCGAATGCCGGGGGTGAAGTACAACAGGGTCAACGGCTGGTCATCCGCAACCTTGCCGGCCAACTGGTAGCGCATGCCGAACTTGGTGCCCAGCTTCGCCGGCACGCTCTCGGTCTGGCGGATCTGCTCGTTGCTGCGCCGCAGGACTCGCTCTCCCGATTGCAGCTCGGCTTGCGGCCCTTCGAAAACACCGTACTCCACCGGGCCTTCGACACGAACTTCGGCCTGTGCCAGGCCGCAGGTCAACAACAGCGCCACCAGTGCGCTTGAACGGGTGAGGTGCATAGTGCGCTCCTTGATTGAGATGAGCGCGAGGGTATGACGCGGGAGTGACAGGCTGATGACAAAGCGATGTAGGCCATGCCAGCTATAGCTTGAGGATAGGGTTGACCTGTGGCGAGGGAGCTTGCTCCCGCTCGACTCTGTAGGAGCTGGCGAAGCCTGCGATCTTTTGATCTTTCGCTTCAGGCTCAATTGGCATCGAAAAGATCGCAGCCTCGCTCCGCTCGACAGCTCCTACAGGCCCAGCGGGAGCAAGCTCCCTCGCCACAAAAGCGGACTTAGCGGGCCACTGAGCGCGGCAACACCGCCAAAAAGTTATCCCGCGCCACCTTCCGCGCCACGTCTTGCGGCAAGGCATCGAGGAACGGATCGAAGCTGCGCAGCTCCTGGCCCAACTTGTTGAACCGCCCGACGACATCCGAGCCCACCATGAAGCGCTCAGGAAAGCGTTTCACCAGCGTTACCCATTCATCCCGGGGCTTGCCCGCCTCGTCCAGCAAGTACGGCGTGAGCACGCTCCAGGACAGGTCTATGTACAGGTTGGGGTAGGCCTCGAGCATGCGGGTCAGGGTCGGCAACAGAAAATCCAAGCGGGTCTGGTGGCGATGGATTTCCATACTGGTACCGGCATGGGCCCAGATGAAGCGCGTGTGCGGGTGATTGCGCAACGGCTCCTCGATTTCTGCCAGGTACAGCGGATTTTTCTCACGCTTGGAAGTGATGTTGGAATGCAGCATCACCGGCAAGTCATTCTCGGCCGCCAAGTGATAGATCCGCGTCATGGCTTCATTGTTGGCCCGCGGGGTGTCGCCCGAGGTCAGCGCCGTCAGGTCGTCGTGGCGGGTGAAGACCTCGCCGATGCCTTGCCACAAACCCGGGTAGAGATCGAGCATGCGCTGGATATGGGCGGCGGAGTTCTTGTCGTTGGGGTTGAAACCCGACAGGAATGGATGAAAGTGTCGGCGCTGCTCGTCGGTCAGTTTGCTCACCGCCGCGGCGACAATCACGTCGGTGGCGCTGTACCAATAGGCATCCGCGTCGTCACCGGCGTAATAGCGCGGACGCTTGGGCTCGTCCTCATGCCATTTCTTGGCCACCGGCACACCGGAAATCATCACATGCTCGATGCGGTTGTCCGCCATCGCCTGGAGCAACTTGGGCATGCCGGCAGTTTCCTGAAAGAAATCGACGTAATGCAGGTGCGCATCGCTGTAGGCATATTCGCGACCCACGGCGCCGCCGCTGCAAACAACCAGTAGCCAGGCGCAGATCAAACGGGTCAGGGGCACGGGCAATCTCCAGAAGCCTTGAACAGAGTAGACCCCAACCGTCCCGCCTGGGTTCAAGGCGTGTCTGCCGCGTCTGCTGGCGACGGGTTATGCTTCGTGCAACCGTTGTTCAACCTGGAAGACAACATGACCACTCCCCTGACCGTTCGCCCCCGCGCCGAAGATGTCGAAGGCCAGCCGATTCTTCGCCCGCTGCCGTCCGCCAAATGCCGCAGCGTCGGGCCTTTCGTGTTCTTCGATCACATGCTGCAAACCACCTACCCGGCCGGCAAAGGCATGAACATCCGCCAGCATCCGCATATCGGCCTGTCCACCCTCACCTACCTGTTCGAAGGAAAACTCCAGCACAAGGACAGCCTCGGTTCCGATCAGGTAGTGGACGCCGGGGATGTCAGTTGGATGACCGCCGGCAGCGCCATCGCCCATGTCGAGCGCACTCCCGAGTCCTTGCTGGGCAGCGCGTTCGTCATGCACGGGCTGCAAGTCTGGCTGGCCTCGCCCAAGGCCCACGAACAGGGCCCCGGACACTACAGCCATCACCCGGCCCACAGCCTGCCGGTCAGCGCGAACCTGGGGGTCAGCATCCGCATGATCGCCGGGTCAGGCTTTTGCCTGGAATCGCCAGTGCCGGTGCTGTCGCCGACGCTTTACGCCGAGTTGAAGCTGCAAACCGCGACGACCTTGCTGATTCCTACCGAGCATGCGGAGCGAGCCCTGTATGTGTTGAGCGGTGAGGCGTTGCTGGACGGCGAGCCGGTGCAAGCTCACTCCTTGGTGATCTTGCCGACAGGGGAAGAAATGACGCTGTTTGCCGACAGCGACTGCCACGCCGTGCTATTCGGCGGTGCGCCTCTGGACGGGCCGCGACGGATCAACTGGAACTTCGTTTCCAGCGACCCGGCCCGGATCGATGAAGCCCGCCGGCGCTGGGCGGCTGGGGACTGGCCGACGGTGCCGGGGGAAAGCGAGCGGATCGAGTTGCCCTAGATTGGAGGCCATTGAACCTGTGGGAGCCGAGCTTGCTCGCGATAGCGGTGTGTCAGTCGGTATTAATGCTGATTGATACACCGCTATCG
>NZ_CAKKMI010000092.1:0-22508 GCF_918698105.1 Pseudomonas brassicacearum | reverse complement strand
GGCTTGGGCGGGTGGGTCGATGATGTCCGGCAGGGTGGCGAATACGCTCTTGACGATGAGGTCGGCCATCACGCCCAGGGCGGCCAGGTCCAGGTGCTGCAACTTGGGCATCAAGGCCAGGTCGGCCGCCAGGTCCGAGCTGATGTCTTCGCGCAGTTGAGCGATGGCCTGGCGCACCGGCAGGGAGCCACCGTATTGCTCGCGGGCCAGGAACAGGAACTGCGAGCGGTTGGCCTGCACCACATCGAGAAAGATCCGCACCGACGCATCGATAATGCCGCCCATGACGAATTCGTTGTGACGCACCAGGCGGATGGTTTCGCGGAAGGTCTGGCCGACTTCGCTGACCAGGGCCAGGCCCAGTTGGTCCATGTCGTCGAAGTGCCGGTAGAACCCGGTGGGCACGATGCCGGCTGTCCGGGCGACTTCCCGCAGGCTCAGGCTGCCGAATCCGCGGCCGCACTCCATCAAATGGCGGGCTGCGTCCATCAGGGCAATTCGGGTCTGTTGTTTCTGTTCGGCGCGGGGCAGCATCGCAAGGCTGACTTCTGATTCACGGGAACGACGCACTCTAGCAAATCGGCTTTGCCGACGTCGAACGGTAGAGAGGGATGGGGCGGGGAAAACGAGGGGTTCGAAAAGTCAAAAGCCCGATTGCAGGAATCGGGCTTTTTTCTGGGCCACCATGGGATCAGCTCACTGTGCCGTTGCGTTCGATCACGCGATCACCACCGCCTTCGGCCACGGTATCGCCCATTTTGGTGCGGGAAGAACCGTCTTCGGCAAGGGTCTGGCCAGGGGTGCGGTCAGAACCGTCTGCGGCGAGGGTCTGGCCAGGGGTGCGGTCAGAACCGTCTGCGGCGAGGGTTTGGCCAGGGGTGCGGTCAGAACCGTCTGCGGCCAGGGTTTGGCCAGGGGTGCGGTCAGAACCGTCTTCAGCGAGGGTTTGGCCTGGAGTGCGGTCAGAGCCGTCAGCTGCCAGGGTATCACTCTGCTTGGTACGGTCATAACCATCCTCAGCCAGACCTTTTTCTTCCAGGCGATCACGGCCGCCTTCGGCAACAGTCTGGCTGTAGACAGAGTGGCTGTCCTTGACCTGTGGCGTAGCTTGTTCGGAAGCTGGCAATGCAAAGGCAGTCGAGGCCAGTAGTGAAAGGGACAGGCTCATCAGTAATTGGCGTTTCATGATCGTTGCTCCTTGGGAGGGCGATAAAGTGGGTACGAGGGCAATGCTACTCTCGATAAGTCGATATAAAAGTTCATAAACGCAATGGTAATAATCAACGGAATTGATTGTTCTGGGCGAAGGCTCTAGACCGGGCGTTTCCGGGGTGTGGTTTTGCACCGAGGTGGGTATTTTGTACCCATCGCTGCCTCGTAAATGTGCGGGTGCGGTAACAGTTAGTTGGCTGATCGGTCAGGAATGTTGCAGTTTTTTGTGCCGTTCATCGGCACCTGTGGGCCGCTTTACCAGTCCAACCCTTCATAACGAACCGACTGCAGGGTCGTGTTCCCAGCAGCGTCGCGGTTGCGCACGCTGACTTGTCATCAGGAGCCTTGTGCATGACGCGCACCTCGAAAATCCTCGCCTGGAGCTTTGCCAGCCTTGTTGTCCTGCTGGCCGTGCTGGTCCTGGTCATCGCCTTCTTCGACTGGAACCGCATCAAGCCCACGCTCAATGCCAAGGTTTCCGAGGAGTTGCATCGCCCCTTTGCCATCAACGGCAACCTGGCGGTGGCCTGGCAGCGTGAGCCGGAGGAAGGGGGCTGGCGAGCCTGGTTGCCATGGCCCCATGTGGTGGCCGAGGACTTGAGCCTGGGCAACCCGGAGTGGTCGAAAACCGCGCAAATGGTTACGCTCAAACGTGTTGAGTTACGCGTGTCGCCCCTGGCCTTGCTGGCCCGGCGGGTGGCGATTCCGCGTATCGACCTGACGGAGCCCGACGCCAACCTGCAACGCCTGGCTGACGGGCGCGCCAACTGGACCTTCCAGTTCGATCCGAAAGATCCGGACGCCGAGCCGTCCAGCTGGGTGGTGGACATCGGCGCCATCGGCTTCGACAAGGGGCATGTCACCCTTGACGACCAGACGCTCAAGACCCGGCTCGATCTGTTGATCGACCCGTTGGGCAAACCCATCCCGTTCAGCGATATCGTCGGTGACAAGGCCGCCAAAAAAGCCCAGGACCAGGGCGCGACACCACAGGACTACGCGTTCGCCTTCAAGGTCGACGGGCAGTATCACGGGCAGAACCTCACCGGCTCCGGCAAAGTTGGCGGCTTGCTGGCGTTGCAGGATGCGTCACGACCCTTTCCGCTCCAGGCCCAGGCGAAGATCGCCGAGACCCGCGTCGAGCTGGCCGGCACGCTCACCGATCCGATGAACCTCGGGGCCTTGGACCTGCGCTTGAAACTGGCCGGCAGCAGCCTGGCCCATCTCTACCCGCTGACTGGCGTGACCCTGCCGGATTCGCCGCCCTATGCCACCGATGGCCGCTTGATTGCCAAGCTGCATGAGCCGGGTGGGGCGCTGTTTCGCTATGAGGCGTTCAACGGCAAGATCGGCGACAGCGATATCCATGGCGACCTGGCCTATGTCGCCAGCCAGCCCCGGCCGAAACTCAGTGGCGCGCTGGTCTCCAATCAACTGCTGTTCAGTGACCTGGCGCCGCTGATCGGTGCTGACTCCAATACCGAGCAAAAGGCCCGGGGCGGCGCCAGCAAGCAGCCGGCCGACAAGGTCTTGCCCGTTGAAGAATTTCGCACCGAGCGCTGGAGCGTGATGGACGCCGATGTCGAGTTCACCGGCAAGCGCATCGTCCATAGCGAGCAGTTGCCGTTCACCGACCTCTACACCCACCTGGTGCTCAACGATGGGCAGTTGAGCCTCGAACCCCTGCGCTTCGGCGTGGCGGGTGGCCGTCTCGATGCGCAGATCCGCCTCAATGGCCGTACCCAGCCCCTTGAAGGCCAGGCGAAGCTGACGGCCCGCGGTTTCAAGCTCAAGCAGCTGTTCCCGGGTTTTGAACCGATGAAAACCAGCTTCGGCGAATTGAACGGCGATGCCGATATCACCGGGCGCGGCAATTCGGTGGCGGCGTTGCTGGGCACCTCCAATGGCACGTTGAAAATGCTCATCAACGATGGCGCCATCAGTCGTGAGCTGATGGAGCTGGCGGGGCTGAACGTCGGCAACTACGTGGTGGGGAAAATTTTTGGCGACAAGGAAGTGAAGATCAACTGTGCGGCGGCGGACTTCGACATCAAGACGGGCCTGGCGACCACGCGCCTGTTCGTGTTCGACACCGAGAACGCGATCATCTACATCGACGGCACGGCGAACATGGCCAGTGAGCAGCTGGACCTGACCATCACCCCCGAGTCCAAGGGCTGGCGCCTGATTTCCCTGCGCTCGCCGTTGTATGTCCGCGGCCCGTTCGCCAAGCCCGCCGCCGGGGTCAAGGCGGTGCCACTGATGCTGCGCGGCGCCGGGATGGTGGCGTTGGGTGTGATCGCCGCACCGGCCGCCGGCCTGCTCGCGCTGGTAGCGCCCAGCGGCGGTGAGCCGAACCAGTGCGCGCCGCTGCTGGAACAGATGAAGGCGGGCAAGGCGCCGGTGACGGTCAAGCCGACCCGATAAGCCAGGCTTGCGGCGAGGCGACTGGCCTCATCGCGAGCAAGCTCGCTCCCACAGGGGAATGCGGTCCCCTGTGGGAGCGAGCTTGCTCGCGATAGCGGTATCAGAGATCGGCCAGAATATCGGCCATGTCATCGGCATGCTCTTCTTCCTGGGCCAGGATGTCTTCGAAGATGCGCCGGGTGGTCGGGTCTTTTTCGCCAATGTACTGGATGATTTCCCGGTAGCTGTCGATGGCGATCCGTTCGGCCACCAGGTCCTCGTAGACCATTTCCTTGAGGGTGTTGCCCGCCACGTATTGGGCGTGGGAATTGCGGGTCAACAGGTCGGGGTTGAACTCCGGCTCGCCGCCCAACTGCACGATGCGTTCGGCGAGTTTGTCGGCGTGTTCGGCTTCCTGGTTCGCGTGCTCGAGGAATTCACTGGCCGCCACGCTGGCCTTGAGGCCGGTGGCCATGAAGTAGTGGCGCTTGTAGCGCAGCACGCAGACCAGTTCAGTGGCCAGCGCTTCGTTGAGCAGGCGGACAACTTCCTGCCGATCGGCGCTGTAGCCTTCGGTCACTGCGCCGTTCTGCACGTTCTGCCGTGCCCGTTCGCGCAGGGTGGTTACATCGGATAAGTGCATGTCGCTCATCTCGTTCTCCTGGAGGCTGATCCGGTGGGAGCGTCACGCTCTGATGGCGCGATCACTCTAAGTCTGAGTGACACGGTCCTGAAAAAGTTTTACCGAGTTTTTCAGCGCGTAGCCCGACAGCCGCGCTTCCTCTCCCAGCCACTGGAAAAACGCCCGCACCGGTGGATGGCGTTCGCGGCCCGGGACGCACAGGGCGCTGTAGCCGGCGCCGTTGACCTGGACGTCCGGGCGATAGCCCACCAGCAAGCCGCTGGCGATGCTTTCGGAAGCCAGGATATTGCTCGCCAGCACCAGGCCCTGCCCGGCAATCGCCGCTTGCAAGGCGTAATGTTCCTCGTCGTACTCGCGCATGCATGGCTGCCGGGTGAGCCAGGTTTCCCCGGCCTGGGCGCACCAGGCATCCCAGCCGTGGGCGTACAGCTTGGAGTTGTGCCAATGCACGCTGATCAGCGTCGGCACCTGCCGGGCCGCCAGGGCCACCTGTTCAGGCGAGCCATAGACCCCGAAGCTTTCATCGAACAGGCACATGCCGTACAGGTTCGGGTAGGCGTCCAGGCTGTAGCGCACCACCAGGTCGACGCTGGCGTCCTGGTGCAGGTCGATCACCTCGCAATGGGTGTCCAGGCGCACGTTGATGTTCGGGTGACGCGCATAAAAACGCCCCAGGCGAGGCACCAGCCACAGGGCGGCAAACGCTGCGGTGGTGGACAGTGTCAGGTGGCTGGTGCTGCGTTGCGGACGCAGGGTGTCGACGCTCTGCGCCACCTCCAGCAACGCCCCGTGCAGGCTGTGGAACAAGCGTTGCCCGCCGTCGGTGAGGCGCACCTGGCGCGGCAGGCGTTCGAACAGCACCAGCCCCAGCCAGGTCTCCAGGGATCGAATCTGATGGGAGACCGCCGTAGGCGTCACCGAGAGCTCCGCCGCCGCCGCCTTGAAACTGAGCAACCGCGCGGCTGCCTCGAAGGCGCGCAGGGCGTTGAGCGGCAGGTTGGCGAACATTCTGATTCTCCTGAAATGCGATGGATGAAATTAACTCATCCAGATGTACTAACGCTCATTTGTCCGCTAGCGGCGACGAGCTTCAAGCTGCAAGGCACAAACAGTGTTGATTGTAACCGCATAAAAGGAGATTCAGATGAGTAAGATTCTTGTAGTGCATGGCAGTCCTCGTGGCGAGCGCTCTCATTCCCGGCGCCTGGCCGAGGCCTTTGTTTCGGCGTGGCAGGCTGACCATCCGCACTCCCAATTGACCCGCCGCGAGGTCGGGCGGGCAGTGATTGCGCCGGTCAACGAAGCGTTCATCGCTGCGGCGTTCTACCCCGAGCCTCAGGCTCGACCGTTGATCATGCAAGCGGACCTGGCCCTGAGCGATACCTTGGTCGATGAGTTGCAAGCTCATGACCGATTGGTGATCTCCGCGCCCATGCACAACTTCAGCGTGCCCAGCGGCGTGAAGGCCTGGATCGACCAGATCGTGCGCATCGGGCTGACGTTCAACCACAGCCTGGATAACGGCGTATCGCACTATGAGCCGCTGGTGTTGGGCAAAAAGGCCCTGATCGTGACCAGTCGCGGCGATTTCGGTTTCGGCCCCGGGGGCCAACTGGAAAGCATGAACCACGCCGACACGCTGTTGCGCACGGTCCTGGGGTTTATCGGCATCACCGATGTGACGGTGGTGGCGGCCGAAGGCGAGGAGTCGGCCGAGCGCAGCTTTGCGTTGTCCTGCGCCGAGGCCGAGGAGCGTTTGCTGGCGCTGGCGCGGACTTTTTGAAAAAGGGTTGCTGCGCAGCCTAACGGGAGCAATCTCTGGCTGCGGATTCATCTGGGTGTCATAGACTGGTCATCATCGGTATCGATGCTGAGCCCTCTTGATCACAAGGATGTCCCCATGTCGCAACGCTGCGCCACTCGTTACCCGCTGGTACTGGTCCCGGGCATGCTCGGGTTCATCCGCCTGGTGCTGTATCCGTACTGGTATGGGATCGTCTCGGCGTTGCGTCGCGGCGGGGCCGTGGTCGTGGCGGTGAAGGTTTCGCCGCTGCATTCCTCCGAGGTGCGCGGCGAGCAATTGCTGGCGCGGATCGAGGAGGTCCTGCGGCAAACCGGTGCGCAGAAAGTCAACCTGATCGGCCACAGCCAGGGCAGCCTCACCGCACGCTATGCGGCCGCCAAACGCCCGGACCTGGTGGCGTCGGTCACGTCGGTGGCCGGCACGAACCACGGCTCCGAACTGGCGGATTACCTGCAAGCCCATTACCCCGCCGACAGTGCCAAGGGGCGCGTGCTCAGTGCCGTGCTGCGCCTGGTCAACGCCCTGATGAGCCTGCTGGAAACCGGCTATCGCGGGCCGAAGCTGCCGGTGGATATTCATGCCTCCCATGCCTCCCTGACCACCGCCGGGGTGGCGCTGTTCAATCAACGTTATCCACAGGGCCTGCCGCAAACCTGGGGCGGGAATGGGCCGGAAGAGGTCGATGGCGTGCGCTATTACTCGTGGTCCGGCACCTTGCAGCCGGGCAAGACCGACAAGGGGCGCAACCTGTTCGACGGCACCAACCGCAGTTGCCGTTTATTTGCCCGTACGTTTGTGCGGGAAGCCGGGCAGTGCGACGGCATGGTCGGACGCTACAGCTCGCACTTGGGCACGGTCATCGGCGATGACTATCCGCTGGACCACTTCGATATCGTCAACCAATCGCTGGGGCTGGTGGGCAAGGGCGCCGAGCCGATCCGGTTGTTTGTCGAGCATGCCGAGCGGTTGAAGGCGGCCGGGGTGTAACCCGTTGGACCGCGTTATCGTTCATCGCGAGCAAGCTCGCTCCCACAATGGACCGAGCACTGCAAAACCATTGTGGGAGCGAGCTTGCTCGCGATGGTGATAGATCAGGCACTGAGGATCTATCGGATGAAGGTGTAACAGGCTTTGTCTACACTGCACTTCATCGCCGTACCCTTCGTGCGGCCGCCAGGAGAAACGCCATGAAGATGCTGCGTGTGCCTATGTTGATGATCGGTTTGCTGCTGTGTTCCCAGGGCTTCGCCGCGACGGCGCAGCAGACCAAGATGACCACCTGCAACGCCGACGCCACCGCCAAGGCGCTCAAGGGCGATGAGCGCAAGGCCTTCATGAGCAATTGCCTCAAGGCTACCCCGCAGGAACGCATGAAAACCTGCAACGCCACGGCCACCGAGCAAGCCCTGAAGGGTGACGCCCGCAAGGCGTTCATGAGTGAGTGCCTGAAAAAGAAATAAGCGTTGAATCCATGGGCCCTATCGCGAGCAAGCACAGCCACTGAAAAAAAACACCTGAACTGCGACCAAGGTCGGCCGATACAATCCCTAGTGCTGCTGGTGGAAGGCTGGCAGACTGCCGATCCTTTCACGCCGTTTTGTCTTGAGGCTGTATGCCAACGTTTTCTCAGCGTCATGTGTTGTTGGTCATCAGTTGGGTGATCATTTTTGGTGGGCTGTTGCTGGTGCTGCCGCTGCGCCTGTTGCCGAGCCTGCTGGCCGGTCTGCTGGTGTTCGAACTGGTCAACATGCTCACCCCGCAGTTGCAGCGACTGATCGAAGGCCGTCGCGCTCGCTGGTTGGCGGTGGCGTTGCTCGGCACGCTGGTGGTCAGTGTGCTGACGTTGATCTTCGCCGGCGCCTTCAGCTTCCTGTTGCATGAAGCGGAAAACCCGGGCGCGTCCCTGGACAAGTTCATGACCGTGGTCGACCGTGCCCGTGGGCAATTGCCACCGTTCATCGACGCTTACCTGCCGGCCAGCGCCGCCGAGTTCCGGGTGGCGATCGGCGATTGGGTGAGCAAGCACCTGAGCGACCTGCAACTGGTGGGCAAGGACGCGGCCCACATGTTCGTGACGTTGCTGATCGGCATGGTGCTGGGGGCCATCGTTGCCCTGCAGCGCATCCCCGACCTGACCAAGCGCAAGCCCCTGGCCGCCGCGCTGTTCGACCGCCTGAACCTGCTGGTCAAGGCGTTTCGCAACATCGTCTTCGCCCAGATCAAGATTTCCCTGCTCAACACCTTCTTCACCGGGATTTTCCTGGCGGTGGTGCTGCCGTTGTTCGGCATCAAGCTGCCGCTGACCAAGACCCTGATCGTGATGACCTTCCTGCTGGGGCTGCTGCCGGTCATCGGCAACCTGATGTCCAACACGCTGATCACCATTGTCGGCCTGTCGCTGTCGATCTGGGTGGCGGTGGCGGCGCTGGGTTATCTGATCGTGATCCACAAGCTCGAGTACTTCCTCAACGCCCGCATCGTCGGCGGGCAGATCAGCGCCAAGTCCTGGGAGTTGCTCATGGCGATGCTGGTGTTCGAAGCCGCATTCGGCCTGCCGGGGGTGGTGGCGGGGCCGATTTATTATGCGTATCTCAAGAGTGAGTTGAAGCAGGTGGGGATGGTTTGATCCAAGGGGTGTGTTGTCTGATCTGACGCCATCGCGAGCAAGCTCGCTCCCACAGTTTGATCGCGTTCCTTCTGAAGAAACCTGGTCAACTGTGGGAGCGAGCTTGCTCGCGATTCAGGCGCCTCGGTCCTGGATCAGACCTGGCTCCCGTAGCGCTTCATCGCCTCGATCGCCAACCCGCTGCCGATGCTGCCGAAGATATTGCCTTCCACATGCCGCGCCTGGGGCAGCATCGCCGAGACGCTGTTGCGCAGTGCCGGGATGCCGCTGGAACCGCCGGTGAAGAACACCGTGTCGACCTGATCGACCCGCACGTTGGCATCGTTGAGCAACTGCGTGACGCTGCCGCGTATCCGCTCCAGCAAGCCGTCGATGGCCGACTCGAACAAGGCCCGGCTCAGGTCCACGCTCAGGCCTGGCTCGATCCGGTCCAGGAGCAAATGGCGCTGGTCGGTGTGGGTCAGCTCGATCTTGGTTTCTTCCACTTCCATCGCCAGCCAATGCCCGGCGCGCTGTTCGATCAGTTTGAACAGCCGGTCGATGCCGCCGGTGTCTTCGATGTCGTAGCGCATGCTGCCCAGGGCGAGGGTGGATTTTTGCGAGTACACCGCGTTGATGGTGTGCCAGGTCGCCAGGTTCATGTGGTGACTGGTGGGCATGTAGGCGCCACTCTTCATGCGGCTGCCGTAGCCGAACAGCGGCATCAGGCCGGCCAGCGAGAGTTGCTTGTCGAAATCGGTCCCGCCGATGTGCACGCCACCGGTGGCGAGGATGTCGGCGTGGCGGTTGTCGTGGGTGCGGCGCTCGGGGGACAGGCGCACCAGGGAGAAGTCCGAAGTACCGCCGCCGATGTCGACGATCAGCACCAGCTCTTCTTTCTCGATGGTCGATTCATAGTCGAATGCCGCCGCGATGGGCTCGTACTGGAACGAAACCTCCTTGAAACCGATGGCGCGGGCGACGTCCACCAAGGTGTTTTCCGCTTCCTGGTCGGCCATTTCATCGTCGTCGACGAAAAACACCGGGCGACCCAGCACCACTTCTTCAAATTCCCGACCGGCGGTGGCTTCGGCGCGTTTCTTCAACTGGCCGATGAACAGCCCCAGCAGATCCTTGAACGGCATGGCCGTGCCCAACACGCTGGTGTCGTGCTTGATCAGCTTGGAGCCCAGCAGGCTCTTGAGCGAGCGCATCAGCCGGCCTTCGTAGCCTTCCAGGTATTCGTGGAGGGCCAGGCGGCCATACACCGGACGGCGTTCCTCGAGATTGAAAAAGACCACCGAAGGCAGGGTGATCTTGTCGTCCTCCAGCGCGATCAACGTTTCCATGCCGGGGCGCAGCCAGCCGACAGTGGAGTTGGACGTGCCAAAGTCGATGCCGCAGGCACGGGCCGGGGATGCGTTTTTCATGTCTTTCGGGTTCCAGTTGAAAAAACGGCCGCGCAGTGTATGTCAGTGTGGCGCGGATTCGAAGGCCGGTTATCTGCTAATTCGCAATCGTTGGTCTTGAAAGACGGCATCACACCCCCAAACTTGCTGGCATGAGCCTGGCACAGGGCGGTACAAGAACCGCCACCGGCTGCCGATAAACTTCTGACGCGCCGTTCGGTCACAAACCTTGAGATTGGTCAAACTCCGGGGCTTGTACCACGAGCATGCTGTGCATGGCGGTGCTATATCGATAACGGATGGTGATCCTTCAATGGACTTCAAAGACTATTACAAGATCCTGGGTGTCGAGCCGACGGCCGACGACGCCACGATCAAGGCCGCCTATCGCAAACTGGCGCGCAAGTACCACCCGGATGTGAGCAAGGAAAAGGACGCCGAGACCAAGTTCAAGGACGTCTCCGAAGCCTATGAAGCGCTGAAAAGCGCCGACAAGCGCGCCGAATACGACGACTTGCGCCGCTACGGCCAGCACGGCCAGCCGTTCCAGGGCCCGCCGGGTTGGCAGAGCCGTGGTGGTTTTGGCGGCCAGGACACCGGGGACTTCTCGGACTTCTTCAGTTCGATCTTCGGCAATCGCGGGCCGGGGTTCGGTGGTGGGCAGTCAGGTCGCAGCGCCGGCCGTCGAGGGCAAGACGTGGAAATGGAATTACCGATCTTCCTGGAAGAGAGCCTGTCGAGCGAGTCGAAAAAGGTCAGCTTCCAGGTGCCGCAGTACAACGCGGCCGGCCAGCATGTGAGCAACACCAGCAAAAGCCTGAACGTGAAGATTCCGCTGGGGGTGACCGACGGCGAACGCATCCGCCTCAAGGGCCAGGGTGCGCCAGGTATCGGTGGCGGCGCCAATGGCGACTTGTACCTGACCATTCGTTTCGCGCCGCACCCCAAGTTCGACGTCGAAGGCCAGGACCTGATCATTACCTTGCCCCTGGCGCCGTGGGAACTGGCGCTGGGTACGGAAGTGGCAGTGCCGACCCTCACCGGCAAGATCAACCTCAAGGTCCCGGCCGGCAGCCAGAATGGCCAGC
The DNA here is from genome assembly GCF_918698105.1 of Pseudomonas brassicacearum. Classification (GTDB taxonomy): domain Bacteria; phylum Pseudomonadota; class Gammaproteobacteria; order Pseudomonadales; family Pseudomonadaceae; genus Aquipseudomonas; species Aquipseudomonas brassicacearum_F. The sequence goes on along the minus strand of NZ_CAKKMI010000092.1, from coordinate 11,341 downwards.
GCATGCGCGCCAAGGGTCACGGCCTGCGCAACAAGGCCGGCGAGCGCGGTTACCTGTTCGTGCAGCTCAAGGCCGTGATGCCCAAGGCCAGCGACGAGGCAGTCAAGGCGTTGTGGGCGGAACTGGCGAAGAAAGCCGCGTTCGATCCGCGGGAGAACTTCTGAACACGGCCGGTCTTTGAACATAGCCCGTAGGAACGGGTAGGAACTTGTAGGAGCATGTAGGAGCTGACGAGTGAAACGTGGCTGCGATCTTTGCGCTAGCCATTGAGTCCGGAGCGAAAGATCAAGATCAAAAGATCGCAGCCTCGTTTCACTCGTCAGCTCCTACCAGCTCCTACGCTCCTACACAGCTAAAGCATTGGGAGAAGCAGACCATGAACAACCCGATCATTGAACTGAACCTGAGGGAGTTTTGCGAGGCTGCGGCTTTGCTGGATGTCCATGTCATCGAAATCGTCGAGCACGGCATTCTCGAACCCCACGGCGCAGCCCCCTCGGATTGGCGCTTCACTGACTACGAACTGGTCCTTGCCCGGCGCGCCGCCAAGCTGCGGCGCGAACTGGAATTGGAATGGGAAGGCGTTGCCCTGGCGCTGGATCTGCTCGAGGAAGTGCAACAGTTGCGCGCTGAGAACCGGCGGCTGCGTCAGCAACTGGGGCGTTGGGTGGGCTGACTACGGTGGGCCGTTACGTCATGTCATCTTGTAGAAGCGATAAATAGTTACCTCACTCGATAGGGGTCGAATGCTTAGGCTCGGGTTTTCTTCGTCAAGGATGACCCGATATGCCTATACCGCCAAACGAAGCCATTGCGGCTTCGCCTTCCAACCCAGCCGGCGTGCATGACGATCTGCTCAAGAGTCGGATCCCCACCTGCTACATCCAGGCCAGCACGCTGCGCCAGGTGGCGCTGAGTAAACATCAGCTGGAAATTCCCGACTGGTACGCGAAGGCGGGCCAAGACACCAGGGCCAAGCTCAAGCGCAGCCATGAGCGATACTGCACCGTCTTGAGCCAGATCGACAGCACGTTGGGCTCGGTGCAAGACATCCGTGCCTTTGCCGAGCCGCTTCTCAGCCAGGCCATTGAAAAAACCTTCCGGCAAACCCTGAACGTCAGGGAGGTTTATTTTGCGCGCAAAATCGCCGTCAAGACCCGCACGGATCTGGGGAGCAATCTGCTCCATCGCTTGACCGCAGAGGCGTTCGACACCATCGAGTATCGGGGCGGTTCCTTGCTGGAGGCGGCCCTCGCGAATTTCGAGCCGGACGAAGAGCGCAAGCTCGACTGCGATGACTGCCATTTCATCACGACGACGCCCGTGTCCTCCGACGGCACACTGAACAACACCTTGCAATCTGTCCGGCAGGGCGCGCTGCGGATCGCCCCGCATGCCTTCATCAAGCTCTGCCGCGAGTTGGACCTGGGGCGCCGATACCAGGAACACCTCAAGGCGATCCTGCAACCGAGCGATGGCAAGGCCCGCAACGAACTGGACCGCCAACTGCGCGAACATCATAGACAATCGCTGGCGATCAGCATCGAAATCGCCCGATCCAAGTCCGATATCCGCCAGGACACCTACCAGATGCTGCTGCAGCTCATCGCTGATCAATCCGGCATCAAGCTCGATGGCCGCTCGGTGACCGTCGCTTCGCTGAAAGTCCTCGATGTAGAACTGATCGGCCCCCTGCTGATCGGTCCCGAGCGCGAGCACAGCAACCGTGTGGAGCGGGTGGTGGCGTACATACCGGACGATCCGGAACACCCAGTCAAGGAATACGCCTCCAGCGCCGAATTCATGGTGGAGCTGCGTCGACGCCTGCATGGCCTCCAATACCGGCGTTTCTTCAGTCGCTTTGTACCGCTGCGCGAGCAAGGCGCTTTTTTCGAGCATTTCAGCCGGCTCTATCGCCCTTCGTCGCAAACCGACCAGCAGGCGGATTTTCCTCTCGCGTCGCAGTTGCGCAATCTGCCCATGGAGGCGCTGCTCGTTCGTGACGTTTTGTGGGAGAAGCTGCGCCACGAGCAAGTCGGCAAGATCCTGGCGGATGCACGCGCGGCGGCGGTACCCACCGGTGACGAAGACCAAAAAGCCCGCCAGGCGCGTCTGGATAGTTGGGAGAACACGGTCATCGATGTGCTTAACATGGCCGCTTTCGTCGTGCCCGGGCTGGGGCCGGTGATGATGACGGTGTGGGCCGTGCAGATGCTCGATGAGGCAATCGAGGGCATCGAAGCGTTCGAGAGCGGTGAAACCCAGGAAATGTGGGCGCACTTCTCAAGCCTGGCGCTTAACGTGGTATTTGCCGCCGCCGGCGCGAAAGTACTGCCGCACGTCGTGCCATCGGACACGGTGAACCAAATGGAACCTGTGACCTTGGCCAATGGCGAGCCACGCCTCTGGCGTCCTGACCTGAGCCCCTATCGCAGTGATAGGGAACCGCCGGCCACGTCGGTTCCCGACGCCCGAGGCCTGTATCGAGTCGATGGTCGGGATGTCGTAACGCTGGGCGGTCAGCATTACGAGGTGCAGCAGGAACCGACGACCCAGCGTTATCGCATTCGTCATCCTTCCCGCGGACCGCAGGCCTATCAGCCCGAGTTGATGCACAACGGTAGCGGGGCCTGGCGCCATGAACTGGAGCAGCCCCGCAGTTGGGAGGGGACCACGCTGATGCGAAGAATCGGTCATCTGGTCAGGGACTTCAGCGATGCCGAACTGGAGCAGATCCGTACGGCCAGTGGCACGAGCGAAGCGGTGCTGCGACGGATGCACGCCGAGGGCGAGCCGATGCCTGCCTTGCTGGCCGATACGATCAAGCGCTTCGACCTGTGTCGACAAGTCGACAAATTTATCGGGCACCTGCGTAGTGAAGACCCGGTGCAATTTGAACAGGCCGATCCGATGACCCAGTTGCATCTGTTGGCGGGCTACGGGCCTTGGCCGAACGGGCTGAGGCTGAAAGTGGTCGACGGTTCGGGCAAGACGCTTTGGGAATACACACGTGCATCGCAAACGGCAGGCGGCGACCGCGATGTCGTTCTCGCCGAAACCAAAGTTCGCACGCCCGAGGTGCTGAAGAACCTGATCGAGGCGGTGGACGTCGCCGGGGGAGACCTGCTGGCCGGTACGAGTCCGCCGATTTCCAAAACCGCTATCGACGCTCGGGTCCGGCAGTTGCGCAAAAACCTTGTTGCCCTGGTGGAGCGTAAAAAGGTGCAGTTGTTGAACGACCACTATGCCCGAACGGATGTGGCGAGCGACCCGCGTGCGGCGCTGATCAAATCCCGTTTTCCCTCGGTCCCTGCCGCGGCGGTCGAACAAATGGTGGCGTGTGCCAGCCCCGCCGAGCAACAACAGATGGCCGCCTGGAACTTCGCCGACGCCGCCCAGACCAAACCCATCCCACTGCGTATCGTCGAAGAGCTGCGGGACTACCAGAAAACGTTGCGTTTGAACCGGGCTTACGAAGGGCTCTATCAGGAAGCACTGGCCACGGTCGACACGCCTCGATTGGCCTTGGCGACCCTGGAAACCTTGCCTGGCTGGAACGACTCGGTGCGCATCGAATTGCGCGAGGAAGACGTCTCGGGTGCCTTGATCGACAGCATCGGATCGCCAGACGCAACGCAGGTCAAGGTGGTGGCCAAGGATGGCGAGCGCTATATGGCCATCGACGACAAGGGCAACGACCTGAGCCATTGGGGCAGCCTCTACGAAGCCTTGCAGCATGCCCTCCCGGATGCCGAGCGCCAGGCCATGGGCCGGCCTTCGATTCATCAGGGCGACCGTTTGCAGAAGGCGCTTGGGGCGGCGCCACTGAGCCGCGAGGCGCTGGCCAAGCGCTTGAAGATGCAACCGGTCAAGCCGTTCTTCAAGTCGCCGATGCGCCTGGCCTCGGGCGAGGTCGGCTACCCCATGAGTGGCCTACGGGACCGGTTGGGCCTGGGCCGGTCGCGGGAGCAGCGGGTGCTGGATCTGTACCCGGACTATACGGCCGAGCAGGTCCAGACCTTGCTGCGGTCCCTGGGAGACGACGCCGTCGCGGAACTCAAGCGGCGCAAAGTCGAATTGGAGACACTGCGCCGGGATCTGGACCACTGGGCCGAGCTTCCCCTGCTGCTGAACATCGGTGGGGATCGCATCGTGCGGGTGCCGCGGGCCGTCAGGCAAGGTGTGGCTGAACGCATCAAGCGGTGTTGGAGGCGTCAGTCCACCATGGCGGTGACGAGGGGCGGTGCCCGGGCCGGATATGTGCTTGACTTGGGCGGACAGGACGTAGGTACGCTGCCAACCCTGACGGCTGACTTCAGCCATGTGGCCTCGCTGAATCTTCGGGACATGAATTTGTCACAGCTGTCTTGCGACAGCTTCCTCAAAGGGTTTTCCTCTATTCGTTGGTTGGACATGACCAACAACCGGTTGACCGATCTCCCCGAATCGGTGGGGAGCATGAATGGTTTGACCCGGCTGCAATTGAGGGCGAATCAGATCAGGCTGACACCCCGCAGCATCCGGATCCTGGAGGAACGTGTCAGCCTCAAGATCCTCGTCCTGGACAATAATCCGCTCGGCCAATTGCCGGACTTCAGCACCCTGGTTGATTTGCGGGGACTGAGCCTGAGGAACGCGTTTATCGACACATGGCCGACAGGGTTGGGCGATCTGCCGCTGGAGCAAATCGATTTGCGCGGCAACTTACTGACCGATGTTCCGACAGAGCTGACTGATCCGCCGGCTGATCGCGTTCATGCCACGGCACGTCTCAATGGCGTGACGTTGCTTCAAGGCAACCCGCTGAGCGAGGCGATCCAGCAGCGCTTGCGTAACTACTGGGCGAATCTTTTGCTGTCGCATCCCGAGTGGGTGGCCTTGCGTTGGCCCGGTGCGTTTGAAACGGTCGAGGTACAGGCCCCTTCTACGGTGCAGCAATGGTTGCGAGACGTGCCCAGGGAACAGTTGCCGGACAAAACCACCTTGTGGCAAAGCCTGGAGGCTGAAGCGAGTTCCGCGGAGTTTTTCCAGCTGCTGAATCGGCTGGCCGGGTCCTACCAGGGGGTGGAGCATTATTCCGACCTGCAGGCGCGTGTCTGGCAGATGCTCGAGGCGGCCGGTGCGTCCACCGAGTTGCGGCGAGAACTGTTCGACCTGGCCGGTGCTCCGGCGTGTGAGGATCGCGCCGCGTTGTCCTTCAGCTATTTGGAAATCCGCTTGATGATTCACAAGGCCAAGGCGTTGTCGGTCGGGGAGCACGAGGGTGCGACGCTGATTCGCCTGGCCAAGGGGCTGTTTCGCCTCGATGAAGTGGAGAGCATTGCCCTGAATGACATCCAGCAGCGGCGTGACGCGATCAACGCCCGCCAGGATCTCACCGCCGCGCAAAAGAGCCAGCAGATCAGGCTGATCGAGGAAGTGGAGGTGCGCCTGGCTTACCGTGTCGGCCTCAAGGAACGATTGGAGCTGCCGGGACAACCCGAGGGCGGGCGTTTCATTCAGCTGGCCGGCGTCACGCCGGAGATGCTCGAGGCGGCGGCGACCCGGATCCTGGCATTGGACGACTCCCCCAAGGAGCTACAGTCACTGGTCGGTCGGGATTTCTGGATCGAGTATGTCAAGCAACAGCACCCGGCATCGTTCCAGGCGCTCAATGACACGCTCGTCACCAACCAGATCGAGCTGGATGAGGCGAGCGCGGCCGGAGACCTGGAGGAGGCTGACTATGTCCGTCAATCCGAGGCGCTGGGCTTGCAGCACAAGATCAAGGAAGCGGAACTGATCGAGTCGCTGACCAAAGAAGAGTTGGACGCGCAGGTGGAAAGCACGGACATGTAGGACGACCCCGTTCTTTCTGATTTATCCCGAAAAAAATGTGGGAGCGAGCTTGCTCGCGATGGCGGCGGCACATACAACACGTATGCAAGCTGAACCACCGCTATCGCGAGCAAGCCCCACAGGATCAAAACAGGAAATAGCGCTGCGCCATCGGCAACACATCAGCCGGTTCACACCACAACAGCACGCCGTCGGCCTTGACCTGATAGGTCTGTGGGTCGACGTCGATGCTCGGCAGGTAATCGTTGTGGATCAGGTCGGTCTTCTGCACATCGCGGCAGCCTTTGACCACGGCGATTCTCTTCTTCAACCCAAGCTGTTCCGGCAACCCGGCCTCGGCGGCGGCCTGGCTGATGAAGGTCAGGCTGGTGGCATGCCGCGCGCCGCCAAAGCTTGCGAACATCGGCCGGTAGTGCACCGGTTGCGGCGTCGGGATCGAGGCGTTGGCGTCACCCATCAGGCTGGCAGCAATCGCCCCACCCTTGAGGATCAACGTCGGCTTGACGCCGAAGAACGCCGGGCGCCACAGCACCAGGTCGGCCCACTTGCCCACTTCGATGGAACCCACTTCATGGCTGATGCCATGGGTGATCGCCGGGTTGATGGTGTACTTGGCGATGTAGCGCTTGATGCGGAAGTTGTCGTTGCCTTCGCCGTCGCCGGGCAGGGCGCCGCGTTGCTTCTTCATCTTGTCGGCAGTCTGCCAGGTGCGCGTGATGACTTCGCCGACTCGGCCCATGGCCTGGCTGTCGGAGCTGATCATCGAGAAGGCGCCGAGGTCGTGGAGGATGTCTTCGGCGGCGATGGTCTCGCGGCGGATGCGGCTTTCGGCGAAGGCCACGTCTTCGGCGATGCTTGGGTCCAGGTGATGGCAGACCATGAGCATGTCCAGGTGTTCGTCGATGGTGTTGCGGGTGAACGGCCGGGTCGGGTTGGTGGAGCTGGGCAGCACGTTGGGGAAACCGCAGGCCTTGATGATGTCCGGCGCATGACCGCCACCGGCACCTTCGGTGTGATAGGTGTGGATGGTGCGACCCTTGAACGCGGCGAGGGTGGTTTCGACGAAGCCCGATTCGTTGAGGGTGTCGGTGTGGATCGCCACCTGCACGTCGTACTGGTCGGCCACGCTCAGGCAGTTGTCGATGGCCGCCGGGGTGGTGCCCCAGTCTTCGTGCAGTTTCAGGCCGATGGCGCCGGCCTTGACCTGCTCGATCAACGGCTCCGGCAGGCTGGCGTTGCCCTTGCCGGTGAACCCGATGTTCATCGGGAAGGCATCGGCGGCCTGGAGCATGCGCGCCAGGTGCCATGGGCCGGAGGTGCAGGTGGTGGCGTTGGTCCCGGTGGCGGGACCGGTGCCGCCGCCGATCATGGTGGTGACGCCGCTCATCAGCGCTTCTTCGATCTGCTGCGGGCAGATGAAATGGATGTGGGTGTCGATGCCGCCGGCGGTGAGGATCATGCCTTCGCCGGCGATCACTTCGGTGCTGGCGCCGATGGCGATGGTCACGTCGGGCTGGATGTCCGGGTTGCCGGCCTTGCCGATGGCCGCGATGCGTCCGTCCTTGAGGCCGACGTCGGCCTTGACGATGCCCCAGTGGTCGATGATCAGCGCGTTGGTGATCAAGGTGTCGACGACCTCGGCGGCCAGCAGCTGGCTCTGGCCCATGCCGTCGCGAATCACCTTGCCGCCGCCGAATTTCACTTCTTCGCCGTAGGTGGTGAAGTCTTTTTCCACTTCGATCCACAACTCGGTGTCGGCCAGGCGGACCTTGTCACCGACGGTGGGGCCGAACATGTCGGCGTAGGCTTGTCTCGAAATCTTCATGTGCTCGCCTTGAGGTTCTTAAGTCGTACGCAGTCCATTGTGGCGAGGGAGCTTGCTCCCGCTGGGTCGCGTAGCGGCCCTGGAATTTTGGGGGCTGCTGCGCAGCCCAGCGGGAGCAAGCTCCCTCGCCACAGAAGCGCTTTAATCCAGGTTGCCCATGACCCGCCCGGCAAACCCGAATACCCGGCGATGCCCAGCCAAGTCCACCAGTTCCACCTCGCGGCTCTGGCCCGGTTCGAAGCGCACCGCAGTGCCGGCCGGGATGTTCAGGCGCATGCCACGGCTGGCGGCGCGGTCGAAGGCCAGGGCGTCGTTGGTCTCGAAAAAGTGATAGTGCGAGCCGACCTGGATCGGCCGGTCACCGCTATTGGCGACGTTCAGCGTGAGTGTGCGGCGCCCGACGTTGAGCTCGATGTCGCCAGGCTGGACCTGGTATTGCCCTGGAATCATTGCGGTTGCCCCAAAGTCTTGTAGTAAATGGCGGTCGGGGTGTAGGTCCCGTCCGGGCTCTGGCAGTAGTCCGGCAGTTCGCCGACGCGGGTGTAGCCCATGGCCCGGTAGAACGCCTCGGCCTCGGAACCGGCCTCGGTGTCGAGGTACAGCAGGCCGCGCTTGTACTGGCGGGCGCCGAGTTCCAGGGCGCTCATCAATTGCTGGCCCAGGCCCCGGCGGCGGGCCTCGCCGCGCACCAGCAACTTCTGCACTTCGGCGCGGTTGAGGCCGTTGGGCTTCTGGCACAGGGTAAGCTGGACGCTGGCCTGCACCTGTTCATCCTTGACCACCACCCACAGCAGCAGGTGGCCCTGGTTGAGGCTGGCCTGGACCTCGTCGAAATAGGCGCGAGCCTGGACGGCATCGAGATCGGCCATGAACCCCACGCTGGCGCCGTAGCCGACGGCGTCGAGCAACAGATCGATCAGGCCCTGGCGATAGTGCGCAAAGCTTTCGGCGTGGACTCGACGCAACTGGGCGGCGTTCATTGGCGTTTCACTCCTTGTGGACAGCAGGCGGTAGCGCCCCGGGGTTGAGGTTCAACTGCATGAAGGTCAGGTCCAGCCAGCGGCCGAACTTGGTCCCCACTTCGGGCATCTGCCCGGTGATGACGAAACCGGCCCGCTCGTGCAGGCGAATCGAGGCCGCGTTGCCGCTTTCGATGGCGGCGACCATGACGTGTTTGTCGCAGGCCCTGGCGCGCTCGATCAATGCGCTCATCAGCCGAGGACCGAGGCCGTTGCCGCGCTGGTCGCTACGCACGTACACCGAATGCTCTACGGTGTGCCGGTAACCATCGAAGGGTCGCCAGTCGCCGAACGAGGCGTAGCCGAGCACGTTTTCATCGGCATCGGCATCGGCATCGACAATCACCAGCACCGGGTAGCCCTGGGAGTGCCGAGCGCTGAGCCAGGCTTGACGATTACCCAGGTCCACGGCCTGTTCGTTCCAGATCGCCGTGGTATTCAGGGCGGCGTCGTTGTAGATGTCACGGATCGCTGGAAGGTCCGCATGTAGGGCGTCACGAATGTGATACGTCATGGCACGGCCTCAGGCGATGGGCTGGTGGACGGTGACCAGTTTGGTGCCATCGGGAAACGTCGCCTCGACCTGGATCTCGGGGATCATCTCGGGGATGCCTTCCATCACCTGTTCGCGGCTCAGCAACGTGGTGCCAAAGTGCATCAGCTCGGCCACGGTCTGGCCGTCACGGGCGCCTTCGAGCAGGGCCGCGGAAATATAGGCCATGGCCTCCGGGTAGTTGAGCTTCAGGCCACGGGCCAACCGTCGTTCGGCGACGAGGCCGGCGGTGAAGATCAGCAGCTTGTCTTTTTCGCGTGGGGTCAGGTCCATGTGCAATCCATAAGGGCAGATAAAAAATTCTTGCTGTAAACACCGATCCCCTTGTGGGAGATCCTTTGTGGGAGCGAGCTTGCTCGCGATAGCGGTGTTCCAGTTGACATTAATGTTGGATGTGCCATCGCTATCGCGAGCAAGCTCGCTCCCACAGGAAAAGCAGATTCATGTGCTCCAGATTCTCGGTGGCACGGCCTCTCGTCCAAGCAATGCAGGCCTGAGCAAGCGCCACAATTCAATCAACCACCCCCGCGCCAGCAACGCCTCGCTCGCCAGGCAGCGGGCCACGACCAGGCCGGGCAATTGGGTCAGGTCGCCACGTACGTCATGGCCCAGGGATCGGCACTGCTCCAGCAGCTCGCTGTCGATCTCACCGGTCACCAATAACGTGGCGAACACCGGATCGCCGCCCAACCCGATGGGGGAGTCGAGCAACCCATCACCGCCCACAATGCGCTGGCGCTCGTGCCACAGCAACTGGCCGTCGCGGCGAATGTCCAACCGTGACTGGAAATGCCCCAGGTCGAACCGCTCGCCGCTGGCCGGTCGGCCGAGGGCAACCATGTCCCAGTAGAACAGGCGCCCGTCGCCCTGCAGGTCGATGCAGGCGCTGAGTTCGGCCTGGGCCGCGCTGAACACGATGGTTTCCTGGGGTAGCCATTCCAGGGTCGCGCCGGGGGCCACGCTCAGGGTCAACTGCTGGTACGCCGGGCCTGCGGCGCGGTACCACTTGGCCGCGCCGGGGCTGGTCAATTGTGCCCAGGCGCCAGGGCCGACGTGTGCGCTGATGTCCAGTCGGTCACCGCCGGCAATCCCGCCGGGCGGGTGGACGATGATGTGCTGGCACACCTCGGGGCCTTCGGCATACAAGTGCTTCTGCACCCGCAGCGGGCCCTTGTGGCGGCGCTGTACCGGGCGCGTGCACTCGCCGAAGCGGGCGTAACCCAAGTCCAGCTCGGCGTGCCAGCTGGGGGTGAACAGGGCTGAAGGCGCCATTAAAGAAACAGGTAGATTCATGATTTTCTGATTATCGTCGGGACACTAAGACTAGATCGTAACCAGCCCGCGCACACCCTCGGCTTCCATGTTTTCTCCGCGCCCCTGCTGCACGATTTCGCCCCGGGACATCACCAGGTACTGATCGGCCAGCTCGGCGGCGAAGTCGTAGAACTGCTCCACCAGCAAAATCGCCATGTCGCCCCGGGCCGCCAGTTTCTTGATGACCACGCCGATCTCCTTGATCACCGACGGCTGGATGCCTTCGGTGGGCTCGTCGAGAATCAGCAGGCGTGGACGGCTGGCCAGGGCCCGGCCAATGGCGAGCTGCTGTTGCTGGCCGCCGGACAGATCACCGCCACGGCGCTGTTTCATTTGCAGCAGCACCGGGAACAGTTCGTAGATAAACGCCGGCACCTCCTTGGCTTCGGAGCCGGGAAAGCGCGACAGGCCCATCAGCAGGTTTTCTTCCACCGTCAGCCGCCCGAAAATCTCCCGGCCCTGGGGCACGTAGGCGATGCCGGCATGCACCCGTTGGTGTGGCTTGAACGTGGTGATGGCCTTGCCTTCCCAATTCACCGCGCCTTCCTTGGCCGGCAACAGGCCCATCAGGCATTTGAGCAGGGTGGTCTTGCCCACGCCGTTGCGCCCCAACAGGCACGTCACCTCGCCGACCTTGGCGTCGAAGGACAGGCCGCGCAGGATGTGGCTACCGCCGTAGTACTGGTGCAGTTTGTCGACTTGCAGCATGTTCCAGATTCTCCTCAAGTCCCTTGTGGGAGCGAGCTTGCTCGCGATGACGGCGGCACATTCAACACGTATGCAAGCTGAACC
>NZ_CAKKMI010000091.1:0-23904 GCF_918698105.1 Pseudomonas brassicacearum | reverse complement strand
CGATGGCGAAGGAACAGGCAACATTGATGTCGACTGACACACCGCCATCGCGAGCAAGCTCGCTCCCACAGGGGACTGCATTGTTCGATCCATTTTTGAAAGGACAGCACCATGCGTATCGTCGTTGCCCTGGGCGGTAACGCCCTCCTGCGTCGGGGTGAACCCATGACCGCAGACAATCAACGCATCAACATCCGCACCGCGACCGAACAGATCGCGAAAATCCACCCTGGCAACCAACTGGTCATCGCCCACGGCAACGGCCCGCAGGTCGGCCTGCTGTCGTTGCAGGCGGCGGCCTACACCTCGGTCACGCCGTATCCGCTGGACGTGCTCGGCGCCGAAACCGAAGGCATGATCGGCTACATCATCGAACAGGAACTGGGCAATCTGCTGGACTTCGAAGTCCCCTTCGCCACGCTCCTGACCCAGGTTGAAGTCGATGGCAACGACCCGGCCTTCCAGAAGCCCAGCAAGCCCATCGGCCCGGTCTACAGCCAGGAAGAGGCGCAGAAACTGGCCGCCGAAAAAGGCTGGGCCATCGCTCCCGACGGCGACAAGTTCCGCCGCGTGGTCGCCAGCCCCAGGCCCAAGCGCATCTTTGAAATCCGCCCGATCAAATGGCTGCTGGAAAAGGGCAGCATCGTGATCTGCGCCGGCGGTGGCGGCATCCCGACGATGTACGACGCCAACGGCAAGCTGCAAGGCGTGGAAGCAGTGATCGACAAGGACCTGTGCTCGGCGTTGCTGGCTGAACAGTTGGAAAGCGATCTGCTGGTGATCGCCACCGACGTCAACGCCGCGTTCATCGACTTCGGCAAGCCGACCCAGAAAGCCATCGCCCAGGCCCACCCCGACGAAATGGAAAAGCTCGGCTTCGCCGCCGGCTCCATGGGGCCGAAGGTACAGGCGGCCTGCGAATTCGCGCGCAACACTGGCAAGGTCGCGGTGATCGGTTCACTCTCGGACATCGAGGCCATCGTCCAAGGCACAGCCGGCACCCGCATCAGCACGGCGACACCTGGCATCGCTTATCGGTAACAGGAAACTTGCGGGGCGGATCCAGGGTCTGCCCTACTCCCTATGCCGTCAAAGGAGAGTTGCTTATGGCCATGTTCGAACCCGGGCACCTGCACATGGAACGCCACGCGCTGAACAAGAAAGATTTCAGCTACAACCTGTGCATCGACTACAAGGTCGACCAGGACGGCAAGGAAGGCACGGGCATGTCGTTCCGGGTGCATGGCACCGTCGAGGACAAGACCCTGGACGAGACGTTCTTCCTGGCCAAGGACCAGGCCTTCGACTTCGCCCGCCATGCCACGCGCGTCGCCCAGAAATACGGCTTGCCCAAGACCGCCAGCATCGGCTCGATGCACAAGTACTACGACGAAATGTTCGAGGACGTGCGCAAGCAACTGGACGTCAAGCCGGGCGACCCGATGAAACCAGAACACCTGGAGTAACTGGCTGGGAAACACCGCCAGTTCCTGACATACAGCGAACCTGTGGCGAGGGAGCTTGCTCCCGCTCGGTTGCGCAGCGACCGCAACATTTTGGGGCCGCTGCGCAGCCCAGCGGGAGCAAGCTCCCTCGCCACAATGAAGCCCTGCTTCAGCCCTTGGGGAGCCTGGATCCCACAGCGGATATCAGTGTTCTGAATATCAGGTCACACACAAAGCCTGCCTGGCTGGCAACTCGCTATAGCTGACCTATTCTGAAAGGAGTACCCCCGGGTATTCGTTCAGAGGTCACCGCCATGAACATTAAAATAAAAAGACGCCTCGCCATTTTCGTCACCTGCGCCGCCACGCTCGCGCTGTATGGCACTGCGGCCTACCGGGTCGAGCAGGCCAGGCAACTGCCCCGTGAATACGCCAGTTGTAACTTCGAACGGTGCATCCCCCACAGCGCAACCCTGAACGCCCTGCGCTGAGGCGTGGTCAGTCGTCCTGTTGATCGGTCTTGAGCCGGTCCCGGAACGCCTTGGGCGAGATACCGACACGCCGACGGAACAGCCGGGTGAAATTGGTCGGGTCGGAAAACCCGAGCATTTCGGAAATCTCGTAGATGGTCATGCCGGTGTAGGTCAGCAAGCGCTTGGCCTCCAGCAACTGGCGCTCATGCATGATCTGCAACGCCGGTTGCCCCGCCAGTTCCCGGCAGGTGCCGTTGAGGTGCGACACGGAGATGCCCAGGCGGTGGGCCAGGTCTTCGACCTTGACGTGCTCGCGATAGGTTTCTTCCACCAACTGAATGAAACCGTTGAGGTATTCCCGGGCCCGTTGCGGGCGCTGGGCCTGGGTGTGGCGCTGCATCACCTGGCGGCTGACCCAGACCATGATTACGCTGACCAGCGCATGCATCAGCATTTCCCGCGCCGGTTGATGCCCCACGTACTCATTCTGCAAGGCGCTGAACAGGCTGTTGAGGTACTCGGCGTTCTCAAGGGCGGGGTAGCTTTCGGCCTGGGCCAGGACGTTGACCGAATGCCCCAGTTGCGCTTGCAGGTGCGTCACCAGCGGCGCCGCCAGGGTCACCACGTAACCTTCCACATCCTCGGAAAAACGAAAGCCATGGACCGACAACGGCGGCAGGATCTGCACGGCCGGTTCGGTGAGTAGCGTGCGCCGGCCTTCGATTTCCAATTCTGCCTGGCCCTTGAAGACAAACAGCAACTGGCACAGATCGGCATGCCGGTGGGGTTTGATTTCCCACTGATGCTCGCGGCTGCGCTTGGAAATGGTCTCGCAGTGCAACAGGTCCGGCGTCGGCCATTCCTGGCTCTCACCGTAGAGCTTGAACACCGGGATCGAAGGCAGGTCAGGTTTTTTCATAACGTGGATCCGGGCCTGGGGTTGCGGGCGATAATCGCACCAATTGGTAAAAAGAACAGGTATCGGCTCAGTTTTCCCCTTCAACTGACAGGTCCGCAAGCGAAAAATGTAGGCACTCGATTTCTAATAATCAACACCGACCCTGGTCGCGTGCTTCGTGCGAGTCATAAGAACAATGAAAACCCTCAAGACCCAAGTCGCCATTATCGGTGCCGGCCCCTCTGGCCTGCTGCTCGGCCAGTTGCTGCACAATGCCGGGATCGACACTGTCATCCTCGAACGCCAGACCCCGGAATACGTGCTGAGCCGCATCCGCGCCGGTGTGCTGGAGCAAGGCATGGTCGAACTGCTGCGCCAGGCCGGCGTTGGCCAGCGCATGGACTCCGAAGGCCTGCCCCATGACGGTTTTGAACTGGTGCTCAACGATCGGCGGGTGCACATCGACCTCAAGGGCCTGACCGGTGGTAAAAATGTCATGGTCTACGGCCAGACCGAAGTCACCCGCGACCTGATGGCCGCCCGCGAAGCCGCCGGCGCCCGGACCCTGTACCTGGCCAGCAATGCCCAGCCCCACGACATGCAAACCGAAAACCCTTTCGTGACCTTCGAGCATGAAGGGGAGACCTGGCGCCTGGACTGCGACTACATTGCCGGTTGCGACGGTTTCCACGGCGTGGCGCGACAGTCCATTCCTGCGGAGACACTCAAGGTCTTCGAACGGGTCTACCCGTTTGGCTGGCTCGGCGTGCTGGCCGACACCCCGCCGGTCCACGAAGAACTGGTCTACGCTCGCCACCCGCGCGGTTTTGCCTTGTGCAGCATGCGCTCCAAAACCCGCACCCGTTATTACCTGCAAGTGCCCGCCGAGGAACAAGTGGCCGACTGGCCGGACGAGCGTTTCTGGGATGAACTGAAAAACCGCCTGCCCGCCGACCTCGCCGAAGCCCTGGTGACCGGCCCGTCCATCGAGAAAAGCATCGCCCCGCTGCGCAGCTTCGTGGTCGAACCGATGCAGTATGGGCGCATGTTCCTGGTGGGCGATGCGGCCCACATCGTCCCGCCCACCGGCGCCAAGGGGCTGAACCTGGCGGCCAGCGATGTCAGCACGCTGTTCAACATCCTGCTTAAGGTCTATCGCGACGGCCGTGTGGATCTGCTGCAGAAGTATTCGGCCATCTGCCTGCGGCGCGTCTGGAAAGCCGAACGGTTCTCCTGGTGGATGACCTCGATGCTGCACCGCTTCGACGACGATGCCTTCAACCAGCGCATCAGCGAAGCCGAGCTGGAATATTTCGTCGACTCCGAGGCCGGTCGCAAGACCATCGCGGAAAACTACGTCGGACTTCCTTATGAGGCTATCGAATAGCCGCCTATCGACTTAAACTGCGGGTTTCGTCCCATTTTGCCTCTCCGGCGCGATGCCCGCAGGTTCTGCCGTGACTCAGTTCAATACGCTCCAAGCTCCCAAACCGGCCATCCGCAGCGTGCTGGCAGCCCTGATGCTGGCGATTTTCCTGGGCGCACTGGACCAGACCATCGTCGCCGTCTCGATGCCGGCCATCTCCGCACAATTTGCCGACGTCAGCCTGCTGGCCTGGGTGATTTCCGGCTACATGGTCGCCATGACCGTGGCGGTGCCGATCTACGGCAAGCTCGGCGACCTCTACGGTCGCCGGCCGCTGATGCTGTTCGGCATGGGCCTGTTCACCCTGGCCTCGCTGTTCTGTGGCCTGGCACAAGACATGGAGCAACTGGTGCTGGCGCGGATTATCCAGGGCATTGGCGCCGGCGGGATGATTTCGGTGAGCCAGGCGATCATCGGCGACATCATCGCGCCCCGCGAACGCGGTCGCTACCAGGGTTATTTCAGCAGCATGTACGCGGTGGCCAGCGTCGCCGGGCCGGTGCTCGGCGGCTACATGACCGAGTACCTGTCGTGGCGCTGGGTATTCTGGATCAACCTGCCGCTGGGCCTGGCGGCCTGGTGGGTGGCGCGGCGCAGCCTGGTAGGACTGCCAGTGCCGCAACGCACGCCGATCATCGATTACCTGGGCACCGTGTTGCTGATCATCGGCCTGACAGCGCTGCTGCTGGGGATCACCCAGGTCGGCCAGGGCCATCCCTGGCACAGCCGTGAAGTGCTGGGGCTGCTGGGCTGCGCAGGCGCAGCGCTGGGAGTGTTCGCCTGGCATGAGCGCCGGGCGCGGGAGCCGTTGTTGCCGATGCACCTGTTCGCCAACCGCGATGCGGTGCTGTGTTGGTGCACGGTGTTCTTCACCAGCTTCCAGGCGATTTCCCTGACGGTGCTGGTGCCGTTGCGCTTCCAGAGCGTGACCGGCGCCGGCGCCGACAGTGCGGCGTTGCACTTGTTGCCGCTGGCGATGGGGCTGCCGATCGGCGCGTATTTCGCCGGACGCCGGACCTCGGTCACGGGGCGCTACAAGCCGATGATCCTGAGCGGTGCCCTGCTCTTCCCGTTCGCCATCCTTGGCATGGCCTTCACCCCGCCCGCCGCGTTCTGGCTGAGCAGCCTGTTCATGCTGCTCAGCGGCATCGCTTCCGGCATGCAGTTCCCTACCTCGCTTGTGGGATCGCAAAACTCCGTACACCAACAGGACATCGGCGTCGCCACCAGCACCACCAACCTGTTCCGCTCCCTCGGCGGCGCGGTGGGCGTGGCACTGATGTCAGCGTTGCTGCTGGCCTTGCTGCAGGATTCAAGCTTTGCCCAACTCGCCAGCTCGTCGCTGGTCGGTGAAGGGCATTCCGGCAGCGTCTTGCTGGACGGCCTGAACGCCGCCCCGGGCGAGACGCAAAATGCCTTGCGCCAGGAATTGCAGACGACGTTCCGACACTTGCTGTTGATCAGCGCGGCGGTGTCGCTGCTGGGGTTGGCCGCGGCGCTGGCGATGCCCAATCGCTTGCTGCGTGGGCGGGATGAGAAAGTTGGATAAACGTCATAACCTATAGTGCACAACCCTCCGTGGCGAGGGAGCTTGCTCCCGCTGGGCTGCGAAGCGGCCCCAAAAATGTTGCGGTCGCTGCGCAACCGAGCGGGAGCAAGCTCCCTCGCCACAAAAGCATTATTGCTTCAGGCCGTCGCCACGACACCGTCGGGCACCACCACCGCGCTCATCCCGTCCTTCATCCGCTTGGCATCACGCACGAAGCAACGTGACGCCAGGAACAGGAACACCATGGTCAGGAACAACGCGACCGGGATCAGGTACATCGCGTCATGCAGGCCGATGGCCTTGAACGCTTCGCTCATCTGGTCGACCCCGGCCGCGGCCATGGCCGTGCGGGCGAAGTAGTCGGACAAGCCGCCCACCACCACCGGCCCCAGGCCGCCACCGAGCAAGTACAACCCTGCAAAGAACAGCGCCATCGCCGTGGCCCGCAGGCGCGGCTCGACCACGTCCTGGATCGCCGTGTACACGCAGGTATAAAAGGTATAGGCAAACAACCAGCCGACACTGAACACCGCGACGAACACGCCGATTTCAATCCGCCCAGCATGCAGCGCCCAGGCGGTGGTGAGCGTCGAGATCACCAGGCTGAACGCGGCGAACAGCAAGCGACCACTGGGCACGCGCTGATGAATCTTGTCAGCGATCCAGCCGCCGAGGGTCAAGCCGAACAACCCGGTCACGCCCACCATGATCCCGGTGGCCACCGCTGCCTCGTGCAGCGGCATCAGGAAATAGCGTTGCAGCATCGGCACCAGGAAGGAGTTGCAGGCATAGGTGGCGAAGTTGAAGCACAACCCAGCCAGCACCAGCCACAGGAAAGTGGGAATCGCCAACACTCGACGGATCGGCCGGTCGATCTTTTCCTGGGACACCTGCACGGTTTCCGCCGCCCCGCGCTTGGGTTCCTTGATGAAGAACATGAACAACGCCAGCACCAAGCCTGGCACCGCCGCGATAAAGAATGGCGCGCGCCAGCTGTCGAAGGCCTTGACCATCGCGCCAATGGTGAAGAACGCCAGCAGCAGGCCAATCGGCAAGCCCAGCATGAAGATGCCCATGGCCCGCGCCCGGCGATGGGCCGGGAACAGATCGCCAATCAGTGAGTTGGCCGCCGGCGCATAACTCGCCTCGCCAATCCCGACGCCCATGCGCACCACCAGGAACGCCCAGAAACTGCCCACCAGGCCGTTGACCGCCGTCAGCGCGCTCCAGGTCGCCAGGCCCCAGCCCATCAACTTGCTGCGCGAACCGGTATCGGCCATGCGTCCCAATGGCAACCCGGCAATGGCGTAGACGATGGTGAAAGCGGTGCCGATGATGCCGATCTGGAAGTCGCTGAGGCTCCACTCCATGCGGATCGGCTCGATGATGATCGCCGGGATGGTGCGGTCGAAGAAGTTGAACAGGTTGGCCAGGAACAACAGGAACAGAATGCGCCAGGCATTCGCCGCTTGGGTCGAGTTCTGCATGGGTCCGTCTCTTTTATTGTTATGGGCCAACGATCCGTGGCCTGGATATGCAATCTAGACAGCGACACTGGCGCTGTCTCCAATCATTCGCAAGGCTGATACCCCCCCATGGCGAGCGGCGCGTTTCTTGATAACGGTCAATTTGCTGTAACAATTGCCATCATTTCGCCCATTGGCGATTAAAGATCGTCTCCCGGTGGCCGATTCAACCTATCAGGAAAGAATCTCTCGAGCGGCGCCCAGGCTGTAGCCCTGGACGCTCGGGCCGACCTTCGCGCCATCCAGGACGCGAGCTCCCATCCGCGATGGTTCGATGACAGCGCTCGTCGAGCCAACCAGTTCAGGCATATGGCGCACAATGACTTCCAAAAAAACAGCCACTGCGGTATCCGATCTGACCCTGAGCCCGGCCGCCAACGGCCCTGAAGCCTCGAAACCATCGAGCAGCTCGCGTCCCCTGTCGACTCAGCAGTATCTGTATTTCACCGAAACCAACACCGACCGGATCCTCGACAACCTCGATGGCCTGCGCGACGCGGTGTTCCCGCGACCGCCCCATCTGGTGGAAGACGAGAGCGACCGCGCCCAGCAGGAATTCCCGTCGGTGTGCCTGATCGGCCTGGGGCGCTGCGGCTCCAACATCGCCCTGGACGTGGCGGAGCTGGTGTACAACGCCCGCAAGTTCTACCTCAACGAATTCAACGCCGAAGACAAGGCCTACAGCGACAAGGGCTACAGCCCCGCGCAGTGGATCCGCAACAATCTGCGCCTGGGCACCAGCAAGGCCAGCAAACCGGTGTTCCTGGTGGAACCGCTGGTGATGCTCGGTGACTTGGACAAAGACATCGCCGGGCGCATCCGCTTCTCGCGCAAGGGCGAAAAAAGCGGCTTTTTGCGCGACTACAGCAAGATGAAAATCATGGACCTGTCGGAAGTCCATGCCGGTGGCGCCGGTAACGCGCCGATCCTGGGCCAGTACCTGGCCAAGATCATCCTGAACAAGGACACCCAGCGCTTCTCCAGCCCCGACTGGAAAATGATCCACTCGTACCTGATCGACAGCTGCGGCATCAAGGCCAACCAGTCGCGCCTGTACTTCTCGATATTCAGTGCCGGCGGCGGTACCGGTTCGGGCATGGCCTCGGAGTTCGGCCTGGCCCAGCAATACTCGTACATGAACAAGACGTTCGACACCAAGCCGATGGACGAACACGACAGCAAGAGCGGTCACTCCTTCGTCTTCGAACCGATTTTCACCAGCGGCATCTGCGTGCTGCCGAACATTTCCGACCACCGCAGCGAAATGTCCGAGGCCTTGCACATCAACGCCGGACGCCTGCTGTGCAAGTACCTGTCGGAAGAATGGGATTTCTCGTACAACTTCGCCAACGAAGACAGCAGCGAAGCCAGCGTGATGGGCCGTATCCGCCCGTGGAACGCGATGATGCTGATCTCCAACGACATCATGCGCTACGCCGAAGAAAGCGATGACGGCAATATCCAGAACATTGATGTCAATGCCATGGAGAAGCACGCCAACCAGTACATCTCCCAGCAGATCTTCAACATCCTGACGGCCCAGGCGGTCACCACCGACTACGACCAGAACTACTTCCGCCGTGCCGGCATCGACATTGGCGAAACCATTCGCCTGGACGCCAACGACCTGTTCATGAGCCTGGCCGGCCCGGTGGCGATTGCCTACGCCGAGTCCGTCGTCCCGGAAACCCCGGCGCCCAGCGGCGACAAGTTCAAGGTGTTCGAAAAAGAGCCGCCGCGCCTGAACATCGACGACCTGTTCTTCCGCTCCATCGACCTGCCGCACTTCAACAAAGTCACCCAGGCCATCGAAGGCATCAGCCTGCTGCCGATCGAATCCAAGCGCTACCGGGCGTCGCTGGAGCAGTACAAGAATTCCGGCTACGACGCAGCCGCCCTGCATGACCTGCACTTCTTCAAGAACTGCTCGTCGGTGGTGTCCATCGTCTCCCTGCCCAAGGACTACAAGCTGTCCTACATGGACCTGAACCGGCTCAAGACCCACCTCAACAGCCTGTTCCCCAACACCACCCTCAAGCGTTACGCGTTGGTGATCGGCGCGTCGGCCAACCTGTCGCTGACCACCCTGATCGCCAAGAGCCCGTGCCTGTCGGATGACTTCCTGACCCTGATCGTGGCCTTTATCAAACGCTGCTTCGCCCGCACCCCGTACCGCTTCGACGACACCCTGGACAACTCGATCCTGGACTTCATCATCAATGAAGATTTCGACGAAGCACGCATCGACGACCTGCTCAACGAATTCGAAAACCCGGCGAAGATCCTCGACACCAACTGGTACGCGATCAAACCGATGTATGAGAAGAAGTACCGCGAGCTGATCAACGACAAGGACAAGTTCGTCTCGATCAACGACATCCGCCTGTCTCGCGACTGCGTGAAAAAGTCTATCAAGTACCTGCGCGAGATCTACCGTCATCGCATTGGCAAGACCAAGGTTATTTCGCTTAATAACCATACCGGCAAGAGTTACTGAGGCTGGCGTAACACCGTGTTGCCTCCAATCGCGAGCAAGCTCGCTCCCACAGGGATTTGTGAACACAGGCCCACTGTGGGAGCGAGCTTGCTCGCGATAGCGGTCCCGAATCCCGCACTCGGACAACATCCAGAAACAATTAAGCAGCCCAAAGGCTGCTCCATAAACTGTTCCCGTTACGTATACGTCACCCTACCTTGTGGCGTTTCGCCACGGCAGGGTGCTATCACGCTACTCACCTACACACTTTTTCAAACGCAAAAACACGAACCAACTTGGTGCATCGATCAGTTCGACGCCCTTTCCTGGATCATAATCCAGGGTGAAACCACCACCGCCCACAGCTGTGGATCGCGTTCCAGAAAATCCAGCGCCCGCGTTTCAGACAGCTTGCCGAGCTGCTCGGCGGCCAGCCAGGCGGCGACTTTGGTACCTTCGTCCTGGGCGACGGCCTCGGCGGCGGCGATCAAATCCAGTGCCGGATCGACCCACAATAGGGCACCCTTGGCAAAGAACGGCTCCAGCTCTTTCCAGGTGATGGATGCAGTTTCACCAAGCAGCTTGGCATAGAGGGTGCTAGGTTCTTGATTCATGGGACCTGTCCAGAAAAGAAATCGGCGCGAATGATAACGTCGGTGGTCTGGCAGAAAAACCCGGTAGCAATTGCGGTACCGATTGAAAAGCGCAGCAAAGCCAAGGATTGCCGATATGACCGGACAACCCCGCCGCTATTCTGTCTTTTTCTTTCAATTAAGCGACACCCTCAGGTTTTGCCCCCAAGCGCCAGCTTCCCTTGCCAACAATCGGCGCTCTACACTGTACCGGTACAGTTGCCGGGGGCATTTTCCGCGAGGGTATCCAAGATATCTGACCCGGTTCTGCTGCTACGGCGCCAGGACTATAAAAACTACAACAGCATGAGTGGAGCACTATGACTAAGGCTACTAAGCAGATTTCCAAACTGTTTGCCGCTATGGTTCTGGCCGGGGTTGCCAGCCATTCGTTCGCCGCCGACACCATCAAGATCGGCATCGCCGGCCCAAAAACCGGCCCTGTAGCCCAATACGGCGACATGCAGTTCAGTGGCTCCAAAATGGCCATCGAACAGATCAACGCCAAGGGCGGCGTCGACGGCAAGAAACTCGAAGCCGTTGAATACGATGACGCCTGTGATCCAAAACAAGCGGTCGCGGTCGCGAACAAAGTCGTCAACGACGGCGTCAAGTTCGTGGTCGGCCACCTGTGCTCCAGCTCCACCCAGCCGGCGTCGGACATCTACGAAGACGAAGGCGTGATCATGATCACCCCGGCCGCTACCAGCCCGGACATCACCGCTCGCGGCTACAAGATGATCTTCCGCACCATCGGCCTGGACAGCGCCCAAGGCCCTGCGGCCGGCAACTACATCGCCGACCACGTCAAGCCGAAGATCGTTGCGGTCCTGCACGACAAGCAGCAGTACGGTGAAGGCATCGCCAGCGCCGTGAAAACGACCCTGGAGAAGAAAGGCGTGAAAGTGGCCGTCTTCGAAGGCGTGAACGCCGGCGACAAAGACTTCTCCTCGATGATCGCCAAGCTCAAGCAAGCCAACGTCGACTTCGTCTACTACGGCGGCTACCACCCGGAGCTGGGCCTGATCCTGCGTCAATCCCAGGAAAAAGGCCTGAAGGCCAAGTTCATGGGTCCGGAAGGCGTGGGTAACGACTCGATCACCCAAATCGCCAAGGATGCGTCCGAAGGCCTGCTGGTGACCCTGCCGAAATCCTTCGACCAGGATCCTGCCAACATTGCCCTGGCAGACGCCTTCAAGGCCAAGAAGGAAGATCCGAGCGGTCCGTTCGTGTTCCCGTCCTACTCGGCTGTTGAAGTCATCGCCGAAGGTATCAAGGCGGCCAAGTCCGAAGACACCGCCAAAGTGGCTGAAGCCATTCATAAAGGCACCTTCAAGACTCCGACCGGCGACCTGAGCTTCGACGAGAAGGGCGACCTGAAGGACTTCAAGTTCGTGGTCTACGAATGGCACAACGGCAAACCTAAAACTGAAGTATCGCCTCAGTAAGGCCTGGCCTGACTGACTGCCAATAAAGCCCACGGCGTGCCGTGGGCTTTGTTTTAAATGTATTGGGCCGCGCTGGCGTGATCCGCCAGTCTCCCCACCTGAAAATCTCAAAACCGTCATCAGCGGTTCGCTGGCAAACCTCGTGTTCGAAGTGGATGCAGATCCACGGGGCCCGGGCGGGAAAATGACTCCACCAGTGAAATGCGTATCAGGTTTTTAGGAGCGCTGTAATGCCTGACATCTATCACTTCTTCCAGCAGCTGGTTAACGGCCTGACCGTTGGCAGCACGTATGCCCTGATCGCCATCGGCTATACGATGGTTTACGGCATCATTGGAATGATCAACTTCGCCCACGGCGAGGTGTACATGATCGGCTCCTACGTGGCGTTCATCGCCATCGCCGGGCTGAGCATGATGGGACTCGACAGTGTCCCGCTGTTGATGACCGCGGCCTTCATTGCGAGCATCGTCGTGACCAGTTCCTATGGCTACAGCATCGAACGGATCGCCTACCGCCCCTTGCGCGGCAGCAACCGTCTGATCCCACTGATTTCCGCCATCGGCATGTCGATTTTCCTGCAGAACACGGTTCTGCTTTCGCAAGACTCCAAGGACAAAGCTATCCCCAACCTGATCCCGGGCAACTTCGCCATCGGGCCAGGTGGGGCACATGAAGTGCTGATTTCCTACATGCAAATCGTGGTGTTCGTGGTGACCCTGGTCGCCATGCTCGGCCTGACGCTGTTCATCTCCCGTTCCCGCCTGGGCCGCGCCTGCCGCGCCTGTGCCGAGGACATCAAGATGGCCAACCTGCTGGGCATCAACACCAACAACATCATCGCCCTGACCTTCGTCATCGGTGCGGCCCTGGCGGCCATCGCCGCGGTGCTGTTGAGCATGCAATACGGCGTGATCAACCCCAACGCCGGCTTCCTCGTCGGCCTGAAAGCCTTCACCGCCGCGGTACTGGGCGGCATCGGCAGCATTCCCGGCGCGATGCTCGGCGGGCTGGTGCTGGGCGTGGCGGAAGCCTTTGGCGCCGACATCTTCGGCGACCAGTACAAGGACGTCGTGGCATTCGGCTTGTTGGTTCTGGTTCTGTTATTCCGGCCGACCGGCATCCTGGGCCGTCCGGAGGTTGAGAAAGTATGACTAGGCATCTCAAATCGGCGCTTTTCAGCGCCCTGCTGGTCTGGGCCGTGGCCTATCCGGTACTCGGTCTTAAACTGACCATCGTCGGCATCAACCTGGAAGTGCACGGCACCAACCCGGCCATCCTGGCGACCATCGCCGTGTGTTCCGTACTGATGTTCTTGCGTGTGCTGTTCAGCACGCAGATCAGCGCCATGTGGAAGTCCTCGCCCGGCCTGCCGGTGATCCCGGCCAAGGCCAGCAACTTCCTGACCCTGCCGACCACCCAGCGCTGGATCGTGCTGGCCCTGATCGTCGTGGCGCTGGTCTGGCCGTTCTTCGGCTCTCGCGGCGCGGTGGACATCGCTACGCTGATCCTGATCTACGTGATGCTCGGTCTTGGCCTGAACATCGTGGTCGGCCTGGCCGGTCTGCTGGACCTGGGCTACGTCGGCTTTTATGCCGTCGGGGCCTACAGCTACGCGCTGCTGTCGCACTATTACGGCCTGAGCTTCTGGATCTGCCTGCCGATCGCCGGGATGATGGCCGCCACCTTCGGTTTCCTGCTGGGCTTCCCGGTCCTGCGCTTGCGCGGCGACTACCTGGCCATCGTGACCCTGGGTTTTGGCGAGATCATCCGTCTGTTCCTGCGCAACCTGACCGACATTACCGGTGGCCCGAACGGTATCAGCAACATCGAGAAACCAACGTTCTTCGGCCTGACCTTCGAACGTAAAGCCGCCGAAGGCCTGCAGACCTTCCACGAGTACTTCGGCCTGGAATACAACTCGATCAACAAGGTGATCTTCCTCTACCTGGTTGCCCTGTTGCTGGCCCTGGCCGCGCTGTTCGTCATCAACCGCCTGCTGCGCATGCCGATCGGTCGCGCCTGGGAGGCATTGCGTGAAGACGAAATCGCCTGCCGTGCCCTGGGTCTCAACCCGACGATCATCAAGCTGTCAGCCTTCACCCTCGGTGCCGCGTTCGCCGGTTTTGCCGGCAGCTTCTTCGCCGCCCGCCAGGGCCTGGTGACGCCGGAATCCTTCACCTTCATCGAATCGGCGATCATCCTCGCCATCGTCGTGCTGGGCGGGATGGGCTCGCAGCTGGGCGTGATCCTGGCGGCCATCGTGATGATCCTGCTGCCCGAAATGATGCGTGAATTCAGCGAATACCGCATGTTGATGTTCGGCGCCTTGATGGTGCTGATGATGATCTGGCGTCCTCAAGGTCTGCTGCCTATGCAACGCCCCCACATGGAGCTGCGCAAATGAGCCGCGAGATTCTGAAAGTCGAAAACTTGAGCATGCGCTTCGGCGGCTTGCTGGCGGTCAACGGCGTGGCCCTGACCGTGAAAGAGAAACAGGTCGTCGCCCTGATCGGGCCGAACGGCGCAGGCAAGACCACCGTGTTCAACTGCCTGACCGGCTTCTACCAGCCCACCGGCGGCACCATCGTGCTGGACGGCGAGCCGATCCAGGGCCTGCCCGGCCACCAGATCGCCCGCAAGGGGGTGGTGCGCACCTTCCAGAACGTGCGGCTGTTCAAGGACATGACGGCGGTCGAAAACCTGCTGATCGCCCAGCATCGTCACCTGAACACCAACTTCTTTGCCGGCCTGTTCAAGACCCCGGCGTTCCGCAAAAGCGAACGCGAGGCCATGGAGTACGCCGAGTACTGGCTGGACAAGGTCAACCTCAAGGAATTCGCCAACCGTACCGCCGGGACCCTGGCCTACGGTCAGCAACGACGCCTGGAAATCGCCCGCTGCATGATGACCCGTCCGCGGATCCTCATGCTCGACGAGCCCGCCGCGGGCCTGAACCCCAAGGAAACCGAAGACCTCAAAGCCCTGATCGGCGTGCTGCGCGAGGAGCACAACGTCACTGTGCTGCTGATCGAGCACGACATGAAGCTGGTCATGAGCATTTCCGACCACATCGTCGTGATCAACCAGGGCACCCCCCTGGCCAACGGCTCGCCGGAACAGATCCGCGACAATCCTGAAGTGATCAAAGCCTACCTGGGGGAAGCGTAAATGCTGCAATTCGAAAACGTTTCCACCTTCTACGGCAAGATCCAGGCCTTGCACAGCGTCAACGTGGAAGTCCACCAGGGCGAAATCGTGACCCTGATCGGTGCCAACGGCGCCGGCAAATCCACCCTGCTGATGACGCTCTGCGGTTCGCCCCAGGCCCACAGCGGCAGCATCCGCTACATGGGTGAGGAACTGGTGGGCCAGGACTCATCACGGATCATGCGCAAGAGCATCGCGGTGGTGCCGGAGGGCCGTCGGGTATTTGCCCGGCTGACCGTGGAAGAGAACCTCGCCATGGGCGGATTTTTCACCGACAAGGGCGACTATCAGGAACAGATGGACAAGGTCCTGCACCTTTTCCCACGCCTGAAAGAACGCTTTACCCAGCGCGGCGGCACCATGTCCGGCGGCGAACAGCAAATGCTCGCCATCGGCCGTGCGCTGATGAGCAAGCCCAAGCTGCTGCTGCTCGACGAGCCGTCCCTGGGCCTGGCACCGATCATCATCCAGCAGATCTTCGACATCATCGAACAGCTGCGCAAGGATGGCGTGACGGTGTTCCTGGTGGAGCAGAACGCCAACCAGGCGCTGAAAATCGCCGACCGGGCGTACGTGCTGGAGAACGGTCGCGTGGTGATGCAAGGCACCGGTGAAGCCCTGCTGACCGACCCGAAAGTGCGCGAGGCGTACCTGGGCGGTTGAGTCTGCAGCAATTAAAAAACGGCCTTCGGGCCGTTTTTTTTGCCCAGTTTTCAAGTGAATGCCTTTGTGGCGAGGGAGCTTGCTCCCGCTCGGTTGCGAAGCGACCGCAACAGCTTGGGGCCGCTGCGCGGCCCAGCGGGAGCAAGCTCCCTCGCCACGGGTTTGGGGTAAACCAAAAAAATATCGGTAGCCCGTTGTAACACTCCCCCACCTCCCCTCTCTAGTTCAGCAGACCGGCGCTGACGCCGGTTCATTTCCCTGAATGACTGGAGAATCATCATGACTGCTTCGACCCGCACCCTGTCCGCCACCGCCCTGATCCTGGCCCTGGGTTCTGCCCTGAGCATGACAGCCGTCTCGACCGTCCACGCCGCCGACGACACCATGGAAAAATGCTTCGGCGTTGCCCTCAAAGGCAAGAACGACTGCGCCGCCGGCGCCGGCACCACCTGCGCCGGTACGGCAAAAATGGACTATCAGGGCAACGCCTGGAAATCGGTACCCAAAGGCACTTGCACCACTATGGAAAGCAAAACCTCGCCGACTGGTTTCGGCCAGCTCGAAGCGTTCAAAGCCAAGTCCTGATCGCATCTGCCTGAGGCCCGCCAGCATGTTGAATACCCCGTCCCTCGCCATTGATAACCGGCTGCCGCCCAGGGCAGGGTTGGGGCTCAAGAGCGAGCATTTTCGTGAGGTGCTCCAGACCCGACCGGACCTGGGCTTTTTCGAAGTGCACGCGGAAAACTACATGGTGGCCGGCGGGCCGCTTCATCACTTCCTGGGGCGGATACGCGAACAGTACCCGCTGTCGCTGCACGGCGTCGGCCTGTCGATCGGTGGAGAGGGGCCGCTGGATGTCGCGCATTTGCAGCGCCTGGCCGCATTGATCGAACGCTATCAGCCCCAATCCTTTTCCGAACACCTGGCCTGGTCCAGCCACGGCCCGGTGTTCCTCAATGACCTGCTCCCCCTGGCCTACGACCAAGCGACCCTCGACCGGGTCTGCGAACACGTCGACCAGGTGCAGTCCAGCCTCAAACGACCGCTGCTGCTGGAAAACCCGGCGACCTACCTGGCGTTCGAAACCTCGACCCTTGACGAGCCACACTTCCTCAGCGAAGTGATCCGGCGCACCGGCTGCGGCCTGCTGCTGGATGTGAACAACGTCTACGTCTCGTGCATCAACCACTGCCGCGACCCACTGGCCTACCTCGACGCCCTGCCCCTGCACGCGACCGGCGAAATCCACCTGGCCGGTTTTGCCGAAGACACCGACAGCCTTGGCGATCGCCTGTTGATAGACGACCACGGCGCGCCCATCGACCACGCCGTCTGGCAACTGTACCTCAAGGTTCTGGCGCAGATCGGGCCGGTAGCCACCTTGGTCGAGCGCGACACCCACATCCCCCCATGGGAGGTGCTGCTGGCCGAAGCGCGCCAGGCCGATCAACTTTTAAATGCCGCGGGAGTCCGGTCGTGAGCGACCAGCGCACATTCGCCGCCGCCCTGCTCGACCCGCGCCAGGCGTGCCCCCCCGGCCTGGTCAGCGCCAATGGTGCGGACCCGCAGAGCCGCTTCGCGGTGTACCGCAACAACGTGCTCAGCTCCTTGATCAACGCCCTGGCCGACAATTACCCGGTGGTGGCGCAGTTGGTGGGCGAGGAATTTTTCCGAGGCATGGCGGGGGTCTACGTCCAGTCGGCGCCGCCGCGCAGCCCGGTGATGAGTGACTACGGGGATGATTTTGCCGGGTTCATCGAACGCTTCGAACCCGCCGCCTGCGTACCGTACCTGGCGGATGTCGCCCGGCTGGAGCGACTGCATGTGCAAGCCTGGCATGCCGCCGACGCCGAGCCCATGGCCGCAGAACGGATCGTCGAGGCGCTGTCGTCCCCCACACAGACCAGGCACCTGAAGATCGGTCTGCATCCGTCACTGCGGCTGCTGCAATCGCCCTTCGCCGTGGTGACGATCTGGGCCGCCCATCAGCACGAGACGCCCGTGTCGTTCGAGGCATTTGCTGCACAAAACGCCTTGGTGCTGCGCAACGGCCTCGACGTGCAAGTGTTCGCGATCAATCACGCAGCCCATGGGTTCATCACCGCCCTGCAACAGGGGCTGACCCTGAGCGCCGCCATTGAAGCCTCGATCGAGCTCGACCTGGAGCAGACCCTGGCGGGGCTCATTCGCCACAGCGCTATCACTCACCTCCTAGCTGGACAGGTATCCCGATGAACGCCCTGATTGCCGCTTCCATTCAATGGCTGGAGAAAATCCCCCACAGCCTGATCGCCTTCATCGCGCGATTCTCCATTGCCGCGGTGTTCTGGAAATCCGGCCAGACCAAAATCGAAGGCCTGGCCATCGACCTGTTCGACGGCACCTTCCAGATCGGCCTGCCGCGGCTGGCGGACTCGACCGTTCCGCTATTCAAAAGCGAATACGCCCTGCCGTTGCTGTCGCCGGAACTGGCTGCGCACCTGGCTGCTACCGCCGAGCATGTATTCCCGGTGCTGATTTTGTTTGGCCTGGCGACACGCTTTTCAGCGTTGGCCTTGCTGGGCATGACCTTGACCATCCAGCTGTTCGTCTACCCGGACGCCTACCCGACCCATGGCACCTGGGCGGCGGTATTGCTTTACCTGATGGCCCGTGGACCGGGCGTGTTGTCGATCGATCAGCTGATTGCCAGGCGTTACGCCCACGACTGAACACAGATCCCCTGTGGGAGCGAGCTTGCTCGCGATAGCGGCGGGTCCGCTTGCACAAATGCCGGATGTGCCACCGCCTTCGCGAGCAAGCTCGCTCCCACAGGGACTGTCCAATGGATGGACTATCGCTGAAGCCGATCCAACGCCTCGCCGCTGCGCTTGAACCAATCAATCAGATAGTCAGCCAGCACCTGGGTGCGCTTGGGCAATCCACCCTGGTACGGATGCAC
This sequence comes from Pseudomonas brassicacearum, assembly GCF_918698105.1. Lineage (GTDB taxonomy): Bacteria > Pseudomonadota > Gammaproteobacteria > Pseudomonadales > Pseudomonadaceae > Aquipseudomonas > Aquipseudomonas brassicacearum_F. The sequence continues at coordinate 5,217 of NZ_CAKKMI010000091.1, read as the reverse complement.
CAGGTACATCGGCATGCGTCGGGTCTGGTAGTCGCGCAGCAGCCAGTGCAGACGTCCGTCGGCCAATTCTTCATGCAGCAGGTACGACGGCAGCCGGGCGATTCCGGCGCCGGCCAGGGCGGCTTTTTTCAGCAGGCTGTAGTGATTGCTGGCGAACGGCCCCGAGACTCGGACCCGCAGCAGTTCGTGTTGCTGGTGGTAAAGCCACTCTTCCCGACCGCTGTAATGGCTGTTGAGCAAACAACGGTGCTCGGCCAAGGCCAGGGGCGTCTCGGGTTCGCCGTATTGGTCGAGGTAGGCCGGGCTGGCGCAGGTCATTTCGTGCCACGCCAGCAATGGCCGGGCCACCAGCCGCTCATCGATGGCGGCGTCGGAACGGATCGCCAGATCAAAACCATCGCGGGTCAGGTCACGGTAACCGTTGTTGAGCTCCAGTTCGATCTGCACATTAGGATACGTGCCAGCGAACTCCATCAGCAAGCCTTCGAAGAACGTTTCGCCCAACGAAACCGGCACCGTCATACGTACCGGCCCGGAAATATCGTCCTTCAACCGGGCCAATGCCTGACGCGCCCTTTCCACCTGCACCAACAGCGCCTGGGCCTGGGGCAGCAACGCCGCCCCTGCCGCCGTGAGGCTCAGGCGCCGCGTGGTGCGTTGCAGCAACACCACCGAAAACCGCTTCTCCAACAAACTGATGCGCTTGGACAACTGGCCCTTGCTGCACCCCAACTGCTGGGCCGCCTGGGTGAAGCTGCCGGCCTCCATCAACACGGCAAACGCCGCCAGGTCATCCATTTCGCTCATTGGATTGTTTCCAATTGAAAACCAAAGGTTGCCTATTAGCATGATTATCAATGGAAAGAACCCCTCTAGACTGAAAACTCATTCAACCCATTGAGGAACAGCCCATGAAAATCCTGTTAATCGGCGCCAACGGCACCATCGGTTCGGCCATTGATAAAGAACTGTCGCCGCGCCACGAGATCGTTCGGATCGGCCGCCACAGCGGTGAACTGCAGGTGGATATCAGCGACAGCGCTTCAATCCGTGCGCTGTTCGCAAAGACCGGCCGTTTTGATGCCCTGGTTTGCGCCGCTGGCAACGTCACCTTTGCGCCCCTGGCCGACATGACCGAAGACAGCTTCACCCTGGGCTTGAAAGACAAGTTGATGGGCCAGGTCAACCTGCTGCTGATCGGCCGCGAATTCGCCAACGACGGTGCGTCCTTCACCTTCACCACCGGCGTGCTCAGCCACGATCCGATCAAGAGTGGTGCTTCGGCGGCCCTGGTCAACGGTGCCCTGGACAGTTTCGTGCGCGCCGCGGCAATCGAATTGCCACGGGGCTTGCGGGTCAACTCGGTAAGCCCGAACGTGTTGCTGGAAGCCATGGACAAGTACGCGCCTTATTTCCGCGGCTTCAAACCTGTTCCCGCAGCGGACGTGGCATTGGCCTACGCCAAGAGTGTCGAAGGCCTGCAAACCGGTCAGACCTTTCACGTCAACTAAGTCCTCGCAAGCGGGAGCCATCAGCGAGCGTCTTCAAGCGCCTCACCGGTTTCCCGCACGCGTTGTCTTAGCCAGCGCTGCACGGGTCGCTCGAACGCGTGGTGGCAAAGCAGACTGGTGCCGATCAGCACGGCGAAGAACAGCAGCAGGGTCCAGGGCTGATAAAACACGCTACGTCCGGGCAAGAATTTGTCGGCCAGCAGCGCGGCGATGATTTGCAGTGGGAAATGCAACAGGTATGAGGCGTAGCTGATGTCGCCGAGCCAGGCAAGACGCCGGGCAAAGGGTTCCAGCCATTGATGGCACGCGGCAATGGTCATAATGGTCAACGGAAACAGCAACGCAAACTTGGACAATTGCGAATCGGTGCCGGACACGTTAAACAGATACCAGCCCAACGCAGTCGTCAGTATCAGCCCCGCGCCGACCCACTGACCGTTCAATCGGCGCAGCAGCCAGGCCACCAACACATAGCCCAAACCACCACAAAAAAAACCGAACACGCCGAGGCTTACTTTGTAGTGCGCAGGAAAGATCCAGACGGCCACCAAGATCAGCAATGCACTTATTGAAAGCGGCGCCTTTGTATAGCGCCACAATAGGTAAAAAGCGGCGTACAACAGCACTTCAACCGAGATCGACCATGCTGGCCCGTTGTACGACCAACCTAGCTCCAGGCCCCAGGCAGGGGCCAGGAATACATTCAACAGCGCGTGATACGCATCGTTGAATGGATAAACGAACGCGCTGCCAGCGTAGGCACTATAGATTTTTTGTAACAGGGCAACCGCGAGAAATGTCGCCAGGTGCAAAGGGTAGATGCGGCTGAAGCGTTCGATGAAAAACTGTTTGCCGCTCAGTTCCCGACTCGCCAGCGCCTGGGCGAATAACCAGAAGAAGATGAAACCCGACAGACTGAAAAACAGCGAAACAGCATCCCCGCCATGGCGATAGAACAGCGAAAATACCCCATACAAAGGCTGTGTTTCTCGCAGCAGCGGCCCCGGAACAGCCCCCTGAAAAAAGAAATGCTGCCAATGCCAGAACACCACGGCCAACGCTGCGATGCCACGCAGAGCATCCAGTGCATACAGGCGTTCAGGAAAAACAGGCAGGCTTTGCTTCATACCGAATGAATCCGACTTACCAGGTGCGCCACTATGCTGCGGCCCCCGGACCAACTCAAGTCCCCCTCGGCGATACCCAAGCCTTGTGATCATCGGCCGCCCCCAGTAACGTGGCGACACTTGTCTGGAGACCCAATGATGCGTGCCGCCCGCTCCCTGCTGTTTGTCGCCCTCCTGCCGCTCTTGCCCGGCTGCCAATTGCTCGATGCCCCACGTCAGAGCGCCTCCCATGCCGGCCAGACGCGCATGCAGGGCGAGCTCACGGCGGCCGATGGCAAGCTGGTGTTCCAGCCGTGCCAGGAACAGCGCCGCTACATCGTCAACGACAGCGGCGGCACCAGCGTGCTGCAGCAGGCCGCCAGCCTGGCCGATGACCAGGGCAAACTGTTTGCCGATGTGCGTGGCCGTATCGTTTCCAGCGCTGCGGCCGGCACCGACAGTCAGTTGGACGTTGAACAACTCTATCGCCTGGAGCGCTCGGGAACGGCTTGCGAAGACGTCGACTTCAAACGAACGATCCTGCGCGCTGCGGGACACAGCCCTGAATGGACGCTCAAGGCCAGTGGCAAGGGCCTGGTGCTGGACCGCGAAGGCCAGCCGCCGCTGGCGGTGCCTTACGTCGAGGAGCAATTGGGCGATGGCCGCTTCAACGTGGGCACCGAAGCCAACGGCCAGAAGGTCGAGCTCTGGGTCACGCCTGCGCGTTGCGTCGACAGCGTCACCGGCAGCGTGCAACACATGAGCGCCGAGTTGCGGGTCAACGGCCAGGTCCAGCGTGGCTGCGCCTACTTCGGTGGTGCGCGCAACGACTGATTCGCCGGTTTTGGCTTATAATCGCCGGTTCACGCCCTGGTGCAGTTGTGCACCCCGCGAACCGGATCCCACCATGTTACGAATCACCGAACTCAAGCTGCCGATCGACCACCCCGAAGAAGACCTGCGCCCGGCCATCGTGCAGCGCCTGGGTATCGCCAGCGATGACCTGCTCGACTTCACCTTGTTCAAGCGCAGCTACGACGCGCGCAAGAAATCCTCCGAACTGTGCTTCATCTACACCATCGACCTGACGGTGCGCGACGAAGCCAGCCTGCTGCGCAAGTTCGCCGATGACCGTAACGTCAACGAGGCGCCGGATGTCAGCTACAAAGTGGTGGGCCAGGCACCGGCCGACCTGAGCGAACGGCCGATCGTGGTCGGCTTCGGCCCGTGCGGGATCTTCGCCGCGATGTTGCTGGCGCAGATGGGCTTCAAGCCGATCATCCTCGAGCGTGGCCCGGAAGTTCGCCAGCGCACCAAGGACACCTGGGGCCTGTGGCGCAAAAACGTGCTCAACCCCGAATCCAACGTGCAGTTCGGTGAAGGCGGCGCCGGGACGTTTTCGGACGGCAAGCTCTACAGCCAGATCAAGGATCCGAAATTTCTTGGCCGCAAGGTTTTGCACGAATTCGTCAAGGCCGGGGCACCGGAAGAAATCCTCTACGTCAGCAAGCCGCACATCGGCACGTTCCGTCTGACCGGCGTGGTGGAAAACATGCGTGAGCAGATTCGCGCCCTGGGCGGCGAAGTACGCTTCCAGCAGCGGGTCACCGATGTGTTGATCGAGGACGGCCAACTGGTCGGCGTCGAACTGGCCAGCGGCGAACGGATTCATTCGAAACATGTGATCCTGGCCCTGGGCCACAGCGCGCGGGACACCTTCCGCATGCTCCACAGCCGCGGCGTATACATGGAAGCCAAGCCGTTCTCGGTGGGTTTCCGTATCGAGCACCCGCAATCGCTGATCGACAGCGCGCGCCTGGGCAAATACGCCGGCCACCCGAAACTTGGCGCCGCCGACTACAAACTGGTGCACCACGCCAAGAATGGCCGTTCGGTGTACAGCTTCTGCATGTGCCCCGGCGGCACCGTGGTGGCCGCGACGTCCGAGCCGAACCGCGTCGTGACCAACGGCATGAGCCAGTATTCGCGTAACGAGCGTAACGCCAACTCCGGCATCGTCGTCGGGATTACCCCGGAAGTCGATTATCCCGGTGGCCCGCTGGCGGGGATCGAGTTGCAGGAACGCCTGGAATCCCACGCTTACGTACTCGGTGGCAGCAACTACGAGGCCCCGGCGCAACTGGTGGGTGATTTCATCGCCGGCAAGCCGTCTACGGCACTGGGTAGCGTCGAACCGTCCTACAAGCCAGGGGTGTTACTGGGCGACTTGGCCCTGGCCCTGCCGGATTTCGCCATCGAAGCCATCCGCGAAGCCCTGCCGGCGTTCGAGAAACAGATTCGCGGTTATTCGCTGCACGACGCCGTGCTGACCGGCATCGAAACCCGCACCTCATCGCCCCTGCGCATTACCCGCAACGAATCGCTGCAGAGCCTGAACGTCAAGGGCCTGTTCCCGGCCGGCGAAGGCGCCGGTTATGCCGGCGGGATCCTGTCGGCGGGCGTGGACGGGATCCGGATTGCCGAGGCGGTGGCGCGGGATATCCTCGGCCTCGAGGCCTGACCCCTACCCACTGTAGGAGAAGCTTTGTGGGAGCTGGGCTTGCCCGCGATGCAGGCAACTCGGTTTATCAGGTGAACCG
>NZ_CAKKMI010000090.1:0-23916 GCF_918698105.1 Pseudomonas brassicacearum | reverse complement strand
ATAAGAGACAGGCTTGCTCCCGCTGGGCTGTGTAGGAGCTGTCGAGTGCAACGAGGCTGCGATCTTTCCCCAGACACTTGAATTTCAAGCGAAAGATCAAAAGATCGCAGCCTTCGGCAGCTCCTACAGTGAAGTCCAGCGGGAGCAAGCTCCCTCGCCACATGGGTTCACCTGATACTCTTGCGCCAAACCCCATTTCTTGAGGCCCCATGGCAATCCCCACGCGCCGTTCACTCTTTCCTTTCCTGAGCTGGCTGCCCCGGCAGACCCGCGCCAGTGTCGGTCGTGACCTGATCGTCGGCCTGAGCGGCGCGATTCTCGCGTTGCCGCAGTCCATTGCCTACGCCCTGATTGCTGGTCTGCCACCGGAGTACGGCTTGTATGCGGCGATCGTGCCGGTGCTGATCGCCTGCCTGTGGGGTTCGTCGTGGCACCTGATCTGCGGGCCCACGGCGGCGATTTCCATCGTTTTGTACGCCACCGTCAGTCCGCTGGCCGTTCCCGCCAGCCAGGACTACATCACCCTGATCCTGCTGCTGACGGTGCTGGCAGGCATTTTCCAATGGTTGCTGGGGTTGCTGCGTTTCGGCGCGCTGGTGAATTTCGTCTCGCACTCGGTGGTGCTGGGTTTCACCCTGGGCGCGGCGGTGGTGATTGCCCTGGGGCAGTTGCCGAACCTGCTGGGCCTCGACCTGCCGAACGAAGCCACGGCGTTGAGGGGGCTGCTGATGCTGGTCGAGCACATCGGGGCTGTGGATAAGCCGTCGCTGCTGCTGGGGTTGGGCACTTTGCTCCTGGGCGTGGTGCTCAAGCGCCTGCTGCCGCGCTGGCCGAGCCTGTTGATAACTTTAGTCATCAGCAGCCTGGTGGTCTGGTTGTGGCCGGCGGCGTTCGGGCATGTGGCGCTGGTCAGTGCCTTTGCCGGGCGCCTGCCGCCGCTCACGCTGCTGCCGTTGGACCTGGAGCTGATCCTGCGCTTGCTGCCCGGGGCCGTCGCGGTGGGCATGCTCGGGCTGGTCACCAGCCTGTCCATCGCCCGCTCGTTGTCGGTACGTTCCGGGCAATTGCTCGATGCGAATCAGGAGGTGAGGGCGCAGGGGCTTTCCAACATCGTTGGCGGATTTTTCTCCGGATCATTGTCGGCCGGCTCCTTTACCCGTTCCGGCCTCAGCTATGAAGCCGGGGCCTGCTCGCCCCTGGCCGGGGTGTTCTCGGCCCTGTGGGTGGCGTTGTTTGCGGTCGCCGGGGCGAACCTGATCGCCCACATCCCGATTCCGGCCATGGCCGGCAGTATTTTGCTGATCGCCTGGGGGCTGGTGGACCACCGCGGTATCCGCGCGTTGTACCGCGTGAGCCGCGCCGAATTCGTGGTGATGAGCCTGACCTGCCTGGCCACGTTGCTGCTGGAGTTGCAAACCGCCATCTACGCCGGCGTGCTGGCCTCGTTGTTCTTTTACCTCAAGCGCACTTCACAGCCGCGGGTGCAGCATTTTTGCGAAGGGGAGGCGGAGATCCTGCGGGTCGGCGGCTCGATCTTTTTCGGCGCCAGCCATTACCTGCAAGCGCGCCTGCAACGGTTGCAGGCGCAGCGGGTGGTCATCGATGCCCAGCAGATCAACTTCATCGATTATTCCGGGGTGGAAATGCTCCACCAGGAAGCCCGGCGCCTGCGCAGCCAGGGGCGTAGCCTGACCTTGCGCATGGCCCGCCCGCAAGTGGTGGAGGAGTTGTTGAAGCTGGAGGGGGCGCAGAAGTGCCCGATTCACTTTGAGGATTGAACTGATTCAACCCCTGTAGGAGCTGCCGAAGGCTGCGATCTTTTGATTTTGATCTTTCGCTTGAGATTCAAGTGTCTGGGGAAAGATCGCAGCCTCGTTGCACTCGACAGCTCCTACACAGCTCCTACACAGCTCCTACACAGCTCCTGCACAGTTCCTACAGCGCCAGTTGGCGGCGCAGTTCGGCCAGCACTGGCGCGGTGTCCGGGCGTACCCCGCGCCACAGGAAGAACGCTTCGCCCGCCTGTTCGGCGAGCATGCCCAGGCCATCCATCGCCACCGCCGCGCCGTGTTCCTTGGCCCAACGGCAGAACGAGGTCGGTTCCTTGCCATACATCATGTCGTAGCAAACCGTCTTGCCGGGCTCGATCAGGCTGGCGGCAATCGGCGGTACATCCCCCGACAAGCTCGCGGAGGTGGCGTTGATGATCAGGTCCACCGGCTCTTGCAGCCAATCGAACCCGCTGGCGGAGACCGGGCCCAGGTCGGCGAACAACTCGGCCAGCAATTCGGCTTTTTCCACCGTGCGATTGGCGATGATCACCGAGGCCGGCGCTTCGGCCAGCAGCGGTTCCAGGGCACCGCGCACCGCGCCGCCAGCCCCGAGCAACAGGATGCGCTTGCCCTTGAGGCTGAAGCCGGCATTGACGGTCAGGTCCCGGACCAGCCCGGCGCCGTCGGTGTTGTCACCCAGCAGGCGACCGTCGGCCAGTTTGCTCAACGTATTGACTGCCCCGGCCCGCTGGGCCCGCTCGGTCAGGCTGTCGGCCAGGCGGAAGGCGTCCTCCTTGAACGGTACGGTGACGTTCGCCCCACGCCCCTCGCGGAAAAATTCTCGGGCGCAACCGGCGAAATCCTCCAGGGGCGCCAGCAGCGTGCTGTATTCCAGGGTTTGCCCGGTCTGCTCGGCAAACAGGCGATGGATCAACGGCGACTTGCTGTGGCCGATCGGGTTACCCATTACAACGTAGCGGTCCATGGATAATCCTCGTTCAGGCCGTCGCCAGCCAATCGCGATCCTGCAGGAAGTACTCGGTCAGCCGCGCTTCTTCACTGCCGGGTTCGGCTTTCCAGTCGTAGCCCCAGCGCACTTGCGGTGGCAGGGACATCAGGATCGATTCGGTACGCCCGCCCGATTGCAGCCCGAACAGGGTGCCGCGGTCGTAGACCAGGTTGAATTCCACGTAGCGCCCACGACGGTACTCCTGGAATTCCCGCTGCTTGGCGGTGAACGCGTCGTGCTTGCGGCGGCGCACGATCGGCAGGTAGGCATCGATATAGGCGTCGCCGATGGCGCGGATAAAGGCGAAGCAGGTGTCGAAATCCCACGCGTTCAGGTCGTCGAAAAACAGGCCGCCGATGCCCCGGGGCTCGTTGCGATGCTTGAGGTGGAAATAGCTGTCGCACCAGGCTTTGTAGCGCGGGTACACCTCGGGGCCGAACGGTGCGCAGGCCTGCTCGGCGACACGGTGCCAATGGACGCAGTCTTCCTCGATGCCGTAGTACGGCGTCAGGTCGAAGCCGCCGCCAAACCACCAGACCGGTTCTTCGCCTTCCTTTTCGGCGATGAAGAAACGCACGTTGGCGTGGGAGGTCGGCACGTGCGGGTTGTGCGGGTGGATCACCAGCGACACGCCCAAGGCTTCGAAGCCGCGCCCGGCCAGTTCTGGCCGATGGGCACTGGCCGAGGGTGGCAGGCCGCTGCCGAAGACGTGGGAAAAGTTGACGCCGCCCTTTTCGATCACCGTGCCGTTCTCGATCACCCGCGTGCGACCGCCACCACCGGCAGGCCGGGTCCAGGCATCTTCGACGAAGCGCGTGCCGCCGTCCTCGGTTTCCAGGGCGGTGCAAATACGGTCTTGCAGGTCGAGCAGGTAGGCTTTCACGGCCTCGGTGCGAGTGGACATGACATCACCTTGATCAGGGCTACGTTACGCGGCGTATAGCGGGCCGGGGGCAAATGGGCGCACAGGATACCACCGCACTTGCCCACGCCACAGTTGACGACGGTCAAGCTTAGGAGTCCGATAGCAGGCTTGGTAAAAGTCCCAAGATAAGGTAATGCGGTTCACTCAAGGTATCGACATTCCCGTGGCGAGGGAGCTTGCTCCCGCTGGGCTGCGTAGCGGCCCCAAAACCTGCCGACTACGCAGCATCAAACACACTGTACCCGCCGGAATACGACTGCTTCGCAGCCGAGCGGGAGCAAGCTCCCTCGCCACAGGTACGTTGTTTTTCTTAAGTGAACAGCATTACCACGACAAGGAGAAAGTGAAGATGGCCAAACGTATCCAGTTCAGTTCCCACGGCGGTCCCGAAGTGCTTGAGTACGTCGATTACTCGCCTGCCGAGCCCGGCCCGCAGCAGGTGCGCGTGAGCAACAAGGCGATCGGCCTGAATTTCATCGACACCTACTACCGCAGTGGTCTTTATCCGCCACCGGCGTTGCCATCGGGCCTGGGTGCCGAGGGCGCGGGCGTGGTCGAGGCGATCGGCTCGGGCGTCACGCGGTTCAAGGTCGGCGACCGAGTGGCGTACGGCAGCGGCCCACTGGGGGCCTACAGCGATGTGCATGTGTTGCCCGAGGCCAACCTGGTGCATCTGCCCGAATCCATCAGTTTCGAACAGGCGGCGGGCGTGATGCTCAAGGGCCTGACCGTGCAATATCTGTTGCGCCAGACCTATGAACTCAAGGGCGGCGAAACCATCCTGTTCCACGCTGCCGCCGGTGGCGTGGGTTCCTTGGCCTGCCAGTGGGCCAAGGCCTTGGGTGTGAAGCTGATTGGCACCGTCAGCTCGCCGGAAAAGGCCGCCATCGCCAAATCCCACGGCGCTTGGGAAACCATCGACTACAGCAAGGAAAACGTCGCGCAGCGGGTGCTGGAATTGACTGACGGCAAGAAGGTGCCCGTGGTGTACGACGGGGTTGGCAAGGACACTTGGTTGACCTCCCTGGACAGCGTCGCCCCCCGTGGCCTGGTGGTGAGCTTCGGCAATGCCTCGGGTGCGGTGGACGGTGTGAACCTGGGAATTCTCGCGGCCAAGGGCTCACTGTACGTCACCCGCCCGACCCTGGCGACTTACGCCAACAATGCCGAAAACCTGCAGCGCATGGCCGATGAACTGTTCGGGATGATCGCCAGCGGCAAGCTTGTGGTGGATATCAATCAGCGTTATCCACTGGCGGAAGCGGCCAAGGCTCATACCGAGCTGTCGGCGCGGCGCACGACGGGGTCGACCGTTCTCCTGCCTTGATTTAAAGGTCGCTAAAGAACCTGTGGGAGCGAGCTTGCTCGCGATAGCGGTGTGTCAGTCAACATCAAAGTCAACTGACCCGACGCCATCGCGAGCAAGCTCGCTCCCACAGTGGGTTGTGCACTGGCAAAAAGTCAGTCCGGCCGCACAACCTTGCCAGTAGCCAGGTCGCGAATCACGCTGGGGTTCTTGCGCCCGCCCAGGTTGCCGCCCAGCACCAAGTCGATCTGCCCGCGGAAATACTGCTCGACGCGAATCCGCGTGCGCGCCGCCGGGCGTCCTTGGGGGTTGGCCGAGGTGGACACCAGCGGCCCGACCAACGAGCACAAGTCACGCACGGTGGGATGATCGCTGACCCGCAGGGCGACGGTGTCGTGCACCCCAGTGATCCATTCCGGCAGCAGGTTCTGGTGCGGCACCAGCCAGGTATTGGGCCCTGGCCAGGTGCTGGCCATGCGGTCCATCCAGGTTTCGGGGAAGTCTTCGAACAGGAAGTCGAACTGGTGGATGTTGTCAGCCACCAGGATCAGGCCTTTGTCGGGCAGCCGCGACTTGATCGCCAGCAGGCGTTCCACCGCCTCTTCGTTCCATGGGTCACAACCCAGGCCCCAGACCGCTTCGGTTGGATAGGCAATCACCGCCCCGGCGCGAATTTCTCGCGCGGCTTGTTGCACACGCCAACTGTTGACCATGAAAGATTCTCCCGCAACGCAAATAAGGCTGTGGGCAGTTTACCGATCTTCCCCATAAAACCTAGCGTGCAAACCAGCGTCCGTTGTCACAGGTGGCGCGTCCTTCCATCTCCAGCTCGGTCAACGCCGCCAGCACTTTGGGCAAGCCCCAGCCACTGGCGTCGGCCAGCGCCTCGCTGCTCAACGGCGCGGCATGCAGCAGGCGCAGCAGCGGATGGGTCACGGGCACGGGCTCCGAGGCCAGCGGCAACCGCTGCCAGCCGCGCAGCGCTTCGAGGATGTGCTCGACGGTTTCCACCAGCGCCGCCCCGTCGCGAATCAACTGATGACAGCCGCGGGCCCCGGGGTGATGGATCGATCCAGGAATGGCGTACACCTCGCGGCCCTGTTCCGCCGCCAGGCGGGCGGTGATCAGTGAACCGCTGGCGACACTGGCCTCCACCACCAGCACGCCCAGGGACAAGCCGCTGATGATCCGGTTGCGCCGCGGAAAGTTGCTGGCGTGGGGCGGTGCGTCCAACGGGAACTCCGACAGCACCGCGCTGCCTTGGGCAATCATCGCGTCCGCCAGCCGACGATTGCGCTGTGGATAAAAATTTTCCAGCCCGGTGCCCAACACGCCGACGGTGCACCCGCCAACATCCAGCGCTGCCTGATGGGCCGCCGCATCGATGCCCAGGGCCAGGCCGCTGGTGATGACAAAACCGGCCCCGGCCAGGCTTCGGGAAAACGCCGCTGCGGTGTCCATGCCGGGGCGTGATGCCCGGCGACTGCCGACCATCGCCAGCTGGGGTTTTTCCAGGATCGAGGTGTCGCCGGCGACGAACAGCAGCGGCGGCGCGTCGCTGATCTGCGCCAGCAGCGCCGGGTAGTCGGGTTGGTCCCACATCAGTAAATGCTGGCCCGCGCGCTCCAGCCAGGCCAATGCATGGGCGGCGCCGTCACGCACATCCGGGTTGCGCCGCGCCTCGGCACAGGCCAGCGGCAAGCCCAGCGCGCGCCAGGCGCTGGCCGGTGCACTGATGGCCTTGGAGGCCGAGCCGAAGGCCTCCATCAGGGTCATGAAACGTTTGGGTCCCAGCTCCGGCAAGCGGTGAAGGCGTAGCCGGGCCTCCAGTTCCGCAGGGGAAACCGGCGCAGATTCAGGCAGTGGCATGTGATCAATCCTTGATCGTTATGAGCCCGTTCAAACGGGAACAAGCTGTGGATAACTCTGTTGGTAACTTGTGAGACCCGTTATGGATTACGGACCTTGTCGAGCACCGCCAACGAGCGCGAGGCGTAGAGCACCAGGCCGTAGCTGAGCTTGTCGTAGGTGCGGAACACCATCAGCAGGCCGGCGCGCTCATCGGGGATCTTCACCCGCTCGCCCGTGATGCGGTCGCGTACGGTTTCACCGGTCTTCATCACCGCCAGCACATTGCCTTCGACCAGCCCGTCGCGCCGGCCCTTGTTCAGGGTGACCACGTCCAGCGCGCCGATCTGGGTCACGCCTCGCGGCACGTCCAGGATCAACCCGTGGATGTCGGATTTCGGCGCGCTGGGCATGAAGGTCGAGTTGATCGAGCGCTCTTCGCCGCTGAACAGGCGATCACCCAAGCGCACTTCCTGGGTGGTGCGTTGCAGGGCCAGGGTGGTGACGTCGCCCTCGGTGGCGACCACCTCGCCGCCGCCGATGTCGTCGGCGTTGATGCCCAAGAATTCCTTGGTCTCGGGGTCGGTGTAGACCTTGCCCTGGCGAAAGATGCCGTACGCCGTCTGGTTCGCATCGAACGCGCCACGGGCAAAGACCCGATCCCCCATGCCGCTGAGCACCCGTTCGGCATTACCGGCGACGATGTAGGGGGCCTTGTTGAAATCCTCTGGTGTGTCGACGATGCGGTTGCTCAGCAGGAAGCTGTTGATGGCTTGCAGTGGAATGCTCGGGATGGCGTCTGCCACCGGTGAACTGCGAATGCGCGGCGACAGCTTGATGGTGCCGCGCGAGGCCCCGCGATCGAGGGTCAGGCGCGGCTGGCCGTTGACGTAGACCAGCGACAGGGTGTCGCCCGGATAAATCAGGTTGGGGTTTTCGATCTGCGGGTTGGCCTGCCAGAGCTCCGGCCATTTCCACGGCTCGCGCAGGTACTTGCCGGAAATGTCCCAAAGTGTGTCCCCCGTCACCACCGTGTATTGCTGGGGAAAACCTTCCCGAAGTTGCACTTGCCCGTGCGCAATACCGACCGAGGCCAGGAGCAGCAGGGCGAGTAGTGATTTCCTCATGCGGTGAATCCCTTTATTATGTGCGTTCGCGTAAAACGCCAGAGCCCCCATGGCTCGCTGCTTAAGGAGCTGTTGTCCACAAGAGCAACGTTTTACAACGGTAGCCTGCATCCCAAGACACGCCAGGCCAGCCACCCGACTTTACCTCACACGTGCATTTATCAAGCTTATGGCCATTTTGAACATTCTCGAATTTCCGGACCCGCGCCTGCGCACTATCGCCAAACCCGTGGCCGTAGTGGACGACGAAGTGCGTCAGTTGGTCGATGACATGTTTGAAACAATGTATGAAGCGCCAGGCATCGGCCTCGCCGCGACCCAGGTCAACGTGCACAAGCGTATCGTCGTCATGGACCTCTCCGAAGACCGCAGCGAGCCGCGGGTGTTCATCAACCCCGAGTTCGAAACCCTCACCGACGAGATGGACCAGTACCAGGAAGGCTGCCTCTCGGTGCCGGGCTTCTACGAAAACGTCGACCGCCCACAGAAGGTCAAGATCAAGGCCCAGGACCGTGACGGCCAGCCTTATGAACTGATCGCCGAAGGCTTGCTGGCGGTGTGCATCCAGCACGAGTGTGACCACCTCAACGGCAAGTTGTTCGTGGATTACCTGTCTACCCTCAAGCGTGACCGCATCAAGAAAAAACTGGAAAAACTTCATCGCCAGAATGCTTGATGCCCCCCTTCAAAGGCTTGCCGCGGCAAGCCTTTTTCTTTTTGCGACTGCTTTGTAATTGAGAGCTACCCATGACTGAGCCACTGCGCATCGTCTTTGCCGGCACTCCCGAATTTGCCGCCGAACACCTCAAGGCCCTGCTGGCCAGCCCCCACGACATCGTCGCGGTCTACACCCAGCCTGACCGGCCGGCCGGTCGCGGGCAAAAACTGATGCCCAGCCCGGTCAAGCAACTGGCCCTGGAGCACGGCATCGAGGTGTTGCAGCCGCCGACCCTGCGCGATGCGCAAGCCCAGGCTGAATTGGCGGCGCTCAAGCCAGACTTGATGGTGGTGGTCGCCTACGGCCTGATCCTGCCGCAAGTGGTGCTGGATATCCCGCGCCTGGGTTGCATCAATAGCCACGCCTCGCTGCTGCCGCGCTGGCGCGGTGCCGCGCCGATCCAGCGCGCCGTGGAAGCGGGCGATGCCGAGAGTGGCGTGACTGTGATGCGCATGGAAGCCGGCCTGGACACCGGGCCGATGCTGCTCAAGGTCAGCACCCCCATCAGCGCCGTAGACACCGGCGGCAGCCTGCACGACCGCCTCGCGCTCATCGGCCCGCCAGCGGTGGTCGAGGCCATTGCCGGCCTGGCCGCTGGCACCTTGGAAGGCGAAGTGCAGGATGACAGCCTCGCCACCTATGCGCACAAACTGAACAAGGACGAAGCCCGCATCGACTGGAGCCGCCCAGCCGTTGAGCTGGAGCGCCTGGTGCGGGCCTTCAACCCTTGGCCGATCTGCCACAGCACTTTGAACGGCGAAGCCCTGAAAGTGCTGGCGGCCAGTCACGCCGAAGGGCAGGGCGCACCGGGCGAGATCCTCAGCGCCAGCAAGGATGGCCTGGTCGTGGCCTGCGGTGATCAGGCGTTATGCCTGACCCGTCTGCAACTGCCCGGCGGCAAGGCGTTGAACTTCAGCGACCTGTTCAACAGCCGCCGTGAGAAGTTCGCCGTCGGCACCGTCCTCGGTCAAGCGGCGGATGCCTCATGAACCCGCGTCTGGCCGCCGCCAAGGCACTTGCCGCCGTCCTCAGTGGCAAAGCCTCGCTGAACAGTTCCCTGCCGACCCAACTGGACAAGGTGGAAGACCGTGATCGCGGCTTCACCCAGGACCTGGCGTTCGGCACCGCCCGTTGGCAGCCGCGGCTGTCGGCCCTGGCGGCCAAGCTGTTGCAAAAACCGTTCAAGGCCGCCGACGCCGACGTCGAGGCGCTGCTGCTGGTGGGGCTCTATCAACTGCTCTACACCCGCGTCCCCGCCCACGCCGCCATCGGCGAAACCGTGGGCTGCGCCGACAAGCTGAAAAAGCCCTGGGCCAAGGCCCTGCTCAACGCCGTGTTGCGCCGCGCCCAACGGGAAAGCGAGACCCTGCTGGCCGAGTTGGAACACGACCCGGTGGTGCGCACCGCGCACCCGCGCTGGTTGCAGAAATCCCTCAAGGCGTTCTGGCCCGAGCAGTGGGAAGCCATCTGCGCCGCCAACAATGCCCATCCGCCGATGATCCTGCGGGTCAACCGTCGCCACCATACCCGCGATGCCTACCTGGCGTTGCTGGGCGAGGCGGGCATCCCGGCCATCCCGTGCCAGTACAGCCGCGACGGCATCGTCCTGGAAACCCCGGGCGATGTGCGCGCCTTGCCGGGCTTTGCCGAGGGCTGGATCAGCGTCCAGGACGAAGCCGCGCAACTGGCCGCCGACCTGCTGGAACTGGCGCCCGGCCAACGGGTGCTGGACGCCTGCTGCGCGCCGGGTGGCAAGACCTGTCACATCCTCGAAGCCGAGCCGAAGCTGGCCGGCGTGGTGGCGGTGGACCTGGAAGCCAAGCGCTTGGTGCGGGTAAAGGAAAACCTCGAACGCCTGGGCCTGGAGGCCGAGCTGATCGCCGCCGATGGCCGCGACACCGCGACCTGGTGGGACGGCAAGCCGTTCCAGCGCATCCTCCTTGACGCCCCATGCTCGGCCACCGGCGTGATCCGCCGTCATCCGGACATCAAGCTCACCCGCCAGCCGGACGACATCGCGGCACTGGCCGTGTTGCAGGGCGAACTGCTCGATGCCCTGTGGCCGACCCTGGAAGTCGGTGGCATGCTGCTCTACGCCACCTGCTCGACCTTACCGACCGAGAACACCGAAGTGATCGACGCTTTTCTGGCCCGCACCCCTGGGGCGCGGGAACTGGACATCGCCAGCCAGGCGGGCCTGAAACAGCCCCATGGCCGCCAGTTGCTGGCCCAGGAAGGCGGTCACGACGGGTTCTATTACGCCAAGCTGATCAAGATCGCCGCCGCACGCGGTTAAGACCGATTCGATAGGAGTGACTGGATGAAAATCATCATCCTCGGCGCAGGACAAGTCGGCGGTTCGCTGGCGGAACACCTGGCCAGCGAGGCCAACGACATCACCGTGGTCGATACCGACGGCGAACGCCTGCGCGACCTGGGCGACCGCCTCGACATCCGCACCGTGCAAGGTCGCGGGTCGTTGCCGACGGTGTTGCGCCAGGCCGGCGCCGACGATGCCGACATGCTCGTGGCCGTGACCAACAGCGATGAAACCAACATGGTCGCCTGTCAGGTCGCCCACACGTTGTTCCACACCCCGACCAAGATTGCCCGGGTGCGCGAAGCGTCCTACCTGACCCGCGTCGAGCTGTTCGACAACGAAGCGATCCCGGTGGATGTGCTGATTAGCCCCGAGCAGGTGGTGACCAACTACATCAAGCGTTTGATCCAACACCCCGGCGCCTTGCAGGTGATCGACTTTGCCGAAGGCAAGGCGCAACTGGTGGCGGTCAAGGCCTACTACGGCGGGCCGCTGGTGGGCCAGCAACTGCGCCAATTGCGCGAGCACATGCCGAATGTGGATACCCGCGTTGCGGCGATTTTCCGCCGTGACCGGCCGATCCTGCCTCAGGGCGACACGGTGATCGAAGCCGACGACGAGGTGTTTTTCATCGCCGCCAAGGCGAATATTCGCGCGGTCATGAGCGAAATGCGCCGCCTCGATGAAAACTACAAGCGCATCGTCATCGCTGGCGGCGGGCAGATCGGCGAGCGCCTGGCCGAAGCCATCGAAAGCCGCTACCAGGTCAAGATCATCGAGATGAACCCGGCGCGCTGCCGCTACCTCTCCGATACCCTCGACAGCACCGTGGTATTGCAAGGCAGTGCTTCGGACCGCGACCTGTTGCTGGAAGAAAATATCGCCGATGCCGACATCTTCCTGGCCCTGACCAACGACGACGAAGCCAACATCATGTCGTCGCTATTGGCCAAGCGCCTGGGGGCGAAGAAGGTCATGACCATCATCAACAACCCGGCCTACGTCGACCTGATCCAGGGCGGCGACATCGACATCGCCATCAGCCCGCAACTGGCAACCATCGGCACCTTGCTGGCCCACGTGCGCCGCGGCGACATCGTCAGCGTCCACTCCCTGCGCCGCGGCGCGGCCGAAGCCATCGAGGCCATTGCCCACGGCGATGCCAAGTCCAGCAAAGTGATCGGCAAAGCCATCCGCGACATCGGCCTGCCGCCGGGCACCACCATCGGCGCGATCATCCGCGACGAAGAAGTCCTGATCGCCCACGACGGCACCGTGATCCAGACCGGCGACCATGTGATCCTGTTCCTGGTGGACAAGAAGCACATTCGCGATGTCGAGAAGCTGTTCCATGTGGGGTTGAGTTTCTTCTGATCCAGGCTTTGCGGTGGCCGTAATGGCCCTATCGCGAGCAAGCTCGCTCCCACAATGGTTCGCTGTCGTTCACAAAAATTGTGATCAACTGAGATCCACTGTGGGAGCGAGCTTGCTCGCGATAGCTATCTAACAGCCACTGGATTAACCCCAGACACAACCGATAAGGACGCCCCCATGCTCGACTCCCTGGAAAAAATGCTCGCCAAGGGCGTGGACAACCCCCTACTGCGCTTCGGCCTGGGCAAAGGCTACCTCGACCTAGGCGAATTCCCCCGCGCCGCCGAACACTTCCAGCGCTGCGTCGAACTCGACCCCAAATACTCGGCAGCCTGGAAACTACTGGGCAAGGCCCACCAAGGCCAAGGCGACGCCGCTGCAGCCCGCCAAGCCTGGGAACAAGGCCTGGAAGCCGCCCGCGCCCACGGCGACAAACAAGCCGAAAAAGAAATGACCGTGTTCCTCAAAAAACTGGATCGCCACCCCTGAACGCCACGCACCTGTGGCGAGGGAGCTTGCTCCCGCTTGACCGGGCTGGCGCTCCAGTGCGCAGCACTCACAAAAAAGCCCCCCCTCAATCCACTGCCGATCCGCTAAAAGCTCAGCCGCCGCAAAATCTGTGGGAGCAAAGCTTGCTCGCGATAGCGGTAGACCAGCCAAACCAATTGTCGACTGACTTGCCCCAATCGCGAGCAAGCTTTGCTCCCACAGGTTTGCGGCTGAACTCCCTCTCGACACTGATCATCAAGACCTGACTGGAAACACACATGTCCGAAATTACCCAAATGATCATTGCCCTGGCGGTGTCCTTTCTGCTTGATCGGTTTCTCAAGCCGTATCTGCTGCGCAAGTGGCTAGGGGCTGGGCTGGTGGCGGCGGGTGCGGTTGGCTGCGTTTTGGCCGGTCAGAACCACTTGCTGGGGTTTGATCTGGGGTTGCTGTCGGTTTTTGCCGTGGGGATAGGGGTGGGATTGTTCATGAAGCGGCGGCGGTTTGAGGAGATTGGCTGAGCGGGAAAAGCGGGCGGATTTAGTATCCGGAATCCGTCCCCTTACTGCCCCCAAGCGGCTTCGGAACGAATACTGCTAGGCGCTGACTCCTGATGCCTGCACCGCTGCTTTTGAAAGAAGACCAAGGTTGCTTCTTGGATGAGCTTTTTCCCCTAGCCAATTAGGAATCAGTGCGCCTTGAGAAGCAAAATGCTCAACGTGCACTACTGTGAGTTTTCCGTCCGTATAGGCAACTGAGTTGATCATTTTCCAAGCGCCAGGGCGAGCGCGGCGAAACAAGCCGTAAGCGGATGATACGTAGTTCAAGTCCGTGCCCAGACCAAACATGACAATGAGCCGAGTTTCTCTCGGCAGGTCACGGAGAAAGGTAGTTGTGCAGTTAATTGCGACCGATGTGCCAAACGGGGTGGCAATGAACTTATCCAACATGCCGCCACCCGATCCTTTCCAGGACGCAGATTTACGGTCGTAGCGCTCCACAGTGCAACGAATGAGTGATGCGAAATGAAAGCGTCCAGACTTATCTGCAATAAGACGGTCTACGTTTTTCTTCATACGATCAGGCTGGTCGGTGGGGATGAGTCCGATGTGAGCCAGAATCTTGCCCACATTAAGGCGACTGCCCTTGTACGCAATTTCGTCGTGAGGGGTGGAGGCGAGCGCCCCAGCCTGCGTCGGGCCCTTGGAGAAGCCTAGTACTACGACTTCGGGCTTAGTGCTACCCCAGGACAGGGGGTTAGCCGTTATTCGCCAATCTCCCTCCGTGCGCTTGGATACATCGAATTGTGGTGCGGTATCACTATGGCAACGCGAGCAGGTGACTCTGCCATGGTCAGGTAAGCAACTCATCAATCCTCCCATGCTGCAATAGATATCCAAAGCTGAAGAAACCGGGGCCCATTGAACGGATTCCGCAGTGCCTAACTAACGAGGCAGCTGCTAGCAGCGTAGTTGACGTTCCCCTTTTTCATCAAAGTATTAACCGTTCGCATCAGCGGGTAAAAAACAAAAACCCGACGCAAAACGTCGGGTTTTTTCGTTGAGGAATAAATCCTACTGCCGCGGTTCCACGTTATCCAACACCCGATTCGCCAACAACGAACTCAGCTCAATCAACTGCTGAATCCCCTGCGCCACATGACGCCTCGATCCCTCCAGATCAAACGCCAGGTCACTCACCATCGCATCAGCCGAAGCCAGGGTTTCGCTGAGGTTGGCGAGCAGGCATTCGTTATCGAGGCCTTTCACGACGGTGTATAGCTGCCCCGGTTTGGGGTCGTCTTGAGGGGTTTCCGATTTTGGTAGCAAGTAGTGATCGAGCACCCGTTTGGTGGTTTCGTCTTGCTGATTGGTATTGGATTTTGCGGATGTAGAAGTGGAATCTGCCTCTGGCGGATTCGGAGTTATTTTGAACATTGACGTAATCTCTCAATTAGGCCGCAACCCTCTCGCTACTAAACGAAAGGGTGGCGGCTGTGCGCAAGTTAGTAGACCGGTGATTACGTCAAACCCGGCGCACCCGAAGGTGCCATGCGCACAGCCACCATCGAGAACAGGCAACGCCTGACTGATGAGACTCGTGCACCGAGACGTAAACCGGGCTACTAAACCCGACCACTGATGGGCAGTGGCAGGAAGACAATAGAACCCCGGGACAAGGCGCACAAGCGGGCGGATTCTGGCGTAGTTGTAGGCAAAGGCGCAAGGATGCGTAGCTAGATGGACGTTGTAGGCGGGGGCTGTAGGAGAGGAGTGTTTTAGCGATGCAGGTGGCTGTTTTGCTCAGTCCAGCAAGATGAAATGATTTGAATCCGATCCGCCCGTTGCAGAGAATTGCCACCTTTACCCCCCAAAAGGACACGGGCGATGAAGTTCGAAGGAGCTTTTCAATACATGGGCAATCACGGGATCGTCTTCAACGTCTCGCAGATCACCCTCACCGACAGCGAACGTGGGCGCTTGCGCGAGCTGCATTTTGGCGAGGCAAAAAACGCCCACTATGAAGTCAACAGCAAGGTCGTCGAGGTATACGACAAGATGCAGGCCAAGGGCCCGCCGTGCGTGATGATGATCGGGATCTCCAAGCCGCTCACCCGGCAACAGGGCGACGCCCTCAACGCCCAGCGCACCACGATCGCCACCCTTACAGCCGCGGCCTTCGCTTCCGCCGCCAAGGCTGTGGCGCCCCCTTACGTGGCGGCATCTGTAGGGGTGGGTGTGCGCGCGTTTACCAATCAAATTCTACCCACCTACCATGCTGGCGACGTACTGGTCAGCATCGAGGCGCAGGTCAACGGCGGTATCGGCCCGCAACGCACTCTCTCGACATTGATCATCAAGGCCTGACTGGAGACGTACATGTCCGACATTACTCAATTGGTCATTGCCTTGGTGGTGTCCTTTCTGCTCGATCAATTTCTCAAACCCTATCTGCTACGCAAGTGGCTAGGCGTGGTGTTGGTGGCGGCGGGTGCGGTTGGCTGCTTTGTGGCAGGTGAGAACCGCTTGTTGGGGTTTGATCTGGGGTTGCTGTCGGTTTTTGCCGTGCCGATAGGGATGGGGTTGTTCATGAAGCGGCGGCGGTTTGAGGAGGTTGGTGTCGGGAAGAAAGGGGCTGATTGAATCTGAAGATCCGTCCATTTATCCCGGTCCTTTTTTTGCTCGACGCATAGCCATCAGCGTGGTGTTATTTTGATATCATTTGTGCCACCCGCCGTGTCAGCGCTTCAGGCTTAAAAACAGCTTATAGATATCTTTCGAAAGGAATCCGGCATGACCACAGGAAAAGACGAAGGCAGCTCCTCATTGATGAAGATGGTGGAAGCCATCGCCATTAGCCCGCAGGACGCCCGTGAACTGGTTACCCAGTATGAAAGCCAGGCACGCGGCTCGGCGCCGTCTGCCACGGACGAAAAGATTCAAGACGCAGTTGTCGACAAAATTATCAGCCGCTATTCAAAGCTGGCCGCGACGTCTGGCGCAGCCACCGCTCTTCCGGGTGTCGTACCCGGTATCGGCACTGCGGTGAGCGCTGTTGGGGGAGGACTGGCGGATATTTCGGTATGCATGAAGCTGCAGATCGATATGACCATGTGCCTGGCGGTCGCCATCAACGGCAAGATGTCCAATGAAGATGCCAAGCATATGTCGTACATCATTGCACTGTACGGTTCCCTGGAGCAGATGGGGTCTGCCAGCGCAACCAAAATCGCCAGCAAGGCCGGCGTGCGTATGGTGCATCAATATTTGAAAGGGCCGACGCTTCAGATCATCAAGGAGTTGTTCGCGAAGATTGGCATCTCGTTCACTCAGAAAGCCGCAGCAAAAGTGATTCCGTTCGGAATCGGAGTCATCATCGGCGGAACGGCGAATTACGCGCTCACCACCTACGTGGGAAAAGCCGCTCGTGACACTTTCCGCCTGAATCTGAAAGAAGAGGCGACCGCGGAGTAATTACCAGCGCTAACAGGGCCGCGAAAGCGGCCTATTGCCAGGAAGGACAGCGGTGGGATAGGGACACTTAGCGCTCATCCGCCCGCTTCTTCAGATAGAAGAACCAAAACCCGACGCTGTACGTCGGGTTTTTCGTTGAGAAATAAATCCTACTGCCGCGGTTCCACGTTATCCAACACCCGATTCGCCAACAACGAACTCAGCTCAATCAACTGCTGAATCCCCTGCGCCACATGACGCCTCGATCCCTCCAGATCAAACGCCAGGTCACTCACCATCGCATCAGCCGAAGCCAGGGTTTCGCTGAGGTTGGCGAGCAGGCATTCGTTATCGAGGCCTTTCACGACGGTGTATAGCTGCCCCGGTTTGGGGTCGTCTTGAGGGGTTTCCGATTTTGGTAGCAAGTAGTGATCGAGCACCCGTTTGGTGGTTTCGTCTTGCTGATTGGTATTGGATTTTGCGGATGTAGAAGTGGAATCTGCCTCTGGCGGATTCGGAGTTATTTTGAACATAAGCTTCGGTTCCAGATGTGGTGCCGACACCCCGAAGCTACTAAACAAAGGGGTGGCAGCTGTACGCAGGTTAGTAGACCGGGGAACCGAAGAAGCCGGCGCGCCTAAGCGCCCTGCGTACAGCCACCATCAAGAACAGGGTAGGGCCCTGTTTGAGAAGTGCTTGTACAACTTCGATTACCTCGGGCTACTAAACCCGACCACTGATGGGCAGTGGCAGGAAAGACAATAGAGCCCAGGGACAAGGCGCACAAGCGGGCGGATTCTGGCGTAGTTGTAGGCAAAGGCGCAAGGATGCGTAGCTTGATAGCGGGGTGTAGGTTGAGGCTGTAGGAGGGAGGTTTTTTGGTGATTCGGGCGGGGTGTTCTGTGCTGGAACCGTGTCGATTTTATCGCGAGCAGGCTCGCTCCCACAGTGGGTGGCGTTGGGCGGGATATTCGGTTCGACACTAACCCCTGTGGCGAGGGAGCTTGCTCCCGCTGGCCTGCGCAGCAGGCCCCTGGATTTCTTCAGGCAAACCGCATCGTCTGGTTTTGCGGCTGCTGCGCAGCCGAGCGGGAGCAAGCTCCCTCGCCACGGGGGTGTCTGGGCTGGCGTCATCGCGAGCAAGCTCGCTCTCACAGGGGATCTGGGGTGTTGCAGATGTTGTGTTCACCACCGTCCGGTGTGGGAGCGAGCTTGCTCGCGATAGCTATCTAGCGGAAATGACGGTGTTCCTGAAACAACTGGATTGGTAGGAACTGGTAGGAGCTCCTACACAGCTCCAGGTGGGACGAGTCCCCACGCTACAAAGCGTTGCGCCCGTTATTTACGCTTAAGCATCTCCGGCAACTGCGCCACCAACTTCTGGTTATTCAACGGCGCACGTATAAACCCGCGCTGGGTACCGTCCGGGCCAATCACGGCGAGGTTGCCGCTGTGGTCGACCGTGTAGTTGGGTTTGCTGGTGTCCGCCGGGATGAACGGGATGCTCACCGCATTCGCCAGTTTCTGCAGGTCTTCGATGGATGACGCAGTCAGGCCTTTGAACTGCGGGTCGAAGTAGCCCAGGTACTGCTTGAGTTGCTTGGGGGTGTCGCGGTTGGGGTCGACGCTGACCAGTACGATCTGCAACTTGGCCACAGCCTCGGGCGGCAGTTCGCTTTTGATCTGGCGCAGTTGGGCGAGGGTGGTCGGGCAGATGTCCGGGCAGAAGGTGTAGCCGAAGAACAGCAGGCTCCATTTGTCTTTCAACGCGTCCATCGCCACGGGCTGGCCGTCCTGGTCGGTCATTTTCACGTCCGGCAGGTTGCGGCTCTGGGGCAGCAGGATGATGCCGGCATCGATCAGCGCCGTCGGGTCGCCTTGGCCTTTGCCGGACAGCACCTTGTTGATGGTCAGGCCGAGGATCAGCGCGATCACGGCCACGAGGATGAAGACGGTTTTCTGGGTTCGAGTCATAGGCTCAACAGTAAGTAATGATCTACAAGCAGGGCGATGAACAGCAGGAACAAGTACCAGATAGAGTACTTGAACGTGTTTATCGCCGCGTGCGGCCGACTGCCACGGTACAACACCACGGCCCATTGCAGGAACCTGGCGCCCAATACGAGCGCGCAGACGAGATAGAGCATCCCGCTCATATGGATCACGAACGGCATCAGGCTCACCGCCAGCAGCACCAGGGTGTACAGCAGGATATGGATCTTGGTGTAGTGCTCGCCGTGGGTCACCGGCAGCATCGGGATGTCGGCCTTGGCGTATTCCTCCTTGCGGTGAATCGCCAGGGCCCAGAAATGCGGCGGGGTCCAGGCGAAGATGATCAGCACCAGCAAGAGCGGTTCGGCGCTGACATGACCGGTGGCCGCGACCCAGCCCAGCAACGGTGGTGCCGCGCCGGCGAGGCCGCCGATGACGATGTTCTGCGGCGTCGCGCGTTTGAGGAAACCGGTGTAGATCACCGCGTAGCCCAACAGCGAGGCCAAAGTCAGCCAGGCCGTCAGCGGGTTGGTGAACGCCAGCAGTAACGCTTGGCCGGCCACCGCTAGCGCGAGGGCGAAGGTCAGGGCGGCGGCGGGTGAGATTCGCCCTTCGGCCAATGGCCGCTTGTGGGTGCGGGCCATCACCGCGTCGATGCGCCGGTCCACCACGTGGTTGACCGCCGCCGCGCCGCCGGCACACAGGGCAATGCCCAGGTTGCCGAACACCAGGACCGTCCACGGCACCCCGGCGCGGGTGGCGAGGAACATGCCGACCAGCGAGGTGATCAGCATCAGCACCACCACTTTGGGCTTGGTCAGCTCCAGGTAATCGCGCCAGATCGCTTGGCTGTGGCGTTCACCGGTCAAGGTTGCCATGGCATCTCTCCTTTTATTGTTATGGGGCTGGCGCCGTGTTTAGGCGGGTTGAACCGCCAGCGCAGCGGGACTTGATGCTTGACCCGGACCAGGCTGGTACGGGCGTGATAGTTGACCAATACCAGGGTCAGCAGCAATGCCGCGCCCCCGGCGTTGTGGGCGACGGCCACCAGCAACGGCAGATGGAACAGCACGTTGCTGATGCCCAGGGTGATCTGCGCCGCCAGTGCGGCCAGCACCAGCCCGGCCAAGCGGGTCATGCCGACGGTCTTCAATTGCCAGGCCAGGCCCAGCAGCACCACCGTGACCAGCAACGCGCCGATGCGGTGGGTCACGTGGATGGCCGTGCGGGCGTCGCTGTCCAGTTGCCCGCCCAGGTAGTTCGGGCCGATGTGCTGGGTCAGGTGGAAGCCGTTGGCAAAATCGGCCGGTGGCAACCATTGGCCGTGGCAGGTGGGGAAATCGATGCAGGCCACGGCGGCGTAGTTGGAGCTGACCCAACCGCCCAGGGCGATCTGGCCGATCACCAGCAGCAGCCCGGCCGTGGCCCAGTGTTGCAGGCGCTTGGGCACGGTCAGTGCCGGCAACACGCCGGACAAGCGCAAGGTGAGCAGGAACAGCAGGCTCAACGTCGCGAAGCCGCCGAGCAAATGCCCGGTGACCACCTGCGGCCACAGCTTCAGGGTCACGGTCCACATGCCGAACGCCGCCTGGGCGAAGACCACGGCCAGCAGGAACAGCGGCAGTTTCAACGGCAGACCGGGGTGACGGCGGTTCATCCAGGCCCGGGCGGCCAGCACGGTAATCAACAGCCCCAGGGTCCCGGCAAAGTAGCGATGGACCATCTCGTTCCAGCCCTTATGGGCTTCCACCGGGGCGTCGGGGAAGTGCAGTTCGGCATGGGCCAGTTGGGCTTCGCTCTTGGGCACGCTGATGAACCCGTAGCAACCGGGCCAGTCCGGGCAGCCGAGGCCGGCGTGGGTGAGCCGGGTGTAGGCGCCCAGCAGGACGACGATCAGTGCCAGCAGCGTGGCAAACAGCGCGAGGCGAAATCCAGGTTTGGCCATGTCGATGCCCTCATCCGATGTTCGACAGTTTCAGCAAGTGGCGCAGGTCGTTGAGCAGGTCCTTGCCCTTGACCCGGGCGTCGTAGCGCAGCACCAGGTTGCTGTGGGGATCGATGATCCACAGTTGCGCGCCGCCGGAGCCTTGGGCGCCTTTCTGATAGGCCGGCAGGTCCAGTGGGTAGCGTTGCAATTGCGGGTATTCGCGTTGCAATTGCGCGTCATATTCCGCGTCCAGCGGTTGCGCGATAGCCAAGGCGTGGCTGGCGCGGGAGGCTTCGCGGCCGAGGCCGATCTGCACCTGCCGAGCCAGGTACACCAGTTGCCGGCAATCCACCGAGCACTCCTGCGGTGCGGTGACCAGGATCTGCCAGCGCTGTTCATCGGCCTGCACGCCGATCTCGGCACGGGTCTGGCCGTTGCCGATCAGTTCGCCGTGGTAGCTGCGGCTGTCGGGCACCCAGAACTGGAACTTGTACATGCCGGTGGCCAGGATCATCGGGCCGACCACTCCGAGCACGATCAGCAGCAGTTGCAGGCGTCCCTTGCGACGGTTGGGTGCCATAGGCGCCTCAGACGTGTTGGTTGGATTCATGGTGCTTCCCATGGTGTCTCCCTGCGTTGTGCCATCCGAGATAAAGGAACAGGCCGAACAGTGCCGCCGCCATGGCAAACCACTGCACGGCATAGCCGAGGTGTTTTTCCGGGCCCATGGCGACCACCGGCCAATCGGTCCGGTAGGCGCCAGGGCCGCTTTGTTGGCGTAATTCATAGGTGAAACCGCTGCGGCCCAGTTCGGTCCAGAGCTTGTCCGGTTCGATGGTGGTGACCAGTCGCGGCCACGGCGCGCCGGCCGGGTCGGCGTGAAGCTGGAAGGTCGCGCCCGGGGCGACGTAGACCCAGGCCTGGAGGCTCACCGGTTGTTCCGGCGTGTTGAAGACCGGCGGGGTGCGCCGGTCGGGCCAGGGCAACCAGCCACGATTGACCAGCAGCCACAGCCCGGTGCGGTGGTCGAGAAACGGTTGCAGCAACTCGACGCCGACCTTGCCGTCGTGCTGGCGGTTATCCAGCAGGATGCTGTGCTCGGCGTCGAACTGGCCCTGCAGCGTGACCGGTCGAAAGGCCGGGTCGGTGGTGTGCACAAGCTCGGTGCTGTCCATCGGCGGCGCCACGCGGCGCTCGGCGTAATTTTCCATGAGCACGCGCTTCTGTTCGCCGCGGCTCAATTGCCAGAACCCCAGGCACACCATCACCGGCACCAGCACGGCCACCACCAGCGACGGCACGATACCCGGCCGGAAGTGTTTCATGGCGCCGTCCGAAAGCCGTCGAACGGGATAGCTATACTCACGTGCATCGCGTCCCCCCGGAGTGTCCCTAATGCTAAAAGCAGCCATCGTCCTGATGCTGATTGCCACGGTTGTCAGCCTGTTCAGCGGCCTGTTTTTTCTGGTCAAGGACGACAGCCATTCCAATCGCCTGGTCATCGCCCTGGCGATCCGGGTCAGCTTGGCCGCCGTCACCGTCGGCTTGATTGCCTGGGGCTTTTTCAGCGGCCAGTTGGTCTCCCACGCGCCCTGGTAGTCGTGCCTCAGAGCACGTAGACGAAGACGAACAAGCCGATCCACACCACATCGACGAAGTGCCAGTACCAGCTCGCCGCCTCGAAGCCGAACTGATGCTCGTTGTCGAAGTGCCCACGCATGATGCGCATCAGCATGACGAACAGGATGATCGTGCCGATGGTGACGTGGGCGCCGTGGAAACCGGTGAGCATGAAGAAGGTCGCGCCGTAGACGCCGGAGCCCAGGGTCAGGCCCAGTTCCTTGTAGGCGTGGATGTATTCTTCGGCCTGGAAGCCCAGGAAGGCGCAACCCAGCAGCACGGTGATCGCCAGCCAGATCTTCAGCGCACCGCGATGGCCTTTTTTCAAGGCATGGTGGGCGATGGTGACGGTGACGCTGGAGCTGACCAGCAGGATGGTATTGAGCAGCGGCAAGCCCCAGGGGCTGATCACGTCCTTGGGCGCCGGGAAGAGTTTCGGGTCGGGGTTGTTCAGCAACGGCCAGGCGAACTCGAAGCTCGGCCAGAGCATGTGTGACAGGCCCTTGGTGCCTTCACCCGCCAGGCCTGGCGCCGAGATGTTGCGCACATAGAACAGCGCCCCGAAGAACGCGATGAAGAACATCACTTCGGAAAAGATGAACCAGCTCATGCCCCAGCGGAACGAGCGATCGAGCTGCGCGCTGTACAGCCCGGCGCGGCTTTCCTTGACCACCGCGCCGAACCAGCCGAACAGCATGTAGGCCAGCAAGAGACCGCCGACGAAAAAGATCAGCGGGCCATGGGAATCCGGGCGCGCCGCTTTCAGGTCGTTGAACCAGGTCGCCAGGCCATACACCGTGACGAACATCCCGACCGTGGCGATGATCGGCCATTTGCTCTGGGCCGGAACGTAATAGTGTTCGTGAGTTGCCATTTATTGTTCTCCTTATCGGGCACGCTATCGGTCAGTGTTTAGAGCCACCGGTGGATGACGAGCGGTGATATCGAACAGCGTGTAGGACAGCGTCAGGTGCTTCACTTCCTTGGGCATGTCCCGGTCGACGATGAAGCGCATGGGCATTTCGATGCGTTCGCCGGGTTGCAGCACTTGCTGGGTAAAACAAAAACATTCGGTCTTGTGGAAATACGCCGCCGCGGTGCTGGGCGAGATACTCGGCACCGCTTGGGCGCTCATCGGCCGGTCGGTGGGGTTGTGGGCGACGAACACCATCTCGTTCACCGCCCCCGGCTTGACCACCAGTTGGTCGCCCTTGGGGTAGAAATCCCAGACCATGTCCACCGCGTTGGTCGACAGGAACTGCACCCGCACCTGCCGGGACTCATCGACGACCTGCTCGCCTTCGTACTGCCCGCCGGTCTTGCCGTTGATGCCGAACGCCTTGCACATCACGTCGTAGATCGGCACCAGGGCAAACCCGAAGACGAACATGGCCACCACCACCAGCAGCAGGCGGATGACCAGTTTCTTCAGCGAAATCGAATCAGCCATGGTTTCCAGTCCTCACCGGGAACCCTGTGGGAGCGAGCTTGCTCGCGATAGCGACGACTCGGTGTGTCAGATACACCGCTATCGCG
>NZ_CAKKMI010000089.1:0-24456 GCF_918698105.1 Pseudomonas brassicacearum | reverse complement strand
CTCCCACAGGGTTCTAGGGCAACACAAATCCCCTGTGGGAGCGAGCTTGCTCGCGATGGGGGCAACTCGGTCTACAAGTCCGAACCCGGCTTGCGCATCCAATACCTGAACAATGGCTCCGCCAGAAACAGCACGAACAGCAACCGCATCACCTGCAACGCCGTCACCAAGGGCACCGACAGTTGCAACGTCTCGGCCGTCAGGCTCATTTCCGCGATGCCGCCGGGCATCATGCCGAGGGTCAGTGAACGCAGGTCCAGGTGGGTCAAGGTGCTCAGGCCCAACGCCGCCAGGGTGGCGATCAGCATCGTCAACACCGTACCCACCAGCGTGCGGCCCATGAACGATGGCGCCCGGCGAAAGAACTGTCGGTTGAAATGACAACCCAATCCGCTGCCGATCAACCACTGGCCGACCTGGCTGGCGCCGTTGGGCAGGCCGATGTGCAGGTCCCAACCGACGCTCACCGCCGCACTGACCAGCAACGGTCCGAACAACCAGGGATTGGGTTGGCGCAAGCGCTCCCAGACCCAGGCGAGCAGGGCGCCCGCCGGGAACAGCAGCGCCAGCCACAGCCAGTCCACGGTCGTGGCGTGTTGCACCGGTGCGCCTTCGCCCAACAAGTACTTGAAGGCCGCCGGCACGCACAGCACCACCACCAGCACCCGCAGGCTCTGGCCCGCCGCAACACGACTGAGGTCCGCGCCGTTGCGGGCGCCGAGGTTGACCATTTCGCCGGAACCGCCCGGCATGCTCGAGAAAAACGCCGTGGCGCGGTCCTCGCCGGTGCGACGCATCAGCCAGACACTCACCACGCTGGACACGCTGGTGATCAGCGCGCCGAAGAAGATCAGGCCGAAGTGGCTCAGGACCTGCTCCATCACCACCGGAGTGAAGTGCAGGCCGATACCGATACCCACCACCCATTGGCCGCATTTACGGCCGCCGGGGATTTCCATCAGTTGCCACGGCGTAAGACAGCGCACCAGGATGATCGCCAGCAACGAGCCGACCATCCAGGGCAAAGGCCAGCCGATCAGGCTGGCCAGGTAACCGCCGGCCAGACCGACCAGCGGTGTTCCCCACCATTGTCTGAATATCGCCTCAGACATTGGCCAGGGCGCGACGTTGTGCGGCGCGGCGACGCCAGATCCGCAGCAACGGCATGAACAGCATGATCGCCGTCAGCACCCAGCAGCCGAAGGTGATCGGGCTCGACCAGAGGATCTCCAGCGCACCGTTGGAAATCGACAGCGCGCGGCGCAGGTTCTGCTCCATCAGGCCACCGAGGATGAAGCCCAGCAGCACCGGCGACAGCGGGAAATCCAACTTGCGCAGGATGTAGCCGAAGATGCCGATGCCGATCATCAGGAACAGGTCGAACGTGGTGGCATGCACCGCATAGACACCGATGCCGGTGATGATCGCGATGACCGGTACCAATGCCCAGTTCGGCACGGCCAGGATGCGGGTGAAGACGCGGATCATCGGAATGTTGAGGATCACCAACATGATGTTGGCGACGAACAACGACGCGATCAGGCCCCAGACGATGTCCGGCTGTTGCTGGAACAGCAGGGGGCCAGGGGTGATGTTGTACAGCGACAGCGCGCCGATCATCACCGCGGTGGTGCCCGAGCCGGGAACGCCGAGGGTCAGCATCGGCACCAACGCACCGCAGGCCGCGCCGCCGATGGCGGTTTCCGGGGCGGCGAGGCCGCGCTTGTCACCCTGGCCGAACGTGCCACTGGCACCGGCGATACGCTTCTCGGTCATGTAGGCCACGGCACTGGCCAGGGTCGCGCCAGCACCCGGCAGCACGCCCATGATGAAACCGAGCACGCCGCAGCGCAGGTTCACGGTGAAGACCGACGCCGCTTCCTTGAAGTTGAACATCATCCGCCCGGTGGCTTTTACCGCTTCCTGGCCGCGATGGGTTTTTTCCAGCAGCAACAGGATTTCGCTGATGGAGAACAGGCCCAGCACCAGCACGACGAACTGGATGCCGTCGGTCAGGTGGATGTTGTCACCGGTGAAGCGGTACACGCCGCTGTTGGCATCGATCCCGACGCAGGACAGGAACAGGCCGATCAGCGCCGCGATGAACGTCTTGAGCGGCCGGTCGCCGGCCATGCCGCCGAGGCAGACAATGGCGAACACCATCAGCACGAAATATTCCGCCGGCCCGAAGGCAATCGCCCATTTGGCCAGCAAGGGCGCGAACAACACCATGCCGCAGGTGGCGATGAACGCGCCGATGAACGAACTCCACGCCGACAGCGACAACGCTACGCCGGCCAAGCCCTGGCGGGCCATCGGATAGCCGTCGAGGGTGGTCATCACGGTGGAGGCTTCACCTGGGATGTTGAGCAGGATCGAGCTGATACGTCCGCCGTATTCGCAACCCAGGTACACCGCCGCCAGCAGGATCAGCGCCGATTCCGGCGGCAGCCCCAGGGCAAAGGCAATCGGGATCAGCAGCGCCACGCCGTTGATCGGGCCCAGGCCCGGCAGCAGGCCGACCACGGTGCCGATCAGGGTGCCGGTCAGGGCTGTGACGAGGTTGTAGGGGGTCAGTGCAACGCCAAAACCCTGGCCGAGATAATTCAGGGTATCCATATCAATTCTCCAGGACGTCGAGCAGGCCCAGGGGCAGCGGCACGTCCATCAGCTTGTCGAACAACAGATAAAGACCGATGGCCATCAGGCTGATGATCACCGCGCTCGGCACCCAGCGACCGCCGTAAAGGCGCGCCATCGGCACGCCGATCAGGATGCTGGCGAGGATGAAGCCCAGGGGTTCGAAGGTCCCGGCGAAGACCAGCAGCAGCACCACGCAGATACCGATTTTCTGCAGGGTTTCGCGGTCCAGGTGCGGGTCCTCGTCGCTGTGCACGATGGGCGTAGGGCGAAACAGCATGTACAGCAATGCCAGCCCCATCAGCCCGATCATCAACAAGGGAAAGGCGCGGGGGCCGACCGGTTCGTAGGAAAAGGCCGCTTGATAGGGCCAAGCCATCAGCGCCAGGCCGATACAGACCAGCAGCAGCACCGCGGCAAAAATACGTTGGATGGTGAGCATGACTAACTCCTGGGCGGCGCCGACAGTGCCAGCGCCGCCGCGAGAACAGAGACGGTTACTGGATCAGGCCGAACTCTTTGGCCAGCACCTTGTAATCAGCCACTTGTTTCTTCACATAGGCATCCAGTTCCGGGCCGGTCATGGCAAACGGGAACAGCTCGCGCTGGTCGCGCAGCTTGGCGAACTCTTCGGAAGCCAGCAGTTTGTCGAAAGCGTCTTTCCACCAGGCGTAGTCTTCGTCGCTGACCTTTGGCCCGAGGTAGAAGCCGCGGACCACCGGCCAGAGGATGTCGTAGCCTTGCTCACGAGCGGTCGGGATGTCTTTCATTTCCGGCTCGTCCAGGCGTTTATCGGAGAACACCGCCAACAGGCGCATGTCGCCGCTCAGGATGTGCGGCATGGAGTCGGAGATGTCGGTACTGCCGACCTGGATATGACCGCCGAGCAGGGCGGTGGCGATTTCACCGCCGCCTTCAAGGGCTACGTAGCGCAGTTTGCGCGGGTCGATTCCGGCGGCCTTGGCGATCAGGGCAGTTTGCATCCAGTCCTGGCTGCCGACGGTGCCGCCGGAGCCGATCACCACCGAGCCTGGATCTTTCTTCAGGGCCTGCACCAGGTCGTCGAGGTTCTTGTAGGGCGAATCGCTTTTCACCGCGATGGCGCCGTAGCTGGTACCCACGGCCGCCAACCAGCGCACGGCGTTTTCGTCGAAACGACCGAACTTGCCTTGCGCCAGGTTCAACAGCGAACCGCTGGACCAGGCCACCAGCGTACCGGCGTCGGCCGGACGCTGGGCGACCACGGCGTTGTAGGCCACCGCGCCGACACCGCCGGGCATGTAGGTCACCCGCATGGGTTTGGTCAGCAGCTTCTGGTTGACCAGTGCGCTTTGCGCCAGTTTGCATGTCAGGTCGAAACCGCCGCCCGGTGCGGCCGGGGCGATGCATTCGGGGCGCTTGGGTTCTTTGGCTGGGTCGGCGGCGAGCAACTGCCCGGCGAACATCAGGCATCCGGCGGCCAGGGCTACTTTACGCAGTGATAGGTTCATTGTTGTCTCCACAGGATTGTTGTTATGTGTGGTGAAAATGTGTCGTTGACGGATTCCGCACAGGTCATCGCTGATGGGGTGCGCAGGTCGTTACCGGGATTGAATACAGGGCGACACCGCCCAGGGCGGTCTGGTTGAAGCGAGAAGGGCGAGCAGGCGCTGGGGCCTGGAGCTGCATGGACAGCATGGTGAATACTCCGCTTTTATTCTTCTTATTTAGGACGAAAACGCTTCGTGGCATTTTTCGATTCGCGATCGGCGTCGCGGCGGTCAGTCGAAACTATCCGTAAAGGGACTCTAACGGCCCAACCTTTCGCTAACCTTTCAAAAGCTTTCAGCGTGTTTTTTGGCTTCACAGTGGCGGATGCGGCTGTAAACTCCGCGCCAAAGAATGGCGTCGGCCATCCCTGAACCGAGGAATAACCCATGCGTGTCCTGCTCGTCGAAGACCATCTGCAGCTCGCCGAAAGCGTTGCCCAGGCGCTCAAGAGCACCGGTTTGACCGTGGACGTGCTGCACGACGGCGTCGCGGCCGACCTGGCCTTGAGCAGCGAGGAATACGCCGTGGCGGTCCTCGATGTCGGGCTGCCGCGCATGGACGGTTTCGAGGTGCTGGCGCGTCTGCGGGCCCGCGGCAAGACCTTGCCGGTCCTGATGCTGACCGCTCGCAGCGACGTCAAGGACCGCGTTCATGGCCTGAACCTCGGCGCTGACGATTACCTGGCCAAGCCATTCGAACTCACTGAACTGGAGGCCCGGGTCAAGGCACTGTTGCGCCGCAGCGTGCTGGGCGGCGAACGCCAGCAGCGCTGTGGCGGGCTGGTCTATGACCTGGACACCCGCCGCTTCACCCTTGACGATGAATTGTTGACCCTGACGTCCCGCGAACAAGCCGTGCTGGAGGCGTTGATTGCCCGTCCGGGGCGGGTGATGAGCAAGGAGCAACTGGCGGCCCAGGTGTTTGGCCTGGACGAAGAGGCCAGCCCCGACGCCATCGAAATCTACGTCCATCGCTTGCGCAAGAAACTCGATGGTCATGCGGTGGCGATCGTGACGTTCCGCGGCCTGGGCTACCTGCTGGAAAATCGCAATGCATAAGCCCGACAGCCTGCGCTGGCGGTTGCTTCGCAACCTCGCACTGCTGCTGGTGGTGTTGATGCTTGCCAGCGGTTTGAGCGCCTATTGGAACGGTCGCGAGGCTGCCGATACCGCCTACGATCGGACCCTGCTGGCCTCGGCCCGGACCATCGCCGCGGGGCTTTCGGCGCGTGACGGCAGCCTCAGCGCAGATGTGCCCTACGTGGCCCTGGATACGTTCGCCTACGACAGCGCCGGACGCATTTATTACCAGGTCAATGACATCAACAAGAAGCTGATTTCCGGTTACGAAAACCTTCCCGGCCCGCCGCCCGGCACGCCGCGCACGGACGATTACCCAGCCCTGGCGCGTTTTTACAACGCTCGCTATCAGGGGCAGAACGTGCGGGTGGTGAGCCTGCTCAAGGCCGTGAGCGAGCCGAACATGAATGGCATGGCGGAAATTCGCGTGGCGGAGACTGAAGAGGCGCGGGTCAGCATGGCCCGCGGGTTGATGGCCGACACGCTGTTGCGCCTGGGCATGCTGGCCGTGGGCGCGCTGCTGTTGGTGTGGTTTGCGGTCAGCGCGGCGTTGCGCCCGCTGGAGCGCTTGCGCACGGCGGTGGAGGAGCGCCAGCCGGACGATCTGCGGCCGTTGCCGCTGGTGGAAGTGCAGCACGAATTATGGCCGCTGGTGCGGGCCCTCAACCATTTCACCGAGCGTCTGCGCGGGCAATTCGAGCGTCAGGCGCAGTTCATCGCCGATGCCGCCCATGAGCTGCGCACGCCCTTGGCCGCGCTCAAGGCGCGTCTTGAACTGGGCTTGCGTGCCAGTGAACCGGCGACCTGGCGTGAAACCCTGGAAACTGCGGCCCAGGGCACTGACCGGCTTACCCACCTGGCTAACCAACTGCTGTCCTTGGCGCGTGTGGAAAACGGCGCCCGGGCCATTGCCGAGGGCGGCGCGCAACTGCTTGATCTCAGTCAGCTGGCCCGTGAGTTGGGCATGGCCATGGCCCCGCTGGCCCATGCCCGAGGGGTGGCACTGGCCCTGGAAGCCGACGAGCCGGTATGGCTGCGGGGCGAGCCGACCTTGTTGAACGAGCTGTTGAGCAACCTGGTGGACAACGCCTTGGCCCATACCCCATCGGGCGGCAATGTAATCCTGCGGGTTTGTGCGCCGGCCGTGCTGGAGGTCGAGGACGATGGCCCCGGCATTCCGCTGCACGAGCGGGACCGGGTGTTCGAGCGGTTCTATCGACGCAACCAGCAAGTGGCCGGTTCAGGGCTGGGATTGGCGATCGTCGGCGAAATCTGCCGTGCGCACCTGGCGCAGATCACCTTGCACGACGGGCAGGAGCGCGGGTTGAAGGTGCGGGTGAGTTTTATCCCAGGGTAAACCTGGCAATGCAAAACCCTGTGGCGAGGGAGCTTGCTCCCGCTCGGTCGCGCAGCGGCCGCAAAAGCTTAGGGCTGCTTCGCACCCCAGCGGGAGCAAGCTCCCTCGCCACAAAAGCGTCTCCTGACCACAAAAGAGCATGACCAGAGAGGCCTTCATGGCTTCAGGTGTTCCTAATAGAACATCGACCGCGCTTCTTCGATATCTGCACACCGGGCCTTGTTCTCCGGGTCGATGCCCAGTTTTTTGAAGGCGGGAACCCCGAACACGTCGATCTTGCTCAGGGGATGGTCGGTGTCCTTGTAGCAATACAGCGCCGCGACCTGCACCAGGTCGACATAATCGATTTGCTTGGAGTCCCGGGTGAAATCCAGGTACAACCCCGGCAGCTTCACCAGACGCTCCGGAAACTCCCAGACACTGAGCAACTTGTCCCCCAGCACCGGGTGAATCGTTTCGATGACATGGTTGAGGCTGACAGGGTCCGACAGCAATTCATTATTGTCTTGTGCATACGTCAGGATCGGCAGCACGCCAATCTGGTGCACCAGCCCACCCAGTGCGGCCTGGTCGGGCTTGAGTTGGGTGTAACCGCGACACAGCGCATAGCTGACGCCGGCGATCTCCAGGCTCTTGCGCCAGACTTCGCGCATCTTCAGTTCCACCACCTCGGAGCGGGCGTGGAAAATCTGCTCCATGACCAGGCCGATCGCCAGGTTGCTGCTGTAGTTGACGCCCAGCCGGGTGATGGCCGTGTGCAAGTCGGTGACTTCCTGGGTGGCGCGCAGCAACGGGCTGTTGACCACTTTTATCAGGCGTGCCGAGAGGGCCGTATCGCGGCCGATCACTTTGCTCAGGTTGCTGACGCTGATTTCCGGGTCTTCGGCGGCCCGGCGAATCTGCAGGGCCACTTCCGGTAATGTTGGCAGAACCAGGTCATCGTTATCGATGGCCTGCACCAAATCCCGTTGGACCTTATCCGCCAAATCGCTCATTTCGGTTCTCTAGGGTATTGCGGCAAATGCTGCGATCAGCGCTGGATTTCGCGGTCGCGGTCCAGTTCGTAAGGCAGGTCCAACAGTTGCAGGCGTGGGCCTTCCAAGGTACCGAGGTGCAAATTGTCGTCTTCTGCTGCTTCGGCCTGCAAGACCGCCAGCAGTTCAATGTTTCCCTCGGCGCGGGCGGCAATCACCACTTCGCCGATGGAACTGCCATGCGTGGGGCAGAACAGCGCTGTGCCCGGCTCCGGCAGTTCGCTGGCGTCCAGCTGCAGGCGATAGAGGCGTCGCTTGAGCTTGCCCAGGTACTGCATGCGGGCGACGATTTCCTGGCCGGTGTAGCAGCCTTTCTTGAAACTGACGCCGCCGACGGCTTGCAGGTTGAGCATCTGTGGGATGAACAGTTCGCGGGTGGCCGGCATGACCTGGCCGATTCCGGCGCGGACCTGGCCCAGCAGCCAGGGGTTCAGGTCCGCCTCGGCCAATGCTGCGCCCAGGCGGGTTCGCAGTGTCTGGGCCTGTTCGGCGGGCGCCCACAGTTCGGCGCGACCGGGAGATACACGGATGGCAATCAAGCCTTCATGGCGAGCCACGCTGTCGGTGTCGCTCGGCAGTTCGAGGCCCAGGCCAGCCAGCGCCTTGTCGGCGTTGTCCAGGCCGAAGCGAACCCAGGCCGCGCTTTCGTCGGTGAGCTTGGATTTGGAGAACACGGCATATTTTTTCAGGTCGGCCAGCTGCGGCTCGAGCAGGTCGGCGGCCATGGCCATCAACACGCCGTCGCCTTCGAGCAGGATGCGGAAGCTCGATTGCATCCGGCCTTTCTGGGTGCAGCGGGCGCCGAGGCTGGCCCGGCTGTCGCTCAGGTAGTCGAGGTTGCAGGTCAATTGGCCTTGCAGGAATTTGCCGGCATCCACGCCGCGGACCGCGAGGACGCCTTCGTGGGACAGGGTGCAGAAAAAAGCGGAATCAGCCATGGGTCATCGCAGGATAAAAGGTCTGGTAGACATCATAAGGGGGCGCCCTTGAAATGGGTAGTTCACAAAGGATCGATGGTGCCCGACCAAAGCTGTCTGTTCCGCGGCGGCGGGGCCTGTATACTTGCGCTCTATTTGAGGAGCGCTCCATGGTCGAAGATGTTGAACTGAATCGCCTCTACTGGCACAGCCGCCGCGGCATGCTTGAGCTGGACGTGTTGCTGGTGCCCTTCGTCAGAGAGGTTTATCCCCATCTCAATGAAGTCGACCGCGCGTGCTATGTCCGCCTGCTCGAATGCGAGGATCAGGACATGTTCGGCTGGTTCATGGAGCGCAGCGAATCCGAAGACCCTGAGTTGCAGCGCATGGTCCGGATGATCCTGGACCGTGTCCAGCCCAAGTAATCGCTTCGAATGCCGCTGGCAGGCCTCCGGGCAACTGCTGGCGGCCTATCTGCTGGCCCAGGTGTTCGCCCTGGGGTCGTTGTTCCTGTTGTCCGCCCCCTCCTGGGTCGTGGCGCTTGGCGTTGTATTGTGCCTGGCCCATGGCGCCTGGGTGATCCCTCGATATGTAGTGCTGAACCATCGCCGGGCTTTCTGCGGGTTGCGTTGCAATGACGCTGGCTGGCAACTCTGGAGCCGGGCCGATGGGTGGCGCGCTGTGCAGCTGCGCCCCGATAGCCTGGCGCTGCCGATGATCATCGTGCTGCGTTTTCGCGTGCAGGGTGAACGGCGGGTCCGCTCGCTGTGCGTGCCGCGCGACGCGCTGGCGCCGGATATTCATCGGCGCCTGCGGGTGCGGCTCAGGTTCAGTCGGCGTAGGTGGGCGGCACCAGGATAGTGTCCAGTGCCTCGGGCAGCAGGTCCGGGTAGTCCAGCGTGTAATGCAGTCCCCGGCTTTCCTTGCGCTCCATGGCCGAGCGAATCATCAGTTCGGCCACCTGGGCCAGGTTGCGCAGCTCGATCAGGTCGCGGCTGACTTTGTAGTTGCTGTAGAACTCGTCGATTTCATCCAGCAGCAAGCGCACCCGATGTTGTGCCCGTTGCAGGCGCTTGTTGGTGCGCACGATGCCCACGTAGTCCCACATGAATCGCCGCAGTTCGTCCCAGTTGTGCGCGATGATCACGTCTTCGTCCGAATCGGTGACCTGGCTGGCGTCCCACGAGGGCAGGGCGGCTGGCACGGCAATCTGCGGCAATTGCGCCAGGATGTCCGCCGCCGCCGAGCGAGCGTAGACGAAACATTCCAGTAGCGAGTTGCTGGCCATGCGATTGGCGCCGTGCAGGCCGGTGAAGCTGGTTTCGCCGATGGCATACAGGCCAGGCACGTCGGTGCGGCCCTGTTGGTCGACCATCACGCCACCGCAGGTGTAATGCGCCGCCGGCACCACCGGGATCGGCTGCTTGGTGATGTCGATGGAAAACTCCAGGCAGCGTTCGTACACCGTCGGGAAGTGGCTCTTGATGAATGCTTCGGGCTTGTGGCTGATGTCCAGGTAGACGCAATCGATGCCCAGGCGCTTCATTTCATGGTCGATGGCTCGGGCGACGATGTCGCGCGGGGCCAGTTCGGCGCGCGGATCGAAGCGCTGCATGAAGCGTTCGCCGTTGGGCAGCTTCAGGTGCGCCCCTTCGCCACGCAGGGCTTCGGTGATCAGGAAACTCTTGGCCAGCGGGTGATAGAGGCAGGTGGGGTGGAACTGGTTGAACTCCAGGTTCGCCACCCGGCAACCCGAACGCCAGGCCATGGCGATGCCATCGCCGCAGGCGCCGTCGGGGTTGCTGGTATACAGATAGACTTTCGCTGCACCACCGGACGCCAGGATGACGAAGCGCGCGCCGTAGGTGTCGACTTCACCGGTGCCGCGATTGAGCACGTAGGCACCGAGGCAGCGATCGCCGTCCAGGCCCAGGCGTTTTTCGGTGATCAGGTCGACCGCGACGCGCTGTTCGAGCAATTCGATGTTCGGCCGCAGTCGTGCCTGGGCGAGCAGGGTCTTGAAGATCGCGGCACCGGTGGCGTCGGCCGCATGGATGATGCGCCGATGGCTGTGACCGCCTTCGCGCGTCAGGTGGAACTCGAAACCGCCGTCTTCGGTGCCCGATTGTTCGTCACGGGTAAACGGCACACCCTGGTCGATCAGCCACTGGATGGCTTCCCGGCTGTGTTCCACGGTGAAACGCACCGCTTGCGGGTTGCAAAGGCCACCGCCGGCATTGAGGGTGTCGTCGACATGGGATTCAATGGTGTCGGTATCGTCCAGCACGGCTGCGACGCCGCCCTGGGCCCAGAAAGTCGAACCGTTGGCCAGGTCACCCTTGCTCAGTACTGCAATGCGCAAATGCCCAGGCAAGGTCAGTGCAAGGCTCAATCCGGCGGCTCCGCTGCCGATTACCAGAACATCGTGTTGAAACTGTTGGCTCATTCGAATGGTTTCCGCTCAAGGCGACCCGGGTCGGGGTTGGCGCAAGACACCGCTTCAACGGGTCAGGCAGCCACGCAGCCCACTAGTATATAGAGGGGGGGATCGGCACAATAGCCGGGCCTTCATGGCAATGTGAAACCAGCGTGACAGAAAAGCGACACGCTTCGTCGGATCGCCGGTTTTGGTACAACGTCGATTAGGCCGCCGTTTCGAGGACAGAACGCTGTTTATCTCGTCACAGTTGCCTGATATTCAGTGTGCAGCGCTATAAATAGTGGGAACTTTTGCCAAGCGCCTACGTTCAATAGACGGTTGTCTGCAAAAGGGAGCAGCGTCGGGTGGGTGCAGGATTTCGATTGGAGTCTCTGCCGTCAGGCCCGGTGACAGATTATTCGCGCAGCCGGGGAATCTCCTGCTGCGTTTTTCGTGCGTGCCGAGATCAGAGCGCGCCGGAAACTTGCTTGGAAGGGGGAGAACTTTTGCGAAAAGCCCGAGTCTATGTTTGCAAGCCCGGTCAATTAGTAATGCAAGCCTCCTTCGAGCTTATCGAGGAGTGTTCATGCTAACCCAGGAAGAGGATCAGCAGCTGGTCGAGCGCGTCCAACGCGGCGACAAGCGAGCTTTCGATCTGCTAGTGCTTAAATACCAGCACAAAATTCTCGGGTTGATCGTGCGTTTCGTGCACGACACCCATGAGGCGCAGGATGTCGCTCAGGAAGCCTTCATCAAGGCCTACCGCGCGCTTGGTAATTTTCGCGGGGACAGCGCGTTTTATACGTGGCTTTACCGCATCGCCATCAACACGGCGAAAAACTATCTGGTTTCACGCGGCCGCCGGCCGCCGGATAGCGATGTAAGTTCTGAGGATGCCGAGTTCTATGATGGCGATCATGGCCTCAAGGATCTCGAATCACCGGAACGTGCGTTGCTGCGGGATGAGATTGAAGGCACTGTCCATCGAACCATCCAGCAATTGCCCGAAGATTTGCGTACGGCTTTAACTTTACGTGAGTTCGACGGTCTGAGTTACGAAGACATTGCGAGCGTCATGCAATGTCCTGTAGGCACCGTGCGCTCCCGGATCTTCCGCGCTCGGGAGG
Source organism: Pseudomonas brassicacearum (assembly GCF_918698105.1). Classification (GTDB taxonomy): domain Bacteria; phylum Pseudomonadota; class Gammaproteobacteria; order Pseudomonadales; family Pseudomonadaceae; genus Aquipseudomonas; species Aquipseudomonas brassicacearum_F. The sequence goes on along the minus strand of NZ_CAKKMI010000089.1, from coordinate 12,353 downwards.
CCATTGATAAAGCCCTGCAACCTTTGTTGCAGGAAAACTAGTGACAGCGGCGACAGCCAAGAGAGGAACGCCATGAGTCGTGAAGCCCTGCAGGAATCGCTGTCCGCAGTGATGGATAACGAAGCGGACGAACTGGAATTGCGTCGGGTATTGAATGCCTTCGACGATGTTGAAACCCGTGAGACCTGGGCTCGTTACCAGATCGCCCGGGCTGTGATGCACAAGGACTTGTTGCTTCCACGCCTGGACATCGCTGCGGCCGTTTCCGCTGCATTGGCTGACGAAGCCGTGCCGGCAAAAGCTTCTCGCGGACCATGGCGTAGCCTGGGTCGCCTGGCGGTAGCCGCTTCGGTCACCGTGGCCGTACTGGCCGGTGTTCGCCTGTACAACCAGGATGAGATTGCCGGCGTGCAAATGGCGCAGCAATCCAACCAGCCAGGCTTGGCTGCTCCACAGGTCAAGGGCCCAGCGGTATTGGCCGGTTACAGCGAAGGTTCGGAAGCCGCAGGCCCGATGGTCAACGGTGTTCTGCAAGGCCAACCTGGCTGGCATGATCAGCGTCTGCCCAACTACCTGCGTCAGCATGCTCAGCAAGCGGCCCTGAAAGGTACTGAAAGCGCGCTGCCTTACGCCCGTGCAGCTAGCCTGGAAAACCGTTAATAAGGAAAACCATTGCGCGCCATACCTCTATTCACGCTTCTGCTTGGTGGCTGGTGTGCAATTCCAGCCCATGCCGATGAGGCTCAGGACTGGTTGAACCGCCTGAGTCAAGCCGAGCAACAGCAGAGCTTCCAGGGCACTTTCGTTTACGAGCGCAACGGTAGTTTTTCTACCCATAACATCTGGCATCGCGTCCAGGATGGCAAAGTCCGCGAGCGGTTACTCCAGCTCGACGGCTCGGCACAGGAAGTCCTGCGCATTGATGGGCATACTCAATGCGTCAGCGGCTCCTTGATCGCGGGGCTGGGCAATACGCCTGACGGCACCTCACGTAGGCTCGATTCGCAAAAACTCAAGAATTGGTATGACCTGGCCGTCATTGGCAAGTCGCGCGTGGCCGGGCGACAAGCGGTCATCGTGGCGTTGACGCCCAAGGACCAGCATCGCTATGGCTTCGAGCTGCATCTGGACAAAGAGACTGGACTGCCGCTCAAGTCCCTGTTGCTCAATGACAAGGGCCAGTTGCTTGAACGTTTCCAGTTCACCCGCTTGAACGTCGCCGCGCCGACAGACGGTGATCTGCAAGCCAGTGCCGAATGCAAGGCTGTCACGCAGGATTCCGCCAAGGTCGTCGCGGTGAAAGCCGCCTGGCACTCGGACTGGCTTCCGCCTGGCTTCGAGCTGACCAGCAGTGCCGTGCGCAAGGACCCCGACACTCAGGTCCAAGTCAACAGCCTGATGTACGACGATGGCCTGGCGCGCTTCTCGGTGTTCCTGGAACCGTTGAACGGGGCCAACGCCACCGATACCCGTACTCAGCTAGGTCCGACGGCTGCCGTATCCCGCAGGCTCACGACGCCCCAGGGCGAAATGATGGTCACAGTGGTCGGTGAGATTCCGATCGGTACGGCGGAACGGATTGCGCTTTCCATGCGCTCCGACGTCACGGCGACTCAATAGCCTGCTGGCTGCATGGGGGGTTCGATTGCGCGAGAGGCTGATGATGCCAAGGCTTGATCGAAATGCCGAAACTTCCTGTCAGTATTTTCATTTGCAAAAGCTCAGTTTTTTTTCTATAGGTCAGAGCCGCTCGGCCCTGGCCTTGTCTGTTTCCGGAACAAAAATACCAGCGTATCTTTTCCTGGTATTCCTTGCTCCATATCGCTTAACCATGCTCGTCGTAACGGGAGCCGTATGTCGATACCACGCTTGAAAACCTATCTCTCCATCCTAGCCACCGTGCTTGTGCTCGGCCAGGCCGTTCCTGCCGTGGCGGTCGAGTTGCCCGACTTTACGCAATTGGTCGAGCAGGCTTCGCCCGCCGTAGTGAACATCAGCACGACCCAGAAACTGCCGGATCGCCGCGTATCGGACCAGCAGATGCCGGACCTGGAAGGTTTGCCGCCGATGCTGCGTGAGTTCTTCGAGCGCGGCATGCCGCAACAACCCCGTTCGCCCGGCGGCGGTGGTCGCCAGCGTGAAGCGCAATCCCTGGGGTCGGGTTTCATCATTTCGCCTGACGGCTACATCCTGACCAACAACCATGTGATCGCCGATGCCGACGAAATCCTGGTGCGCCTGGCCGATCGCAGCGAGCTCAAGGCCAAGCTGATTGGCACCGATCCACGTTCTGACGTGGCGCTGTTGAAAATCGAAGGCAAGGATCTGCCCGTGCTCAAGCTGGGCAAATCCCAAGACCTGAAAGCCGGTCAATGGGTCGTGGCCATCGGTTCGCCGTTCGGCTTCGATCACACCGTGACCCAGGGTATTGTCAGTGCCATCGGCCGCAGCCTGCCGAACGAAAACTACGTGCCGTTCATCCAGACCGACGTGCCGATCAACCCGGGTAACTCCGGCGGCCCGCTGTTCAACCTCGCGGGTGAAGTCGTCGGCATCAACTCCCAGATCTATACCCGTTCGGGCGGTTTCATGGGCGTGTCCTTCGCGATTCCGATCGACGTTGCCATGGACGTGTCCAACCAACTGAAAAGCGAAGGCAAGGTCAGCCGTGGCTGGTTGGGCGTGGTCATCCAGGAAGTGAACAAGGACCTGGCCGAGTCGTTCGGGCTGGAAAAACCCGCCGGTGCGCTGGTGGCGCAGATCCAGGAAGGTGGCCCGGCTGCCAAGGGCGGCCTGCAAGTGGGTGACGTGATCCTGAGCATGAATGGTCAGCCGATCGTCATGTCCGCCGACCTGCCGCACTTGGTGGGTGCCCTCAAGGCCGGTGCCAAGGCCAATCTGGAAGTGATTCGTGAAGGCAAGCGCAAGAACGTCGAATTGACCGTCGGCGCCATTCCTGAAGAAGGCAAGGAGTTGGATTCGCTGCCCAAGTCTGGCGTCGAGCGCAGCAGCAACCGTCTAGGCGTGGCGGTGGCCGAGCTGACCGAAGAGCAGAAGCGCACCCTGGAGCTGCAGGGCGGTGTGGTGATCAAGGAGGTCCAGGAGGGTCCTGCCGCCCTGATCGGCCTTCAGCCGGGCGACATCATCACGCACCTGAACAACCAGGCCATCGGTTCCGCCAAGGAATTCACCGACATCGCCAAGGCGTTGCCGAAGAATCGTTCGGTCTCGATGCGGGTCCTGCGCCAGGGACGTGCAAGCTTCATCACCTTCAAACTGGCCGAATAACCGGTTAGTGGCTCAATAAAAAACCGCCTCGATAGAGGCGGTTTTTTATTGCCTGGCAAATGCTCAGCCCATCATGTCCTTGACCATGCGTTCCTGCTCCATGAGTTCCCGCTGCCGGGCATCGATGCGTGACGACAAGGGGAAATTGGTGCCGGCGCGCCGCTTGGCGAAGTCCAGTTGCTGAATGGCCTGACGGTAGTCGCCCACCAGTGCGAAGTACTCGGCACGAGCCTGATGCAGGCCGATGATATTGCCCGACAGCCCGCGGGTCTCGGCCACCATGTACCAGACGTCCGGATCGTCCGGGCGGGTCTTGAGCAGGTTCTCCAAGGCCTTCTCGGCATCGGCGGCGCGGTTCTGCTTGAACAGCAGGTCGACGCGTACCTGGTTGAGCGGGTAGTTGCCCGGGTATTGGCTCAGCATCCGGTCGACGCGTGATTGAGCGTCGGCCAGTTTGTTGCTGGTGATGTCCAGATCCACCTGGGCGAGGTTGTAGATGATCTCGTTGGGCGATTTGGCCAGCAGCGGCTTGAGATTCTCCCGTGCTTCATTCAACTGGCCGCCCTTGATCTGCGCGATCGCCAGGCCATAGCGCGCCACGTCGTTCTTCGGGTTCTCATCCAGCTGCGCCCGGAAACGCTTGGCGCCCAGGCCCGGGGTTTCTTCATAGATCAACTGGACCCGCGCGCGAATCAGTTGATAGCGCACGCTGTCCTCGATGCCCCCCGGCTTGGCCTGTTCGGCGCGGTTGCGGGTGTCGGCGATCCGGGATTCGGTCACCGGGTGAGTCAGCAGGAATTCTGGAGGCTTGGCGTCGAACCGGTACTGGCGCATCAGGCGCTCGAACATGGTCGGCATGGACCGCGGGTCGTAGCCAGCCTTCTCCAGGTTCTGGATGCCAATGCGGTCGGCTTCCTGTTCGTTCTGGCGCGAGAAACGTCGTTGTTCCTGGATGGCGGCGGCCTGGGTCCCGGCGATGGCCGCGATCCCGGCGTCCCCGCCACCGGCGGCGGCAATCACGATGCCGGCCAGCAGCGCGGCCATCATGGGCACTTGCATGCGCTGCTGGGCTTCGACGCCGCGGGCGAAGTGGCGTTGTGACAAGTGCGCCAGTTCGTGGGCCATGACCGAGGCGTATTCGCCTTCGGTCTGTGCATTGAGGAACAGGCCGCCGTTGACCCCGACGATTCCACCCGGTGCGGCGAAGGCATTGAGCTGCGGGCTGTTGATCAGGATGAATTCCAGGCGCCGGTCATTGACCTGGCTGGTTTCCACCAGTTTATAGACGCTGGATTCGACGTAGTCCTTGAGCTGTGGGTCGTTGAGCTGTGAAACCTGGCTGCGCAGCAGGGCCAGCCAGGCGCGGCCCAGTTGGTGCTCCTGTTCTGGCGAGACGATGGCAGAACTGGCGTCGCCAAGTGACGGCAGGTCGTCGGCGAAGCCCGGTGAGGCAAGCAGGCAAGCGAGCGTCAGCAGGGTGGGGCGCAGAAATGTCATGCACGGAGCCTTAGTCGACAAAGACCTTACTGTAGCCGGACACCGGGCGCGGGACCAGATATTCTAGGCCGCTCAACGATCTGCCGCGGAGTGAACCCATGACTGATGCTGTAGCCCACGATGCCGAACTGGACGCCAGCGGCCTGAACTGTCCGTTGCCGTTGCTCAAGGCCAAGTTGGAGCTCAATCGCCTGGCCAGTGGCAGTGTGCTCAAGGTGATCGCCACGGATGCGGGCTCCCAGCGTGATTTCCGCACCTTCGCCCGATTGGCCGGTCATACGCTGCTGCGTGAAGAAGACGATAACGGCGTCTACCGTTACTGGCTGAAAAAGGCCTGAAACCGACAGCGTCTCTTAAGGATTTTTAATGTTCAAAGTGTTACGCGACTGGATCCAGCGCTACTTCTCCGATGAAGAAGCTGTGGTGCTGGCAGTGCTGTTATTCCTGGCCTTTACCGCCGTGCTCACCCTGGGCGGCATGCTGGCGCCGGTGCTGGCGGGGATGGTGCTGGCGTACCTGATGCAAGGGTTGGTCACGACCCTGGAGCGCTTGCGGTTGCCGGGTGCGGTGGCGGTGGGCTTGGTGTTCGCCCTGTTCATGGGCTTGTTATTGGTGTTCATCATCGTGATCGTGCCGCTGCTCTGGCACCAGTTGGTGACGCTCTTCAACGAGTTGCCGGGGATGCTTGCCAAATGGCAGTCCGTGCTGTTGCTGTTGCCCGAGCGTTATCCGCACCTGGTGTCCGACGAGCAGGTGTTGCAAGCCATTGAAGTCGTGCGCGGCCAGATCGGCAAGTTCGGCCAGTGGGCACTGACATTCTCGCTGTCCAGCCTACCGCTGCTGGTGAACATCATGATCTACCTGGTGCTGGTGCCGATCCTGGTGTTCTTCTTCCTCAAGGACCGGGAAATGATCGGGCGTTGGGTCCGTGGCTACCTGCCGCGTGAGCGGACGCTGATTACCCGAGTGGCCCAGGAGATGAATCGACAGATCGCCAACTACATTCGTGGCAAAGTCATCGAGATTTTTATCTGTGGCGGCGTGACCTATATCGGCTTCGTGACCATGGGGCTCAATTACGCCGCCTTGCTGGCGCTGCTGGTGGGCATCTCAGTGGTAGTGCCTTATGTCGGTACCGTGGTGGTGACCGTGCCGGTGGCCTTGATTGCGCTGTTCCAGTGGGGCTGGAGCGATCAGTTCATCTACCTGATGGCGGTCTACGGGATTATCCAGACGCTGGACGGCAACGTGCTGGTCCCCCTGTTGTTCTCCGAGGCGGTGAACCTGCATCCGGTGGCGATCATCTGTGCGGTGCTGCTGTTTGGCGGGCTGTGGGGGTTCTGGGGGGTGTTCTTCGCGATTCCCCTGGCGACGCTGTTCAAGGCGGTGCTGGATGCGTGGCCGAGCAAGGAGCCGGTGGTGGCGCCGTTGCTATAGCGGCCAATCTGCATGAGTCGGTGAGGCTGATGGCGCCATCGCGAGCAAGCTCGCTCCCACTCTGGATTGGTGGTGTTAATCAATCCTGTGGGAGCGAGCTTGCTCGCGAAGGGGCCAGTACAGGCAGCGAAAACTTCAGGCGTTGTTGAGTGCCTGAGCCGCCGCCAGCACCGCATCCACATGCCCCGGCACCTTCACGCCACGCCATTCCTGGCGCAGCACACCGTTCTTGTCGATCAGGAAGGTGCTGCGATCAACGCCCAGGTATTCCTTGCCGTAGAGTTTTTTCAGCTTGATCACGTCGAACAGCTGGCAGACGGCCTCGTCCTTGTCACTGATCAGCTCGAACGGGAACTCCTGCTTGCACTTGAAGTTCTCGTGGGACTTGAGGCTGTCCCGGGAGATGCCGAACACTTCGGTGTTGGCAGCCTGGAACTGCGCATACTGGTCCCGAAAACCCCGGCCTTCAGTGGTGCAGCCCGGGGTGCTGTCCTTGGGGTAGAAGTAGATCACCACCTGCTTGCCCTTGAGGGCGGCGAGGCTGACGGTCTGCCCGCTGGTGGCGGGTGCCTGGAAATCGGTAACCGGCTGGTCGACGGCAACGGCCATGAACGTTTCCTTACATTGGGTTTTGTGGGCGCCACGGTTCGATCAAGGCATCGAGGTTCATCGCATCGGCGAAATCCAGGAACTGATCGCGCAGCCAACTGATCTGGGTGCCGGCCGGCAGGGTCACGGTGAACGTGGCATTGAGCATGGTGCCGCCGGTCTGTGGGGCCTGGTAGGTGTCGCAGGTCAGGTTTTCCAGCTCGACGTGATGGTCCATGAAGAACTGGCACAGCTCGTTGATGATGTCCGGACGGTAGGCCGAGCTCACGTAGGCCACGTAGGGCAGGGCCTGGGGACGGTTCTCCAGCGCGGCGCTTCGTACCACATTGACGGTGAAGGCATGTTTCTTGGCCAGCACCGGCAGGCTGCCTTCCAGTCGAGCCAGGGCGTCCCAACTGCCGGAGATCTCGAGCACGAGCGCACTGCATTCGCCATGACGGGTCAGGCGTGAGGTCACGACGGCGCAGCGATTTTCATGGCTGGCGCGGCACAGGACGTTAGTCAGCTCCATGGGGTTGGCGCCAAGGGCACTGATAACAAGGAATTGTTCGCGGACTGTGGGGGTGGACATGCAGCATTCCTAAAGCGATGAGCGGTCGGTACCTTTGCCGCTCGACACAGCGCCAGGCCCGGAAAAACGAACGGCTCAAGCCTTGTGCCCGGGGTTGCGCTGCATTCCACGAAAGCAGGAATGCACCAGGACAAACCCGGGATCGGGGCTTGTGGCGTCGAAAACGGAGGCTGGAAACCGGCGTATGAGCTTGTCGGTACCGATCAAAGCCTGAAGGGTAGCGAAAACCATCGCCAAGGGGAATGGTAGTTCGCTTGTACAAGCATCTTGGCGCCAGTACCATTACCGCTCTCTTTTTCCGGCAGGAGCGGTTTCATGATTGCGGGCAGTATGGTGGCACTGGTCACACCCATGGATGCACAAGGGCATCTTGACTGGGCCAGCCTCAGCAAACTCGTGGACTTCCACCTTGAGAACGGCACCCATGCCATTGTCGCTGTCGGTACCACCGGCGAGTCGGCAACCCTCGACGTCAATGAGCACATCGAAGTCATCCGTGCCGTGGTCAAGCAGGTCAACGGTCGCATCCCCGTCATCGCCGGTACTGGCGCCAACTCGACTCGCGAAGCCGTCGAGCTGACCCGCAACGCCAAGGAAGCCGGTGCCGACGCCTGCCTGCTGGTCGTCCCGTACTACAACAGGCCGACCCAGGAAGGCTTGTACCAGCACTTCAAGCACATTGCCGAAGCCGTCGACATCCCGCAGATCCTCTATAACGTTCCCGGTCGTACCTCCTGCGACATGCTGGCCGAGACCGTGATCCGCCTGTCCACTGTGCCGAACATCATCGGTATCAAGGAAGCCACCGGCGACATGAAGCGCGCCAAGGCCATCCTCGATGGCGTGAGCAAGGACTTCATCGTGCTGTCCGGCGATGATCCGACCGCAGTCGAGCTGATCCTGATGGGCGGCAAGGGCAACATCTCCGTCACTGCCAACGTTGCTCCGCGCGAAATGGCCGACCTGTGCGAGGCCGCGCTCAAGGGCGACGCCGAGACTGCACGGGCCATCAACGAAAAACTGATGCCGTTGCACAAGGACCTGTTCATCGAGGCCAACCCGATTCCGGTGAAGTGGGCCTTGGTCGAAATGGGCCTGATGCACGAAGGCATCCGCCTGCCACTGACCTGGCTGAGCACCCCCTGTCAAGAACCGCTGCGGCAGGCCATGCGCCAGTCCGGCGTCCTGGTTTAATTGAGGAAGTACAACGCATGAAGCGAATGGCCGGACTTTCCGCACTTGCCTTGATTATCTCCAGCACCAGCGGCTGTGGATGGATCTGGGGGCCGGAAGGTTACTTCCGCGACCGTGGTAGCGATTACCTGCAGGCGCAACAGACTGCACCGATGCAACTGCCGCAAGACGTCAGCGTTGCCAAGCGCCTGGATCCGCTGCTGCCGATCCCGCGCAACGTAGCCGACGACAGCGTCAAGGGCGAATACATCGTCCCACGTCCACAGCCGCTGTCGGCCGTGGCCGATGCCAGCGACTACACCCTGCAGAAGAGTGGCGACTCCAGCTGGGTCATGGGCCAGCATCCACCGGCCGAAGTCTGGCCTGTGGCGATCCAGTTCTTCCAGGACAACGGTTTCCGCCTGGACGAACAGCGCCCGCAAACCGGCGAATTCACCACCACCTGGCAGCGCTCCGATGAACTGTCTGCCGCCATGGCCAAGCGCATGAGCGCCGCCGGTGTCGCGGCCGACAGCGAAACCCGCGTGCGGGTGCGTATCGAGCCGGGCGTGCAGCGCAACACCAGTGAAGTCTACGTGGTCAGCGCCGAGCGTCCTGCCGGCAGCACCGCCGACGTGGCCTTCACCAACCGTTCGGTCAATACCGGCCTCGACGCTGCGCTGGTGGACGACATGCTTGCCAGCATGAGTCGTAACGCGGAGCAGGGTGGTTCGGTCTCGATGCTGGCGTCCAAGGAGTTCGATGCGCCGAGTCGCGTCAGCCTGAGCGAAGACGGCAGCGGCAACCCGGTGCTCAACGTCGGCTCTGACCTGGACCGTGCCTGGTCGAGCGTTGGTCGTGCGCTGGAGCAGGGTGAGTGGCGCGTTGAAGACATCAACCGCAGCCTGGGCCTGTACTACATCAACCTCGCTGAAAAGGCCGAGAAGAAAGACGAGAAGCCTGGCTTCTTCAGTGGCCTGTTCGGCAGCAAGCCGGACAAGGAAGAAATCGAAGCCCGCGCCGAGCGTTACCAGGTTCGCCTGAGCAAGGTCGGCGACAACGTCCAGGTCACCGTCGAGAAGAACATCAACACCGTGGCGCCGGCCGATGTGGCCCGCAAGGTGTTGGGCGTGATTCAGGACAACCTGGGCTGATCCGATGCGTTTTGCCGTTCTCGGCAGCGGTAGCCAAGGGAACGGCACGCTGATAGCCAGCGCCGGCACGTACGTGTTGGTCGATTGTGGTTTCTCCCTGCGGGAAACCGAGAAGCGCCTGTTGCGCCTGGGTGTGCACCCGGCGCAACTGAGCGCGATACTCGTGACCCACGAACATGCCGACCACGTGCATGGCGTGGGTTTGCTGTCTCGGCGCTACAATCTGCCGGTGTACCTGAGCCGCGGAACACTGGAAGGCCTGCGCAAACCCATCGAGCCGGCCGGGTTCGTGGTCGGTGGCGAGCAACTGCGCATCGGTTGCCTAGATATCAGCGTGGTCAGCGTGGCGCACGATGCCCGGGAGCCGACGCAATATGTGTTCAGCGACGGCGAGCGGCGCTTTGGGCTGCTGACCGACCTGGGGTCTTATTGCGACAGGGTGATGGACAGTTACCGGGACCTCGATGCGTTGATGATCGAGTCCAACCACTGCCGCGACATGTTGGCGCGTGGTTACTACCCGTACTTCCTCAAGCAGCGGGTAGGCGGGGAGCACGGACATTTGAACAACCACCAGGCAGCGTTCCTGGTGGCCGAGTTGGGCTGGCAAGGCCTGCAACACCTGGTCCTGGCCCATCTGAGCAGCAAGAACAACCTGCCGCAGCTGGCCCGGCAATGTTTTGTCGACACCCTCGGGTGCGACCCGGACTGGCTGCAACTGGCCGATCAAGATTCAGGGCTCGACTGGCGACATATCGCCTAGCCCACTACTTAGCAAGCGGAGCCCATCATGGAAAAACGTGAAGAACTCTACCGCGGCAAAGCCAAGTCGGTTTACAAGACCGACGACGCTGACCGCTTGATCCTGCTGTTTCGCAACGACACCTCGGCGTTCGACGGCAAGCGCATCGAACAGCTGGACCGCAAGGGCATGGTGAACAACAAGTTCAACGCCTTCATCATGCAGAAACTCGAAGCCGCCGGCGTGCCGACCCAGTTCGACAAGCTGCTGGGCGACAACGAATGCCTGGTCAAGAAGCTGGACATGATCCCGGTCGAATGCGTCGTGCGTAACTACGCCGCCGGCAGCCTGGTCAAGCGCCTGGGCGTGGAAGAGGGCATGAAGCTCAACCCCTACACCTTCGAGCTGTTCCTGAAGGACGACGCCAAGGGCGACCCGTTCATCAACGAATCCCACGTCGTGGCATTCGGTTGGGGCACCGCCGAGCAACTGGCCCGCATGAAGGAATTGTCCCTCAAGGTCAACGAAGTGCTGACCAAGCTGTTCGACGACGCCGGCCTGCTGCTGGTGGACTTCAAGCTTGAATTCGGTGTGTTCAGCGACGGCTCCATCGTCCTGGGCGACGAGTTCAGCCCGGACGGCTGCCGCCTGTGGGACAAGGACACCAAGAAGAAGATGGACAAGGACCGCTTCCGCCAGGGTCTCGGTGACGTCATCGAAGCCTACGAAGAAGTCGCCCAGCGTCTGGGTGTGCCGCTGTAATCGACGCAAGCATCTGATAGCACGGAAAAAATTTCGCTCGGGGGTTCGCTTCCGGCGAATGTGCTGGTATGATGCGCGCCACTGGAGAGATGCCGGAGTGGCCGAACGGGACGGATTCGAAATCCGTTGTACTGGCGACAGTACCTAGGGTTCAAATCCCTATCTCTCCGCCATTATTGAATACGACTAAGCCCCTGAAATGATTGAACATTTCAGGGGCTTTTTCGTTTCTGGCGTTTGGTTTAGTGCGGTTCGAGCAGGTTGACTGATGGGGTATTCATCACTAGTTGATTGGGAGTTTGCCAGTGATTACAAATTTATCGAACACCTTCTGACCATCACGTGCAGCTTGCCGAACATCAAGGAGTGTCAGCTCGTCGGGAGCGACTTTTTTGGGCCTTTTGTCGACTTTTTTTATAGTGGCCATCGGAGCCTCCGAGGTCTGATTAATCGAGTCTGGGTAACCAGGAAGGGGAGGGCGTTGTGCTACGAGCGATCCCAGCCTCAACTCAATCAACCACACACCCGGGTGTCTGGCTGTTAGGGCTGCTTCGCAGCCCAGCGGGGCGGTGCGACGTTTCGCTAAATCCCCTCGCCACAGGGGCTGCGTCGATTAACTGATCAGCACCACTTTGTAGAGGCCCTTCAATGCTAGGCCGGCTCTGCATCCAAGCGCCGGGCGATGACGTCGAGCACGTCGCAACCATCCCTCAAGGGAATGCAGCACAGCTGTGCAAAGTCCTGAAGGACCACTGAGTCGCTCGGAATGTCCCCTCGCATGGCGAGGTTCTCTAAAAGCTGGGTAACCGCGCGAATTCTATAGCCCGCCGTGTCGAGCAGGATGTGCAAAGGCGCGCAGGTATCGACGAAGAGGGGTTGATCGTCGGCATTGCTGGTAAGAGCCATGTATCTATTCATTTCAAACTCCGCTTGATTGAGGGCCTTCTTACCATTTGTCATGGGTCGCCAAACCCAAGCCGCTCTTACGAGCGACATTTGGACTATAGGGTCTCGCTGGAGAAATCATCAATCAGATGATGAGTCAGAAAACTCCCTAAATTATGTGGGCGGGAAATGTCAGAAAATTCCCCGCTGCAATTGCGTTCCCCTCTTTTTTTAT
>NZ_CAKKMI010000088.1:0-24951 GCF_918698105.1 Pseudomonas brassicacearum | reverse complement strand
GTCGAGGGTGGGTCGTCGACGCCGGGTTTGACCGGTTCACTCAGTTCGATACTGGCGCGCAGGGCCACGTCGCGCTCCAGTTGGTTCAATACCCGCAACAAGACTTCGGTCTGTTCGGTACTGGCCTGTAAGTGGCTGTCGGCACGGGTCACGCTGTCCAGTCCGCGCCAGGCGATCAGGCTGACCACCGCCATCAGCAGGATCGCCACCATCACTTCCAGCAAGGTGAAGCCTGTCTGCCGGGCGCTCATTGCAGTTGCACCCGCCCGGCGGCACTGCGTTGCACGGTGAGACTGTTCTGGCCGTCCGACAAGCGGATCTGCAAGGGCTCGCCGAGCCATTCGGCATTGAGCACGACCCGTTGCCTGGGTTCCACGCGCACCTCCATCGCCGGGCTCTGCCAACGACGTGGGTGCAGTTGCGGGTCGTCCCTGAAGCGATCCAGTCCGGTGCCTTGATCGGCGCGACGACTGAAGCCAAACCCCTTGGCGTCCCAGCGCCAGGTAATCGGTCTCCCGTCGGTGCGGGCTTCGGTCTGGGCCAGTTGCAACAGTTGCACCAGTCGTTCGCCATCCTGGCGCAGCAACTTCAACGGATCCGGCTTGATGCTCAGGCTCACGGCCGCACTGGCGATACCGATGATCACCAGCACCACCATCAATTCGATCAGGGTGAAACCGCGTTGCTTGCCGAGGTTCATGCGCGCTCCTTTGCGTGAAAACCATCCTGCACGGTGAAGATGATAAGGATGTGAAATAAAACGGAGAGAATTGACGCGTACGCTGCAAGCTGGAATCGAAAAAAGGAGTTTCAGGCCATGGCGTTCATCGAGCGTGTGTCCCCGGCGCAAATCGTCCAGGCCGTGGGCTTGTTGGCGGCGTTGGCCGGGGTGGCGACCTGGTCCTCGCTGCTGCTCACGTCGGCCGAGTCGCGCACGCCGGATGTCGCCCCGCAACGCATGGCCGAGCGTTCCGATAACCCGGCGCTGCAGTGGTTCTCCAACCAGCCGGCAGCGGTGGACATCAAGGTCAGCGGCGTGATGGCCGGCACCCGCGCGCCCGTGGCGATCCTCAGTCTCAATGACGGACCGCCGCGCAGTTTCCTGGTGGGTGAACGGGTGGCCCAAGGGGTACGGTTGGTGGCGATCGAGGCGCAGGCGGTGGTCATCGAACGCGGCAACGAGCAGACCCGACTGGCCCTGGCTCGCTTGCCGGATTCGGTGAGTTTGCCGTCCCTGACACGCCCCGAAAATCAGCGCTGAACCTCTGTGGCGAGGGAGCTTGCTCCCGCTCGGTTGCGCAGCAACCGCAAGATTTTGGGGCCGCTTCGCGACCCAGCGGGAGCAAGCTCCCTCGCCACAGGGGGGGTGTGTCTGCCTTTATTTCTCTCGGCTGACCAACGTCTCCAACCGAGCCAACGGCGGTGCTTCGCGGCTGCGGTCCGACACGCTCAGTTCAACCCGCAGCAGCCGGCCGTTTTCCGCCGGGCGCAGGTTCTGTTCGCAACGCAACAGCAATCGCCCCTGGTCGCACTCGAACACTTTCGAGCCCTGGGCAAGACGGCCTTCCAGACGCAACTGCGCGAGCTGGCTGCGGGCGGCCAGCAGGGCGATGGATTTGTCGCGCAGCAGGCCGTTGCTCTGGGTCATCACCGCGGCCACGCGCACGGCGGCCGACATGGCCACGGCGATGATCGCCAGGGCCACCAGCACTTCGATCAGGGTAAAGCCGGCTTGCGGAGCGGGACGTGACATGGCGCGGGCTCGGGGGCGAGGGCAGCCTTCAAGGCTAGCCGCCGTTCATGACCAATTGACGACGCAAGCTCCTGAGCAATTTCAATATCACTGACATATTTTCTTGCAACACTGCGCCTCGAATCGAATCCAGCGAAGGACCGTCGAGATGCAGATCGCCCGTTACAACGCCCGTTCCCAAGGCCCTCGCGGGCAGCGGGGTTTCACCCTGATCGAAATCATGGTCGTGGTGGTGATCCTCGGCATCCTGGCGGCGATGGTGGTGCCCAAGGTGCTCGACCGCCCCGACCAGGCGCGGGCAACGGCGGCGAAACAGGACATTGGCGGCCTGATGCAAGCCCTGAAGTTGTATCGCCTGGACCACGGCAGTTACCCGAGCATGAACCAGGGCCTCAAGGTGCTGGTGGAGAAGCCGGCCGATGCGAAAAACAGCACCTGGCGTTCTTATCTGGAGCGCCTGCCCAATGATCCGTGGGGACGTCCCTACAACTACCTCAACCCCGGGGCCAACGGCGAAGTCGATATCTTTTCCCTCGGTGCCGACGGCCAGCCTGACGGCGACGGCGTGAATGCCGACATTGGCTCCTGGCAGTTGTAAGGGCCGTGATGCAGACGGATTCGCCCCTCGCGGCGAAGCAGCGCGGCATGGCGGTCATCAGCGCCTTGCTGATTGCCGCCGTGGTGGCGGTGATCGCCGGCGGCATGCTGACCCGCCAGACCCTGTTCACCCGCAGCCTGGAGGCCGAGCAGTTGCGTGTCCAGGGTACGGCGCGGTTGCAGGGCGGTTTGCAACTGAGTCGCCAGTTGCTCTGGGACGCCCGCCAGCGCGATCCGCTGACGCGCTTTGGCCAACCTTGGGCGAAACCTATCGTGATGCCGGGCTCGGGCCAGATCGACACGCCGTTCGAAGGCCAGCTGGAAGATGAACAAGGCAAGTTCAACCTGCGCAACCTCGTCGCCAATGAGCGCGTGGACGAGGAACAAGTGCGCGCCTTCGAACGCCTGTGCCAGCAGCTGGGCGTGGCCGCGACGGTCCGTACGCGCATCGTCGAAAGGGTCGTCGAGGCGTATCCGCGCCTGTTGAATCCGCAGCGGGCGGACCAGGCGCCGAAGGCCAATACCTTCAACAGCGGCCGCGAAACCTCGCCGCAAGCCGATAACACGCCACTGGCCCCGACGCGCCCGATGCTGCGCACCTTGCAAGACCTGCGCAGCGTCAAGGGCGTCACCCCGCGGTTGCTGGACACACTGGCGCCGTACGTGACGGTCCTGCCGACCAACACCTGGCTCAATGGCAACACCGCCAGTGCGCCGGTGCTGGCCGCCTACGTGCCGGGGCTGTCGTTGCAACGGGCCGAGGCACTGGTCAGGGAGCGCGACGGCGGCCACTGGTTTATCAATCGTGGGGATTTCGTCAATCGCCTGCGCATGCCGGAGCTGGACACCGCCAGCGTCAAGGTTGGCATCACCAGCGACTGGTTCCGTCTGCGAGGCCAGGCACGCAGCGGTCAGCGGCGGGTGGAACTGGAGGCATTGCTGCAACGCACCGAGGACCGCTTGCCCCTGGTGATCTGGTCAAGGGTGGGTGTATGACGCGCTTGCGCATTGCCCTGGCGCCGCTGGGCAGCCTGGACCTCGACAGCGGGGTGGCGTTTGCCTGGCTGGATCGCCAGGGCCAGGTTCGCGAGCAAGGCCGCAGCAGCCTGCGGGCATTGGGCCAAGGCGGTAAAAATATTTCGGTGGAGTGTTTCCTTCATCCCCGCGACAGCCTGTTGACCCGCCTGGAGTTGCCACTATTACCGGCGGCCAAGATCACTGCCGCGGTGACATGCGCGGCCCAGGCCCTGATGCTCGGAGCCCGCGAACACATGCAGGTGGCCCACAGCCCGCGTGACATTGACGGGCAGGTGCAGATCGCCTGGCTGGACCGTGAATCCCTCGCCAATCTGGGGCGGCTTGTACACCAGGCCGGTATGAAGCTGCGCGGCCTCTATCCGGCGGCCTACGCCTTGCCGGTGCTGTCGGGGCCGGTGGCCTGCATCGAAGACGACCATCTGCTGGTGCGCCATGGCTTGCAGCACGCCGTGGTGCAACCGTTGCAGGAGGAGGCGCTGGACGAGTGGCTGCTGGAAACGGGGGCGGGGCTGCACTGGGTCGGCGAGGCTGCGCCGCAACCTTCGATCAATACCTTGGCTGAAAGCCAACGCTGGACTGGCCCAGCGCCGGGCTGGGGCTTGCATGCCGGCCTTTCGCGCAACGCCGTCGAGCGCGGTGGTTGGGGCCGGGCGGCAGCGATCTGTGCGACAGCGCTGGCGGTGTGGGTGGTCGGGCTGAACCTCTATGCCGCCCGCGAAGCGGCCCAGGGCCAACGGCTCAAGGCGCAGATGAGCCAGCGGGTGAAGCAGGCGTTTCCCGAGTTGCCGGTGATCCTCAACCCGCTGCAACAGGCACGCCAGCAAATCGCTGCACGCCAGAGCGGTGCGGCGACCGACCCGGCCCAACGCTTTGCCAGCCTGGTGCAGCAGGCGGGCAGTGCCATGCCGTTCATGGGCGGCAATGTCCAGGCGCTGGTATTCGAGAGCGGTGAGTTGCGCCTGGATGTCGTGGCCGAGGCACAGAAACCCGCCACTGCAGACGATTGGAAAATCCCCCTGGCCCAGGCCGGCATCGACGTCGCCGCCATCGATCAGGGCTGGACCCTGCGTGTGGCCCCGGCCGGCCAGGGCAACCAGGACAGCCCCGACGAAACCCCGGACGCCGACGATGAATAAACAATCCCTGGCCCAGGCATGGGGACGCTGGCAAGCCTTTCGCACGCGTTTACACACGTTCTGGCGGGGGCTGGCGGTACGCGAACAAGCCGCCGTGGCCCTGGGCGCGCTGGTGTTGGGCGGCTGTCTGGTCTGGCTTGCGCTGATCCAGCCGCCGCTCAAGACCATCGCCTACTGGCAAGCCGAAACCCCGAAGCTGCGCTCACAGACCGAAGCCCTCCAAGTGCTGTTGCGTGACGTCGCGGGGCCTGCCCAAGACCAGCCCCTCGAAGCCGCCTTGCGCCAGAGCCTGGACGCCAGCGGCTTGAGCCAGCATTACCAATTGCAAGCGCCCGACGCCGAGCGTCCCAACGCCTGGCAGCTCACGTTCGAGCAGGCTCCGGCGGAGGCGGTGATCAGCTGGCTATTGGGCAACCCACGACAATTTTCCCTGGAAGTGATCGAGGCCCGTTTGCAGCGCACCGCCCTTGCCAATCCCGACCACCACGACACCGACAACACCGCCGGCACACTGTCCGGAACCGTACGCATGGATCAGGCGCAAGGCGCTAAGGAAGCTTCATGAAAGGGGCCAGATACCCACGTCATTGGCGCAAGGCTGCACCGCTGTTGTTGCTTGCGTTGAGTGCGTGCAACAACACGCCGCCCGCGTCGCAGCCACCGTTGCTGGTGGACAGCGAACTGGGCATTCCGTTGGGGAGTACCCAGCGCAGCGGCGATGCATTGCTCGATCGCCAGCGGGCCCAGGACCTGCGTGAGCGCAAGCCTGCGGTGCGGCATCAGGTTGATCTCACCGCCCGTGCCCGAGAGCCGCGTAGCACTGCGCCGGCGCGCACGCCCCTGGGGGATCAACCGGTGACGCTGAATTTCGTCGAGGCCGATATCCAGGCGGTGGTGCGGGCCTTGTCCCGTTCCACCGGCCAACAGTTCCTGGTGGACCCGCGGGTCAAGGGCAACCTGACGCTGGTGTCCGAAGGCCAGGTCCCGGCTCACCAGGCCTACGACATGCTGCTGGCCGCGCTGCGCATGCAGGGCTTCAGCGTGGTCGATGTCGGCGGCGTGGCCCAGGTGGTGCCGGAGGCCGACGCCAAGTTGCTGGGTGGGCCGATCTACAGCGCCGACAAACCGGCCGGCAACGGCATGCTGACGCGCACCTTCCGCCTGCAATATGAGAATGCGGTGAACCTGATCCCGGTGTTGCGCCCGATCGTGTCGCCGAACAACCCGATCAATGCCTACCCGGGCAACAACACCATTGTCGTCACCGATTACGCCGAGAACCTGTCGCGGGTGGCGCAACTCATCGAAGGCATCGACACCCCCAGCGCCATCGACACCGACGTGGTGCCGGTCCACAACGGCATCGCCGTCGACATCGCGCAAATGGTCTCTGACCTGCTGGAAACCCAGGGTGGCGACCAGACCCAGAAGATCAATGTGATCGGCGACCCGCGCTCCAACTCCATCATCATTCGCGCCGGCAGCCCCGAGCGCACGGAGCTGGCGCGCAACCTGATCTACAAGCTCGACAACGCCCAGAACAACCCGAGCAACCTGCACGTGGTGTACCTGCGCAACGCCCAGGCCGGCAAACTGGCCCAGGCCCTGCGCGGCTTGCTCACCGGGGAAAGCGAAGGCGAGGGCAGCGACAACTCGCGTTCGGTGCTCAGCGGCATGGGCGCCAGCACCAATGGCCAGAGCGGGCAGGGCAGCAGTGGCGATGGCACCAGCAGCACCACCAGCGGCAGTGCGTCGACCAGTGGTAACGGCTACGCCCAAGGCAGCAATGGCACGACCTCCGCTTCGACGAAAAATGAACAGGGCACTGCCTTCAGCGCCGGCGGCGTGACCATCCAGGCCGACGCTACCACCAACACCTTGCTGATCTCCGCGCCGGACCCGCTGTACCGCAACCTGCGGGAAGTCATCGATCTACTGGACCAGCGGCGTGCCCAAGTGGTGATCGAGAGCCTGATCGTCGAGGTCGGCGAGGACGACGCCAGCGAATTCGGCGTGCAATGGCAGACCGGCAACCTCGGTGGCAGCGGCGTGATCGGCGGGGTCAATCTCGGCGGCACGGGGCTCAACCTCAACGGCAAGACCAGCATCGATGTCTTGCCCCAGGGCCTGAACCTTGGCTTGGTCAACGGCACCGTGGACATTCCCGGGATCGGCAAGATTCTCGACCTCAAGGTCCTGGCCCGGGCCTTGAAGAGCAAGGGTGGCACTAATGTGTTGTCGACACCGAACCTGCTGACCCTGGACAACGAAGCAGCAAGCATTTTTGTCGGCCAGACCATTCCCTTCGTCAGCGGTAGCTACGTCACCGGCGGAGGCGGCACCAGCAACAACCCGTTCCAGACCGTGACCCGCGAGGAGGTGGGTTTGAAGCTCAATGTCCGGCCGCAGATTTCCGAAGGCGGGACGGTCAAGCTCGATATCTATCAGGAGGTCAGCAGCGTCGATAATCGCGCCTCGAGCACCACGGGTATCGTCACCAACAAACGCGCCATCGACACCAGCATCCTGCTCGACGACGGACAGATCATGGTCCTTGGCGGGCTGTTGCAGGATGGCTACAGCCAGAGCAATGACGCGGTGCCGTGGTTGTCGACGATCCCGGGGATTGGAGCGCTGTTTCGCAACGAGCGGCGGCAGATCACCAAGACCAACCTGATGGTGTTCCTGCGGCCCTACATCATCCGCGACACGGCGGCGGGCCGCGGCATCACCCTCAACCGCTACGACTTCATGCGCCGCGCCCAAGGCCTGCTGCAACCGGAACGCAGCTGGGCACTGCCGGACATGCAAGCCCCGCAACTGCCGGCCTCGGCCCGAGCGATTCCCGGGGCTGCGCCGGTGAGCCTGCAAACGCCCAGGGCGGTGATCAAGGCGGTGCCGATTGAAGGAGGTACTCGTTGATGAACATCCATCCTGTGGGAGCGAGCCTGCTCGCGATGACGGCGACCCGATCGACATCCATGCAAGCTGATCCACCGCTATCGCGAGCAGGCTCGCTCCCACAGGGGGCGTGTGTGTGTCTTGGGCCTGGGGGAGCAACATGAGCACCCTCCCATACGCCTGGGCCAAGGCCCAGCGCCTGGTGTTGCGCCAATCCGAAGAGGGCGCGGTGCTGATGGTGTGCCCGTCCACGCCGGGCTGGTCCATCAGTGAAGTGCGTCGCCAGTTTGGCGAGGTGCGGCTGGAGCGGGTGCGCGACGAGGAGCTCGATGGGCTGCTCAACAGTGCCTACGCCGACACCGGCAGCGCCGCCGCAGTGGTGGGGGCGGCGGAAAACGAAGTGGACCTCGACCGGTTGATGCAGGACATCCCCGAGATCACCGACCTGCTGGACACCCAGGACGGCGCGCCGGTGATTCGCATGATCAACGCCTTGCTGACCCAGGCCGCACGGGACGAGGCCAGCGACATCCACATCGAACCCTACGAGAGCCATTCGGTGGTGCGCTACCGCGTCGACGGCACCCTGCGCGATGTGGTTTCGCCGCGCAAGGCCCTCCACGGCGCGCTGGTGTCGCGGATCAAGATCATGGCCCAGCTCGACATCGCCGAAAAACGCCTGCCCCAGGACGGCCGCATCGCCCTGCGCGTGGCCGGGCGACCGATCGATATTCGCGTCTCGACGGTGCCCACCGGCCACGGCGAACGGGTGGTGATGCGGTTGCTGGACAAGCAAGCCGGGCGCCTGCAACTGGAAACCCTGGGCATGGACCCGGACGTGCTGGGCAAGCTCGATCACCTGATCCGCCAGCCCCACGGCATCGTCTTGGTCACCGGCCCCACCGGCAGCGGCAAGACCACCAGCCTCTACGCCGCCCTGGCCCGGCTGGACGCCAGCGTCCACAACATCCTCACGGTGGAAGACCCGGTGGAATACGACCTGCCGGGCATCAGCCAGATCCAGGTCAATGCCAAGATCGACATGACCTTCGCCCTGGCGTTGCGGGCGATCCTGCGCCAAGACCCGGACATCATCATGATCGGCGAAATCCGCGACCTGGAGACTGCGCAAATCGCCGTGCAGGCGTCCCTAACCGGTCACTTGGTGCTGGCGACGCTGCACACCAACGATGCGGTGTCGGCCGTCAACCGCTTGATCGACATGGGCGTCGAGCCGTTCCTGCTGGCCTCGTCGATGCTCGGCGTGCTGGCCCAACGACTGGTGCGCAGGCTCTGCCCACAGTGCAAACAGCCGGATCCGGCCACGCCCGGCACCTGGCGACCGGTGGGGTGCCCGACCTGTAACCAGACCGGCTACAGCGGCCGCACCGGCATCCATGAATTGTTCTGCATCGACGATGACATCCGCACGCTGATCCACCAGGGGGCAGGGGAGCAGGCACTGCGCGCCGCCGCTCGCCGAGCGGGGATGTTCAGCATGCGCGAGGACGGCGAGCGCTGGGTGCGCAGTGGCACCACGGCCCCTGAAGAAATCTTGCGCGTAACACGGGACGCCTGATGAATCGCTACCGTTTCGAGGCCGCCGACGCCCAGGGCAAGATCGAATCCGGACACTTGGAAGCCGACAGCCAGGGCGCGGCCTTCAACCTGTTGCGCAGTCGCGGGCTGACGGCATTGCAGGTGCAGGTCGAGCGCAACACGGCGCCAGCCAATGGCGGTGGACTGTTCAGCGCCAAGCTCTCGGACAACGACCTGGCCTGGGCTACCCGGCAACTGGCGAGCCTGCTGGGCGCAAGCCTGCCGCTGGAAGCGGCGTTGAGCGCCACGGTGGAACAGGCCGAGCGCAAGCACATCGCCCAGACCCTGAGCGCGGTGCGCGCCGATGTACGCAGCGGCATGCGCCTGGCCGAAGCGCTGGCGGCACGGCCTCGGGATTTTCCAGAGATCTATCGGGCGCTGATCGCCGCCGGTGAAGAGTCCGGCGACCTGGCCCAGGTCATGGAGCGCTTGGCGGACTACATCGAGGAGCGCAACAACCTGCGGGGCAAGATCCTCACGGCGTTCATCTACCCCGGGGTGGTGGGGCTGGTGTCGGTCGCCATCGTGATTTTCCTCCTCAGCTACGTGGTGCCGCAGGTGGTCAGTGCATTTTCCCAGGCCCGGCAAGACCTGCCCGCGCTGACCGTGGCGATGCTCACCGCCAGTGATTTCATTCGTGCCTGGGGCTGGCTGTGTTTCGGCGTGCTGGCCGGTGGCTTCTGGAGTTGGCGCCTGTACTTGCGCAAACCGGCGGCGCGGTTGAACTGGCACGCGCGGGTGTTGCGCTTGCCGCTGATCGGGCGCTTCGTACTGGGCCTCAACACCGCGCGGTTTGCCTCGACCCTGGCGATTCTCGGCGGAGCCGGGGTGCCGTTGCTGCGAGCCCTCGAAGCCGCACGCCAGACGCTGTCCAACGACCGCCTGAGCCAGAGCGTCAGCGAGGCCACGGCCAAGGTCCGCGAAGGGGTCAACCTGGCGGCGGCGCTGCGGGTGGAAAAAGTCTTCCCGCCGGTGCTGATCCACCTGATCGCCAGCGGCGAGAAAACCGGCTGCCTGCCGCCGATGCTCGAACGCGCCGCGCAAACCCTGTCCCGAGACATCGAACGCCGGGCGATGGGCATGACTGCGCTGCTGGAGCCGTTGATGATCGTGGTCATGGGCGGCGTAGTGCTGGTGATCGTCATGGCGGTGTTGTTGCCGATTATCGAGATCAATCAGTTGGTTCAGTAAGCACACGCAACCCGTGGCGAACATTGATCTTGTGGCGACCGGTCAGAAGTTTTTCCGGCGCTGCGGACATCTCCCGAGCCTTGACCGCGCCAAACTCGGGTTCCTCGTTCTGTAATCTTCCGCCGCCCGGCAACCGTGCGCCGCCACCTCCACGGCCAGCCCTCGCCATCCCCCTGGAATATCCGCCTGAACCCACGGCGCAGAGCCCTCGAACACCCGAGGAAAAAACTCGAAAAACAGCCCTCAGCTCCCGAGGTTTTTTCCTTTATCTGTCACCGGAAGCTGCGAATTTCTAACCCATGGCCTCACCCCATCGCCATCGGCACAGGACCGAGCGCCATGACGGCAAGCACGCGTCACCCAACCTACGTACGAACACGATGAAAGGAGATTCTTCATGTTTAAGCGCAACGTTCTCGCGGTATCCCTGACCCTCGCCGGCCTCTGCGCCGCTCAGGCCGCCATGGCTGATGTCAACGGTGGTGGCGCTACCTTGCCTCAGCCGCTGTACCAGACTTCCGGCGTACTGACTGCCGGTTTTGCCCCCTACATCGGCGTGGGCAGCGGTGCTGGCAAGTCGGCTTTCCTGACCAACGACTACACCAAGTTGGTGCCTGGCGACACCAGCGGCAAGAAAGTGCACTGGGCTGGTAGCGACTCCAAGCTCAGCGCCACTGAACTGAGCACCTACGTCAGTGCCCACGGTGCCGCCTGGGGTCCATTGATCCAGGTGCCTTCGGTCGCCACTTCGGTTGCTATTCCTTTCAACAAGACCGGCACCGCCAACGTCGACCTGAGCGTCAACCAACTGTGCGGTGTGTTCTCCGGCCGTCTGACCGACTGGAGCCAGATCACCGGTTCGGGCCGTACCGGCCCGATCACCGTGGTTTACCGTTCGGAAAGCAGCGGCACCACCGAGCTGTTCACCCGTTTCTTGAACGCCAAGTGCGCTGAAACCGGCACCTTCTCTGTCACCACCACCTTCGCCTCCAGCTACAGCGGTGGCTTGCCAGCGGGTGCGGTTTCCGCCTCCGGCAGTGCTAACGTGATGACTGCACTGAACGCTGCGCAGGGTCGTATCACCTACATGAGCCCGGATTACGCCGCTACTACCCTGGCCGGTCTGGACGACGCCACCAAGGTCGCTCGTGTTGGCGGTCTTTCCCCTGCACCAGCCAACGTGTCGGCAGCTATCAATGCCGTTACGGTTCCTGCTGTTGGCGACCGGTCAAAACCAAACGCCTGGGTGCCTATTTTCACTTCCCAAAAAGTGATTGATGACACAATTCCGGCTGACCCTAGCTTGCGCCTCTACCCAACCACCGGCTACCCAATCCTGGGCTTCACCAACGTGATCTTCAGCCAGTGCTACGCCGATGCGACCCAGACCACTCAGGTTCGCAACTTCTTCAGCCGCCACTACGGTTCGTTGACCAACAACGACTCGGCCATCACCGCCAACCGTTTCGTGCCGCTGCCTTCGGCCTGGAAAACCGCCATTCGTGATTCCTTCGTCACGGCTTCCAGCGGTCTGAGCGTTGGCAACACCAGCGTCTGCAACGCCATCGGTCGTCCGTTGTAAGCCCACGCTTGAACGACCCGCAGTACCCCGGTCAGCAACGGTGAAAGCCGTTGCTGACTTTTTGCGTCATACCCGTACAAACACAGCCACATGAAATTTTCATGACATCCGTTCGGTCCCGAGCGGCTGTAACCGCCTATCCCCTATAACCAACGCTGGCAGCCTGACAGCACTGCGTTGCGACCCCTTAGAGCGAACCCGAAAGGATGAGTAGGATGCTGCGCAGCAAACCCCAGACGAACCTGAATGCTCCACGTCGCGATGGCGAGTTGTCGATGTTGCGGCTCAAGCCGCTGGCCCAGGCCGTTGCGCTGCTGATGGTGGCCGGCAATGCCCACGCGGCGACGGCGTTCAGTTCGGCCTGGTTTGCCGCCAAGGGCGCGTCCCAGGCCGGTGGCGCGGGGCGGCCCACGACGGCGCAGCCAGGCATGCCGCCGCCCCTGGCGCAGCAGCAACGGGCCAATGCGCAGTTGCAGCGTTCGCTGACCAACCTCAACAACACCGTGGCCGCCATCGCCGCCCAGCAGGCGGCCCAGGCTGCGGGTAGGCAAGCTGCGCTCGGCCAGATTCAAGTGGTGCCCGACGGTTTGGGCGAGGGCGGGCTCAAGGTCGATAACAGCCTGACCCAGGGCTGGCTCAACGCCAAGGGACCGCAGCAGACCCAGGCCGGTGGCAAGACCACGGTGAAGATCGAGCAGACGGCCGACAAGGCGATTCTCAACTGGGAAACCTTCAACGTCGGGCGCAACACCACGGTGGATTTCCAGCAGCAATCGGACTGGGCGGTGCTCAACCGGGTCAACGACCCGCAGGCGCGACCGAGCCAGATCCAGGGCCAGATCAAGGGCAACGGCACGGTGATGCTGGTCAACCGCAATGGCATCATTTTCAGCGGCAGCAGCCAGGTCAACGTGCGCAACCTGGCGGCGGTGGCGGCGAATATCAGCGATGAGCAATTCAGCAAGCGCGGCTTGTATGTCGATGCCACCGGCACCCAACCGACCTTCACCGATGCGGCGGGCAAGGTCCAAGTGCAACAGGGCGCGCTGATCGAAACCCACCGTGCCACCACCTCCACGGCCGGGGGCGGCTATGCGTTGCTGCTGGGTAGCGAAGTGGAAAACGCGGGCTTCATCATCACCGCCAAGGGCCAGACCACCCTGGCGGCGGGCGACAGTTTTTATATCCGTCGCGGCCAGGGCACCAGCGGTAACCTGCGTTCCACCACCCGTGGCAACGAGGTCGCGACGTCCCTCAAACCCGGCAGCGGCGCCGGCACGGTGATCAACAGCGGCCTGATCCAGGCCAGCACCGGCGACATCACCCTCACCGGGCACAAGGTGCAGCAGAACGGCGTGGCGGTGGCGAGCAGTTCGGTGGACACCCGTGGCACCGTGCACCTGCTCAACGCCTTCAGCGACAGCAGCGGTAGCGTGACCCTGGGGCAGGGCAGTGCCACAGCGGTGCTGCTCGATGCCGCAGGCGGCAGTGCCCTGGACAGCCAGCGCAATGCCGGACCGGCCGGCCTGGATGGCACGCCGAACAACCTGATCAGCGGTCAGTTCAACAACCTCAGCAGCGTGGTCGATCGCACCGACCAGTCCCGAGTCGAGATCGTCAGTGGCGGCAGCGTCGACTTCCAGAATGGCTCCATCACCCTGGCCACCGGCGGCCAGGTCGCGGTCAGCGCCGCCGGTCGCAGCCTGGTGCGCGATGGCGCGGTGATCGACGTGTCCGGCGCCATCGGCGTCAAGGTGGCAATGGAGTCGAACTCCATCAAGGTCAACGTGCAGGGCAACGAACAGCGCGACGCACCGGTGAACCGCGAGGGCGGCAAGCTGACCAACAATGATGTGTGGGTGGACGTGCGTGACTTGATCTACGTGCCGGCGGGCACCAACGGCTACGCCACCGACCGTTGGTACACGGCGGGTGGGCTGTTGGAAGTCGGCGGCTATTTGGGGACCCGAGGCCACAGCGCCGGTGAATGGGCTGCTCAAGGCGGCACCCTGACGTTCACCGGCAACGACGTGGTGACCCAGCAGGCAGCGCAACTGAACCTGTCCGGCGGTACCCTGGATGTGCAGAGCGGGTACCTGCGTCAGTCCTGGCTCAAGGGCCCTAATGGGCGCTTGTATGAATTGTCCAAGGCGCCGGGGGACATTCTCTACACCGGCATCTACAAGGGCTACGAAGACCACAGCCAACGCTGGGGCCAGACCGATTACTACTACAACCCACTGATCGCCCCGCGCGAGCGTTTTGAGGCCGGGTACACCGTTGGCCGCGATGCCGGCAAGCTGGTGGTGTCGACCCGCAACGCGGTGCTGGAAGGCCAGATCGTCGGCGAGGTCTACCAGGGCGAACGCCAGACCCAGGCGCCGAACCTCAACCTCGACGGTTACCAGCAATCACAAAACGCCGTGGCCCGGCGCGCTCAATTGTGGGTAGGCAGTTACACGCCGATCTATGACAAGACTGCAGGCGTGATCAACAGTGGTTTGAACCCTACCTTCGATCGGGTCACCGTCGGCAAGGTGACCGAGAAAATTGCCGCAGGCCTGGACCTGACCTCGGTGGTCGACACCGATCGGCAAGGCAAGCTGGTGCTGGATAACGAACTGCTCAATGGCTTCCAGCTCGGCGCGGTCAAGGTGGCGGCGGCAGACGGCATCAAAGTCGATGGCACGCTCAAAGTGGCCGATGGCGGTGATATCACGTTTTACGCGCCGCAAGTGGAAGTGAACGCCGACCTGACGGCCCACAGCGGTCGCATTGCCTTGGGTAACGTGCTTAAACAGGTCAGAACCGATAATTTCCAGATGGGAGATGTCGTGCTTTCGCCCACCACAGGTTTGCGTGCTGTGGTCACGTTGGGCGAGGGCGTGACGTTGAACACCGCTGGCCGGTGGAGCAATTTGCTGCTCGACGGCAACGATCGCCGGGGCCTGCCGTTCATCAACGGTGGCAGCGTGTCTGTACGTAGCAGCGGCGACATCACTGTGCGCCAGGGCAGCCTGATCGACGTCAGCTCCGGCGCCGCCGTCATGGCCGATGGCAAGACCCGCGGTGGCAAGGGCGGTGACCTGACCCTGACCACCAGTACCGGCGCGTCGTCTGGTAACGGCGCCTTGAACCTTGACGGTGAACTGCGCGGTACCGGAGTGAGCGGTGGCGGGACCTTGAAGCTGGCGGCCAATAAAGTGCTGATCGGCAACAGCGGCTCGCCGCTTGAACCGGGCACCGTGCAACTGAGCGGTGACTTCTTCGACAAAGGCTTCTCGGCCTATGACATCACCGGTAACGAAGGTCTGACCGTGGCCGACGGGACCCAAGTCGATGTGACGATGCCGGTGTACCGTTTTGACGAGCAGGCGTTGAGCACCGGCAGCGATGCAGAGCCGGCCGATGCCTTGCAACGCTGGACGCCGGCGCTGTACCAAGAAGATGCAATCAAAGGTGTCCTGACCCAACGTCGCGGCGCGAGTCTGAGCCTCACTGCCGGCACCGCGAACGCCAGCGCCGCCGACATGGCCAGCACGGTGTTGAACCTGGGCAAGGGCAGCGTGATCAGCGTCGATCCGGGTCAGGGCATCGATGTGCGCAGCATCGGCCAACTGACTGCCAACGGTACCCTCAACGCCTGGGGCGGTCGGGTCAGTCTCACCGAGTTGAGCGTCAGCGATCCGGTCCGCGATCAAGTCAATGCCCAGGGCCACGGTCGTTCCATCTGGCTGGGTGAACAAGCACTGATCGATGTATCGAGCCGGGCCGTAACAGCTCGGGACATGCGCGGTCAGACCTACGGCCTGGTGCGCGACGGCGGGCAGATTGTCATCGGCGGCCAGATCGATGCCGCGAAAGGATCGACTTCGGCGTCCGAATTGTTTGTGGTGGTGCGCGACGGTGCGCGTTTGCAAGCGGATGGCAGCCAGGCCGTGCTGGATATCCCCGGCCAGGGACGCACGTCGGTGACGAGCAATGGCGGCAGCATTTCCCTGGCGTCGGCCAATGGCCTGTACCTGAACGGTTCGTTCAGCGCCCGTTCGGGTGGAGCAGGGGCCGCTGGCGGTAGTTTGTCGGTAGCGCTGGAAACGCCCTATTACTTCAAGAGTGCGGTCAATGATCGGGTGTTGAAGGTGCGTGAACTGGTGCTGGCGCGCGCTGCCCAGGCCAGCCCACTGAGCGATACGGCTGAAACCTCGGCGGATTCGCTGGTCTATGGTCACGGGCGGCTAGGTATCGATCAGGTCCAGGCCGGTGGTTTCGATAGCCTGTCCCTGTTAAGCAACGGCCTGATGAGCGTCGATGGCGACCTGTCGATGTCCCTCGGCCAAAGCCTGAGCCTGTACGCCCGCAGCTTTGCATTGAGCGCAACCGCGCCAGCCAATACCCGGGTCGAGCTCAATGCCCCCCATGTGTTGCTGGCATTTGCGACGGGGCTGACGGCCAGTCGACCGAGTTTTGACCGCTATACCCGGCCAATAGTCGATGGCGGCGGAGTGTCGCTATTGGCGAACAAGGCGGTGTTTTCCGTCAATGCGGACCTGCTGGATGTGCAGGGTAGCGTGATGTTCAGTAGCAAAGGCACGGTGAGGCAGGCCGATGACAGTACCGTTGAGCTGGAACGCGCCGGTTTCGATCGGGTTCAGCTACGCAGCCGGGGTGATTTGCGATTCCTGGCAGGGCTCTCCAATGAGGGATTGCCTACGGGCTTTACCACCCAATTGCTGACCCCTTCGGACATGGTGTTGCAAGCGGCGCAGCTGTATCCGGCGACCGGGGTTGGAGCTCGGGTGTTGGCGGGGTATACCGGTGCCAGTGCCCCTGTCTATGACCCTGAGCGCAGCCTGGTCATTGAGCGTACTACCCAGGTCACACCTGCAGTGCCTTATTCGGCATTTGGTCGCTTGCAATTGGGCAGCGCAAAGATCGAGCAGGGCGGCGTGGTGCGGGCACCGTTGGGGTTGATTGAAGTCGGCATAAACGATGGCCTCGGCACCACTGACCGAGTGCAACTGCTACCCGGCAGCCTGACTTCGGTCAGTGGCCTGGGCCTCGTCCTACCTTACGGCGGCACCGTCGACGGGCAGAGCTACGAGTACGCTGGCAAGAAGGTCGTGTTGCTGGGACAGGGAGCGACGCCCAACGACAACTCCGATTTGAATATCGGGGTGATTCTGGGCGGTCGATCCGTGGTGGCGCAAGAAGACGCGGTGCTCGATCTGTCCGGTGGCGGTGAGTTGCTCGGCGCAGGTTTCATCTCCGGTCGAGGCGGCTCCACCGATGCTCGCTTCAACCCGCTGGTACAAATCGGCGCCAATGGCGGTTTCACCTTGCCGGGGCTGTCCAGCAATCCGGTCTACGCCATCGTGCCGGGCAATCAGAGCCAATACGCGCCGGTCGCCCCCGAAGGTGGCGCGGTCGATCCGAGGGTCGGCCAGCAGATCACCATCGGTGCCGGTGTGCCCGGACTGGTTGCCGGCACCTACACCCTGATGCCGTCCACCTATGCCTTGCTACCGGGGGCGTTCCGAGTCGAGGTCAATGGCTTGGCGGGGCAAGGTGTCACAACGGGCGCGCAACAGATGCGCAACGGTTCCTGGACCACCGCCGGCGTGCTGTCGGTGGCTAATACCGGGCAGCGCAACAGTTTGTCCAGCCAAGTCATCCTGACCTCGGGCGATGTGCTGCGTCGCTACTCGCAATACAACGAAACCAGCTACGCCCAGTTCGCCGTGGCCGACGCCGCGCGTTTGGGCGTTCCC
Source organism: Pseudomonas brassicacearum (assembly GCF_918698105.1). Taxonomy (GTDB): domain Bacteria; phylum Pseudomonadota; class Gammaproteobacteria; order Pseudomonadales; family Pseudomonadaceae; genus Aquipseudomonas; species Aquipseudomonas brassicacearum_F. Next base: position 7,386 of record NZ_CAKKMI010000088.1, on the reverse strand, counting down.
AGGGCTTTGTTGCCAGTAGATGCCAAAATGTTGAAGTTGAACCTTGCAAAGGGCGCCGCAGATCAGGCTTTCTCCTTCAACGGCATCGGTAAGTTCGCGCCTCAGACTGGGGGATACGGCGGAACCGTCGCGGTGGTCGCCAGCAATGGTACCGCGCTGGAGGTGGTTGCCGAAGGGCGGGGGGCTACGGCCGGCTTCGAGGGTGTAACCCTCAATGCCGAAAGTCTTAATGCGTTGAATGCTTCACGCCAAGTGATCGGCGGCCAGTTTTCAGTGCTCTATGGCCAGGGTGGTAACTACATCACGCCGCAACGCGTGTCCCGCAGTGTCGCGCTGCGGGAAGGTGCGACCCTGTCGGCGCCTGAGGTATTCCTGCTGGCCGACGGCGGCGAACTGTTGGTGGAACGAGGCGCCGCCGTCAACACCATCGGACGGGGCAAGGCTGCTTACGATGCCCGTGATGGTTTTATCTATAACCTCAATGTGACGTTCCAAAACTACAGCTTGCTGGCCGCCTCCAATGGCTTGCTCAATGTTTTGGCCCCTGTATCAGGCACCACCGGCACGGTCAACATCGGCGGATGCAGCCTGACGCCGTGCAGCGGCGTGACCCGGATTCACTCCGAAGGCAGCATCGTTGCTGCCTCCGGCAGCAGCCTGGAGTTGGACGACCAGGTGCGTTACGGCACTCGTCACCTGACCCTGGCCCTGAGCAACATCAACGTTGGTACCGCCCAGGCCTTGAGCGCTGCGGCAACGCACCAGGTCTTGCCGGCGGGGCTGACCTTGAGCCAGACCGTGCTCGATCGCCTGCTGCGCGGGGACACCGAATACGGTGCTCCGGCCCTGGAAACCCTCGAACTGTCGGCCAGTCAGGCGCTGAATTTCTACGGCACCGTCAGTCTCGACACCTATGACCCGACAACCGGCAAGTCGCGCCTGAATAACCTGATGCTCAGTACCCCGGCCATCTATGGCGCCGGCAGCGCCAATGACGTGGCGACCATTCGCACCGCCAACCTGATCTGGAACGGTGCCGTTGGCGCGCCGGGTTCGGTGATTGCCGGCGGGGCCGGCACCGGTGCCGGTCGCCTGGACATCCAGGCCCAGCGCATCGAATTCGGCTACGGTGACTTCGCCCAGCCCAGCTCGGTCACCACCCTGGATCGCCTGGTGCTGGGGTTCGCCAACGTCTACCTCAGCGCCAGCGAACGTGTGACCGCCAATCACAAGGGCAGCCTGGCGGTGTATCAGAGCCAGGGCGCCTACGACGCGAAAACGGGCTACGCCTACGGCGGCGGCAACCTTAATATCCTCACGCCGTTGCTCACCGGTGAAGCCGGATCGGTCAACCGTATTACCGCAGGCGGCGCGGTCAACGTAACGGGCACGACTGCCAAGTCGGGCGCTGTCTCCGGGCTTGGAGGCGAGCTGTCTCTCAAGGGAGCGAGCCTCAACCTCGCCAGCGCAGTGGTGCTGCCCAGCGGCAAGCTCACCCTCAGCGCGACGGATGACCTGACCCTGGCGGATGCGTCGTTGATCGACGTGGCGGGGCGCACGCTGACCTTCAACGATGTCACGCGCTACAGCGCCGGTGGCGAGGTGATCCTGCGAAGCCAGAACGGCAGCATCCGCCAGGCGGAGGGTTCAAGCATCGACCTCTCGGCCCGTAACAATCAGGCTGGCCGGCTCAGTGCCGGGGCCCTGGACGAGGCCGCCGGGATCGTTGATTTGCAGGGGCGTATTCTCGGCAGTAGCACGGGCGAATATGACGCCGGCGGCACCGCCATGCCGTACCTGGCCGGCGGCGTGGAAGTCCAGGCGCAGCGCCTGGGCGGCAACGGCAGCCTCAGCGAGCAGTTCGCGGCCTTGAACCAACGGTTGAACGACGGGCAGGTGTTCGGTTCCCGTGGCTTCCAGCTCAAACAGGGCGACCTGGTGATCGGCAATGAACTCAAGGCCTCGACCATCAGCGTGTCGGTCGACAATGGAAACCTGTTGGTCAATGGCAAGGTAGACGCCAGCGGCGAACGGGTCGGCAGCATCCGGCTCGCGGCCGGGCGGTCCCTGACGCTGGGCAGCAACGCGGTGCTTGACGCTCACGGTAACCGGCTTCGCGTGGACAGTTACGGCAAGATCATCGACTCACCGAACCGCGCCACGGTCGATCTGACTTCCCGCACCGGTGTGCTGACCCTGGCCGACGGTGCTCGCATCGATTTGCGCCATGGCACTGCGGCGCCTGCCGGGCAGCACGACGGTCGTGCCCGTGGCACGCTGGAACTCAATGCACGCCGTGCCGGCTCGGATCCGACTCAGGGCGACATTGCCATTGATGCACGCGGTGGTCTGGATATCCAGGGCGCCAGGTCCATCGCGGTCAACGGTATGTGGCAGTACAACGACGCAGCCTTTGGCAGCGATCCGGCGGCCAGTGGCCGTCCTTATCAGGTCATCGACCAGGCCTACCTGGATGGCAAACATCAGGACAGCATCGCCTTCATCAACGCGGCGCTGGCCAACAGCGATTTGATGCAACGCCAACTTGCCGGTCTGAACAACGCCCGTTACGCCGATGCCTTCCACCTACGGCCCGGCGTCGAGATCGTCAGCGCCAGCGCCGACGGTGATCTGGTGGTGCAGGGTGACCTGGACTTGTCCGGTTATCGCTATGCCGGTGTGAACCCGCACACGCAGAAAACTGCCGTGTACGGTTCCGGCGAGGCCGGTGCGCTGACCCTGCGCGCCGGTGGCGACCTGAGCATCTACGGCAGCATCAACGACGGATTTGCTCCGCCGCCCGCCACCCAGGATGACAAAGGCTGGGTGCTGCTGCCCGGCATCGATTTCACCGGTGGCGACATCGTCGTCCCCGGTGCCGGCGTGACCCTGGCCGACGGTACGGCGTTCCCGGCGGGAACCACGCTCAATTACGACTTACCCATCAAAAACGTGACCCTGGCGGCCGGCACCCGGTTGCCAGTGGCGGCGATCCTGGAGCAACCCTTGGAGCTGCCGGCCGGCACGGTATTGGCGGCTGCGGTGCACGACGCCTCCGGCAACCTGCTGTTTGCCGCCGGCACTTTGCTGAGCCGGGCCCAGACCCTCGAAGCCGGCTCGCAGTTGGGCGCCGGCAGCGTGTTGACCAGTGCCGCCGCACTGCGCGGCTTCACCTGGCCCAAGGGCTTTGCGCTGCCCAACGTGGCAAACGCGGGCAATGCCCAGAGCAATATCCTCAAGCTCGAAGGCAGCCTGGCGTTGAACCGCGGTTCGCTGATCCCGTCCGGCACCGATGTGAAGTTGCCCGATGGCGTCGCGTCGATCCAGCTACGTCCGGAAATCGCCGGCAGCCAGGGTCGGATGTGGGCCGTCGCGCCGATGCTCGCCGAGGGTTCGCAATCCTGGTCGCTGCGGTTGGTGGCCGGGGCGGATACGACGGCGGCGGACAGCCGGATCGTCCAGCCTGAACCGGTGCATGGCGACTTGCGCTTTGCCGACAGCCACTACGGTATGTTCGGTTCGCCGGTGCCGGCCAAAGGCACTTTTATTTGGACTGAAGCGGGGGTCGCAGAGCTTTTGAATGCTGGGGTCACCGTCGAGCTCGGCGCACCTATCGACCAGGAAATCATTGGCGCCTTTGGTTACGCCTCGGTCGAGGCATTTTGTGCCGACCTTCCATTCATGTGTGCGCTCCAATCTTCTTACAAGTGGACGCAAGCTGCGGCGGATGAACTGGCGGGATCCGGTTTTGACGTCAAGGCAGGCGAACTGATCGATGCGTCGGCCGCCCAGTTTTTCGGATTCGATTCGGTCCAGGCGCTTTGCGAATATGCGTCGAACCTTTGTGCGGCCCTCGGCGTGGACTACGAGTTCGTTGCTGGCAGTACCCGTCCAAGCGTTATCCGCACCGGCACCGGCGACCTGGAACTGCTGAGCGGCGGCAGCCTGCGCATGGATTCGCTGTTCGGCATCTACACCGCCGGCACCTCGTCGGCACCGACGTTCCCGGGCGATCCCTACAACCAACCCAAGGCCCTGGGCGCCAACGGCAAGGTGCTCACCGACGAGGATGGCAGTAACGAAAAGCTGGTCGATGGCGGCACTGAAAGTCTCTATCGCGCCTGGTATCCGGACGCAGGCGGCAACCTATTGCTCAAGGTCGGCGGCGACCTCAGCGGTAACCTGACGGCGCCTGCAAACCCTAGCGGACGACCGAATCCCGCCGACAGGGGCCAGGACTCGGCCAATGTGGGCAATTGGCTTTGGCGCCAGGGCAATGGTGATTCAGCGAACAGCCAGCCGACCGCCTGGTGGATCAACTTCGGTAGTTATACCGCGTCGACGGTGCCGGGGGGCGCTGATCAAATGGGCGCTTTCACCGGATTCGGGACTTTGGGTGGCGGTGATCTGGATGTACAGGTGAAGGGGGACGCGGGGGTGTTGAACCGGCTCGCCGGTGGTGACTTCAACATAAACATCAACCCTCGCAGCCAGGGGCTGCTGTTGGCGGTAGGCAGCACCGGACGTGTGGGCGCCGATGGCAGCCTGCAATTGACCGGCGGTGGTGATCTCAATCTGCGTGTGGGTGGTGCTTTGAATCCCGAGAGCCTGTTCGCGAACGGGCATCTCAACGGCGCGGTCATCAACCTGCGGGGGCACGCGCAGATCGATAGCGGCGCCATCGGTCGAATCGACCTTCAATACGGCAATGCTGTGGCAGCACAGTCCCCTGGAGAAACGCGAGCCTACGACTCCTTCAAATCCACACGAGGGTTTGCGACCGGCGGCCTGACCCTCATGCCGGGCGATGCTACCTTCGATCTGACGACTTCAGGCGATCTTGTGGTGATGGACGTCGCCGATCCGGGGCGGGCGCCGATGATGAGTGCCTCACGCTTCAAGGACGGTAACACCAATGGATCGGGCGTGAGTTGGTTCACGCTGTGGACGGCCAATACTGCGATTGACTTGTGGTCGTCGGGAGGCAACTTGACGCCTTTTACCTTCAGCACCGCAACGGATCTGGCGGTGGTCTACCCATCGATCCTGAGAGCTGTGGCGGCCAGCGGCAGCCTTTACTATGGGAAGTCCTCAGCATTGTCTGGAACAGGCTACAACGGCAACAATCGTCCGGCACTGCTGCTCGCTCCCGGCATCAACGGTGAGTTGCAATTCATGGCCGGCGATTCCATCTACGGTGGCGACATGTCGGTCAGTCGCTCCGGTGCTGCCTCCGCGGCCCTGGCCACACCGTTACGGCCAGCCTTTGTCGGTATCGTCGATGGTTTCGTCATAAAGGCCAGCAACCTTTCAGCCGACGGCAATTTCGCACGTCCTGGTGCGAACATATTGCCGCTGCTTGCCTTCGACACCAGCAGCGCCTCCAGTGAGTGGGCCCTTAATGTCGATCCTGCTCGCTTCTATGCGCTTGAAGGTGACTTGCTGGCAGTCGCCACCGGACGGTCGATGACATCAGTCTCCACAGGCAGATGGCCGGGGCGAATCGCATACGAAGGCGCCGGACCTGTGCGGATGATGGCTGGGCGAGACATTGTCAGCAGCGGCATACCGCTGGGCGGGTCTCTGAATGAGAACCTCGACACGGGTAATTACACCACCACCGGCAACCTCTTCATCCACAACAACCCCACCGACAGCTCCATCGTGTCAGCCGGGCGCGACATCCTCTACAGCAACTTCAACGTCGCCGGCCCCGGCCTGCTGGAGATCACCGCCGGGCGCAATATCCTGATGGACGACAAGGTCAGCATCACCAGTATCGGCGCGGTGGTGCCAGGGGATTCCCGCCCTGGCGCGAGCCTGGTGCTGCAAGCCGGCGCGGGGCTCAACGGGGCGGATTACGGACGCTTCGTCAAGGCGTACCTGGACCCGGCCAACCAGGCTTTGGCCGGTGTGCCCCTGGCGAACCAGGACGGCAAGGTCGCCAAGACCTACGAGGTGGAACTGGTGGATTGGCTCAAGGAACGCTTCGGCTTCAGTGGCGACACCGAGCAGGCCCGCAGCCTCTTCGCGGCGTTGCCGGCGGAGCAGCAGCGGGTGTTTGCCCGGGATGTGTACTTTGCCGAGCTCAAGGCCGGTGGCCGGGAGTACAACGAAGTGGGCGGCGTGCGCCAGGGCAGCTACCTGCGCGGGCGAGAGGCTATCGATTTGTTGTTCCCAAGCAAGGATGTGGCGGGCAACGCGATCACGTACAAGGGCGACATCACGATGTTCGGCGGGGCGGGTGTGCACACCGATTTTGGTGGCAGCATTCAGATGCTGACCCCGGGTGGTGGGCAGACCTTCGGCATCGAGGGCAACGCGCCGCCGTCCACCGCCGGGGTGATCACCCAGGGCGAGGGCGATATCCAGTTGTATGCGCAGAACAGCATCCTGCTGGGGCAGAGCCGGATCATGACCACCTTTGGTGGCTCGATCCTCGGCTGGTCGGCCCAGGGCGACATCAACGCCGGTCGTGGTTCGAAGACCACCGTGGTCTACACGCCGCCCAAGCGTTTGTACGATACCTGGGGCAACGTGACGCTGTCGCCGTCGGTGCCGAGCACGGGGGCGGGTATCGCCACCCTCAACCCGATTGCCGAAGTGGCGCCGGGGGATATCGACCTGATCGCGCCGCTGGGCACCATCGATGCGGGCGAGGCGGGGATTAGGGTGTCGGGCAACGTCAACATCGCGGCGTTGACCGTGGTGAACGCGGCCAACATCCAGACCCAGGGCAAATCCACCGGCGTGCCGCTGGCGGCCTCGGTGAACACCGGGGCCATCACTTCGGCCAGTTCGGCGGCGTCTTCGGCGACGCAAGCGGCCGAAGACGTGGCCCGTCAGCAACAGAACGCGGCGCGGCAGAACCAGGCGTCGGTGTTTACCGTGCAGGTGGTGAGTTTCGGCTCCGAGCAACTGGCCCCGTCCCGCGACGGCGCCAGCCGCGAAGCGCCTCGCGCCTACGACCCGGCCAGCCCGGTGCAGGTACTGGGTGCGGGGCCTTTGGACGAGCAGAGCCGCCAGCGGCTGACTGAGGAGGAGCGGGGGCGGTTGAGTTTGTAGGAGATTGAGATTGCAGTGAGGTTGGCTGTGCTGGCCTCATCGCGAGCAAGCTCCCACAGGGTTTACCGGTGATCAATCTGTGGCGGATGGTTTTGGAGGTTTTTTGTGGCGAGGGAGTGGCCGCCGCGTCTTCGACGCTGCGCTGTCGCGCAGGGAACAAGGCCCTGTGGCGAGCAATGCTGTTCACTTAAGGCTGTGGAACTTTAGTTTCGACCGATTGGATTGGGTACATATCCGTTGCTGCGGTCACGGCGGCTTAGGGTTCCGCCCTGACGGCGGCTCACTTTTGAAAAGCGCAAAAGTAAGCAAAACGCTTTTGCC
>NZ_CAKKMI010000087.1:0-25109 GCF_918698105.1 Pseudomonas brassicacearum | reverse complement strand
GCCCAGCGGGAGCAAGCTCCCTCGCCACAATGAATGCGCTCTGAATAGGGATGCAGGCTGATCCACCGCTATCGCGAGCAAGCTTTACTCCCACAGAGGAGCTTTGGGTGGCCGGGAAATCGGAGCCGGCCGCAGATGCCTGCGGGATCGGGGCGGGGCATAAAATGCGGGCGAAAAAAAGCACCCCGAAGGGTGCTTTTTCATAGCGGTTGGATCACTGAGCCGGTTCGTTCTGCCCAAGGATCAGTTGGCCTTCCTTGCTCACCGGGATCTGGTTGCCCGGGTCGCGGTCCATGCGGACCTTGCCTTCTTTGCCGTCGAGCATGTAGCGAACGTCGTAGCCCACAACCTTGTCGCTGATGTCATTGACCGTGTTGCAGCGAGTCTGGGTGGTGGTGTAGGTGTCGCGTTCCTGCATGCCTTCCTGAATCTTGTTACCGGCATAACCACCACCGGCCGCACCCGCCACGGTGGCGATTTTCTTGCCGTTGCCGCCGCCGATCTGGTTGCCCAACAAGCCACCGGCTACGGCGCCCAGCACGGTACCGGCGATTTGGTGTTGGTCCTGGACCGGCTTCTGCCGAGTCACGGTGACGTCCTTGCACACTTCACGCGGGGTCTTGATTTGAGTCTTGACCGGTTCCACGGCCAGTACTTGCGCATACTCAGGGCCACTTTTTACCAAGCTGTAGGTGGCGACCGCACCACCGGCTGTTACACCGACAGCACCCAATACCGCACCAACCAGCATCGATTTGTTCACTTGAACCTCCTGACCATCACAAGCGGATTAATCCGCGCTTCTCCCAGCCTTGGAGCACAAAAAAAGGCGCGAGTTCAACTCGCGCCTTTTGTGCGGTGACGGGTGGAACCGGAGCCTTACGGGCGGTCGTCCACTTCCGTTTCGGTGGCCGCAGGAGGAATCAGGTCCTCGGTGCTCAGGTTCAGCCAGATCAGCACCACGTTGGCGATGTATATCGACGAGTAAGTACCCGCCAGTACACCGATGAACAGCGCGATGGAGAAACCGAACAGGTTGTCGCCACCAAAGAACAGCAGCGCAGCAATCGCCAACAAGGTGGAGATCGACGTCGCCATGGTCCGCAGCAGGGTCTGGGTGGTCGAGATGTTGATGTTCTCGATCAAGGACGCCTTGCGCAGCACACGGAAGTTCTCACGCACCCGGTCGAACACCACGATGGTGTCGTTGAGCGAGTAACCGATGATCGCCAACACCGCCGCCAGCACCGTCAAATCGAAGGTGATCTGGAAGAACGACAGGATGCCCACGGTCACGATCACGTCGTGGATCAGCGAGACAATCGCGCCCACCGCAAACTTCCACTGAAAGCGGAAAGCCAGGTAGATGAGGATGCCGCCCAGGGCCATCAGCATGCCGAGGCCGCCCTGGTCGCGCAGTTCTTCACCCACTTGCGGGCCGACGAACTCGACGCGCTTGACCTGGGCCGGGTTGTCGCCGCCGGCCTTCTGCAAGGCCTCGGCCACCTGGTGACCCAGCTGCGGGTCTTCACCCGGCATGCGCACCAGCAGGTCGGTGGTCGCACCAAAGCTCTGCACGATGGCATCGCTGTAGCCCGAGGTCGCCAGTTGCTCACGCACCTTGGTGACGTCGGCCGGACGCTCGTAGGTCAGCTCGATGAGCGTACCGCCGGTGAAGTCCAGGCCGTAGTTCAGGCCCTTGGTGGCCCAGCTGAACAACGCCAGTACGGTAAGAAACAATGTGACGCCGAACGCAACGTTGCGAACGCCCATGAAGTTGATTGTACGTAACATGGCAGCCCCTTAAATCCACAACTTCTTGAAGTCACGACCGCCAAAGATCAGGTTGACCATTGCGCGGGTCACCATGATGGCCGTGAACATCGAGGTAAAGATCCCGAGGGACATGGTCACTGCGAAGCCCTTGACCGGGCCGGTGCCCATGGCGAAGAGAATCCCGCCGACCAGCAACGTGGTCAGGTTGGCGTCGAGGATCGCGGTGAATGCCCGGCCGAAGCCTTCGTTGATTGCCCGCTGGATCGACATGCCCGCGGCGATTTCTTCACGTATCCGCGAGAAGATCAGCACGTTGGCGTCCACCGCCATACCCATGGTCAACACGATACCGGCGATACCCGGCAGGGTCAGCGTGGCCCCCAGCAGCGACATCAGCGCCAGCAGCAGCACCATGTTCACCGCCAGCGCGACGGTGGCGATGATGCCGAAGAAGCGGTAGATGGCGATGATGAACAGCGACACGAACAGCATGCCCCACAGCGAAGCATCGATACCCTTGGTGATGTTGTCGGCACCCAGGCTCGGGCCAATGGTGCGCTCTTCAGCGAAGTACATTGGCGCGGCCAGACCACCGGCACGCAGCAGCAGGGCCAGTTCCGAGGATTCGCCCTGGCCGTTGAGGCCGGTGATGCGGAACTGGCTGCCCAGCGGCGACTGGATGGTCGCCAGGCTGATGATCTTCTTCTCTTCCTTGAAGGTCTGCACCGCGACGTCTTTCTCGACGCCGTTGACCACTTGCTTGGTGTAGGTGGTGGTCGGCTTCTGCTCGATGAAGATCACCGCCATGCTGCGACCGACGTTGCTGCGCGTGGCGCGGCTCATCAGCTCGCCACCGTGGCCGTCCAGGCGAATGTTCACCTGTGGGCGACCCTGCTCGTCGAAGCCCGCCTGGGCGTCGGTCACCTGGTCACCGGTGATGATCAAGCCACGCTCGATCTGCGCCGCCGGACGACCGCCCTCGCGGAACTCGAAGCTCTCGGAAGTGGCCTTGGAAGCACCCGGCTCAGCGGCCAGGCGGAATTCCAGGTTGGCGGTCTTGCCGAGGATACGCTTGGCTTCGGCGGTGTCCTGCACGCCTGGCAGCTCAACCACGATGCGGTTGGCGCCCTGGCGCTGCACGATCGGCTCGGCCACACCCAGCTCGTTGACGCGGTTACGCACCGTGGTCAAGTTCTGCTTGATGGAGTATTCGCGGATTTCCGCCAGCTTGGCCGGGGTCATCGCCAGACGCAGCACTGGCTGACCATTGAGGTCGGCCGGCACAACGTCGAAATCGTTGAAGTTCTTGCGGATCAGCGCACGGGCCTGCTCGCGGGTATCTTCATCGCTGAAGCCCAGCTGAATGGCACCGTCGAGTTGCGGCAGGCTGCGATAACGCAGGCGCTCCTTGCGCAGCAAGCTCTTGACGTCGCCTTCATAGACTTTCATCCGCGCGTCGAGGGCTTTTTCCATGTCCACTTCCAGCAGGAAGTGCACACCACCGGACAAGTCCAGGCCCAGCTTCATCGGATGCGCGCCAAGCTTGCGCAGCCATTGCGGGGTGGTCTGGGCCAGGTTCAGGGCTACGACGTAATCGTCGCCCAACGCCTTGCGCACCACGTCCTTGGCTGGCAGTTGGTCTTCGGCCTTGACCAGACGCAACAGGCCGCCCTTGCCGTTTTCGGCGATGGACGCAGCCTTGACCTCGATATTGGACGCCTTGAGCGCAGCGCTCGCACGGTCCAGATCGGCCTGGGTGACCTGCAGCGCAGTGCTTGCGCCACTGACCTGAATGGCCGGGTCATCCGGGTATAGATTGGGAGCGGAATAAATCAGACCGACCGCCAGCACCGCCAGGATCAGTACATATTTCCACAGAGGGTATTTGTTCAGCATCACGCCGCCCGCTTATGACGCGGGGCGCCTTGCGCGCCCCGTCGATTGAATAGAAGTTGTTACTTAGATCGCTTTCAGCGTGCCTTTTGGCAGCGTGGCCGCGATAGCGCCCTTCTGGAACTTCATTTCAACAGTGTCGGACACTTCCAGTACCACGAAGTCATCGGCCACTTTGGTGATCTTGCCAGCGATGCCGCCGGTGGTGACCACTTCGTCGCCCTTCGCCAGGCTGCTGAGCAGGTTCTTCTGCTCTTTGGCGCGCTTGGCCTGTGGACGCCAGATCATCAGGTAGAAGATGACCAGGAAGCCGACCAGGAAAATCCACTCGAAACCACCGCCCATAGGGCCGGCAGCTGGTGCAGCCGCGTCAGCCATGGCATTAGAGATAAAAAAGCTCATTTAGCACTCCAGTTGCAAGTATTGAATCTAGGGATCGGAAAACTCAGTCCAAAGGCGGTACAGGCAACCCGCGCTTGGCATAGAAGGCCTCGACAAAGGCGGCCAATGTACCCTGTTGGATAGCCTCGCGCAAACCAGCCATAAGCACCTGATAATGGCGCAAATTGTGGATGGTATTGAGCATACTGCCGAGCATTTCGCCGCACTTGTCCAAATGATGCAGATAGGCGCGAGAGAAGTTCTGGCAGGTGTAGCAATCGCAGGTCGGATCCAGCGGCGAATTATCATGGCGATGAAACGCGTTACGGATCTTCAGCACACCGGTGTCGATGAACAGATGCCCATTGCGGGCATTACGGGTTGGCATCACGCAATCGAACATGTCCACCCCGCGGCGCACACCCTCAACCAGATCTTCCGGTTTGCCAACGCCCATAAGGTAACGAGGTTTGTCAGCGGGCATTTCGCCCGGCAGGTAATCGAGCACCTTGATCATCTCGTGCTTGGGTTCGCCCACCGACAGGCCGCCAATCGCCAGGCCGTCGAAGCCGATCTTGTCCAGGCCTTCGAGCGAGCGCATGCGCAGGTCGCGGTGCATGCCGCCCTGGACGATGCCGAACAGCGCCGCGGTGTTGTCGCCATGGGCGTTCTTCGAACGCTGGGCCCAGCGCAACGACAGCTCCATGGACACCCGCGCCACGTCTTCATCGGCCGGGTACGGCGTGCATTCGTCGAAGATCATCACGATGTCCGAGCCCAGGTCGCGTTGCACCTGCATCGACTCTTCCGGCCCCATGAACACCTTGGAACCGTCCACCGGAGAAGCGAAGGTCACGCCCTCCTCCTTGATCTTGCGCATCGCGCCCAGGCTGAACACCTGGAAGCCGCCGGAGTCGGTCAGGATCGGGCCTTTCCACTGCATGAAATCGTGCAGGTCGCCGTGGGCCTTGATCACTTCCATGCCCGGGCGCAGCCACAGGTGGAAGGTGTTGCCGAGGATGATCTCCGCGCCCGTGGCGACGATGTCACGCGGCAGCATGCCCTTGACCGTGCCATAGGTGCCCACCGGCATGAACGCCGGGGTTTCCACGGTACCGCGGGGGAAGGTCAGACGACCGCGACGAGCCTTGCCATCGGTGGCGAGCAACTCGAAGGACATGCGACAGGTGCGACTCATACTGTTTCCTCGGGTCCGCGTGGCGCGGGGTTACGGGTGATGAACATCGCATCACCGTAGCTGAAAAAGCGGTATCCATGCTCGACGGCGGCCTTGTAGGCGGCCATGGCTTCGGGATAACCGGCGAACGCCGAAACCAGCATCAACAGCGTGGATTCGGGCAAATGAAAGTTGGTGACCAGGGCATCGACCACATGGAACGGCCGGCCCGGGTAGATAAAGATATCGGTGTCGCCACTGAACGGCTTGAGCACGCCATCGCGCGCGGCGCTTTCCAGGGAGCGCACGCTGGTGGTCCCCACCGCCACCACCCGACCGCCGCGCGCGCGACAGGCCGCCACGGCATCGACCACTTCCTGGCTGACTTCCAGCCATTCGTTGTGCATGTGATGGTCTTCGATGCGCTCCACGCGCACCGGCTGGAACGTCCCGGCGCCGACGTGCAGCGTCACGAACGCCGTCTCCACGCCCTTGGCGGCAATCGCCTCCAGCAACGGCTGATCGAAATGCAGCCCCGCCGTCGGCGCCGCCACCGCCCCCAGGCGCTCGGCGTACACGGTCTGATACCGCTCGCGGTCCGAACCTTCGTCCGGGCGGTCTATATAAGGAGGCAACGGCATGTGGCCGACACGGTCGAGCAGCGGCAGCACCTCTTCGGCAAACTCCAGCTCGAACAACGCATCATGCCGCGCCACCATCACCGCCTCACCGCCGCCGTCGATCAAGATCGACGAACCGGGCTTGGGCGACTTGCTCGACCGCACATGGGCCAGCACGCGATGACTGTCCAGCACCCGCTCCACCAGAATCTCCAGCTTGCCGCCGGAGGCCTTCTGGCCGAACAAACGCGCGGGAATGACGCGGGTATTGTTGAACACCATCAAATCGCCCGGGCGCAAATGCTCAAGCAAATCAGTGAATTGACGGTGAGCCATGGCACCGCTGACCCCGTCCAGGGTCAACAGTCGACTGGCGCGACGCTCGGCCAGCGGGTGGCGAGCGATCAGCGAATCCGGGAGTTCGAAGGTAAAGTCAGCAACACGCATGATGGGGTTCGTCTAGCAGGGCCGGAAAGTCTAGCGGAAATATCAAAAATTCACCATGAAACGTGATTGACCAACGGTAGGCACCTCTCTATACTTCGCCGCCATTGAGCCCTGATGGCGGAATTGGTAGACGCGGCGGATTCAAAATCCGTTTTCGAAAGGAGTGGGAGTTCGAGTCTCCCTCGGGGCACCATCTTAAAGAAAGACCTTGAAATTCAAGGTCTTTTTTTTCGTCTGCAGGAAAGTGGTTTTTCGCGGGTAACGCAGATCCCAACCAATCCCCCACCCGCGTTTGTGGTGAGAGGATTTATCCCCGCTCCCCTGTGTGGTGAAGAGATTTACTCCCCCTTTGTGGCGAGGGGATTTATCCCCGCTGGGCCGCGAAGCGGTCCCCCCATAGCCAACCCCATGGTGAGGAAGAACCTGAGAACAAGGAAGAACCCCGGTGGTAGAGAAGAACCTGTAGCAGGGAAAAACCTGTGGCAGGAGAAGAACCTGTGGCGAGGGAGCTTGCTCCCGCTTGAGCGCAAAGCGCTCACAAAAAAGTCACCACCCTCACCGATACTCCGAGTTGCCATTACCAAGACATAACCCATCAACCCAGCTCCACCCTCCTCACCCAGTCACTAAGGATTTCACCCCATGGAATTGCTGCTGGAAACGGTCGCCCTTTACTCCCTCAAGCTGGCTTATGAGACAGAGGGTCACAGCCCGATTCTGCGGGATGATCCGTTGATGGGGGGTTGTGATCGGGAGGTTTTTGGGTTGTTGGTGCGTAGGGAGAATATTCAAGGTATTCAGGCGAAAGTGCAGCGCTGCCTGGACTTGGCACTGGAGGCAATTGGGGGCAGCAATACGATTTTGGGGCGGGAACTGGGGCGGTTGGCGACTGAATTTGGCGCAACCCAGACGATGGAGGAGCTTCAGGGTCCGCTTCTCAAACTTAGGGATTACCTGAAAGATATCCAGTGAACCTGTGGGACGCTGGGGGAAAAGTCAGTTTCTTCCTCCACACAATGTGCGTCTGACGCAACCGAACATATTGGAGAAGAACGTTTTGCTGAAATGGATCTCTGCACTGTTTGATAGAAGCAAAGAGTACGACACTCTGGGTGAGCTAGTGATGGAGAATCGACGCTTGCGCATGTCCGCCAAGGTTGGGTTCACGATACTGACGTTGATGCCCATACTCACATACTGCTCATGGATAGCCCCTCGCTTTGAGGACTCGGAACTTACCAATCCCGCAGTGCTTGAGGTGATCAATAGCGAGGAGTATCGGCAGGCAACCCAGGAGATTTTTGCTCTGCTCGACCTCTATAACCGGGGAGAGATTGGCCTGGATTCGCTGCATGGTTTACAGGGCGTCCACCGAATTGGCGGGGTGATGGTCACTTTTAACCTGAAACTGGTACCACGAGACGAGCCTAGGCAGGGAGGAGGCAGTAAATACAAGCTTGATGGCCAGTACAAAGTTACAGTCGCTATAGGCTATTTGGTTTTGTTTCTGACCATCGAATTGCTTCTGATCGGGATAGCAACCTGCGCAGTTTTCCAAGGACCACCAAAAGCGCAACGCAGGCTTGAAGAACAGATATTACAAGATCACTTCTCCCTCGATACGCCTGTGCTACCCGCAACCGTAGAACAAGCCGATCAGATCATTGAGCGCATGCTGCTGCGTTTTCATCGTTTTGCGAAAGATCTGGAACACCGCCCACGCGGCCGAAAGGGAATTCAGCTCGACGATGAATACGACGTCCAGTTCCTGGTCAATGCATTGCTAAGATTGCAGTTCGGCAATGTAAAACCTGAAGAGCCGTCCCCGAGCATGGCGGCAGGCGCCACCCGTGCAGACTTCCTCCTGCCTGAACATGGGCTCTTTCTTGAACTCAAGATGACACGCGATGGTATGACTGCAAGATCGCTAGCCGACGAGCTGATTCTGGATATCGCACGCTATCGGGCCCATCCCGAATGCCATGCAATCATTTTCTTCGTTTACGACCTTCGCGGCCTTGTTAAAAACTCTGCGGCATTGCAAACGGAGTTATCGGAAATTGCAGGCGAGTTACCTGTAAGCCTGATCGTTTCGCCTAGCCATTAGGAGAGGGCAGCTCATGGAGATTGCCCTAAATGCTCAAATACACAGGTATGACGTCACCGCTCGCTCAAGCATGTCCACCAGCTCAGGATCCATGAAGCGATAGTCATCGGGAATATCCAGAACATACAGCCGCTTATGTTCAAGCAGCCGGGCGTACTCTGCCCGTAGACGATGCTCGTGCTTGCGCTCCATCACAAAAATGACATCGGCCCAACGGATATCCGCTGGGCCGATAGGCTTGCGTGCATTGGGGCTGGTGCCCGCCGAACGAGCCCCGAAACCAGGACGCCGACGCCAGATCGCCTCCCCGGTAGGACTACGCCATTGGTTACGACTGCAAACGAACAGGAGATTGGTCACTCTTGATCCAACAGTTGGCGAGTCGTGCAAATGGGATAACTCATACCGAGCTGACGCGCCCGGTGCAGCTTATCGGCACGGGTGTAGATCAGCTTCCAGTTCTTTTCTGGCTTGAAGTCCTGCGGACTAATCGCTTCGCGCCCACCATGTTTGCGGGACTGTGCGCGTCTCCAGCTACGGGTTCTTTTCATGGTCATTTCCTCGTGAGTACCGGGTTCAGCAGCCGCGGTAATACGAGTTGGAGAAATGGTAAGCGTGAATTGGGGTTGTGGCTAGTGTGGGCGGTGTTGGATAGCTGCGGTTGGGTGGTCGGTAGTAGCTATCGATTCGAAATGCCGGGGGTCAGGAGAAATACATCTGCCCCTAACTCCACTCAACTCCTCGTGCTGGATGAAATCGGCATGTGCGACCCGCACATCATCGGCGAAACGGTGTACATGCTGGGCAATGGCACCGGTAAGGCTCGCGCCAATGATCGAGGACAAGCAGGCCGACAGGTACAGGACTGGCGCTTGCTGTTTCTCTCGACGGGCGAGAAGACGTTGGCGCAGCACATGGCCGAGGCAAACAAGGAGCTGAAAGCCGGCATGGAAGTGCGCATGCTCGCCGTACCGGCGGACGCCAGTAAAGGCCTCGGCATGTTCGACGTGTTGAGTGGCTTCGACGACGCAGCGGCCCTCTCTGACGCGCTCAAGGCTCGGGTAGCCAAATACTACGGCACACCCCTTACCGCGTTCCTGGCGGCCCTTTGCGAGCCTGGCAAGATGCACGGATGGTCAACCATCCTGCGCCGAACTTTGGAAGGCTTTGTTTCCAAAGCGCTCCCCGCCTCGGCCAGTGGGCAGGCACACCGAGCCGCTGCACGCTTTGGTCTAGCAGCAGCGGCCGGAGAGCTGGCCACCGCGCTCGGTATCACCGGCTGGCCCGACGGCACCGCGACCACAGCGGCACGTGTGTGCCTGAGCGCATGGCTGAATGAGCGTGGCGGTGCCGGAAATCTTGAAGGCGATGCGATTTTGGCCCGTCTCCGGCAGATCATCGAGCGCTTTGGGGAAAGCCGCTTCACCCGCTGGGAAACCGCCGCCGCGAAGATCGATGAGCATGGTCCCCGCACCATTGACCGCCTGGGCTTTCGCAAAACCCTGGAGCACGGCATGGGCGACACCATGCACACCACCCACACCTACTACGTGCTGCCCGAGGCATGGCGATCCGAGATATTTCGGGGCATGAACATCAACGCCGTAAACAAGGAACTGCTGCACCGGGGTGTGCTGGAACCTGGTAGCGATGGCAAGGCATCGAGTTTGGTCCGGTTGCCCGGTCTAGGCCCGCAACGCTGCTACATCGTAAAGACGATTCCGGGAACGGATGAGAGCGAGGCTCGGGCTGCCTGAAGGCATCCCTACTGATCGAGGTAGCGCCGGCTCACTCCCGGCCTCGCCAGCCGCTCAACCGACCCAAAATCAAATTTCATGGAACAAGACAGATGACCGATTTCCAAGCTAACACCGAACAATGCGAACTACTGACCAACGAGCGGGAAAGCCGTGAGATTACAGACCTTGCCCAGCCTATTTCGGACGGCACCGAAGCAACCGGCCATTGCGAAAAGAAACAGTTGCTGCTCGACGAAATTGAAAAGCTCAAGATCAGCCGCGACAAATACCTGAGTGAAGCCGAGCAACTGTATACCGAGATGGCCCCGCTGGAAGCGCTATTGGAAGGCGACGAGGTCATGGATGCTCATCGTCAATATGAAGTCCGGAAACAATACAACGACCTGAAACGCCCTTATGACTCGCGAAAACACCACGCCAGCATTATTACTAGCCAAATTACACGACGCGAGAATCTCGCCAATCACGAGACCTTGATGGCGGGTTACACCGAAGCGATGGCGAACTGGAAAGCCGACGAGCAAGAACTCAACGAAAAGCGGAACAGTCTCAGTAGCCGTTTGGAACAGATTCGGCGGCAAGCAAACGAGGACATGGCATCAGCCCGAGAAGCCGAAACCGATGCAGCAACCGCCTATGCCCAAGCCGTGGTATGGGGTGACACGGAAGGCGAAAAAAATGCCAGTGCAGACGCACAAAAGGCTGCGAAAAATCTTGCAACTGCAACCGAGCACAATCGTCGACAGCACTTGATCATGAGCGCATTGGAGCAGGAGCTCGTCACCGTCGATAAATATATAGTCGAAGCTCAAAAAGAACATAAAGCCATTGAAAGACACGCCCTGCTCCTAGCGCATACGGTGCTGGAAGAACAGTGGAACGCAAAAGCTGAGGAGCTTCTGGATATGGGAGGCAAGCTTTGGGCTTCCTATCGGCTCATCGATCGCGATCAGGTCGCTCTCAGAAAGCTGGTGCTTCCGTTCGAGGGTGAAAGATTCGGTCACTGGAACAGTAATGATTTGGTAGAGCGTTCCTACAAGCACACCGTACAAGACGTACTCTCTTCGTAATATACAGAGCCACCTGAAACGGCCTACGCATGTAGGCTGTTTGGAGCCCGCCAGGACAAACATCATGAGCACTCAAATACAAAGCAGCGCGAGCTGGACCGAGACCTTAAGGGCGCGCAAAAACCATCTGACCGCATTGCTGAAAATCGTGGATATCAGAACCGGAAAAACCACGAAAGTCCAATCGCTAACTGTCAATTTGATAAAGACTGAAATGAGCCACGTCGAAAGCCAGTTAAGAGGACGAAAATAACTATGAACTTGTATGCTGTGACACTACTCAGATAAATATCTTCAAACAAATATCGGAAATATTTATGTCTAAACTTGCCGAATACCGTCGATTGGAAAAACACTTGGCCGAGCAGCTCCAGGCTCTAGAAACCCTGAAGGGCGATTCCGGCCTGAAGAAAGAAATCGAGTTCGAGACCAAGCTGCGTAATCTTCTGGACCAGTACGGCTTCAGCTTGAAGCACATCATCAACCTGCTAGACCCACAGAGCACCACACGTCGCCAAGCGTCTACCCGAACGACCGCCACTCGCAAACCACGGGAGCTGAAGACGTACAAAAACCCCAATACCGGAGAGGTCATCGAAACTAAGGGTGGAAATCACAAAGCTTTGAAAGAATGGAAAGAAAAGCACGGTGCCGACGTCGTCGAGGGATGGCTGAAGAAGTAATAGCCACACCAAAAAAAGGGCCCATGTGGGCCTTTTTTTTACAAAAAACTTACAAGCAATTTGTGAATGACAGCTTCATAAATCTCTCTTGATGCTTCTCGCTACAACAAATTCAGCTTCACGCTCATACGACTCCGCCATATCACGCAGCGAGGTTGAAAGGCGATGATACCCCGCCTCCTCTAAATCGCTTGCTTTGGACCTGCACCCTTCGGCTAAAACCTTCTCCCCTGCACCCGTGGGATCAACCCAATGTGCTCCGCGCTGATTGTACAAAGCGGTTCTATAACCATCCCTCATGGGCTCTGCATATTTTTCGTTTAATACAGTGGCTACCGAGCGATGAATCCAAAGTCCATCGGGATCCTGCGGTGCATAGATGAGGCAATGGCCGGTCATGGACATTGCCACTTCCAGATGCCCAGACGTGGTGCATATCTCTTTCACGGAGATAATCCAATTCTTGAAAAAGTCTCCGTCAAATTCATCGTCTAGCACCAACCCCGGCAGATGCTGCCAATTATTTAAAAGGCGGTAGGCATTGGTCGCGACCCTTTGCTGCCCTTCATCAAGAGGAGTTGAATCATCAGTCTCGTTCTGATTCTTAGGTTTGAAAACAAGACGTATGACCTCACAGAAAAAATCAGGTTCTTGGGCGAGTTTTTTCCACAAAAAAACAGGTGAGGCATCGCTATGTTTGTCCAGCAATGGCAAGTATGCCCATTCGACACTAATTACATCATTCAAATTCACGCTAGAATGACACTGTAGCGCTTTAATAACTTTCGTAGTCTGATATGAGTCAATAGAACTTTGAGGCTCGTCTGAGCGAAGCGCTGCCAAAAGTGCTTTCACTGCTAATTGAGGATTGAATTGCGATTTTCTATGGATGCAAACACTAATACACCTTAAAGCTGCGTTCGGGCGATCATTAATGATGAGCTTCTCAATGGCAAAATCAATATTTTCAGACTCCTCAAAAAAATGAGCAGATGTGGCCCGCCAATACTCACCATCGTCAGATTCGAGTAATCGCGCCACGTACTCCCAAGTCTTTTCATTGAAAGGTAAATATGATAAGAAAAGCCCCTTGTCAAATGGTGTCCATTTCGATAAATCAAGTTTGTCAACCCAAGGCCAACCTAGCGAGTTAAACCGACTCAACACAAACCCTTCAACAAAACTTACAATCTTGCTATCACTGCTACTTATTAAGTCGGGGAGAATTATCGAATCCACTTGACCAGAAGCAATTTTTCCATATGCGAGCCCCACTCGCCAAGAAGACTTTACAACTAAAGCAAAATTTATGATGGATGCATAACCACCCAAAGTTTCGATTTCGACCAAAGCATTTTCACGCCTTAGACTAAGGCGCTGGCTTTTTTCTTCAAAGCTCCCTTCTTCCTCATAAAAATCAAAATCCCTTTCACTGAATAGGCGGCGATGGATAAAGGCTGGCGATGTTGGAGATAGTTTTTCCGCCGTGCCAGCGATTCTATTGACTCGTTCCAATGACATTGCCCATTCAGAATCAATGAATCTTCGATGTTTAGAAACGACATCAACCAACTTGTTCCACAAAACAACGATATCGTCCTCAGACAAAAGTGTAAGCGCCTCGCTTTCTAAATAACTTAGAAACCTTTCACCGGCCACTGTAGGTAGGCGTTCAATGCAATCTAGTACATCTAAAAATCTTGCAGGATCACTTGTCACTTCGTCCACGAGCATATCTGCATATCGTAGAACCTGAGAATGGTATTCTGATGTTCTTACTCCATCCGCCCAGTCATCTGGAATCGTTTCTCTCCACTCAGGTTTCCGAGTGCCCGAAGATGATGAGTGGGAGCTAGGCAAGAGAGCCAATAGAAGCTTCCAGCCCACGATGGGCTGTTCATCTACTATAAGTGATACTGCTACATATCTTTGTTTTAAAGAAGCACATGTTTGTGGATACCAAGGGAGAAAAATATCTCTTAGTGAGTTTGCTGGACGATTTGCCCACTGACCACCTGGGTCAAGCATGCATAATTCTGCAAGGCAACATACCGCCCTATTTAAATAAACAGGATCCCATGCTAACGTCTCTAACGACCACAACAAGGCGCTAATATAAGTTCGACCCGTTATTCCGTCGCCCTCTTGGCGAAACAATATCTCGAGTGGACCATTTTCATGTGCCAATGCATCCTCAACAGCCTTGAGAAAAATACCGGGTGCAGCTTCCGCAAACAAGGGCAATAAATCCCCTAAACTAGCCCACTGCACCCAGCCAGCACCGGATAGCGTTTCATAAACGATACTAGAGACAGTTACCTCCGCTTTATTAGGCTTACAAGAAATCAATGCTTTAGCGTGATTACCTAATAGAGCCAGGGTTTCGGCCAACCCTCTTCTTAGTTCTTGCGAATGAAGTAAAACCTTTCCGTGAACAGCTGCCGCGTAACGTTCCTCAACAGGAAGATCAAATTGAGGATCTGCCTCTGTGAATACCGAAACAGCGACAGTTCTAAAACGCTCGAGATGTTCGTCAAATATTCTTGGACCTAACGCATACCAGCCTTCAAAGCGTAAGCTAAATTTCCAATCTCCATATTGATGAATTAGGGGAGTGCCCGAGGCGAGTGCTGCAATTCGCATTAACTCAATCCACTCCCCGTAAAATTTTCCCGTTAGGTTTTCCACAATAGTACGATCAGCGGAGCATTCATCAGCCCAAGTCCCAAGCATCATCGCAACTGCTAATTCCGATGCGACAGATCCTTCAGCCCATTCAGGCATCAATGAAAGGTTTTGGAGGCACCGGAGTAAGGATCCGAGATTTCCGGCACACTTTTGGGCCAACGAGCGCGCTCGTTCCTCTCCGTATCCCGAGAGAGTGAGTGCTTCTTTAACATCCTGCGAACGAGGATTGGGCAACGACGCACTCGCAGGGTCTGGAATACCGCCCGCGGCGCCTCCAAAAATAACTGCGTGTCCTGCACGCCTTGCCATTTGGATCAACCTGGTGCCTGAATCTCCGCTCAGATCTAGCCCTGAGTCTGCAATCAAGAAGAGTTTTTCTCTCTGAAAGGATAAAGCCTTCCAACTTTCCACCGTCGACACAACGAGACAGCGTCCAGCGGCATCAGCTCTGAACTCTTCACTCTGCTCAGCCAAATATGCAGAGACAAAATCCACAACCTGATCTGGGTAGCGCGTGCTGAGTTTTAATTGAATTGCATTCCCAACAAAAATTTCATGAATTTTTGAGCAGGCTTCATCCCTGCCTGTAAGAAAGACGCGGGGCATCAAGGATGGTGGCTCACCAATAGAGCGAATCGAGTTCCAGCGCTGGTCGGGTGTCTCGATGGCTTGGGGCAACCCATTGATTATATTTGCAAGCCATAGCTCCACCGCCGGGAACTGGCAAATCCAGTCAATTAGCTTTGTGCCGTCAATGACTCTTACTTCGGCCCATTCATCTCTGGCTATTCGATCCTCTAGCCACCGGCCTTGAGCGTCCTCCTTCCAAGTGTGTTCCCAATCCCTTCTGCCAGAGAGGGGCGTGACAAATACAAAGCTCGACTGTCGCCGAATATTTTCGGGGATTGCCTCGACCAAGCCGTTGTAGTCAGCGGTAGCTTTATCACCCGCTTTGAGCCCAGTGCCTACCTCCCAAAATGATCTTCCTTCCGGTACGAACGGATCAAAAGATAGATTCACACGCAACACACCATCCGGACCGTGTTGACCGATGCTATCTCCCAATGGAAACCGGCGCTCCAGCGGGGCCGGACATGACGCAGCCACCAAACGCCAAATTAATTCAACTATTACTCCCTGAGCATCACGAGCGTTTCCACGAACCCATTCGTCCAGCTGATTTTCGGTGAGGATCATCCCTGCCTGCTCCTAGATTTTTTCGCCCAATACTCGATGCCCAATAACGTGCCTCGCATGGAGAGATAGCACCAAGTCCATATAACAACCTAATCAGTACCTCGCACAGGCATTCAGATAAGAAGAACTACCTATAGCGCATACTTGGTAGCAAGGCCAGTGGGGCAGGTGCGAACGAGCTTCTTTTTCCCAGTCATATGCCTATTTATCGAGGATCCTTACCCCCCTGAACTCCCATCGCCGTGAGTAGCTTCCCTGGAGAGGCCACAACCTGCGTCCCAAACTGTTTGGGGACAATCGGCTGTATAACACTGCACATGTATCTGTCAGCCCTGAAATAGGAAACGTAAGGGGTGTAGATAGCGTGAATGATATCCACGAAGTCGCTGGCTTTCATCACGCGGGGACGCTCTTTAAAAGAGTTCTGAAGCGAGTCATAGAACGTATTGATGCAGACAAAAAGGCCAGGACAATAATCCTCAATATCTTTTGTGTTATGGCATGCCGATGCACCGGGCACAAGAAGTGTGAGCAAGCGGTTCACTATGTCGATCATTCCTTGCTGTTTCAATTTCTCCCACCTTGTGCCGCTTACGCCTTTAATGGCTGCAGCACGATCACTCTCTGGTAGTCTGGCCATTTGCTCCCGTAATTCCGTGATCGTCACGCCGCAGCTCTCCATCAGTTGCCGAGCAGGACGCCTCACCCATTCCACGATAGGGCCCAATTGCTGATGATGGTGGATAAACCATTGGACCATGTAACTGGGGTCGCGCAGGCTTTCTAGAAAAGCTTTATCGGCTTCCTCCCGAGTCGCTCGGCCTAAAACGTAGTTCTTAAGCACCGCAAAATCACGAGGCCGCATCGGCGCCTTACTGATCAGCTCGCTGTAATCCGCCTGACCGAAGCGTTTTTCAACATCGCCACGAAGTCTGCCATTTTTGTTGGTTGTGCCTGCCTTGACCATCCTCCGCACTTTGCGATTGAGCACATGTTTTTCCATTTCCTGCCGTAATTTTCCAGCAACGTCTAGCTCATCGATAGGGTTCATGAGTGACCCCATTTCTGGAAACCACTCACCATTTCTATCAAGAGCGTTCACAGGTTGCGAGCTTCGCGTGACCAATCTGGAAAGCTCAGCCTTCATAAGCCGATCAAACGAGATCAAAGTATTACGTCCGCATAGGTCCACCATCAAGCTAGTGCGCGCCACTGCGGCAGCGGAATACTGCTGATCCAAAGGAGACATCTCTGAGATGTGTGCTCCGGAGAACACGAAAAGGACCTCTCCACTAAGCCTGAGCGCTTTTAGAGTTGCCAAGTGCTCCGCTTCCGACTCACTGAGGTGAGGTTTACTCAACGCGGAGTAATCGCAACTATCGAGATAGACGAGCGTTGGTTTGATAGGCTGCAATCGTCAATGTCCATATGGATTCGAATTTGAACAAGTGCATGCGGTGCACTAGATCTCCTGTGCTGCTATAGACCCTTAAAATAAATGCTTTTGGCCGATAGTAGACCGTGGCAACCTCTGCGTTTAACCGGCTGCAAACCTTTCGCTAATTTTCCTTCGAGCCTGGATTGACTATAGCGTTACACCGCTCGACATCGTTACACCTTACACGCCGGGAGCTTTCATCATGTGTAACTCTAAAATTATCTATTAAATTCAGCAGGTTAACCGATTCTGTTACACCAGTTACACCAGTTATACGACACTCCATAGGTACCTGCCCCGCCCCCCGTAAGCAATGGGGTCCATCAGCGGAGAAATTCCAGCAGGAGTCGGGGTCCCTGAGGCAGTGAGTATCACACGGGGTCGGAAACCCGCGTGATCGTGTTAGCGAAATAGTGCACAGCTTAGTGAACAGGTGAACCTGGTGAACTGGTGGTTCACCTGAGCATTTGCCCTATCGCTTGGTAGCTCCGCCGGGGACCCTGGGCATTTCGAATGGGTACGGGGCAAAGAACCCGCAGCATCTTGTTAGCGACTGAGTTCTCTACGTCGGTTGACAGGTTGACGTGGTTGACAGCATCCCCAAGGTTGGCCGGGTTCAACCGTTCACTATCAACAACACAATGGCTCACCTTTACCGTTGCGGTAACGATCCCCTTTTTTCGTCAGGATCCTTTCAATTTCAACGTTGAAATTTCAGTAAGCTGCAATCTCTGTTGCTACCAAGATCCCGCGGGTTTCCGACCCCGTGTATTTCTAAAGTATGCAGGGTCCCCAGCGCTATATTTATCAGAACCTGTAAGAAGTCAATAACCACCATCCTCGTCTCCAATCACAGCGGCTTTTGGCTTATAGGTATGCGGAGCATCTATATCCAAAAATGTGACATCGAGGTTCTTAA
Organism: Pseudomonas brassicacearum; assembly: GCF_918698105.1. Classification (GTDB taxonomy): domain Bacteria; phylum Pseudomonadota; class Gammaproteobacteria; order Pseudomonadales; family Pseudomonadaceae; genus Aquipseudomonas; species Aquipseudomonas brassicacearum_F. The sequence continues at coordinate 6,953 of NZ_CAKKMI010000087.1, read as the reverse complement.
ATAATTTTGCGATGGGATCAGCGATAATATTTGAGGCATTTACTAGATGTGGAAGCCAGTCGCGACGATAGCACTCATATGCAAATAGCCAATGATCCTGCTCAAAACAATCATCAACTAGCCATCCCTCCCACAATAGAGACGTGAATCCAGGATCGAAAACTCCCACCTCTCGCGCACGCATTGAAGCAGTAGCTACACAACCATCATCCATGCGGGAAATAACAGTTTGGGATACATCACTTAAAGTAATTCCTAGCAACATACATGCCCATACGCTCCATACAACTTCGCTACCATGACCAACTGGAGCACTAGCTTGAACTAACGCGTTAATTGCCCGAGAAGCAATATTTTTGTCGAGGGCATGCCCACCGTGTTCCATATTCAGAAGCAAGACATCAAGAACAATACGCAAACATCCTGGGTCTAACGCAATGCATTGCCACAAAAGACTTTGGGCCAACTCCCACTGCCCATCCGCTGCCGTCACACTTTTAAGAGCCGCGATACTATATCGAAGGACCCCTTCAGTCGGATTTTGACGAGCAAGCCCGAATGCGCTATTAAAATAGTCAATCCACTCAAATGACGACGCACCATGATACGCCGGAATCATTGGCCTTAACTTACTTACATAAATTGATTCAAGCTCACTAGGCAATTCAAAAATAGCTGTTTTATTACCATTAAGCTGGAGCTCCCGCTCATACAGCTGCGCCTCGAGCATAATTAGTGCATTCTCAGCATCGGACAATGTCGAAAAAGACAACTCAATATCATCAATAAACCTAACACCACCAACAACTTTACATTCAGAGACTAATTTCGCGTCGATCGAGCTAAGCAATAACTCAGCAATGCCAAGTGAGGTATCTGGCCCTATCGCAATCCCTTTGGTCTGACCCGACTGACATGCCTGCAACTCTTTATCTATAACATTCCCACAGAGAGTAAGATCTCTGGGGCGTGCTTTTGCAATTGCCTTAGTGTGTAAAGCCCATGGAATCGTATGTGTGTAAATAGATGAGTAGAATTGCGATATATCTGCTCGCAGAATGTATCTGGCTCCGACACGAGTAATTGCACGTGCGATAGCTCGATCCGAGGCACTGGACGCAATTGCTCTCAACCCTTGAGGGTCATACTGAGGGCGAGTATGTGAGAACGGTGATTTCGCCCATTCTGTTGCCAGCTGAGCGCTGTGTGTGGCAAAAACATTAGCGAGTCGAAAGTAATTTGACGGATTTGGGATGGTGAGACGCCGACGAAGCCCACCTACTCTCGACAAATTATGATGCATCGGCTGCGTCCAAACGGCTTGAACCTTCGTCAAATTTTCGGGCAGTTGTCCCGTAAATCGTCCAACGTAACCTAAGGTTGCTGAGGAAAACAAAGGTGGTAATTCTCGAGGTAAAAATCCCTTTTCTAGCAGCGCTTCTAGCATGAATGATCCCCGAGTGCTTTTGGCCAATGGTGGCAACATGAAATTACCACCGGGAGAACCTGCCGGATAGGCCTTGGTAGGACAACACTTCGCTTGGGAAGGCTTTGGAGATAGTCGGAGCAAAAGCAAAAACGTATCCTCACCAAAGCAAACCCTGTATCCCTACCTGTATCCCTAATTGTACAATCTCGCTACAAGGCACGAATTATATGGAACGCACGAGTCTCCCTCGGGCATAAAAAAGGTCTTGCTAGGCAAGACCTTTTTTCCAATCCAGGCGACACGCAGCCAGTTGCCCTACCTCACCTCAACAATATCCAGCGCCCGGTTCGCCAACAGCTCACTCACCTCAATCACCTGCAAAATCCCCATCGCAACACGCCGCCTCGACCCATCCAGATCAAACGCCAAATCACTGATCATCGCGTTCGCCGAGGCCAAATTCTCACTGAGATTCGCAAGCAAACACTCAGAATCCACACTCGGATCAATCCGTAAAATGGAATCGGTCTTGTCAGACGTTTCGCTCTCAGGCTTGGGTTTTAGGTAGTAATCCAACGCGCGGGTGGCCGCATCGTCGAGCTTTTTGTTGCGGGCAGACTGTGCACGAGACGTGGGTTCATCTGTAACTGGAGGATTCGGTGTAATTTTGACCATAGCCTTAGCTCCCTTTGGTTGAGGCTACTCCCCGTTCGCGACTAAACGATTGGGAGGCAGCTGTACGCAGGTTAGTCGACCGACGAGCTAAGATATCGGCGCGCCCGGAGGCGCCCTGCGCACAGCCACCATCGAGTGCAGGGATGGGGATACCTGACTGATGGACGCTTGAGCGACTTAGCAACGACGGGCGACTAAACCCGATCACTGATGAGCAGTGACAGGTCCCAAACTACCGACGCAATCCAAGGCGAACAAGCCGGCGGATTCTGGCGTAGTTGTAGGCAAAGGCGCAAGGCGACGTCGGCTCGCGAGTTACAGTTGCCCAATGACTGACAGCCCCATCTGACACTTCAAATTGTTCCGGCCCCTCATAGCCAGCCCTACCTGTTTTGAGGAAACCGGAACGACCACTTCAAGAAACCTCCTACATCGCGCCCCGCTCTTCCCGCGTTAGCGTCTGTCCTGCATTTAGCGGACGAGATTCACTACGTGGCGACACGCAAAAAAGACATCCCCCAAGTCCGAAACCCGCCCAGCGGCGACGGGCATCACGTCACCTATCGAGACATGACCGCCGGCGAACTGGCCGAGCGCGAAGCCCGGCAGTTGGCTTACGAAGCCATGCTTGTCCGGCAGGCAGCCTATGAACGCGAGCGCTGGGCCACGGTGGATAACAAACCGTTATCCACCGTAACCGGGAGCGTGTTTGCCAAGAGCTGCAAGCTCCCCAACGGCATCATCGATTACAGCAACCCCAACGGCTACGTCCCGGCAGATCTGGTCAAGCATTACGGCGAACTCATGTGGCTCGGCGGCCGCAGCGCCGATCCATCCGGCACGATCCCCCTCAAGCGGATCGGCGCGGGTACGGTTCCCGTTACCTTGGGCAGGCTCGCGCTGGGTGGCTCGGCGACTTCCTCGGCTGCAGTTGCCGGCGGCACCGTCGGCGCTGCCCTGCTGACAGGCATCGTTGCCCTGCTCTGGCCTTCCAGCCTGGGCGACAGCGCGCTCTATAGCGAAGACCAGCTACGCGACCTCAAGCAGGCCCGCAGCCGCATGCGCCTGAGCGTCGAGCAGCAGGCCGACGGCAGTCTCAAGGGGTATGGCTTCTATACCGGTCAGCATCCCGATTGGGAGATGGTTGATGTTGTTCAGTTCACGTCGCGAGCCGATCAGTTCATCGCCGACCTGGGTGATGGGATCGAGCTGATCTGGACGCCGGCCACCAATCCGGCTGACACCCTCGGCATTCCCGCCCTGGAAGCGGCGCCCCAGGCACCGCCTATTTGGATCTACCCGCCGACGTCGATGGCCGACAGCATCATCGTCGACCCGATCTATCCGCCGGAGTACAGAGATTTCATTCTGGTGTTTCCGGCGGATTCGGGGGTTCGGCCGGTTTATGTTGTGGTGAGTACGGCTCATCATGACTACCACCCGAAACCAGATTTTTTACCTGCTTTTCCAAGTGCCAAATGGGCGCCACCCAAAACCCGCATGAAAGGAGGAGGGTTGCGTCCTCGCTGGAAGGACAATGAGAAATTAATATACGAATGGGATTTCCAACATGGCGCAGTAGAAAAATATAACAAGCGTGGAAAGCACTTGGGCGAATTCGACCCTATTACAGGGGCCCAAACCAAACCAGCCAACCCAACGAGGTGGGTAGAACCATGAAACACAAAATAATGGGTGTCATTGCCGGCGATGACTTTGCTTCATACGAAAAAACGCTCTGCATTGACACTCAGGCTCTAGCAAAAATAATGAGCTGGACCAAAGAAGAGAATTATTTTTACGATTACGAACTGAACACATCTCAAATTGAAGCATTGGAAGATGAGTGCTCAATAGAGCTACCCCGAAACTTGTTGCTTTTTTTAACCAGCAGCAACTAACTTTCAAAACGACAGCCACTGGTTTATGTGCACTGCTAAAGACCAATTCGAGACGTATACCTGAGATAGGCGACCACCGCCAAGCAGGGGCTTTTCATCCTTAAACTGCAAGGCTGCGAGGCATGAGATGAGTACCTATAAACCGTTGCACTGCGACCTGCACGACTACCTGGAGATTGCCTGCCTGTGCGGCTACACGCTGGACATCGAGCTGACTAACGGCCAACGCCTGACAGCCCAGACGATCACCACGCGGACCTCCTCCACACGGGAAGAATTTCTCGAAGTCGAAACCGCGGAAGGCCGCCAGGAGATTCGCCTCGATCAGCTATTGGCAATTACGCCGCTGGATAAGAACGCTAGGTTTGGCCGCGTTGTGCTAGGCGATGAATGATCACCGAACATGGCATTAGCTGGAGCCAGGCTTTCGATAGGGTTTGCTATGGCTTCCGGCGAGCGATCACGAGGCGACACGCACCCTCAACTCTTCTTCCCGAACAACCGCTCGGCAATCTGCCAACCTCGCTCCAACCCTTCTTCCGTCAACCAGATCGACTTGTTCTTGTTTACCGGATCGCTGATGAGGCCTTGTTCATGTAATCGGTTCATGACCTCGAAGTCGAATCCTTTCCAGGCATTGCCGCTGTCGGAGCTGAAGGCTGCCAACAAGGCAAGCACAGCTTCTTCTATCAATCTGTCGTCGTATTCCATGGTCGCTGCTCCGCTCGTGTTAGCAGGTAGGTAGCGCCGATTTTATACCAGCGCCCCTTAAAACCTTAGCCAGTCATCACCTCACCGGCTTGCTCCAGCGCCAACCGATGTAAGGTGACAGCCGCCAGTTCCAAGTCATCACCTCAGCTCACATCGAACCCCCATTCGCCACTGGGACAGTGCCGAACAACGACAGGACCTCCAGGGACTTGAGCCCAGGGAATTAGGTCAACCTCGTAGCGCTTACCGTTGGCAAATTCCACTTCGTGGAGGGTACGGCGCGGGTTAGACAGCTCAGCGATCAGTCCCGGTCTGATGCCGGCTTTCTGTTGACGATCAAGCAGCCAACAGGGAAAGGAACAGATTTATCATCGAACAAAACCAAAGAAATGAATTCGCGCCCCTTTCTCCTTTATGTCATAACCCAACACTCCAACTCTCTCTAAAGTTTGCTCCCAAAAAGCCTAACCACCTGTCATTCCTGACAGTATTCAGTTCGACGCATGTACATTACATTTCATTTTTCAAGCCAAGGAGCTCCGATATATCCAGCGTCGCATGATGCGCTTGTTGCTGGATAATCAAAATAATTCAATTAGAGTGGAGAATTCAGTCATGCTAACCGAAGATTATTTTAAGGACTTTAAGGCTGGCGATAAAATACAGATCAGACCAGGACCTGATAAAGGAAGTATACGGTGGGTTTATTTTCAATCGGTATATGCCGGGCGCTTGAATTATGAAGATTTGAACTTTCGGCAGCATTCGGTTGAGATTTCGACACTTACCTCCCCATTGATGCCATAAAAAATCTCGAACAAGGTGTACGGTTACTTCAGTAAAAGGTCTTGTTTAACAAGACCTTTTACTGTTGCAGCAAATGACTGACTACCTCACCTCAACAATATCCAAAGCCCGATTCGCCAACAGCTCACTCACCTCAATCACCTGCAAAATCCCCAACGCAACGCGCCGCCGCGATCCATCCAGATCAAACGCCAAATCACTGATCATCGCGTTTGCCGAAGCCAAATTCTCACTCAGATTCGCAAGCAAACACTCAGAATCAACCCCCGGATCAATCCGAAAAATGGAGTCCGACTTGTCAGGCGTTTCGCTCTTAGGCTTCAGGTAGTAATCCAACGCTCGCGTGGCAGCGTCATCGATTTTCTTATTGTGGGCAGACTGAGCACGGGAGACGTGTTCGTCCGTATCGGGGGGATTGGGAGTATCTTTTACCATCGTCTTGCTTCCTGTAGTTGAAGCCATCACCCGCTCGCTGCTAAACGATGGGAGGCAGCTGTACGCAGGTTAGCAGACCGGGGAAACAAGAAGCCGGCGCGTCCGGGGACGCCCTGCGCACAGCCACCATCAAGTGCAGGATGGGAATCCTGACTGGATGACGCCTTGCACAACCTGTTTCACCACGAGCTGCTAAACCCGATCACTGATGAGCAGTGACAGGTCCAAACTACCGACGCAACCCCAGGCGCACAAGCCGGCGGATTCTGGCGTAGTTGTAGGCAAAGGCGCAAGGCGATGTGGGCTGGAAAGTCCCCGTTGTCGGCGTCTGTCAGTTCTTACCGACACGGCTGCCCTTCGGCCCGTCCGATCAGGTCCCCAATGCTGAACTTTTTTCCGCTGGGTTGCGTGGCGGCCGTTTTGTGAGCGCTTCGCACTGGAGCGCCAGCCCGGTCAAGCGGGAGCAAGCTCCCTCGCCACGGGCTCATTGTTTTCCTAAATGAGTGGTAGGACTTTCCGTCACCTTCTCCGAACAACCCCAACCCCTTTCCGCACGCCCAATATCTCCAGAAAAAACGCCCACTCAAATTTCCTGGGCACACGTACAAACGCATCAGCCACTTTATCAATTTCGGCTCTCGCCCCCTCTGCGCTGTCATAAGCCCGCGCGCAGACCGTCCCATCTGGAAAAAAGACGCTGTAGTCATAACGAGGCCCCACCCAAACCCCATCGGACCATCGGCCGCCCACCGGGCTTTTTTTGATCACGCAGCCTTTGTAGTTCTCTATGAATTCCATATCGCACCTCACGAAATCAAGCACCGTGATAGCGCGACACGCTTCAAGCGAAATCTCGCGATATCGCCCTCAGAATACGGCTCTCGAGTTCTCTCGCGCACCTGTAGGAAATGACAGCGCGTAATAACGTCTAGCAACAAGTAAATGCGGGTTAATTCATCTCGGCTATAAAAGCCCACACAAAAAATCTTCCAATC
>NZ_CAKKMI010000086.1:0-25843 GCF_918698105.1 Pseudomonas brassicacearum | reverse complement strand
GTGGGCATCCCGGCATGGATGCCGGGATAGCCGCGCTGGGCCATGGATGGCCCTTCGCGGCGGCCCACGGAGCAATGCCGGAGTGAGGGCATGCCGAGCCTAGGCGAGGCACCGAGTGGTGGGGCAAGAGCGTTTTGCTTACTTTTGCGCTTTTCAAAAGTGAGCCGCCGTCAGGGCGGAACCCTAAGTAGCCGTTACCGCAGCAATGGATATGTACTCGATCAACACACCACCATCGCGCGAGCAAACCCACTCCCACAGAAAAAACCGGACCTTACAACCGCCCCGCCGGCGCATAAGGCGCAGGATCAATCACCGGCGCCCGCCCCAACATCAAATCCGTAAACAACTGACACGACGCCGGCGCCAACACCAGCCCATTGCGATAATGCCCACAGTTCAACCACAACCCAGCAACCCCCGGCACCTCGCCGATATAGGGAATGCCTTCAGGCGACCCAGGCCGCAACCCAGCCCAATGCCCAACCACCTCGGCACCGCCCAACGCTGGAATCAGTTGCTGGGCCGAAGCCTTCAGGCTCTCCAGCGCAACCTCAGTCGGGGTCTTGTCAAAACCTTCGCGCTCCAACGTACTGCCAACCAGAATATGCCCATCACGACGCGGAATCGCGTAACGCCCCTTGGCCAGGACCATGCTCGACAGAAAATCCGACGCGCACTTGTACAGAATCATCTGGCCCTTGACCGGCTCGACCGGCAACTTCAAGCCCAAGGTCTTGAGCAACTCGCCACTCCAGGCACCGGCGGCCAGTACTACCTCATCGCCACGAATTTCTCCGGCAGAACTGTGCACACCCACCACACGCCCACCGTCGCGAATGAACCCACTGACTTCGCAATGCTCATGAAGCGTGACGTTCGGCATCGCCAGCAAGGCAGCCTTGAGGGACTTCACCAACCGCGGATTACGCACGTTGGCCACGTCGGCCATGTAGATCGCCCGGGTAAAACCCGCGCCCAACACCGGCACGGCATCGTGGACAGCCGAGATATCCACAGCCCGCATCGGGCGCCCTTCCCGCTCGGCCCAGGCCAGCGCTTCGTCCTGATCGTCCAGGTCCAGCCAATACAGACCGGTGACATGCACTTGCGGATCGACCCCGGTGGCGGCGAACAAACGCTCGCCCAGCTGTGGATAAAAATCCTGCGACCAATGGGCCAGCGCCGTGACCGCCGGGCTGTAGCGCCAGGGGTACAACGGCGACACGATACCGCCGCCGGCCCAGGACGATTCCTGGCCGACACTGGAACGGTCCAGCAACACCACACGCTGCCCTTCGGACGCCAGATTGAACGCCGTCAGCAGGCCAATGACTCCGCCGCCGACAATCACCACTTGCTGTTGCCTGGTCATGTTCTGATTCGACTCATAAGACAGAGGGCGCAAGACCGCGCCCGAATAAAAGAAACTCAGCGGCCCCAGCAATCCTTGGCGGTCACCCCGGCTGCGGCATTCTCGATGCTTCGTACCCCGGTATTGGTGATCTTGAAGTCACCGCATTTGTCCGTCGCCATGGACGAGCCAGTCCTGCGCACAGCGGTCAGGATGAAGCTCTGGTCCGTTGGTACCAGGCTAATGGTGTAGAAATCGTTGCCGCTGCTCAGGCCAGTCGCATTGGTGTAGACGTTATTCTTCGAGTAATAGCGTTCGAGAATCTGCGCCTGCTCCGATAACAGCCCGGCGATTTCAGTACGCCGGCCCTTCTTCATGTATTCGGTCAGGCTCGGATAGCCGATGGTGATCACGATACCGATGATCGCAATCACGATCATGATTTCGATCAAGGTGAAACCCCGGTTGGATCTGCGCATGCCTTGCCTCTTCATTGTATTTGTCGCCACATGATGCGACGGCTGCCGCCCACGGATTTTTCCAGCAGCTCGGTGATGTTGCCGCTGGAGTCGTTGACGATCATGTTGGTGGCCCCGCTGGCGGCGACGACGGCGCTCAAGGTCGGGATACCGCCCGTGAAGACCACCCCGCTGGAAATCGTGTCAGTGCTGTTGATCGTGCCGTCACCGTTGGTATCGAGCACCGCATAATTGAGCATCTTACCGTTGAACGCATCCAATTCGATCAGTTTGCCGGTACCGAAGCTGGCGCAAGGGTCGGTGGTGTCCACGGCGGCCGTGGTGAAGACCACGCGCCCGCTCACCAGATTGGCCGGGTTGATCACCCGCTCCCCGGTCAGCGCATTGTTGTACACCAACGGCAGGTACCAACCCTTTTTCGTCGGATAAGCCACATCGGTCTGGCTGGTGGTCACGAACTGCCCCGTGCTGCCTGAGAACACCCCCGTGATCGACTGGGCCTGCAGGCTCGACACGGTGATTTGCCCGGCACCGCCGGTGGCGTCCCATATCGAGTAGAACCCTTGCAGGTCCTTGTTGAGCTTGTCCGCCGCTTCGTTGAACTTGCCGGTACCGAAAAACACTTGGGTGCCGCCCTGGGGATTGTCTGCCAGCAGCGGTTGAACGGTGATCGGCTGGGTCGCGCCACCGGGGGCGGTGAACAACGGCTGGCCGGCAAACGCCACCCCCCACGCAGTCGGGGAAGTGCCACTGAGATCGAACTTCCACATCCGCCCTTTCAAGTCGCCCCCGTACGCTGCCTGCACCACGTTCTGGGAATTGACCCGCAGCTTGACCGACGACAGGCCGTTATCGGTTTCGCTGCTGTTGATGACGATTTTCCTGATCAACGAACCGTCGCGAATGTCCACCACGTACAGCGCCGCGACACCGCTGTTGCTGCCGTAGCCGTTGGAGATGAACGCCGCCCAGCGCCCATCCGCCAGGCGGGCGACTTCGGGTCGGGCGTAGGCGTAGCCCAGGTCATTGAAGGCATTGCTCGTGTTGGCAACGGCTGGCGCGCTGATTTCCCACAACGCCCGAAACGCATTGCCCGCCGCCGCATCGAACAGCTGGACCGCGAAGAACGTCTTGCCTCCGGCGCCCGTGCCGCCGACGGCCACCGTCTTCCAGGCGCTCCCCGACTGTGTATCGAATACGCCGATCTGCCCATCCACCAAGAACTTGTGGCTCACGCCATTGACGTAGTTGGTGTTGGCAATGTTCTGCAGCGAGGGCAGCACACTCGACGGCATATAGGCGTAACGCCGCGTACCGTTAGTGCTGTTGATGACACTGAAAAAACCGTCGTTGGCGTTCACCACCAGGTTGGCGCTCATGTTCGCCGCCTTGGTCGTCAAGTACGTGCTGTAGCTGGTGTCGTTGAGCAAATCCGCGGCGGTCTGTTCATTCGGTGATGCCAGCACCAACGGCGAATTGATGATGTCCCCCAGCAACACACTGCGTACCTTCAAGCCGGTCTTATTGACGCCCTTGCTCCATTCCACCAGGTCATTGCCGGTGATGCCCGTGGGCAGGTTCTGGCTGAGGTTGGTTTGCTGGGCCGGTGAGAAGTTAGCGTAGGCCAGGGTGACCGGCACGTTGGTCGCGGTATTCCACGACTGATAAATCGGCGCCGCGGCGCCGGGCACGATAGCCGTGTCGGTAGTCCATTGCACCGCCGCCCTGTTGACCGTGCCTGCCGAGGTGAAGCCGAACGCCCGGATTGTCCCGCGCCAGTCCTTGGGGTCATAAGTGGTCTGGTAGTAACTGGAGGTGCTGGACACCGTAGCAGCGTTGGTCGTGCCGGCGCCCCCGGATCCGGCCTTGGAGGTGATGTCGCTCAAGGCGGAGGCCAACGCTGAGTTCAGGCCTTCGCTGTCGCTCGCCTGGTAATACTTGCCTGCACCGTAGCGGGCGGCGTCGGACAGCATCGGGTTGCTGGCGGTAAAACCCACGGTGTAGGTGTTCAGGTATTGCCGAGTGAAATCCGTGGCGTTCCAGCTCTGGCCGGTGGCGTCGGTGCCGGTGGAGCGCATGTCGATGTCGAAGGCGAACTTGGCGATGTCGTCCAGGTACAGCGTATCGCCCTCGCCGTCGCCACTGGGGTTGTCGCCATCGTTGCTGCTGATGCCATCCCAGTTCGGCAGCCGCGAGCCGCCCAATGGGTCGTTGGTGGGGAACGTCCGGTCATAGGTGGGTAACCCGTCGGTGATCACCACACCGAAGTTCTTCTGGCAGCGGTACTGGATCGGGCTGGTATAGGTGGTCGGCGTGCTGTTGTAGTACGGCGCCATGCCCCTGAAATAGCGGGTGACTTCGTAATAGCTCTCGGCCAGCGGCGTATTCGCCACAGCGCCCAGACCGTTGATGGCGTTGATCAGGGCGCTGTAGTTGCTGTTGGCCTGGGTCTGGGTCACGCTGCCGCTGACCGGCGACAGGTCACTGACTGAACGGGCGATGTAGCCTCCAGGACCGGAGTTGCTGCTGTTGGGAGGATTGAACGTAGCGAGGCCAATGCGTAAGGCGCGGTTGCTGGTGACCAGGTCATTGGACACATCCCGTGCCACGTTGATTCGAAAGTCATTGGGTATCGTGCCGGTGGTGAAGTCCCGGTTCGAGCCGTTGGCCAGGGTCAGCAGATAGGCCAGGTACTTTGTGGTGTAGCGGGTATTGCCACCGCCCACCGGGTCCGGCAAGCGCAGGCAGACCCGGCCAAGGTTGCCTCGATAAAAGCCGTACCAGCCACTTGAACAGCCTCCGCGCAACAGGCTGACCAGCAAAACGTTCCCATCGTCTGGATCCAGTTGTACACCGCTGGAACAACCACTGCTGGAACTGCAGTTGTAAACAGCTGGACGCGACACTGTCGGATCAAACCCCGCCGCCCAGATAATGTTGTTCATGCTCCCCGAATCATCGATCAGCAGCATGACGTTCGGCGTGACCGCAGCCGCACTCAACAGTGGTGAATCCGAAGGCGTGAACGCATAGGCCGGGGTCGTCAGATAGAGGCTGAGCAACACCCCCCACAACATGGCTATCCAGCCACGGCGAGCCTCAGTATTTCGCATAGATACTCTCCACCACGCTGCGCTGGTTATTGCCCACCACCGCCACCGCCGTGATCCGGTACAGCGTCGCCGAGGTATTGACCGGCACGTTGACTGCCGCAAGCGTAGTGCCGATGTTCTGCACGCCATAAAACCCGCCGGCAGCGGCAACCCACAGCACCCCCGAAGATGAATAACGCCCTGCCGCGTTAACGGTCGCCGACTCAGGCGGCGGCGCGCATTGGATCGTGGTGGTACAGGCTGGCAAGGAATAGGTCTCGACCTGCACCGCACTCTCACCCATCCTCAGCGCAGCCTCGGCAATCTGGAAGGACTGGTTGCGCTGCATGACGCTGCTGGTCATTTTTTCCTGGAGGGTGGCGCTCTGCATCGACGACAGGCCGATCAGCGTCAGCAGCAACAGGAAAACCAGGCTGACCAGCAGTGCCATGCCACGCTGGCGATGCTTGAGATCCATCGAACTCATCGATCGCCCCCTCATAGAAGCCGGTTGCGCAAGGCGGCAACCACATTGAAGGTCTGCTCGCGCACCGTGTTCCTTGGATCAAAGAGCGTCAGGCTCAGGCGCACGCTGCGGATCAGTGCCGGGTCTGCCGGGTTGCCGGTGTAGCTCGACGCTGCGATGTCCGTGGCGCTGGCGGCCACGCCGAACGTCACGTCGAAGGCCCGCACGTTGTCCACCAGCACCGACAGGGTCGGCGGATTGCCGGTGCCGCTGCCCAACAGCAATTGGTTGTTGTTGAAGCTGTAGACCAGTCGCCGGATCGGGAAGGCCAACTGCCCCGCCGCTGGCACCCGTGCGTTCGAGTAGGCCGTCGCCGAGGTACGGCAATCGGAGACGACGGTCCAGGTCGGCAGGCTACCGCCCCCCCCAATGTCCGCGGTGACCAGGGTCAATCTCCGGTTGGCGTTATCCCACCGGATTGGCGTGGTCTGGCTGGTAGCAAAACTATTATCCGTTGAAGCATCGATGATGGTCGCCAGGCAGCCGAACATGCCCACCATGCGAATTTCCTGGACCATTTTGCTCAAGGCAAACCGCGCGTCCTCCTGAATCACCGCGGCGGCATTCTGGCTGACGTAGGTATTTTTGGCGGCAATGAAAATCTGCACGACACCCAGCACGACGATCAGGCTGAGCACCAGCGCGATCATCAACTCGATCAGGCCAAAACCGCGACTGTGCCGGTTCATGGCGGCGTCCCCACCGGATCGACAGCGACACGGCTGGTCAGCACGAAGCTGCGCCGTGCCTCGGCGGCGTTGGTGGTGTTGGCGGCCCGGGCGTCGTCCCAGGCAATGGTGATGGTGTAGACCCGCTGGTTCAGCGCAATGGTGCCAGTGGCCGTGGCGCCGCCGAAGGCAATGATGTTGGTCTTGAAATCGTAGAGGTCCTGGTCCCGGGCCACGTTGAGGTTCGGCGAGCTGGGCGGTGTGATGGTGTAGTCGGCGCTGGAGTTGGCGCGAATGCGGTCCAGCAGGTCGTAGGCAATGAAACTGGCCTGGCTGGTCATGCGCGAACTGTCGGTGTACTTGAGCGCATTGAGCTGGATCATCGCCGCCCCCAGCAAACCGACGCCGAGAATCAGCACCGCCACCAGCACCTCGATCAACGTCATGCCGGCCTGCGCCCTTTTACTGCAACCCTTCATCCGCAACTTCCACCCAATACGATTCTTCCATTGAGGCAAACACTCAGCGTCCTGCTCTGCGCCCCGCGTACATAATTGAAACTCACCGGCGTGGCCGGTGCCGACAACCCGCCGAGGTTGTTGAAATCAATGTTAGTCACGTCTGAGGTTAGCGTCAGAGTCGCGCCGCTGCTCATTGCTGGAACAACCCGCAATATATTGGGCGACGAGCCAGTACTGTCATACACCGTCAGTTCGCCGCTCCAGACACTACCCTGGGTAGTGGGGCGAATTCGTGTGGTGATACCCCGGTCGATCGCCTCCATCCGGGCGAAGTTCAGCGCCCGGCGCAAGTCGCCGATGTCGGTATCGGCCTTGGTGCTCTGCAGCGAGCCGGTGAATGACGGCACCGCCATGGTGATCAGGATCAGCAGCACGCCAAGGGCCACCAGCACCTCGATCAGCGTGAAACCTTTTGTACGAAGATCCATCGATGCCCTCCGTTGCCGTCGGCTATACCTGCTTCTACACGCTAGAACAAACCACCGTCTGTGGCGAGGGAGCTTGCTCCCGCTCGGCCGGGCTGGCGCTCCAGCGCGTAGCGGCCGCTATTTTTGGGGCTGCTGCGCAGCCCAGCGGGAGCAAGCTCCCTCGCCACGGTATGCGTCCTACCACACTGAGCTCCTTGCACAGTAGCGCCGTTTCACATGCTCCAGGGAGGAGATGTCATGCACCAACAGGGCTTCAGCCTGATCGAACTGCTCATGGGACTGGCAATCGCCGCAATTGTTCTGCCGTGGGCCGGTTCGAGCTACAAAGAGCTGATCGAATCCATCGAACGCGAGGACACCGCGCAGTTGCTGATCAGCGGGTTGCGCCTTGCCCGCGGCGAAGCCATCACGCGTAACCGCAGCGTATTGATACAAGGAATAGACAATGACTGGGGCAAGGGCTGGCGGATCATGCTGGACAACAAGGAGAAAACCTTGCTGATGGAACGCACCGCAAGCGCTCGTGTGATCGGCAACCAGCCGATGAGACGCAGGGTGAGGTTCGGCAACCAGGGGGAGGCCCTGTACCCCAGCGGCGCCTTCCAGGCCGGCAGGCTGCATGTCTGCGCCAAACGCGGGCCGGTCAGCCACCATCAAGTGATACTGGCGCCCTCCGGCCGCGTCCACCTGGAAAGCGTCGAGGCCGAGCAGGCGCTGTGCGAGAAAGGACTTAAAGCAAGGGGCGCACGCGCAACTCTTTCGGCATCGAGAACGTGATGTTCTCCTCGCGACCGGCCAGCTCATCGGCACCGGTTGCGCCCCAGGCCTGCAATTGCTGGATCACGCCGCGCACCAGCACTTCCGGCGCGGAAGCACCGGCGGTGATGCCGATGCGCTCGACGCCATCGAACCAGCTGCGTTGCATGTCCTCGGCACCGTCGATCAGGTAGGCCGGGGTGGACATGCGCTCGGCCAGCTCACGCAAGCGGTTGGAGTTGGAGCTGTTCGGGCTGCCGACGACCAGCACCACATCGCATTCGTTGGCCAGTTGCTTGACCGCATCCTGACGGTTCTGGGTGGCGTAGCAGATGTCATCCTTGCGCGGGCCGCCGATGGCCGGGAAACGGGCGCGCAGGGCGTCGATCACACGGCTGGTGTCGTCCATGGACAGGGTCGTTTGGGTGACAAAAGCCAGGCTCTCGGGGTTGCGAACCTGCAGGGCCGCCACGTCTTCCTCGTCTTCGACCAGGTAGATCGCACCGCCATTGCTGGCATCGTATTGGCCCATGGTGCCTTCGACTTCCGGATGGCCTTCATGACCGATCAGGATGCATTCGCGACCATCACGGCTGTAGCGCGCCACTTCGATATGCACCTTGGTCACCAGTGGGCACGTCGCGTCGAAAACCTTAAGGCCACGGCCGGCGGCTTCGGTGCGTACTGCCTGGGAAACCCCGTGGGCACTGAAGATCACGATGACGTCGTCCGGTACCTGGTCCAGTTCCTCGACGAAAATCGCCCCGCGGCTACGCAGGTCTTCGACGACGAATTTGTTGTGGACCACTTCGTGGCGCACATAGATCGGCGGCCCGAAGACTTCCAGGGCGCGGTTGACGATTTCGATCGCCCGGTCCACACCGGCGCAGAAGCCACGGGGGTTGGCGAGTTTGATTTGCATGCTGTGCCTCGTGTCTTGCGCGCAAGAATTGAATGCTTGCCTGTTAATCGAGCGAAAGGCCCGAAAACAATGGAGATCCCATGTGGGAGCGAGCTTGCTCGCGATGGCGATGGGGCAGTCACCCCTGGACTAAAAGTGTCTCCGCAATCGCGAGCAAGCTCGCTCCCACAGTAAATCGAGTGGCAGCAGGAACTGCCTGTAAACCTTAAACCGCCTTGACCTCAAGGATCTCCACCTCGAAGGTCAAGGTCTTGCCCGCCAGCGGATGGTTGAAGTCCACGGTCACCTGGGCGTCGTCGAAAGTCTTCACCACACCCGGCAGCTCGGTATTGGCCGCGTCGTTGAAGATCACCAGCAGCCCCTCCGACAGCTCCATGTCCTGAAACTGGGAGCGTGGCATGGTCTGCACGTTTTGCGGGTTGGGCTGACCAAAGGCGTTTTCTGGCGGTACGACCACGGTGCGCTTGTCGCCGGCCTTGAAGCCGAAGATCGCCGCTTCGAAGCCTGGCAGCAGGTTGCCGTCACCGACCTTGAACACCGCCGGAGCCTTGTCGAAGGTGCTGTCGACGGTGTCACCGTTTTCCAGGTGCAGGGCGAAGTGAAGCTTCACTTCAGTGTTTTGAGCGATACGCTGCTCAGTCATGGACGGCTTCTCCGGTTTTCTTGCTCTTGAACATGTCCAGGGCGAGCATCACGGCGCCCACGCTGATGGCGCTGTCGGCAAAGTTGAACGCCGGGAAATACCAGCGGTTCTGCCAATGCACCAGGATAAAGTCGATGACATGGCCCAGGGCGATGCGGTCATAGAGGTTGCCCAAGGCCCCACCGAGCACCAAGGCCAACGCCACGGCCAGCCAGGTCTCATTGCGCCCCAGGCGCTTGAGCCAGACCACCAGCACGGCGCTGACCACGACGGCAATCAGGGCGAACAGCCAGCGCTGCCAGCCGGAACTGTCGGCCAGGAAACTGAATGCCGCCCCGGTGTTGTAGGCCAGGGTCCAGCTGAAGTAATCAGGAATGATCACGATCTGCTGGTACAGGGTCAGCGAGTTCTCGAAGTAGTACTTGCTGGCCTGGTCGATGACCAGTACCAGCACACTCAACCAGAGCCAGCCCAGCCGCCCGAAGCGGCCCGCCGCGTTAGGCATAATGACGAACCTCACCGGTGCCGCTGATGTTGTCGACGCAACGACCACAGATTTGCGGATGCTCCGGGTTCACGCCGACGTCTTCGCGGCAGTGCCAGCAACGGGCGCACTTGGTGTGGTTCGACTTGACGATCTTCAGCTTCAGACCGCTGACTTCAGTGGTCACCGCATCGACCGGCGCCTGCACGAAAGGCGCGACGCTGGCGGTGGAGGTGATCAGCACGAAGCGCAGCTCGTTGCCCAGCTTGGCCAGATCGGCACTCAGGGCGTCTTCGGCGTAGAGGGTCACTTCGGCCTGCAGGTTGCCACCGACGACCTTGGCCGCGCGCTGGATCTCCATTTCCTTGTTGACCGCCGCCTTGACCGCCATCACGCGATCCCAATACGCACGGTCCAGCTCGAAGCCTTGCGGCAGTTCGGTCAGGCCTTCGTACCAGGTGTTGAGCATCACCGACTCGTTACGCTCGCCCGGCAGGTACTGCCACAGCTCGTCGGCGGTGAACGCCAGGATCGGCGCGATCCAGCGCACCAGCGCCTCGCTGATGTGGAACAGCGCGGTCTGGCACGAGCGACGGGCCTTGCTGTTGGCGCCGGTGGTGTACTGGCGGTCCTTGATGATGTCGAGGTAGAAACCACCGAGCTCCTGCACGCAGAAGTTGTGGATCTTGGAGTAGACGTTCCAGAAGCGGTATTCGCCGTAGTGTTCCTGCAACTCGCGTTGCAGCAACAGGGTACGGTCCACGGCCCAACGGTCCAGCGCGAGCATTTCTTCGGCCGGCAGCAGGTCGGTGGCCGGGTTGAAACCGGTCAGGTTGGAAAGCAGGAAGCGCGCGGTGTTACGGATCCGCCGGTAGGCGTCCGCGCTGCGCTGCAGGATCTGCTCGGAAACGGCCATCTCGCCGGAATAGTCGGTGGAGGCCACCCACAGGCGCATGATGTCGGCGCCCAGTGTGTCGTTGACCTTCTGCGGCGCGATCACGTTGCCCAGGGACTTGGACATCTTGCGACCGGACTCGTCGACCGTGAAGCCGTGGGTCAGCAACTCGCGATACGGCGCGTGGTTGTCGATGGCGCAACCGGTCAGCAGCGACGAGTGGAACCAGCCGCGGTGCTGGTCCGAGCCTTCCAGGTACAGATCGGCACGCGGGCCGCTCTCGTGGCCCATCGGGTGCGAACCGCGCAGCACGTGCCAATGGGTGGTGCCGGAGTCGAACCAGACGTCCAGGGTGTCGCTGATCTTGTCGTACAGCGGCGCTTCGTCACCCAGCAGCTCGGCGGCATCCATCTTGAACCAGGCTTCGATGCCTTCGGACTCGACGCGCTTGGCAACTTCGTCCATCAGTTCGACGGTGCGCGGGTGCAACTCGCCGCTTTCCTTGTTCAGGAAGAACGGGATCGGCACGCCCCAGTTGCGCTGGCGGGAGATGCACCAGTCCGGGCGGTTGGCGATCATCGAGTGCAGGCGCGCCTGGCCCCAGGCCGGTACGAACTGGGTTTCTTCGATGGCTTTGAGCGAACGCTGGCGCAGGGTGTCGCCGCTGGCCGGCTGCTTGTCCATGCCGATGAACCACTGCGCGGTGGCGCGGTAGATCAGCGGGGTCTTGTGGCGCCAGCAGTGCATGTAGCTGTGTTCGATGACGGTGGTGTGCAGCAGCGCGCCGACTTCGGTCAGCTTGTCGACGATGGCCGGGTTGGCTTTCCAGATGAACTGGCCGCCAAAGAACTCCAGCGACGGTGCGTACACGCCATTGCTCTGCACCGGGTTGAGGATGTCGTCGTTGACCATGCCGTATTTCTTGCAGGTCACGAAGTCGTCGACGCCATAGGCCGGCGCGGAGTGAACCACGCCAGTGCCTGCGCCCAGCTCCACGTAGTCGGCCAGGTACACCGGCGACAGGCGGTCATAGAACGGATGACGGAAATTGATCAGCTCCAGCGCCGAACCTGGTGCGGTGGCGACCACCGAACCTTCGAGGTTGTAGCGGGCCAGGCAGGATTCGACCAGTTCTTCGGCCAGCACCAGCAGCTTGTCGCCGACGTCGACCAGGGCGTAGTTGAATTCCGGGTGGACGTTCAGCGCCTGGTTGGCCGGGATGGTCCACGGGGTGGTGGTCCAGATCACGATCGACGCCGGCTTGGCCAGCTTGCCCAGGCCAAAAGCAGCGGCGAGCTTGTCTTCATCGGCGATCGGGAACGCGACGTCGATGGTCGAGGACTTCTTGTTCTCGTACTCGACTTCCGCCTCGGCCAGGGCCGAACCGCAATCAAAGCACCAGTTCACCGGCTTGAGGCCCTTGAACACGAAGCCGCCCTCGACGATTTTCGCCAGGGCACGGATTTCGCCGGCTTCGTTCGCAAAGTTCATGGTCTTGTACGGGTTGGCGAAGTCGCCCAGCACGCCGAGGCGGATGAATTCGGACTTCTGCCCTTCGATCTGCTCGGTGGCGTAGGCACGGCACAGTTCGCGGGTCTTGTCCGCGCCCAGGTTCTTGCCGTGGGTCACTTCGACCTTGTGCTCGATCGGCAGGCCGTGGCAGTCCCAGCCCGGGACATACGGCGCATCGAAACCCGACAGGGTCTTGGAGCGGATGATCATGTCCTTGAGAATCTTGTTCAGCGCGTGACCGATGTGGATCGTGCCGTTGGCGTACGGAGGGCCGTCGTGCAGGACGAACTTCGGACGATCCTTGCCAATTTCGCGCAACTTTCCGTACAGGCCAATGCTGTCCCAACGCTGCAGAATCTGTGGTTCGCGCTGAGGCAGGCCGGCCTTCATTGGGAAGGCGGTGTCCGGAAGGTTTAGCGTGGCTTTATAGTCGGTCATTTAAGGCTCTTCATTAGCGATTGGCGCTGGTTGCGACAAGGGCACGGGCGGCGGCGATATCTGCATGGATCGCCGTCTTGAGCGCCTCCAGAGAGGCAAAACGCTGCTCTTCACGCAGCTTATGGTGGAAAACCACCGTCAAACGCCGGTCATACAGATCGCCGGCAAAATCCAGAACATGTACTTCCAGGTGGGCCTTGCCATCACCCTGGACCGTGGGTCGCACGCCGATGTTGGCAACGCCGGGCCAGGTCTTGCCGTCGATCTCGACACTCACCAGGAACACCCCGGTGAGCGGCACACGGCGACGCTTGAGTTGCACGTTGGCCGTTGGCGTGCCCAATTGGCGCGCCAGCTTCTGCCCGTGCAGGATCCGTCCGGCAATCCGGTACGGCCGGCCGAGCAAGCGCTCGGCCAATTCGAAGTCGCCTGCCGCCAGGGCATTGCGGACATGGGTGCTGCTGACGCGCAAGCCGTCGATCTCGACAGTCTGCGCTGCTTCGACGGTAAAACCCCGGGCGATACCGGCCTGTTGCAAGTAATCGAAATCCCCGGACCGGTCGCAACCGAAACGGAAATCATCGCCGACTTCCAGATGCTTCACATCGAGACCGTCCATCAAGATGGTATCGACGAATTCGGCGGCACTGAGCTGGCTCAGGCGCTGGTTGAAGGCCAGGCACAGGACCCGGTCGACACCTTCGGCGGCCAGCAGTTGCAGCTTGTCCCGCAACCGGGCCAGACGGGCCGGGGCAGTGTCCGGAGTAAAAAATTCCCGCGGCTGCGGCTCGAAGATCACTACGCAGCTGGGCACGCCCAATTCCAGCGCGCGCTCGCGCAGCCGCGCCAGGATAGCCTGGTGGCCACGGTGAACACCGTCAAAGTTGCCAATAGTGGCGACACAGCCCCGATGTTGGGGGCGCAGGTTGTGGAGGCCTCGAACCAGCTGCATAACGCGCTTCTTGCTCATAAAGTGGCCGATTATAACCACACCCGGCGGCCAACGACAGGCAACACCGTAAGCCAAAGTGATCGAACCGACAAAACCGCTGCCCGGCCCAGGATTATCGGAGCAAAACCCTCAGCTCAAGGCCTTGCGATTGAAGTCACGCAGACGGAACCCCATCAGCAGCAACATGCCGAAATACGCCACCACGCCGGCAACCACCAGCGCCCCCAGGCGCAGGAAACGCTCGATCATCTGCCCTTCGCCCCAAGCCGGCATGAAATGCATCGCCCCCAGCAACACCGCCGACATCACCGCCACGGCGACCACCAGCTTGAGGCCGAACTTGCCCCAGCCCGGCTGCGGTTGATACATCTTCTGCTTGCGCAACTGGTAAAACAGCAGCCCGGCGTTGAGGCACGCGCCGGCGCTGATCGCCAGGGCCAGGCCGGCGTGGGCCAACGGGCCGATGAGCAGCAGGTTGAACAATTGCGTCATCACCAGGGTGAAAATGGCGATTTTCACTGGCGTGCGAATGTTCTGCTGGGCATAGAACCCCGGCGCCAGCACCTTGATCACGATGATCCCGAGCAGGCCCACCGAGTAAGCGATCAGCGCACGCTGGGTCATCAAGGCGTCGAAGGCATTGAACTGGCCGTATTGGAACAGCGAAACCGTCAGCGGCTCAGCCAGGATTCCCAGGGCCAGGGAACAAGGCAAGACCAGCACGAAACACAGGCGCAGGCCCCAGTCGAGGATGCGCGAGTACTCCTGGCGGTCCTGACTGGCGTAGGTCTTGGCCAGGGTTGGCAGCAGGATCGTGCCCAGGGCCACACCCAGCACGCCGGACGGCAATTCCATCAAGCGGTCGGCGTAATACATCCACGACACCGAGCCGGCCACCAGGAACGAGGCAAAGATGGTGTTGATGATCAGGGAAATCTGGCTCACCGACACCCCGAGGATCGCCGGCAACATCTGCTTCATCACCCGCCACACGCCGCTGTCGCGCAGGTTCAGCCGTGGCAGGACCAACATGCCGATCTTTTTCAGGTGCGGCAGTTGATAAAGCAATTGCGCCAGGCCACCTACGAGCACCGCCCAGCCGAGGGCCATCACCGGCGGATCGAAATATGGCGTCAGGAACACCGCGAACACGATCATGCTGACGTTGAGCAGGGTCGGCACAAAGGCCGGTACGGAAAAGCGATTCCAGGTATTGAGGATCGCCCCGGCCAGGGACGACAGGGAAATCAGCAATATATAAGGAAAGGTCACCCGCAGCAGGTCCGAGGTGAGCTGGAATTTTTCCGGGGTGTCGGTGAAACCCGGGGCCGTGGCCCAGATCACCCACGGCGCGGCGAGCATGCCGGCCGCCGTGACCAGCGCCAGCACCAACGTCAGCAGGCCAGTGACGTAGGCAATGAACGTACGGGTCGCTTCGTCGCCCTTCTGGCTTTTATATTCCGCCAGGATCGGCACAAAGGCCTGGGAGAACGCCCCCTCGGCGAAGATCCGCCGCAGCAGGTTGGGCAACTTGAAGGCGATAAAGAAGGCGTCGGTGGCCATCCCGGCGCCGAATATCCGTGCGATCAACGTATCGCGAACGAACCCCAGGATGCGGGAAAGCATCGTGATAGAGCTGACGGCGGCCAACGATTTGAGCAGATTCATGAAAAGAGTTTTTGCCTGTCGATAAACAGCAGGCGAACAACGCGCCCACTTGTGCGATACTCCGCGCCGCTAAACAGTGCAGAGCCAAAGCCCGCGAGTTTACAGGTCGCACGCCGGAAAGAAATCCTTCGGTGCGCAGCACCTGCCATTCAGCGGAACGCGTCACCCGCCCTTGACAAGACTTCAACTCATCGGCATGATTCGCGGCCTATTTTGTTTGCTATTTCCCAAAAAGTCTTTCGAGGAGCTCGACGGTGGCCAACACACCTTCCGCCAAAAAACGTGCAAAACAGGCTGAGAAGCGTCGCAGCCACAACGCCAGCCTGCGTTCCATGGTCCGTACCTACATCAAGAACGTAGTCAAGGCCATCGACGCAAAAGACGCTGAAAAAGCTCAAGCTGCTTACGTTCTGGCTGTGCCAGTTATCGACCGCATGGCCGATAAAGGCATCATCCACAAGAACAAGGCTGCTCGCCATAAGAGCCGTTTGAATGGCCACGTAAAGGCCCTGAACGTTGCCGCTGCTGCCTAAGCGACGCGCTCGTTAAAAAACCGACCTCAGGGTCGGTTTTTTATTGCCTGCGATTTATCCCTAACCAGAACACCCCTCCCACGCTGGATCTTCAGCAGGCATAAATTTAGTGCCCAACACAAATCCCCTGTGGGAGCGAGCTTGCTCGCGATGGCGGTAGGCCAGATGACTGCGATGGTGACTGTGCCGCCATCATCGCGAGCAAGCTCGCTCCCACACTTGGATCTGCGGCGATTTCCAATTTAATGAACCCGCAAACCCCAGCAGAAACCCTACTCGCCAAAATTGAAAACCACCGGCTTGGGCGGAGGACAGCCTCCCGGCGGTGGGAAATTCTGCACGCCCGCCTCGTCGTAGCCGGTGTAACAACCCACTATCTTGTCATCCTTGAAGTTCATGCGGCGCTCAACCACACCTGTCGGGTAGTAGTAGACCGTCTCCCCTTCGCGCTTGGCGTACGAGTAGTCCTTGTATTCGCGCCCCTCGACCGTTATCAGGCGAAAGCCCTGCTTGGCCTCGGAGAACTTCAACTGGCCATTGGGGTAGTACTCGTTACGAGTCACACGATCATCAGACCCCAACAACACCTCCCGGACCTTGCGCCCGTCCTGGGTATGGCGGGCGCTTTGCTCATTACCGAACAGGTAATCACTCTCCGAGTCGAAATGCCCGTTGTTGAAAGCCCCGCGCTGCTTGCCGCAAAGCTTGATACGGGTGTATTTCCCATCAGGCACGTGGCAATAGTTCCTGTCCGCGATCAACACCCCAGTCGCATCAAATGACTGCACGTTACCAATGGGCCCATCCCCCTCGTACGTTGCCACCGTATCGGGCTGACCATTGGGGTGATAGAGACGAAAGGCGCCCTCTCGCGAACCATGGCGCCACGAGATATCCGAAAGCAGCACGGCACCGTCATCGGTGTAGGTCAGCGCCCGCCCCTCGATCTGGCCGTTGGCATAGTTGGCCGAATAGGTGAGCTTGCCATTGGCCGCGTAGGTTTCTTTCAAGCCATCCAGCACACCCGCGCGGTAATGCTCGACGAGCCGCAACACACCCGCGGCATCCACTTCGCGCAATTCGCCTTGCTTCTTGTCAGCAACAAAATCCACAGCCTGGACACCACCGCCGTCCATTCTCAAGGTCCAACGACCTTCCCGGACGCCCCGCACATAACGCCCCTCACCCCAAGGCATTATCCAGTCCCCGTGCTGCTGCCCCGCCACAAAATCGCCGCGCTGGACAACCTCCCCATGACGCACGCGCTCGGAGGGCCCGTCGAAATCACCGTGTTTGTAAGTATCGAAGCCAGACATCTGCTCTTCATCGTCACGCGCCTCGATCGTCCAGCGCCCCTCATAGAAGTCATCGACGATCATGCCCTTGGAAACCGTACCCCCATCACTGACGACCCACAGCCCCTGGCGCAGTCCATCCACATAGGTGCCGGTGGACGCGTAGCCCGACTCGTCGAACTCCGCCCACTTGCCCGACCTCTTGCCCTGGACATAGACACCCAGCGCCCAGAGCCGCCCATTGCCCAAGGCCGCCCAGGCCCCATCCTCGGAACCCTGGTACACCTTCGGATCAGTTTCCCAAGCCATCCTGCTGACACGATAGGCAGAACCCACATCCTCATCCTGAGGCGGCACGCGCTCGTAAGTCAGCGTGAGCCAGCGCCCTTCGCGCTGCTGGAAAGTCTTTTTGTAGGTGTCGCGATGAGGATCCTCTGGCGATTGCCCCACTGACGCCGGAACACCGTCGACGCCAAAGTAGCCCACCAGCGTGCCACTCGCAGGCTGCAGCGTGTCGAACTCGGCGACACCGGTCTTGGGCAACACAGCGCTGTAATCGTAGGGCGGTAACTTGCCCAGCTCTTTCTGGACCAGCGCGGCAGTGAGGACCTTGCGATCAGCGGCGATACGATCCAATACCGGCTGCAACGTCTCGAGCCGGCGATACCCGCCAGTGGACGGCACGAACCGATAGCCATGAAGAGCGTACTGCCCCTTTGCCCGTGACAGCACGACCAGTGTCTGGAGAGCACTGTCGAGGCTGGCGTAGAACACCGACTCGACACTCGCATCGCCATACCTGTCGAGCACTTGCGGGACGCCATCCGGCGAATCACACAGGCATGAGTAGCCTACGACACCCTCGGCTTCGCGGATAAATGCCAGCGTCGCCCCACTCTCCTGGGAAGTTTTTATCAGCGGATGGGCCAGGGATTTTTCGCTATAAAACGGCTCAGCCAAAGCCCCGACCGAGACCGAACAACCCAATACAAACAGCAGCAAAAACGCACGCATACGAATCCCTTCGCGCCAAAAGCACAACAAATCCATGGAGATAAAAAAAGCGAGCCGATCGGCTCGCCCGTCATTCGCGACTTAACGCCAAGGCAAGATCGGAATAGCCGTCACCGCGTTCTGCGGGCTGCCCTCGATCACGCGATCGCTGTAGACCAGGTACACCAGGGTATTGCGCTTCTTGTCGAGGAATCGCACCACTTGCATGGTCTTGAACACCAGGGACGTGCGCTCCTTGAACACTTCTTCGCCGTCCTTGAGCTCACCCTTGAAGCTGATAGGCCCGACCTGGCGGCAGGCAATGGACGCCTCGGCACGATCCTCGGCCAGGCCCAGGCCGCCCTTCACGCCGCCGGTCTTGGCCCGCGACAGGTAACAGGTCACGCCCTCCACCTTGGGATCGTCGAACGCCTCGACCACGATCCGATCGTTCGGCCCGACAAACTTGAACACCGTCGACACTTGGCCAATTTCTTCGGCCGAAGCCAGCAGCGGCACCGCCAACAGCAAGCCGATCAATCCTTTTGCCAAACCCATGATTTTTCCTTAGACGAGGATCAGGTTGTCACGGTGAACCAGCTCAGGCTCCGCCATGTAACCCAACAGACCGACAATCGCATCAGACGACTGACCGATGATTTTCTGCGCTTCCAGCGCGCTGTAGTTGGCCAGCCCCCGGGCGATCTCGCGACCGTCCGGCGCCACGCACACGACCATTTCGCCCCGGCGGAAACTGCCTTGGACCAGCTTCACACCCACCGGCAGCAGGCTTTTGTTGCCCTGGGACAAGGCCGCCACCGCGCCGGCATCCAGTACCAAGGTGCCACGAGTCTGCAGATGCCCAGCCAGCCACTGCTTGCGCGCCGCCAACATGCCGCGCTCCGGGGAGAGCAAGGTGCCGATGCGCTCGCCGGCTTTCAGGCGGTCCAGCACCCGTTCCAAGCGCCCACCCACGATGATGGTGTGAGCCCCGGACCGCGCCGCCAGACGCGCAGCGCGCAGCTTGGTCTGCATGCCGCCACGGCCCAGCGCACCACCCGTGCCACCCGCTACCGCGTCCAGCGCCGGATCGTCGGCGCGGGCTTCGTAGATCAGCTTGGCGTCGGGATTGTTGCGCGGATCGGCATCGAACATGCCGTCGCGATCGGTGAGGATCACCAGCAGATCCGCCTCCACCAGGTTTGCCACCAGTGCGGCCAGGGTGTCGTTATCGCCGAAACGGATCTCGTCGGTGACCACCGTGTCGTTCTCGTTGATCACCGGGATGACCTTGAGCTCCACCAACGCGCGCAAGGTACTGCGGGCATTGAGGTAGCGCTTGCGGTCGGACAGGTCGTCATGGGTCAGCAGGATCTGCGCCGTATGGCGCCCGTGCTCGGCGAAGCTTGATTCCCAAGCCTGCACCAGGCCCATCTGGCCGATGGCGGCGGCGGCCTGCAGCTCATGCATCGCGCTGGGTCGCGACGTCCAGCCCAAACGGCTCATACCGGCTGCCACAGCCCCCGAAGAGACCAATACCAGCTCGACGCCAGCCTCGTGCAAGGCCACCATCTGCTCGACCCACACCGCCATCGCCTGGCGATCCAGGCCCTTGCCATCCGCTGTCAGCAGTGCGCTGCCGATCTTCACGACCCAGCGCCGCGCACCCGTCACCTTGCTCCGCATCATCTTCAACCTTTGCCAGCGAACGGCGCGACCCAGCGCCGCCCATGGGATTATTCGTATTTGCGTTTTACAGATACCAAAACGCCGCTCGAATGAGCGGCGCCTTGGAAACCGGCTGGCAGCGATGATAACACTGCGCCGAAACACTTGAACCTGTGGGAGCGAGCTTGCTCGCGATTGCATGGGGTCAGCAATCTTGATACCGGCTGTCACACCGCTATCGCGAGCAAGCTCGCTCCCACAGGCCTTGGTTTCAACTGAGCAGCATCAGTCGCGGACGTAGATGATTTCCGGACCGTCTTCGTCATCCACATCTTCTTCGTCCCAATCGTCGTCACCGATGTCATGAACCGACTTGACGCCACTGCGACGCAGGGCACGCTGGTCGTCCAGCGCCTGCAACTGGGCACGGGCCTCGTCTTCGATACGCTGATCGAGCTCGGCCAACTCTTCCTTGTAGGCCGGATCGTTGGCCAGGCGGTCGGCGCGATCTTCCAGGTAACGCATGATGTCGTGGCACAAGCGCTCGGTGCCTTCTTTGGCGATGGCCGAGATCACGTAGACCGGGCCTTCCCACTCCAGGCGATCGACGATCTCCTTGACCCGCTCCTCATGCTCTTCTTCAAGGATCTGGTCGCATTTGTTCAGCACCAGCCAACGGTCACGCTCGGCCAGGGCCGGGCTGAACTTGGTCAGCTCGTTGACGATGACTTCGGCGGCATCGGCGGCACTGGTTTCATCCAGCGGCGCCATGTCCACGAGGTGCAGCAACAGACGGGTACGGGACAAGTGCTTGAGGAAACGAATCCCCAGGCCTGCACCCTCGGAAGCCCCTTCGATCAAGCCTGGAATGTCGGCGATCACGAAACTCTTCCAGCGGTCGACGCTGACCACGCCCAGGTTCGGTACCAGGGTGGTGAACGGGTAATCGGCCACTTTCGGCTTGGCCGCCGACACCGAGCGAATGAAGGTACTTTTACCGGCGTTCGGCAGGCCCAGCAGGCCCACGTCGGCCAACACTTTCATTTCCAGCTTCAGGTCACGCTGCTCGCCTGGCTTGCCTGGCGTGGTCTGGCGCGGTGCACGGTTGGTACTGGATTTGAAACGGGTGTTGCCCAGGCCGTGCCAGCCGCCGTGGGCGACCAGCAGACGCTGGCCGGCCTTGGTCAGGTCGCCAATCACTTCCTGGGTGGCGGAGTCGATCACCGTGGTGCCGACCGGCACGCGCAGGATCAGGTCTTCGCCCTTCTTGCCGGTGCAGTCGGTGCTGCCGCCGTTGGAACCACGCTCGGCATCGAAGTGCCGGGTGTAACGGTAGTCCACCAGGGTGTTGAGGTTTTCGTCGGCGAGCATGTAGATCGAGCCGCCGTCGCCCCCGTCACCGCCGTTCGGGCCACCGTTTTCAATGAACTTTTCCCGACGGAAACTCATGCAACCATTGCCGCCGTCGCCGGCCTTTACTCGAATCGATACTTCATCAACAAACTTCATGACACACGCCTCTCGCCATACGGACGAGCCAAAAAAACAAGACATAAGACTCTTGCAAAAATGAGCGCAGCGACCTGATGACACGCCCCAACCGCAGCGCCGACAGCCCATACAAACAGTTTTGCAAGAGACTCACCCCACAAACGAAAAAGCCCCGTCGCAAGACAGGGCTTTTCCAGCGGTCTCGCAATTAAGCTGCGATAACGCTTACGTAACGACGACCGAAGGCGCCTTTTACTTCGAACTTGATCACGCCTTCGACTTTAGCGAAGAGGGTGTGATCTTTACCCATGCCCACGCCGTAGCCAGCGTGGAATTGGGTGCCGCGCTGACGCACGATGATGTTGCCTGCTTTGATAGCCTGGCCGCCATACATCTTCACGCCAAGGCGTTTGGCTTCTGAGTCGCGACCGTTACGGGTACTACCACCAGCTTTTTTGTGTGCCATGAGTTCAATTCTCCTAGTGAGGAATTAGGCTGAAATTAAGCCTGAATACCGGTGATTTTGATCTCGGTGTACCACTGGCGGTGGCCCATACGCTTCATGTGGTGCTTACGGCGACGGAACTTGATGATGCGGACTTTATCGTGACGACCTTGGGAGATCACTTCAGCCACAACGGTAGCGCCAGCAACGACTGGAGCGCCGATATTCACGTCATCGCCATTGGCGACCAACAGAACGCGATCAAAAGTCACGGATTCGCCGGTAGCGATTTCCAGTTTCTCGATCTTCAGGTATTCACCTGGGGCGACCTTGTATTGCTTGCCACCAGTAACAATTACTGCGTACGACATGGTATTTCTCCGATAATCCTGCTCACCCAGCGCTTTATAAGAAGAGGTATTGGCTGGCATGGCTGCATGGGCTGGAAGGCCCTAATGCAATTGCGTAAGGCAGGTGCTGCCCAGGAAGTTCAGGGTGCGCGATTGTACGCAAGCCAAGAGAGCCTTGCAAGTAGCCGTCCATCGCGCCTTGACAGGCCTGGGTGGGGGTCCTAGCATGCCGCGCAACCCTTCTGGAGCACCTGTCGCTGATGCAACCCCAAGCTTTCTACCGCGCGGTGGCGGACGATTTTAGCGCCGTCGACGGCATCATCAAGAAGCAGCTGACTTCCCGAGTGCCGCTGGTATCGAAAATCGGCGACTACATCACATCGGCCGGCGGTAAACGCCTGCGGCCTTTATTGGTGCTGTTGTGCGGCAAGGCCCTGGGTCGCGAAGGCGACGACATGCGCCTGCTGGCCGCCACCATCGAATTCCTGCACACCGCGACCTTGCTGCACGACGACGTGGTCGACATGTCCGGCATGCGGCGTGGCCGTTCGACCGCCAACGCCATGTGGGGCAATGCTCCCAGCGTGCTGGTGGGCGACTTCCTGTATTCGCGCTCGTTCGAAATGATGGTCGAGCTGGGCTCGATGCCGGTGATGAAAATCCTGTCCCAGGCCACGCGCATCATCGCCGAAGGCGAAGTGCTGCAGTTGTCCAAGGTGCGCGATGCCAGCACCACCGAAGAAACCTACATGGAAGTCATCCGCGGCAAGACCGCGATGCTCTTCGAAGCCTCGACCCACAGCGCCGCCGCCCTGGCCGGTGCCAGCGCCGAGCAGAGCGAAGCGCTGCGCACCTTCGGCGATCACCTGGGCGTGGCCTTCCAGCTGGTGGACGACCTGCTCGACTACAAGGGCGACGCCGAGACCCTGGGCAAGAACGTCGGTGACGACCTGGCCGAAGGCAAGCCGACCCTGCCGCTGATCTACACCATGCGCGAGGGCACGCCTGAACAGGCGGCACTGGTCCGCCAGGCGATCCAGAAAGGTGGGATCGAAGACCTGGAAAGCATTCGTGTCGCGGTCGAAGCGTCCGGCTCGCTGGACTACACCGCGAAACTGGCCTGTGACTACGTCGCCCGCGCGATCAAATGCCTCGACGCCCTGCCGGCCAGCGAATACCGCGATGCGCTGGTGGAGTTGAGCGAGTTTGCGGTGGCTCGCACCCATTGATGGCATGAAGCCCCTGTGGGAGCGAGCTTGCTCGCGATAGCGTTGGGTCGGTAAGCTTGATGCTGATTTGCAGACCGCTATCGCGAGCAAGCTCGCTCCCACAAGGGTATTTCACTGCCCTGCCCTTCGCGGCCTAAAACCCTATATAATGTGCGCCCTTTTGCCCTCCTGATACCCAAGGAACCTTAGTGAGCACGTTGCCTCCCTGCCCGAAATGCAA
Source organism: Pseudomonas brassicacearum (assembly GCF_918698105.1). GTDB lineage: Bacteria > Pseudomonadota > Gammaproteobacteria > Pseudomonadales > Pseudomonadaceae > Aquipseudomonas > Aquipseudomonas brassicacearum_F. The sequence continues at coordinate 2,281 of NZ_CAKKMI010000086.1, read as the reverse complement.
TTCCGAATACACCTACGAAGACGGTACTCAACTGGTCTGCCCGGAGTGTGCCCACGAATGGTCCGCCAGCGGCGAAGCTGAAACAGTGTCCGACGATACCGTGAAGAAAGATTCGGTCGGCAATGTCCTGCAGGACGGCGATACCATCACCGTGATCAAGGACCTCAAGGTCAAGGGCACGTCGCTGGTGGTCAAGGTCGGCACCAAGGTCAAGAACATCCGCCTGTGCGATGGCGACCACGACATCGACTGCAAGATCGACGGCATCGGCCCGATGAAACTCAAATCCGAGTTCGTAAGAAAAGTCTGATCCTGCTGTATTCCATCCCATGCCCCGCGTGTGGGATGGAGCTTCGCCCTCTCTGCTTCGACCCCATTTCTCGGACGTTAGCCAAATGCCAGCCGTCCTGAGCTGCCATAACCCATCGTCAGAAAAACAATCGCAACGCCAATAGAGACTTGCTATTTAGCGAATAAGAATTATTCTCATCAAACCCATCAAGGAGATGAGAACCATGACTTATTTGATCGATGCCTGGCTGGACCGCCCACAGCCCTACCTCAGGATCCTGCATCGGGAAACCGGGGAAGTCTGTGCGGTGCTTGAAGAAGAAGCCTTGAGCGAGCTGCAGGACCAGGGGGATCTGGACCTCAACAGTCTCAATTCCAGCGAACCGTTGGTACTCAAGGAACTGGTGCGCAATCTGTTTCTGTTCTGCTACGCCCGGGCGTTGCGCCCGACGGGTGAATTCAGCGGCAGGTTCCACGGATGAGCGTAGAAATCATGTGGGAGCGAGCTTGCTCGCGATGGCGGTGTATCAGTCACGAAAGTGTCGACTGACAGTCCGCTTTCGCGAGCAAGCTCGCTCCCACAGTTTTTTGTCCAGCAGTAAAACCGGGCAGGGTCTTACAGAACGTCCAACAACTCGACGTCAAACACCAGCACGCTGTGCGGTGGAATGCTGCCAACGCCTTGAGCGCCGTAAGCCAGTTCGCTCGGCACGTACAGGCGCCATTTGCTGCCGGCGTTCATCAGTTGCAGGGCTTCGGTCCAGCCTGGGATCACGCCGCCTACCGGGAATTCGGCTGGCTGGCCACGATCGTAGGAGCTGTCGAACACAGTGCCGTCGATCAGGGTGCCGTGGTAATGGGTACGCACCTGGTCTTCACGGGTCGGCTTGGCGCCTTCGCCCTGGGTCAGCACTTCGAATTGCAGGCCGGACGCCAGGGTGGTGATGCCTTCACGCTTGGCGTTTTCGGCCAGGAACGCACGGCCTTCGCCAGCGGCGGCTTCAGCCTTGGCAGCGGCTTCGGCTTGCATGATTTCACGGATGACCTTGAAGCTGGCGGACATCTCGTCCTGGCCCACGCGGCTTGGCTTGCCGGCGAACGCGTCGGTCAGGCCGGCCAGGATCGCGTCCAGGCTCACGCCCGGTGGCGGGTTGTCGCGCAGTTGGTCGCCCAACTGACGGCCAATGCCGTAGCTGACGCGGGTTTCGTCGGTGGACAGGTTAACTTCGGACATGATGCTGCTCCGCTGTGCGGACGGCTCGAGAGTTGCCGTGCGTGACACAGCGCCTCCCGGAGCGCCCGGAACCAAAAAGGGCGAGCAGACTAGCACAGATGCCACCGCGGGTGACGAGCCCCTGCGCCAAAGCAAGCCGCCAGAAACGACAACGCCCGCCTGCAATTCTAGAGGCGGGCGCTGCGCCAGCGCGGTGAACGGACCTCAGTGCTTGGTCAGTTTGTCCAGGTAGCCCATGGCAAATGCCGAGACCACGAAAGTCATATGGATGATCACGTACCACATCAGGTGCTCGGGATCGACGTTCTTGGCGTCCATGAAAATGCGCAGCAGGTGGATGGAGGAAATGGCCACGATCGAGGCAGCGACTTTCATCTTCAGCGATGAAGAGTCCATGGTGCCCAGCCAGTTGAGCTTTTCCTTGTCGTCGGCGATGTCCAGTTGCGAGACGAAGTTCTCGTAGCCGGAAATCATCACCATCACCAGCAGGCCGCCCACCAGCGCCATGTCGATCAACGACAGCAGCACCAGGATCAGGTCGGACTCGGCCATGGAAAACACGTTGGGAATGACGTGAAAGACTTCCTGGAAGAACTTCAGCGCCAAGGCCAACAGGCCCAGGGACAGACCGAAGTAGATCGGCGCCAGCAGCCAACGGGAGGCGTACATTGCGTTTTCGATAAAGCGTTCCATTGAATCTCACACCAGGGCTGAAAAATCGCGGCGAGTATATCAGCCACGACCGCCCCCACAAAT
>NZ_CAKKMI010000085.1:0-26310 GCF_918698105.1 Pseudomonas brassicacearum | reverse complement strand
AAGCAGCCGCCAGCTTTTTGGGCCTGCTTCGCAGTCCAGCGGGAGCAAGCTCCCTCGCCACAGAAACTACCCAGGCAGACGTTGACGATTACAAATCCACAACACAGGTTTTTTCCTGACCACTGCGTCAAGGCGTAGAATTCGCCGCCTTGCGCTTAACCTTTTCGGACGCTTTCCCTGTGAACCCTGTCATCGATCCCCCCACCACCCTCTCCCGCCCGGCCCGGGTTCGCCTGGAACTCAGGACCTTGATGGCCTTGGCCCTGCCGATCATGGTGGCGCAACTGGCAACCACCGCCATGGGGTTTGTCGATGCGGTGATGGCCGGTCGGGTTGGTCCGCGGGACCTGGCGGCCGTGGCCCTGGGCAACTCGATCTGGGTGCCGGTGTTCCTGTTGATGACCGGTACGTTGCTGGCAACCACGCCGAAAGTTGCCCAACGCTTCGGTGCCGGTACGTTCGACGAAATCGGGCCGCTGGTGCGCCAGGCGCTGTGGTTGGCATTGGTGGTGGGCTTGATCGCGACGCTGGCGCTGTTCAGCGCCGAACCGATCCTGCACATCATGAATGTCGACCCTGAACTGATCGGCCCGTGCATGGAATACCTGCGTGGCATCGGCACCGGCCTGCCGGCCGTGGCGCTGTATCACGTACTGCGCTGCTTCAGCGACGGCCTGGGACGTACGCGGCCGGCGATGGTGCTGGGGCTGTGCGGGCTGGCGCTGAACATTCCGCTCAATTACATCTTCATCTATGGGCACCTGGGCGTGCCCGCCATGGGCGGCGTCGGTTGCGGCTGGGCCACGGCCATCGTGATGTGGGTCATGGCCCTGGGCATGGCCGGTTGGGCCCGCTGGGCACCGGCCTATCAGTCAAGCCGGTTGTTCAGCCGTTTCGACTGGCCGCAATGGGCGGTCATCAAGCGTCTGCTGGGCATCGGCTTGCCGATTGGCATTGCGGTGTTCGCCGAGTCGAGTATTTTCGCGGTGATCGCGCTGCTGATCGGCAGCCTCGGCGCCACGGTGGTGGCCGGGCACCAGATCGCGCTGAACTTCAGCTCCCTGGTGTTCATGATCCCCTACTCCCTGGGCATGGCCGTCACGGTGCGAGTCGGCCAGGCCCTGGGCCGTCGTCAGCCCCGCGAAGCGCGCTTCGCTGCTGGGGTGGGCATGGGCACGGCCTTGGCGTACGCCTGCCTGTCGGCGAGTCTGATGTTCGCACTGCGCGGGCCTATCGCGGCGATCTATACCGCCGATCCGGTGGTGATCGACGTGGCTTCGATGCTGATCGTCTACGCGGCGCTGTTCCAGTTTTCCGATGCGATCCAGGTCACGGCGGCAGGCGCGTTGCGCGGTTTCCAAGACACCCGGGTGACGATGATCCTGACCCTGTTCGCCTATTGGGGCATCGGCCTGCCGGTGGGTTACGCCCTGGGCCTGACCGACCTGCTCGGCGCCGCCAGCGGCCCGAGCGGGTTGTGGCAAGGCTTGATCGTAGGCTTGAGCTGCGCGGCGCTGATGCTGTCGATCCGCCTGGCACGCAGCGCGCGCAAGCAGATCCGCTTCAGCCGCGCCACGGGTTAAGCGAGTTTCTTGCGGATCCAGTAGAAGTAAGTGCCCGCTTCCTCCTGCTGGGCCACCAGTTCGTGGTCCAGGAACACGCAAAACTTGGGGATGTCGCGGCGAGTCGAGGGGTCGGTGGCGATCACTTTCAGCAGCCCACCCGGGACCAGGTCGCGGATGTGCTGGTGCAGCATCATCACCGGTTCCGGGCAATTGAGACCCGTGGCATCCAGCGTGCCGTCGACCGGCGTGTCGTTCATTTCACTCATGTTCTACTCCTGAAACTGGCCGGCATTGTCGCGCAATGTCGGCGCGCTTAACAGAGGTGCATCACCCCTGTGGCGAGGGAGCTTGCTCCCGCTCGGCTGCGAAGCAGTCGTCGCTCTTTGGAGCCCAACAAGGCCTTGGGGTTGCTTCGCAACCCAGCGGGAGCAAGCTCCCTCGCCACAAAAGCTCGCTACATGCTTCAGCGGGACTTCGGCTTCTTGGTATCCAACCGCCGCAGATGGCACGTCACTTCCTCGCGATCGTGGTACAGCTGCTTGCAACCGATCTCGACCTTGATGCCCCGGGCCTTGAAACCCTCGGCGATGCGTTCAAGCAGACGCTTGACCTCGGCATAACGTTGTTTCATCGGCAGCTTGAGGTTGACCACCGCCTCACGACAATGCCCTTCGCCAATCCACTCTTCCAGCATCGCCGCGTTGCGCGCGGGTTTCTCGACGATGTCGCAGACCATCCAGTCCACCGGCTGCTTGGGCTTGAACGTGAAACCGTCTGCCATCAAATGCTGCACCAGGCCGGTGTCCATCAGGCTTTCGGCCATCGGGCCATTGTCGATAGCGGTCACCAGCATGCCCCGGTTGACCAGTTGCCAGGTCCAGCCGCCCGGCGCGGCGCCGAGGTCTACGCCGGTCATGTCGCTGTGCAGGCGCTCGTCCCACTGGTCCCGGGGGATGAAATGGTGCCAGGCCTCTTCAAGCTTGAGGGTGGAACGACTCGGCGCTTCCCGGGGAAACTTCAGGCGGGGAATGCCCATCGGCCACATGGCCGAGTTATCGGATTCGGCCAGGCCCAGGAACACTTCGCGGCCACTCTTGAAGGTCAGCAGCAGGCGCGGCTTGCGCGGGTCGTCCACCAGCTTGCCGGCGCCCATCAGCGCCTTGCGCAAGGGGCCTTCGAATTTTTTGCAGAAGTTCGACAGTTCCTTGCCGTCGTTGGTGTCCACCACTTCCAGCCACAGGCTGCCACAGGTCGGGAAAGCGGCCATGTGGGCCAGGATGACGCTGATGCGATCGGTTTCCGGCAACTCGATGAACGTACCGCGCGCCCACTGGCGCGGAAAAATCAGTTCGGCGAAACGCTGGCCACCCATCAGCCGCTCGGCGCCGTCGTCTTCGGTGCAGACAAACTCAGCACAGGCACTGGCCGGTTTGGCCTTGGCATAGCCGGCCACGTTGAGCCGGGCCGCGTGTTCGGCGATCTCGGAACAGACCTCGCCTTCGAAACCCGGGCGGCAGTGCATGAAAAGCGTATTCATTGAAACTCCGTAGCAAAGCCTGTCACGAAAACCGCCGCATGATAGCGGACTTCGGAACCCCGAACCTGCCCATGGAGTCCAGTGATTAGTCATACGCTCAAAACAGGGCTAGGTTAAAGGCTCTGTCCGTTCCGTCAGTCCGTAGCCGTGCGGACTCAAAGGAGTGATTTCAATGCCGTCCCTCGATAGCCTGAAAACCCTTAAAACACTGCAAGTCGACGCCAGGACCTACCACTACTTCAGCCTGCCGGATGCCGCCCGAAGCCTGGGCGACCTGGACAAACTGCCCATGTCGTTGAAGGTACTGCTGGAAAACCTGTTGCGTTGGGAAGATGAAAAAACCGTCACCGGCACCGACCTCAAGGCCCTGGCCGGTTGGCTCAAGGAACGCCGCTCCGACCGCGAGATTCAATACCGCCCCGCCCGGGTGTTGATGCAGGATTTCACCGGCGTCCCCGCCGTGGTCGACCTGGCCGCCATGCGCGCCGCCGTGGAAAAGGCCGGCGGCGATCCCCAGCGGATCAACCCGCTGTCGCCGGTGGACCTGGTGATCGACCACTCGGTGATGGTGGACAAATTCGCCAGCAGCCAGGCGTTCGAGCAGAACGTCGACATCGAAATGCAACGCAACGGCGAACGCTACGCCTTCCTGCGCTGGGGCCAGAGCGCTTTCGACAACTTCAGCGTGGTGCCGCCGGGCACTGGCATCTGCCATCAGGTCAACCTCGAATACCTGGGCCGTACCGTGTGGACCAAAGAGGAAGACGGCCGCACCTATGCGTTTCCGGACACCCTGGTGGGCACCGATTCGCACACCACCATGATCAATGGCCTCGGCGTGCTGGGCTGGGGCGTCGGCGGGATCGAGGCGGAAGCGGCCATGCTCGGCCAACCGGTGTCGATGCTGATTCCCGAGGTCATCGGCTTCAAACTCATCGGTAAGCTGCGCGAAGGCATCACCGCCACTGACCTGGTGCTGACGGTCACGCAAATGCTGCGCAAGAAAGGCGTGGTGGGCAAATTCGTCGAGTTCTATGGCGACGGCCTTGCCGACCTGCCCCTGGCCGACCGCGCCACCATCGCCAACATGGCCCCGGAATACGGCGCCACCTGCGGTTTCTTCCCCGTGGACGACGTAACCCTGGACTACTTGCGCCTGTCGGGACGTCCAGCGGAAACGGTGAAACTGGTGGAGGCCTATTGCAAGGCCCAGGGCCTGTGGCGCCTGCCCGGCCAGGAACCGGTGTTCACCGACACCCTGGAGCTGGACATGGGCAGCGTCGAAGCCAGCCTCGCCGGGCCGAAACGCCCGCAGGACCGGGTTTCGCTGCCGAATGTCGGCCAGGCTTTCAGCGACTTCCTGGGGTTGCAGGTCAAACCCACCAGCAAAGAAGAAGGTCGCCTGGAAAGTGAAGGTGGCGGTGGCGTCGCGGTGGGCAATGCCGATCAGGTGGGCGAAGCCGAATACGAATTCGACGGCCACACCCATCGCCTGAAAAACGGCGCGGTGGTGATTGCCGCGATCACCTCGTGCACCAACACCTCCAACCCCAGCGTGATGATGGCCGCCGGGCTGCTGGCGAAAAAAGCCGTAGAGAAAGGCCTGACCCGCAAGCCTTGGGTCAAGAGCTCCTTGGCGCCGGGCTCCAAGGTCGTCACCGATTACTACAACGCCGCCGGCCTGACCGAGTACCTGGATAAACTCGGTTTCGACTTGGTGGGCTATGGCTGCACCACCTGCATCGGCAACTCCGGGCCGTTGCCGGAACCCATCGAAAAAGCCATCCAGAAAGCCGACCTGACCGTGGCCTCGGTATTGTCGGGCAACCGCAACTTCGAAGGCCGGGTGCACCCACTGGTGAAGACCAACTGGCTGGCCTCGCCGCCGCTGGTGGTCGCCTATGCCCTGGCCGGCACGGTGCGCATCGACATCAGCAGCGAGCCGCTGGGCAACGACCGGGACGGCAGGCCGGTGTATCTGCGGGACATCTGGCCCAGCAGCCAGGAAGTGGCTGCCGCCGTGGCCCAGGTCAACACCAGCATGTTTCACAAGGAATACGCCGCCGTGTTTGCCGGAGACGAGCAATGGCAGGCCATCGAAGTGCCGCAGGCGGCGACTTACGTCTGGCAGGACGACTCGACCTACATCCAGCACCCGCCGTTCTTCGACGACATCGGCGGGCCGCCCCCAGCCGTCAGGAACGTCGAAAGCGCCCGGATCCTGGCCCTGCTGGGAGACTCGGTGACCACCGACCACATCTCCCCGGCCGGCAACATCAAGGCGGACAGCCCGGCCGGTCGCTACCTGCGCGAACAGGGCGTGGAGCCGCGAGACTTCAACTCCTACGGCTCCAGGCGCGGCAACCACCAGGTGATGATGCGCGGCACCTTCGCCAATATCCGCATTCGCAACGAAATGCTCGACGGCGAGGAAGGCGGCAACACGATCTACATTCCCAGCGGCGAACGAATGCCGATCTACGACGCCGCCATGCGGTACCAGGCCACGGGCACGCCACTGGTGGTGATCGCCGGCCAGGAATATGGCACAGGGTCGAGCCGCGACTGGGCCGCCAAGGGCACGAACCTGCTGGGGGTCAAGGCGGTGATCGCCGAAAGCTTCGAGCGCATCCATCGCTCCAACCTGGTGGGCATGGGCGTACTGCCGTTGCAGTTCAAGCTCGACCAGAACCGCAAGAGCCTGAACCTCACGGGCAAGGAAACCCTGGACATCCACGGGCTCAATGACGTCGAACTGACGCCGCGCATGAACCTGCCCCTGGTCATTACCCGCGAGGACGGCAGCCAGGAGCGAATCGAAGTGCTGTGCCGGATCGATACCTTGAATGAAGTGGAATATTTCAAGGCCGGCGGGATCCTTCACTACGTGTTGCGGCAATTGATTGCCGGTTAAAGATAAGCCCCCCGTGGGAGCGAGCTTGCTCGCGATAGCGCTCGATCAGCCATATCGATGTTGACTGACAAGCCCTTATCGCGAGCAAGCTCGCTCCCACAGGTTCTAGCGTCTTAACAGGCGATGTTTTTACATCAGCCTGCCTATAATCCCGTCGGCGCTCACGGAACAGAGTCTGCCAACTGCTTCCCCTCCTGCTCATGAACCTGCATGGACGCACATGTGCTTTTTGCGCGACACGGTGGCGTCGAAGACCCGACGTCCGCTCTCGCCCAGAGCACGCCAGCTAAAAGGATGTTGTATGCCCGCTTTACCCTGGCTTCACCTGGCCCTTCTTTCCACTGGCTACTGTCTGGCGCTGGCCTACGGCCATTTAGCCTGGACGGCGGTCATCTCGGTCGCGCTGCTGTTGTTCGCCGGATATGCAGTTCGCCAACAGCAAACGCCGGTGGGCCAGTTTCTCGGGCATGCCTTGTTCCTGGTCATGGCCCTGGCACTGGCCCTGCATTGGATGCCCGGCTTCTTCAACGGACGGGTAATCCCGGCGCAACGCTTGACCGACGATGCCGCGCCCTTTGCCATGTACCTGAACCAGGACAAGCCGCTGATCGGATTCTGGCTGCTGCTGGCCTGCCCTTGGATCGTCAGCCGGCGCTCATTTCGCCTGTCGATCCAGGCCACGGCCCTGGGCCTGGCGCTGAGCGCGGTGCTGGCCCTCGGCGGGGCGATGCTGCTGGGGATGATCCATTGGGCACCCAAATGGCCGGATCACGCCTGGTTGTGGGTGCTCAATAATCTTTTATTGGTGACGCTCGTGGAGGAAGCGCTGTTTCGTGGCTACATTCAGGGGGGCTTGAGCCAGCGCTTCAAACACCTGAATTACGGCGACAACCTGGCGCTGCTCCTGACCTCGTTGCTGTTTGGACTGGTACATGCCGGCGCAGGTTGGCAATGGGTGCTGCTGTCGGGCCTGGCGGGGGTCGGCTATGGCGTGGCGTATCGTTTTGGCGGCCTGGGCGCGGCGATTGCCACGCATTTTCTCCTCAATCTGCTTCATTTCGCCCTATTTACCTACCCGATGCTGGCGTGATAGCGACAGGCAAAAATAACTTCAATTTAAACCTGACACCGCCGACAACCTTTCATAGCCTTTCAAGCCTTGCGGATCTACACACCATGCGTAACAACCAACCCGTCACACAACGCGAAAGGACCTTCCCGGCCCAGCAACGATTGATTTCGACCACCGACGCCAAGGGCGTGATCACCTACTGCAACGACGCGTTCGTTGAGATCAGCGGGTATTCGAAGGAAGAACTGATTCGTTCGCCGCACAATCTCGTGCGCCATCCCGACGTCCCATCCGCGGTGTTCGCACACATGTGGGGTACGCTGAAACAAGGCTTGCCATGGATGGGCATCGTCAAGAATCGCAGCAAGAACGGCGACCATTACTGGGTCAACGCCTATGTCACGCCCGTGTTCGAGGGCAATCAGGTGGTCGGCTACGAATCGGTGCGGGTCAAGCCCTCCGCCGAGCAGATCGCCCGGGCCGAAGCGCTTTATCAACGCATCAACCAAGGCAAGTCCGCGGTTCCGGTCAGCGACAAATGGGTACCGATACTGCAGGACTGGCTACCGTTTATCCTGGTCAGCCAATTGAGTTTCATCGTCGGCGCTTTCCTGGACTCCTCCTGGGGCTTTGCCCTGGCGGCCGTGCTGTCGGTGCCCTTGGGGCTGATGGGCCTGCAATGGCAACAACGCGGGATCAAGCGCCTGCTGCGCCTGGCCGAGCAAACCACGTCCGACCCGCTGATCGCACGGATGTACACCGACAGCCGCGGCGTCCAGGCTCGCCTGGAGATGTCGATCCTCAGCCAGCAAGCGCGCCTGAAAACCTGCCTCACCCGCCTGCAGGACACCGCCGAGCACCTTAACGACCAGGCTCGCCAGTCCAACACCCTGGCCCATAACAGTTCCAGCGGCCTGGAGCGCCAGCGGGTGGAAACCGAACAGGTCGCCACGGCCGTCAACCAGATGGCGGCAACGACCCAGGAAGTCGCCAGCCACGTGCAACGCACCGCCGATGCCACCCAGGAAGCCAATCGCCTGACCAGCCGCGGCCGCGACATCGCCGGCGAAACCCGCGAAGCTATCGAGCGCCTGTCGGTGGTGGTCGGCGAGACCGGGCAGACCGTGACCCAACTGGCCAAGGACAGCGACGAGATCGGTGGCGTGGTCGACGTGATCAAAGGCATCGCCGACCAGACCAACCTGCTAGCCCTCAACGCCGCCATCGAAGCGGCCCGCGCCGGGGAGATGGGCCGTGGCTTTGCCGTGGTGGCTGACGAAGTGCGGCAACTGGCACAACGCACCAGCGAATCCACCGGGCAGATCCACGCCCTGATCGCCAAGCTCCAGCAGACTGCCACCAACGCCGTGCAGACCATGGACGCTGGTCATCGCCAGGCCGAAGAAGGCGTGGCACGTGTCATGGAAGCGGATGAGGCGCTGGTGGGGATCAGCGAAGCAGTGGCCCACATCACCGACATGACCACCCAGATCGCCGCCGCCACCGAGGAACAAAGCTCGGTGGCCGAAGAGATCAGCCGCAACATCAGCAATATCTCGGAACTGGCCGACCAGACCTCGGGCCAGGCCCACAGCTCGGCGCTGCTGAGCGAAGAGCTGACCCGCACAGCCAACACGCAGTATTCGTTGGTGGAGCGGTTTAACCGCTGACTTCAATTGGCCAAACTGAAAACCCGGACAGCGAAAGCTTCCGGGTTTTTTACTGCCTGAAAGATCGCTTTCGCGAGCAGGCTCGCTCCCACAGGGGCTCTAGGTAACTCATTGAAATGCATTTCAATTGTGGGAGCGAGCCTGCTCGCGATGAGGCCATGGCAAGCAGCATCAATCTCGCGACAGAAACCCGGCCACTCCCTGCGCCGCCGTCTCCAAATGCTGCTCATGACTGAACCCCGAAGCCTTCAGCGGCTTGAGGTCATGATCCCCCGCCACCAACCACATCACCTCGATGCTCGGTGACAAGGTGTAGCCCTGCACCGCCTCCCGATTGCCCAGCGCATCGCGCTCGCCTTGGACGATCAAGGTCCGGGTTTTCAACGCCGCCAGGTGCTCGACCCGTGGTTTCTCCGGCTTGCCCACCGCATAGAAGGGATACCCCAGGCACACCAGCGCATCGGCGCCCAACTCATCGGCCAGCAAGCTCGCCATGCGCCCGCCCATGGACTTGCCGCCAATGGCCAGCCGCCCAGCGACATAAGGCCGCACCGTGGCGTACACCTCACGCCAGCATTCCAGCAGCTTAGGTGCCGGGTTGGGTGGCCGCTTGCCCCCATCCAGGCGCCGCTGGGCCATGTAGGGAAACTCGAAACGCAACACGTTGACACCATGCGCGGCAAGGCGCGCGGCCATTTCCTCCATAAAACCACTGTCCATTGGCGCACCGGCGCCATGGGCCAGGATCAGGGTGGGCGCCTTGGCGCTGGCAACCGATTGCCCGGCAGTCCATAACCAGCCATGTTCGGCCACACATCGCGCCCATTGATCCTCGTCAATACTGGCCTTGTGCTGTTTGTCCATGCTGACCTCGCTTTTAGTCTGCCTATAACTCCAGGCGAAGAACGCCGCACTGCCTTGCGCAGGCGCTCACTTCGGCTGAACCGTGGATGGGGAACCATGAACACTTCTATCAGTACCGCCTACAACTACAAGGTGGTCCGCCAATTCGCCATTATGACGGTGGTATGGGGCATCGTCGGCATGGGGCTCGGGGTTTTTCTCGCCGCCCAATTGGTCTGGCCACAACTCAACTTCGATTTGCCATGGACCAGCTTCGGCCGCCTGCGCCCACTGCACACCAACGCAGTGATCTTCGCTTTCGGCGGTTGCGCCCTGTTCGCCAGTTCGTTCTATTCGGTGCAACGCACCTGCCAGACGCAGCTGTTCGCGCCGAAAATCGCCGCGTTCTGCTTCTGGGGTTGGCAACTGGTGATCCTGCTGGCGGCCATCAGCCTGCCACTGGGCTACACCAGTTCCAAGGAATACGCCGAGCTGGAATGGCCGATCGATATTCTGATCACCATCGTCTGGGTGGCCTACGCCATCGTGTTCTTCGGCACCGTGGCCAAGCGCAACACCAAGCACATCTACGTCGGTAACTGGTTCTTCGGCGGCTTCATCCTGACCGTGGCGATCCTGCACATCGTCAACAACCTGGAACTGCCGGTGAGCTTCACCAAGTCCTACTCGGTGTACGCCGGGGCCACGGATGCGATGGTGCAATGGTGGTACGGCCACAACGCCGTGGGCTTCTTCCTCACCGCAGGCTTCCTGGGGATGATGTACTACTTCGTGCCGAAGCAGGCCGAACGCCCGGTGTACTCCTATCGCTTGTCCATCGTGCACTTCTGGGCGCTGATCACCCTGTACATCTGGGCCGGCCCTCACCACTTGCACTACACCGCGCTGCCGGACTGGGCACAGTCGCTGGGCATGGTGATGTCGCTGATCCTGCTGGCGCCCAGCTGGGGCGGCATGATCAACGGCATGATGACCCTGTCGGGGGCCTGGCATAAGCTGCGCAGCGACCCGATCCTGCGGTTTTTGGTGGTCTCCCTGGCGTTCTACGGCATGTCGACCTTCGAAGGTCCGATGATGGCGATCAAGACCGTCAACGCCCTCTCCCACTACACCGACTGGACCATCGGCCACGTACATGCCGGCGCGCTCGGCTGGGTGGCAATGATTTCCATCGGCGCGCTGTACCACATGATCCCGAAAGTCTTCGGCCGGCCACAGATGCACAGCATCGGCCTGATCAACGCGCACTTCTGGCTCGCGACCATCGGCACCGTGCTCTACATCGCCTCGATGTGGGTCAACGGCATCGCCCAGGGCCTGATGTGGCGTGCGGTGAACGAAGACGGCACGCTCACCTACTCCTTCGTCGAAACCCTGGTGGCCAGCCACCCAGGCTTCGTCGTGCGGCTGGCGGGCGGGTCGATCTTCCTCCTCGGCATGCTGCTGATGGCCTACAACACCTGGCGCACCGTGCGGGCCTACCAGCCTGCCGAAGCCGCCGCTGCCGCGCAGATGGCCTGAGGAGTCCACCATGAAACACGAAACAATTGAAAAAAACGTCGGCCTGCTGATGCTGCTGATGGTCCTGGCCGTGAGCATTGGCGGCCTGACCCAGATCGTGCCGCTGTTCTTCCAGGACGTGACCAATAAACCGGTGGACGGCATGAAGCCCTACACCGCCCTGCAACTGGAAGGCCGCGACATCTATATCCGTGAAGGCTGCGTCGGCTGCCACTCGCAGATGATCCGTCCGTTCCGCGCCGAGACCGAGCGCTACGGCCACTACTCCGTCGCCGGCGAAAGCGTCTGGGACCACCCATTCCTGTGGGGCTCCAAGCGCACCGGGCCGGACCTGGCACGGGTCGGCGCGCGCTACTCCGATGATTGGCACCGCGCCCACCTGTACAACCCGCGCAACGTCGTGCCCGAGTCGAAAATGCCGGCCTACCCGTGGCTGGTGACCCACGCGGTAGACAGCAGCCACACCGAAGGCAAGCTGCGCGCCATGCGCACCCTGGGCGTGCCGTACACCGACGACGACATCAGCGCCAGTGTGGCCTCGCTCAAGGGCAAGACCGAAATGGACGCGCTGGTGGCCTACCTGCAAGTGCTCGGCACTGCCATCAAGAGCAAGAGGTGAGCCATGGTTCTTGAAATGAGTACAGGAATGATCCGCGGCCTGGGCACCGTCGTGGTGTTCATCGCCTTCATCGGCCTGACCCTGTGGGTATTCAGCAGCAAACGTCGTCCAGAGTTCGCCGAAGCGCGCCTGCTGCCGTTCGCCGACGAGCCAGCTGCCGACATCGCCCCCCCCCAAGACCCTGCAACAAGGAGTACCCGGCCATGACCACCTTCTGGAGTACGTGGATCTGCGTACTGACCATCGGCAGCCTCATCGGCCTGACGTGGTTGCTGATCGGCACTCGCAAGGGCGAGACCAAGGGCAGCGTCGACCAGACCATGGGCCACAGCTTCGACGGCATCGAGGAGTACGACAACCCGCTGCCGCAGTGGTGGTTCCTGTTGTTTGCCGGCACCTTGGTGTTTTCCGTCGGCTACCTGGTCCTCTATCCGGGCCTGGGCAACTGGAAAGGCATCCTGCCGGGCTACGAGAATGGCTGGACCGGCGCCCATGAATGGGAAAAGGAAATGGCCAAGGCCGACGCCAAGTTCGGGCCGATCTTCGCCAAATTCGCCGCCATGCCCGTGGAAGAAGTGGCCAAGGACCCACAGGCCTTGAAGATGGGTGGCCGCCTGTTCGCCTCCAACTGCTCGGTCTGCCACGGCTCGGACGCCAAGGGTGCCTTCGGCTTCCCGAACCTGGCCGACAGCAACTGGCGCTGGGGCGGCGCTGCCGACACCATCAAGACCACCATCATGGGCGGTCGCATGGCGGCGATGCCGGCCTGGGGTGAAGTGCTGGGAGAGGCCGGGGTCAAGAACGTGGCCGCGTACGTACGCCACGACTTGGCCGGCCTGCCCCTGCCGGCGGACAGTGGTGCCGACCTGCAAGCCGGCCAACAGGCCTTCAGCACCACCTGTATCGCCTGCCACGGCGCCAATGGCCAGGGAACCGAAGCCATGGGCGCGCCGAACCTGACGAAACCGGCCGGCTACATCTACGGCACCAGCCTGGCACAGTTGCAGCAGACCATTCGCCATGGTCGCCAGGGCCACATGCCGGCGCAGAATGAGTTGCTGGGCAATGACAAAGTGCAATTGCTCGCGGCTTACGTCTACAGCCTGTCTCACGGTACCGGCGCCGAGCGCCTGCAAGCTGAAAGCAAAAGCGAATAAATCTTGACCGCGTGAACAGCCGCATTCATCTGGATGCGGCTGTTTCGTGCCCCTGCGCGACGCATTGTCGCACCCTTCCATAGTCTTCCTTTCGGTTCCCCGGAATCGGGTCTAAGCTTGCCTTTGCGTGCGCTGGCGACTGCCGGTTTCAGGTCGATCCGACCCGATGCGTTCGACAATCGTTCGTCAAAAAGGCCGCAAAGGCAGGTGAATACCGGCTGTTGCGACAGTTGCCTGGCATCACCCGAACGCTGTGTTTGAACACACCCCGTTACAACCGACCTGACCCCCTCGCCTCATTCCTTCGTCGCGACATTTTGCCGTGGGCCATTTTTGTCCCTACATGCAACATGGAAAGGCCGCAGAATCAGCTTTGGAAAGCATTGACCCAGGTCATGGCGCGTTGCAATGACCCCCCGCTTTCTCCATACTTGCGACCGATTTTTATCCTAATAAAACACCCAAACCGTGGAACCTTAGAATGAGCACAGCAATCAGTCCGACTGCTTATAACTATAAGGTAGTCCGCCAGTTCGCCATCATGACGGTGGTCTGGGGGATCCTTGGCATGGGGCTCGGTGTCTTCATCGCCTCGCAACTGGTCTGGCCGGAGTTGAACTTCGATCTGCCATGGACGACATTTGGACGCCTGCGCCCGCTGCACACCAACCTGGTGATCTTCGCCTTCGGTGGTTGTGCATTGTTTGCCACTTCTTACTACGTCGTGCAGCGAACCTGCCAAACGCGACTGATTTCCGACAGCCTCGCCGCCTTCACCTTCTGGGGCTGGCAAGCGGTCATCGTCGGTGCGATCGTGACCTTGCCACTGGGTTACACCACCACCAAGGAATACGCTGAGCTGGAATGGCCCCTGGCTATCCTGCTGGCCATCGTCTGGGTGACCTACGGTCTGGTGTTCTTCGGCACCATCGTCAAGCGCAAGACCAAGCACATCTACGTCGGTAACTGGTTCTACGGTGCCTTCATCGTCGTGACCGCCATGCTGCACATCGTCAACCACGCTTCCCTGCCGGTCAGCTTCTTCAAGTCGTACTCGGCCTACTCGGGCGCGACGGATGCGATGATCCAGTGGTGGTACGGCCACAACGCCGTGGGTTTCTTCCTGACCACGGGCTTCCTGGGGATGATGTACTACTTCGTGCCGAAACAGGCCGAGCGTCCGATCTATTCCTATCGCCTGTCCATCGTCCACTTCTGGGCGCTGATCACCCTGTACATCTGGGCCGGTCCCCACCACCTGCACTACACCGCACTGCCAGACTGGGCGCAGTCCCTGGGCATGGCGATGTCGATCATCCTGCTGGCGCCAAGCTGGGGCGGCATGATCAACGGCATGATGACCCTGTCGGGCGCCTGGCATAAGCTGCGCACCGACCCGATCCTGCGGTTCCTGGTGGTGTCGCTGGCGTTCTACGGCATGTCGACCTTCGAAGGCCCGATGATGGCCATCAAGACCGTCAACTCCCTGAGCCACTACACCGACTGGACCATCGGCCACGTACACGCCGGTGCACTCGGCTGGGTTGCGATGATTTCCATCGGCGCCATCTACCACATGATCCCGAAACTGTTCGGTCGTGCGCAGATGCACAGCACCGGCCTGATCAACGCGCACTTCTGGCTCGCGACCATCGGCACCGTGCTCTACATCGCCTCGATGTGGGTCAACGGCATCACCCAAGGCCTGATGTGGCGTGCAATCAACGACGACGGCACCCTGACCTACTCGTTCGTCGAAGCCCTGCAAGCCAGCCACCCCGGCTATATCGTCCGAGCCCTGGGCGGCGCGTTCTTCGCCAGCGGCATGCTGTTCATGGCCTACAACGTGTACCGCACCGTTCGTGCCTCTGACCCGGCTGAAGCTGAAGCCGCCGCCAAGATCGCCGTAGTTGGAGCTCACTGATGAAGCACGAAGCAGTAGAGAAGAATATCGGCCTGCTGGCCTTCTTCATGGTCATTGCCGTGAGCATCGGCGGCCTGACCCAGATCGTTCCGCTGTTCTTCCAGGACGTGACCAACAAGCCGGTCGAAGGCATGAAGCCACGTACCGCCCTTGAACTGGAAGGCCGTGACATCTACATCGCCAACGGTTGTGTCGGCTGCCACTCGCAGATGATCCGTCCGTTCCGCGCCGAGACCGAACGCTATGGCCACTATTCGGTCGCCGGTGAAAGCGTCTGGGACCACCCGTTCCTGTGGGGTTCCAAGCGTACCGGTCCGGACCTGGCCCGCGTTGGCGGCCGCTACTCCGACGACTGGCACCGTGCGCACTTGTACAACCCGCGCAACGTGGTGCCTGAGTCGAAAATGCCGGCCTACCCGTTCCTCGTAGAAAACAAGCTCGACGGCAAAGACACCGCCAAGAAAATGGAAGTCCTGCGCACCCTGGGCGTGCCTTACACCGACGAAGACATCGCCGGTGCCAAGGATGCCGTCAAAGGCAAGACTGAAATGGACGCGCTGGTGGCCTATCTGCAAGGCCTGGGCACCATCATCAAAAGCAAACGGTGATTTAGATGGATATCGGGATGATTCGTGGCCTGGGCACCGTTGTCGTGATGGTGGCCTTCATCGGTCTGGCCCTGTGGGTGTTCAGCCCCAAGCGCAAGTCGGAGTTTGACGACGCGACCTTGCTGCCGTTCGCGGATGATCCCGAAGCCATCAAGCACGTCGAGCAAGCTTCTAGGAGTAACAAAGAATGACTACATTCTGGAGTCTGTACGTCACAGTCCTCAGCCTGGGAACGATCTTCTCCCTGACCTGGCTGCTGCTGTCGACCCGCAAGGGCCAGCGCGCCGAGCAGACGGACGAGACCGTCGGCCACTCGTTCGACGGGATCGAGGAATACGACAACCCATTGCCGAAATGGTGGTTCATGCTGTTCGTGGGCACCATCGTGTTCGCCCTCGGTTACCTGGTGCTCTACCCTGGCCTGGGCAACTGGAAAGGCCTGCTGCCCGGCTACAACTACCTGGACAACGAAAAGCAGACCGCCTTTGCCAACGGCCAGACCGGTTGGACAGGCGTTCACGAGTGGGAAAAGGAAATGGCTCGCTCGGACGCCAAGTTCGGTCCGATCTTCGCCAAGTTCGCCTCCATGCCGATCGAAGAAGTCGCCAAGGACCCGCAAGCCCTGAAGATGGGTGGCCGCCTGTTTGCCTCCAACTGCTCGGTTTGCCACGGTTCCGACGCCAAGGGTGCCTATGGCTTCCCCAACCTGACCGACGCCGACTGGCGCTGGGGCGGTGAGCCGGAAACCATCAAGACCACCATCATGGGCGGTCGTCACGCCGTGATGCCGGGCTGGGCTGCCGTGGTTGGCGAGCAAGGCGTCGCTGACGTGGCTTCCTACCTGGTGACCAGCCTGCATGGCCGCAAACTGCCGGAAGGCGCCAAGGCCGATCCGGCCAACGGCCAGAAACTGTTCGCGGCCAACTGCGTGGCCTGCCACGGCCCAGCCGGCAAGGGCACGCCTGCCATGGGCGCACCTGACCTGACGCATCCGGCCGGCTTCATCTACGGTTCGAGCTTCGCTCAATTGCAGCAGACCATCCGTTACGGCCGCCAGGGCCAGATGCCTGCCCAGGCTGACCTGCAAGGCAACGACAAGGTCCACTTGCTGGCCGCCTATGTCTACAGCCTGTCTCATGGCGAAAAGGCTCCGGCCGCTGACGCCCAGTAAGACAAGTAGCTGATACACCAAAGGCCCCGCCAATCCGATTGGCGGGGCCTTTTTGTTATTGGCCGAAAAACCTGGGGAAATCTGTTTCGCTTGCCGGCCACCCACCCCAGTAGTAACGTACCTACATTCAAATTCAACGAGGACGCTTCCATGTCCATCACCACCATCTCCAGTCGTGAATTCAACCACGACACAAGTGGTGCCAAAAAAGCCACCCGTGAAGGGCCGGTGATCATCACCGACCGTGGCAAGCCGGCCCATGTGCTGCTAAGCATTGAGGAGTACCAGAAACTGACCGGCATCGGCACCAGCATTGTCGAGTTGCTGGTCATGCCCGACGCGCCGGACATCGATTTCGATACCGAGCGTGCCGTCATCGCTCCCCGCTCGGTGGACCTGTCCTGAATGTTTTTACTCGATACCAATGTCATCTCGGAGCTGCGCAAACCCCAGGCAGACAAAAACGTCCAAGCCTGGGCTCGCAGCGTTCCTGCTCCCAGCCTGTATGTCTCGGCGATCACCGTACTGGAATTGGAAACCGGTGTGTTGCGCTTCGAACGCAAGGACCCGGCACAAGGCAGTCACCTGCGGGCATGGCTGGATAATCACGTGATGCCAGCCTTTGCCGGCAGGATCCTGGCCGTGGACCGTGCAGTCGCCCTGCGTTGCGCTCGCCTGCATGTGCCTGACCGCAGCAATGAATGCGATGCATTGATTGCCGCCACCGCCCTGGTCCATGGGTTGACCGTGGTGACCCGCAACGTGGGTGATTTTCAAAGCAGCGGCGTGGCGCTGCTCAACCCGTGGGTGGGCTGATGCCTATTCGGCAGCCATCACAAGGTGGCCTTCGTTTCGCCGACAGTTATGAAATAGCTATAGTCAATTGATCTGGATCATGACTTGTTACATCCGCTACACCATTCTATGCAGACCCCCAACGCGACCAAAGGTCGCACCCTTGGGCTAGAGCGACAGGCGTATCATTGCGCCACCGCAACACCCTTTCTGACCGTGGTCGGCACGTACTGGCCCCGGCACTTTTCCACTGCCGTGGGATGCATTCGATGAGCAACCAGATTCCGGTACATGACGTCACCCCGCCTGCCAAGGACGCAAACAAAAGCGTCGACCTGTATGCCTCTCGGGAAAAAATCTACACCCGAGCCTTCACTGGCCTGTTCCGCAACCTGCGCATGGTTGGCGGCGCACTATTGTTCCTGCTGTATTTCGGTACGGTCTGGCTGAACTGGGGTGGCCACCAGGCCGTCTGGTGGAACCTGCCGGAGCGCAAATTCTTTATTTTCGGCGCCACCTTCTGGCCCCAGGACTTCATCCTGCTCTCCGGGATGTTGATCATTGCCGCCTTTGGCCTGTTTTTTATCACGGTCTATGCCGGACGCGTATGGTGTGGCTACACCTGCCCACAGAGCGTGTGGACCTGGATCTTCATGTGGTGCGAAAAAGTCACCGAAGGCGATCGCAACCAGCGCATCAAGCTCGACAAGGCGCCCATGAGCGCCAACAAATTCCTGCGCAAGTTCGCCAAGCACAGCCTGTGGCTGCTGATCGGCTTCGTCACCGGCATGACGTTCGTCGGTTACTTCACGCCCATCCGCGAACTGGGGTTCGAGTTCTTTACCGGCCAGGCCGATGGCTGGTCGTATTTCTGGGTGGGTTTCTTCACCCTCGCCACCTACGGCAACGCTGGCTGGCTGCGCGAGCAAGTGTGCATCTACATGTGCCCTTACGCACGCTTCCAGAGCGTGATGTTCGACAAGGACACCTTGATCGTTTCCTACGACCCGCGTCGTGGCGAAAGCCGTGGCCCGCGCAAGAAGGGCGTTGACTACAAGGCCTTGGGCCTGGGGGATTGCATCGACTGCACCATGTGCGTCCAGGTCTGCCCTACTGGTATCGATATCCGCGACGGCCTGCAGATCGAGTGCATTGGCTGCGCGGCCTGTATCGATGCCTGCGACAACATCATGGACAAAATGGATTATCCACGCGGCCTGATCAGCTACACCACCGAACACAACCTTTCGGGGCAGAAAACCCATAAACTGCGCCCGCGCCTGATCGGTTATGCCTTGGTGCTGCTGACCATGATGAGCCTGTTGGCGGCGGCGTTCTTCATGCGCTCGCTGGTGGGTTTCGACGTCAGCAAGGACCGCGTGCTGTACCGCGAAAACGCCGAAGGCCGGATCGAGAACGTCTACAGCCTGAAAATCATGAACAAAGACCAACGCGACCACACGTACGTCCTGGAAGCCGCCGGCCTGCCCGACCTCAAGCTGCAAGGCCGCCGGGAGATCAAAGTCGCGGCCGGCGAGATCTACAGCCAGCCGGTCGAGCTGTCCAGCGCACCGGAGCAACTGCCATCGAGCACCAACGAGGTGACCTTCATCCTCAAGGACGCCGATGACGAAAGCGTACATGTCGAAGCCAAGAGCCGGTTCATCGGCCCACAAACTCGTTGAGAGAACTGAACATGCCTGCAGCAACCGCCACCAGCCCTTGGTACAAGCACCTCTGGCCGTGGATCATCATCGCGATCCTGACCTGTTCGGTGACACTGAGCCTGACGATGGTGACCATTGCGGTGAAGAACCCGGACAACCTGGTCAACGACAACTATTACGAAGCCGGCAAGGGCATCAACCGCTCGCTGGAGCGCGAATTGCTGGCCCAGACCCTGCAATTGCGGGCCAACGTGCAACTGGACGAGCTCACCGGTGAAGTGAACTTGCGCCTGAACGGCAACAGCCGTCCCCAGACCCTGGAACTGAACCTCATCTCGCCGACCCAGCCGGAGAAGGACCGCAAGGTCGTCCTGACCCGCAACGACAGCGAACCGGGGCGCTACGTCGGCCAGTTGACGGACAAGATCGAAGGCCGGCGCTTTGTCGAATTGCTCGGGGTGGAGAACGACAAGACCTGGCGCCTGTTCGAAGAAGAACAGATCAATCACGGCCAGGACCTCTTGCTCGGCGATGAACCACTGCAAGGCGCTGAAGACCTGAAAAAATAAAGCTGCTTTTCTGTGGCGAGGGAGCTCGCTCCCGCTGGGTCGCGAAGCGGCCCTGTTTTTTGATCCGGCGATCCTTTCAGGCACATTGCGTTCTTAGATTACGACTGCTTCGCAGCCGAGCGGGAGCAAGCTCCCTCGCCACAAAGGCCTTCATAGCGACAACCATGACCACTCCACAGCCCTGCTACCACTGCGCCCTGCCCGTCCCCCCTGGCAGCCGCTTCACCGCCGTTGTCCTCGGTGAAACCCGCGAGCTGTGCTGCCCGGGCTGCCAGGCTGTGGCCGAAGCTATCGTGGCCGGTGGCCTGGAAAGTTATTACCAGCATCGCAGCGAAGCGTCGGCCAACCCTGAAACCCTGCCCGTCCAGTTGACCGATGAACTGGCGCTGTACGATCGCCCTGACGTCCAGCAATCATTCGTGCGCCATGAAGGCGAACTGGCCGAAACCACCCTGTTGATGGAAGGCATCAGTTGCGCCGCCTGCGGCTGGTTGATTGAAAAACAATTACGCAGCCTGCCGGCCGTGGCCGAAGCGCGATTGAACCTGTCCAATCACCGCCTGCATGTACGTTGGGCCGACGCCCAACTGCCGCTGAGCACGCTGCTCGCCGAATTGCGTCAGATCGGCTACGTCGCCCACCCGTACCAGGCCGACCAGGCCTGTGAACAACTCGCCGCACAAAACCGCCTGGCCTTGCGCCAATTGGGCGTGGCCGGTCTGTTGTGGTTCCAGGCGATGATGGCGACCATGGCCACCTGGCCGGAATTCAACATCGACCTGAGCCCGGAGATGCACACCATCCTGCGCTGGGTCGCCCTGTTCCTCACCACGCCCATCGTCTTCTATAGCTGCGCGCCGTTCTTCAAAGGCGCCATGCGCGACCTGCGCACCCGCCACCTGACCATGGACGTTTCGGTGTCCCTGGCCATCGGCAGCGCCTACGTTGCCGGGATCTGGACGTCGATTACCGGCGTCGGCGAGTTGTACTTCGATGCCGTTGGCATGTTCGCCCTGTTCCTGCTGGCCGGCCGCTACTTGGAACGCCGGGCCCGGGAGCGCACGGCTGCGGCCACCGCCCAACTGGTCAATCTGTTGCCGGCCTCGTGCCTGCGCCTGGAGGATAACGGCCAGAGTGAACGCATCCTGCTCAGCGAATTGCGCACCGGTGACCGGGTGCTGGTGCATCCCGGGGCGGTCCTGCCGGCTGATGGCAGGATCCTCGATGGCCAGTCCAGCATCGACGAATCGCTGCTGACCGGCGAATACCTGCCGCAACCTCGCCAGGTGGGCGACGCGGTCACCGCTGGCACGCTGAACGTCGAAGGAGCCTTGACGGTCGAGGTGCTGGCCCTCGGGCAAGACACCCGGTTGTCGGCCATCGTGCGGCTGCTGGAACGGGCCCAGGCCGAGAAGCCGCGACTGGCGGAGATCGCCGACCGCGCCGCCCAATGGTTCTTGCTGTTCTCCCTGCTCGCCGCTGCCGTCATCGGGCTGGTGTGGTGGCAACTGGACGCTTCGCGCGCGTTCTGGATCGTCCTGGCGATGCTGGTCGCCACCTGCCCTTGCGCGTTGTCCCTCGCCACGCCGACCGCCCTCACCGCCGCTACCGGCACCTTGCACAAGCTCGGCCTGCTGCTGACGCGCGGTCATGTGCTAGAAGGCCTGAATCAGATCGACACGGTGATTTTCGACAAGACCGGCACCCTCACCGAAGGCCGCCTGGCGTTGCGCGCCATTCGGCCATTGGCGGCCCTCGACAGTGATGAGTGCCTGGGACTGGCCGCCGCCTTGGAGAACCGTTCCGAACACCCCATCGCCCGCGCCTTCGGCCGCGCGCCATTGGCCGCCGAACAGGTGCAAAGCACCCCAGGGTTGGGCCTGGAAGGCCTGGTGGCCGAACAGCGCCTGCGCATCGGCCAGCCCGGTTTTGTCTGCGAACTGAGTGGCGCCGCCGTACCGCAAATGCCGGAAGAACCCGGGCAATGGCTGTTGCTGGGCGATGAGATCGGGCCGCTGGCCTGGTTCGTCCTCGACGACCGCTTGCGCGTCGATGCCCCGGCGCTGCTGGCGGCCTGCAAGGCCCGGGGTTGGCGGACGCTGCTGTTGTCGGGTGACAGTTCGCCGATGGTTGCCAGCGTCGCCGCCGAGCTTGGCATCGATGAAGCCCGCGGCGGCCTGCGCCCGGACGACAAGCTGGCGGTGTTGCAACAGTTGCACCAGCAAGGTCGCAAGGTACTGATGCTCGGCGATGGGGTGAACGACGTGCCCGTGCTGGCGGCGGCGGACATCAGTGTCGCCATGGGCTCGGCCACCGACCTGGCCAAGACCAGCGCCGACGCGGTGCTGCTGTCCAACCGCCTCGACGCCCTGATCCACGCCTTCAACCTGGCCCGCCGCACCCGCCGGGTGATCATTGAGAACCTGGTGTGGGCAGGGCTGTACAATGGCCTCATGTTGCCGTTCGCTGCCCTCGGCTGGATTACGCCGGTGTGGGCGGCGGTCGGCATGTCCATCAGTTCGTTGACCGTGGTGTTGAATGCGCTGAGGCTGACGCGTCAGCCCAAGACGCAGGTTTTCGACGCCACGCCCGATACCCGCCCGCTGCCGGCCTGAGCCGCGCGGGCCTGGAGTTCCAACATGCCAGCTCTCTACGTGATGATCCCGGCCGCGCTGCTGATCGTGGCCATCGCCGTGTACATTTTTTTCTGGGCCGTGGACAGCGGCCAGTACGACGACCTCGACGGTCCGGCCCACAGCATTCTGTTCGACGATCAGGACCCCAACCACAAGGCGGCGGTGGACGAAGCCAGTGGCGAGGCCCACAAGCCGGACGACAAGGCCCCGCCCCATGCTTGACCTGGCACCCCTGTTGGTTTCGGCGGTCATCCTTGGCCTGCTCGGTGGCGGGCACTGCCTGGGCATGTGCGGCGGCCTGATGGGCGCCCTGACCCTCGCGATTCCCAAGGAACAGCGCAGCCGGCGCTTTCGGTTGCTGCTGGCGTACAACCTGGGACGGATCCTGAGCTACGCCGCCGCCGGGCTGCTGATCGGCCTCGCCGGTTGGGCCGTGTCCAACAGCCCGGCAGCGATGATCATGCGGGTGCTGGCCGGCTTGCTGTTGATTGCCATGGGCCTGTACCTGGCGGGCTGGTGGAGCGGCCTGACGCGCATCGAAGGTGTGGGGCGTGGCTTGTGGCGGCACATCCAGCCGGTCGCCAACCGATTGCTGCCGGTGTCGAGCCTGCCTCGGGCGCTGCTGCTCGGCGCGCTGTGGGGCTGGCTGCCGTGCGGCCTGGTCTACAGCACCCTGTTGTGGTCCGCCAGCCAGGGCAATGCCCTGGACAGCGCGCTGCTGATGCTCGCCTTCGGCCTGGGCACCTGGCCGGTGCTGCTCGCCACCGGCCTGGCCGCCGAACGCGTCACCGCCCTGCTGCGCAAGCGCAGCGTGCGCATGGCCGGTGGCTTGTTGGTGATTATTTTCGGGGTATGGACACTGCCGGGGCCGCATCAACATTGGCTCATGGGGCATTGACCGAGTTGCCCCCAATCGCGAGCAAGCTCGCTCCCACAGAAGGCTTGCTGCAGGAGACCTTCCATGTGGGAGCGAGCTTGCTCGCGATGAGGCCAGCATCGACAACTCCGATGCCCCGTTGACGCAAATCAAAACAGCCACGCCCACGCGCCCCTAGACTCGCCCCATGCCAGTCTATCCGGGGAATGCCCGCATGCTCGACACCATTTGTTGGGACTCAAATCTTATCCGCCGTTACGACCTGGCGGGACCACGCTACACCTCGTACCCCACTGCGGCGCAGTTCGGCAGCCAGGTGGGCACCTTCGACCTGCTCCACGCCCTGCGCGACAGCCGCAAGGCCCTGCGGCCGCTGTCGCTGTACGTGCACATACCGTTCTGCGCGAACATTTGCTACTACT
Organism: Pseudomonas brassicacearum; assembly: GCF_918698105.1. GTDB lineage: Bacteria > Pseudomonadota > Gammaproteobacteria > Pseudomonadales > Pseudomonadaceae > Aquipseudomonas > Aquipseudomonas brassicacearum_F. The sequence continues at coordinate 2,722 of NZ_CAKKMI010000085.1, read as the reverse complement.
GCGCCTGCAACAAAGTCATCACCAGGGACCGCGGCCGCGCCCACGCCTACCTGCAACGCCTGGAACAGGAAATCCAACTGATCGGCTGCCACCTGGACCCCACCCAGCGCGTAGAACAGTTGCACTTTGGCGGCGGCACCCCGACCTTCCTCAGCCACGACGAACTGCGCCAACTGATGGCCAAGCTGCGCCAGCACCTGAATCTGCTCGACGACGATTCCGGCGACTACGGCATCGAAATCGACCCCAGGGAAGCCGACTGGTCAACCATGGGCCTGTTGCGCGAACTGGGTTTCAACCGGGTCAGTATCGGCCTGCAAGACCTTGATCCAGCGGTGCAGCGGGCCGTCAATCGCCTGCAAAGCCTCGAGGAAACCCGCGCAGTGGTCGAAGCCGCCCGGACCTTGCAGTTCCGTTCGATCAACATCGACCTGATCTACGGCCTGCCCAAGCAGACCCCGGAAAACTTCGCCCGCACCGTCCAGGAAGTTATCCACCTGCAACCGGACCGGCTCTCGGTGTTCAACTACGCCCACCTGCCGGAACGCTTCCTGCCCCAGCGGCGCATCAACAGCCAGGACTTGCCGACCCCGGAGCAGAAACTGGCGATGCTGCAAGGCACCATCGAACAACTGACCGACGCTGGTTACCGCTATGTCGGCATGGACCACTTCGCCCTGCCCGACGACGAACTGGCCATCGCCCAGGAAGAGGCCACCTTGCAGCGCAACTTCCAGGGCTACACCACCCATGGTCATTGCGACCTGATCGGCCTTGGCGTATCAGCGATCAGCCAGATCGGCGATTTGTACTGCCAGAACAGCAGTGACCTGAACCATTACCAGAACACCCTCGCCGACGGACAACTGGCGACCAGTCGCGGCCTGATCTGCAATGCCGACGACCGGTTGCGGCGCGCGGTGATCCAGCAGTTGATCTGTCATTTCCACCTGCCCTTCGCCGAGATCGAGCAAACCTTCAACATCGATTTTCGGGGCTACTTCGCGCCGCAGTGGCCGCAATTGCAGGCCATGGCCGCAGACGGGCTGATCGAACTGGATGACACCCACATCCGGGTATTGCCCGCCGGGCGCCTGCTGGTGCGATCGGTGTGTATGGTGTTCGATGCCTATCTGGAGCAGCACAATCGCCAACGCTTCTCCCGAGTCATCTGAGCGCGACAATTTGACGACGAAACCACGCTGGCCGGACTGTCTGCTCTGGGGTACCCTTACGTCCTATGCGTGATTTCCCACAAGGATTTAAGAAATGTCCGAGCCAGTCAAACTGCGCGCCCACAACCAGGCCCATTGCAAGGATTGCAGCCTGGCCCCCCTCTGCCTGCCACTTTCGCTGAACCTGGAGGACATGGACGCGCTGGACGACATCGTTAAACGCGGTCGCCCGTTGAAAAAAGGTGAATTCCTGTTTCGCCAGGGCGATACCTTCGATTCGGTCTATGCGGTGCGCTCGGGCGCCTTGAAGACCTTCAACCTGAGCGATGGCGGCGAAGAACAGCTCACCGGCTTCCACCTGCCCAGCGAACTGGTGGGCCTGTCCGGCATGGACACCGAGTCCCATCCGGTCTCGGCCCAGGCGCTGGAAACCACCTCGGTGTGCGAAATTCCCTTCGATCGCCTGGACGAGCTGGCCATACAGCTGCCGCAACTGCGCCGCCAGTTGATGCGGGTCATGAGCCGGGAGATCCGTGACGATCAGCAAATGATGCTGCTGCTTTCGAAAAAAACCGCCGACGAGCGGATCGCCACGTTCCTGGTCAACCTCTCGGCACGCTTCCGCGCCCGCGGGTTCTCGGCCAACCAGTTCCGCTTGAGCATGTCGCGCAACGAAATCGGCAACTACCTGGGCCTGGCGGTGGAAACCGTGTCCAGGGTATTCACTCGCTTCCAGCAGAACGAGTTGATTGCCGCCGAAGGCAAGGAAATTCACATTCTCGACCCGATCCAGCTCTGCGCCCTGGCCGGCGGCTCGATCGAAGGCTGATGGCCGCGCGCGGCTGAGGGATGTTCCCAGCCGCGCTATACTGCCGCGTTTGCAGCTCAGCCAGGACACCTCCACGATGGTCTTTGACTCCTTCGATATCAAATCCCTGATCCGCCCCGTGATCGATTTCCCCAAGCCCGGCGTGATCTTTCGCGACATTACCCCCCTGTTCCAATCCCCGACGGCCCTGCGACTGGTCATGGACAGTTTCGCCCACCGCTATGTCGAGGCCGAGTTCACTCACATCGGCGCGATGGATGCGCGGGGTTTCCTGATTGGCTCGATCCTGGCCTATCAGTTGAACAAGCCGCTGATCTTGTTCCGCAAACAAGGCAAGCTGCCGGCCGACGTACTGGCCGAGGGTTACCAGACCGAATACGGCGAAGCCTTCCTTGAAGTGCATGCCGATAGCTTGTGCGAGGGTGATTCGGTGGTGATGTTCGATGACCTGATCGCCACTGGCGGCACGCTGATCGCCGCTGCCAACCTGATCCGCCGCATGGGCGCCAAAGTCCATGAAGCCGCGGCGATCATCGACCTGCCGGAGCTTCTCGGCACCCAGCGCCTGGAAGACATGGGGATTCCCACGTTCTGCCTGACGCAGTTCTCGCTCAGCGAAAAATAATTATCCAACAATGAATAACCCTGTGGGAGCGAGCTTGCTCGCGATAGCGGTGTGTCAGCCAACATAGATATTGGCTGGTCTACCGCTATCGCG
>NZ_CAKKMI010000084.1:0-26394 GCF_918698105.1 Pseudomonas brassicacearum | reverse complement strand
AAATACGCGAATAGATGCCTACCCGCCCTCATTCTCAAGAAATACCCGCCAGCAACCCCTCAACCTATCGTAATCTCGCATCTGTACAAGCCCAGCCCCGCCACCGGCCGAGATCTCACCCCGATGCCCTCCATTTACCAACTCAAGCCCGCCTTTCAAAACCTGCTGCGCCCCATGGTCCAACGCCTCTACAACAACGGCATCACGGCCAACCAGGTCACGGTGCTCGCCGGCATCGTTTCAGTCTTGGTCGGCGCGGTCATCGCCTGGTTTGCCAACCATCCGTGGATCTTCGTGCTGGTACCGATCTGGATGCTCCTGCGCATGGCGTTGAATGCCGTGGATGGCATGTTGGCGCGGGAGTTTGGCCAGCAATCACATCTGGGCGCCTACCTCAATGAGCTATGCGATATCATCGCCGACGCTGCCCTGATCCTGCCTTTTGCCCTGTTTGCCGATACCAGTCTATTGCTCGTGTTGTTGGTCACGTTGTTGGCGTTGTTCAGCGAATACGCCGGCGTGCTCGGGGCGATGGTGGGGGCTTCGCGGCGGTATGACGGGCCGATGGGCAAGAGTGATCGCGCCTTTGTGTTGGGCGTGTTGGCGACCGGCATTGCCCTGGGTTGGCTCGGGGCGCTGTGGGTGGATGGTGTGATGGCGGTGGTTGCCGCCCTGCTGGTTTATACCTTGGTCAATCGAGTCCGTCATGGCCTGGACCAAGTGAAGGAAAACGCTCCCTCAGCATAAAGGAACTTGCAATGCGCGAAGCCCAGGAACTGACGTTCACTACTCATGATGGCGTGGAGTTGTTCTACCGGCACTGGCCGGCTGTCGATGCGGCAGCGGGTGAACCCCGCCAGGCCGTGCTGTTGTTTCACCGTGGTCATGAACACTCCGGGCGCATTGCGCACCTGGTGGATGAACTCGACCTGCCCGGGTTCGACTTCTTTGCCTGGGACGCGCGCGGCCATGGCCAGTCGCCTGGCGAACGGGGCGACAGCCCGAGTTTTGCCACCAGTGCGCGGGATGTGCAGACCTTCTGCGATCACATCGGCGCGGCGCATCGGATCGACGAAGCGAACATCGCCGTGGTCGCACAAAGCGTCGGCGCGGTGATCGCGTCCACCTGGGTCCACGACTACGCGCCGCGCATTCGCGCGCTGGTGCTGGCGTCGCCGGCGTTCAAGGTCAAGCTCTACGTGCCGTTCGCCCGTCCGGGCCTGGCGCTGATGCGCAAGTTCCGTGGCAATTTCTTCGTCAACAGCTACGTCAAGGCGAAATTCCTCAGCCATGACCCTGAGCGCGTGGCGTCCTACGACAGCGATCCGTTGATCACCAAGGCCATTTCGGTGAACGTGCTGCTGGGCCTGTACGAAGCCGCCGACCGCGTGGTGGCCGATGCCCAGGCGATCCAGGTGCCGACGCAGTTGTTGATTTCCGGATCGGACTTTGTCGTGCACCGCAAACCCCAGGAGCAGTTCTTCGAACGCCTGGGCAGCCTGCACAAAGAGAAGCACATCCTGCCGGGTTTCTTCCACGACACCCTCGGCGAGAAGAACCGCGCGCCGGCCGTTGCCAGTGCCCGCCGCTTTATCCTGCAGAACTTTGCCCGACCGCTGGACCGCCCTTCCCTGCTGGACGCCGATCGCCTGGGCGCGACCTGCGCCGAAGCCGAAACCCTGGCCACGCCGCTGCCGCACAACTCGCTGCGCGACCTCTACTGGCGCATGACCCGCGCCAGCATGCGCTTTGGCAGCAAGTTGTCGGCCGGGGTGAAGCTGGGCTTCGATACCGGGTTCGACTCCGGCAGTACCCTGGATTACGTCTACCGCAACCGCCCCACCGGCACCTCGGCGCTGGGCAAGATGATTGACCAGAATTACCTGAACTCCATCGGCTGGCGCGGCATTCGCCAGCGCAAGTTGCACGTCGAAGAACTGCTGCGCCTGGCGATGGCCGAATTGCGCGCCCAAGACCGCGAGGTGCGCATCGTCGACATCGCCGCCGGCCATGGCCGCTACATTCTTGAAGCGCTGCAAGGCGTCAGCCCGTTGCCCGAGTCGATCCTGCTGCGCGACTACAGCGACATCAACGTGCGCGACGGCAGTGCGCTGATCGTGGAAAAAGGCTTGGGCGATATCGCCCGATTCGTCAAAGGCGATGCCTTCGACCGCCAGGATCTGGCAGCACTGGAACCGAAACCCACCCTCGCCGTGGTGTCGGGTCTGTATGAGCTGTTTGCCGATAACCAACTGGTCGGTGGTTCCCTCGCTGGCCTGGCCGAAGCCGTGGAGCCTGGCGGTTTCCTGGTCTACACCGGCCAGCCGTGGCACCCGCAACTGGAACTGATCGCCCGCGCCCTCACCAGCCACCGTGCCGGTCAAGCCTGGGTGATGCGTCGACGTACCCAGGCGGAGATGGATCAATTGGTTGAGGCGGCGGGCTTCCGCAAGATCACCCTGCGGGTCGATGAATGGGGCATTTTCAGCGTTTCGCTGGCCCAGCGAGTGCAGTAATGAGCGCCGTCATCGCCCCGGCCCGCGAGCCCGCACTGCTGAAACCGGCGGTGCTGTGGCTGCTGTTGCTGGCGCCGCTGTTCTTCACCACCTATGGCTTCGCCACCTGGGTCACGTCCCAGCGTGACGACGTTGGCACGCTGGTGTTCGCCTGGGAAAGCCATATGCCGTTCATGGCCTGGACCATCGTGCCTTACTGGTCGATTGATCTGCTGTACGGCCTGTCCTTGCTGTTACCCACCAGCCGCGAAGAACTCAAGCGCCACGCCTTGCGCCTGCTCACGGCCCAGGCGATTGCGGTCAGTTGCTTTTTGCTCTGGCCGTTGCGCTTCACCTTCCCCCGCCCGGAAATGGACGGGGTGTTCGGTTGGTTGTTCGAAGTGCTGGCGGGCTTCGACAAGCCGTTCAATCAGGCGCCGTCGCTGCACATCGCGTTGCTGGTGGTGCTGTGGGTCTGTTATCAGCGGCATCTGCAGGGCTTCTGGCGCTGGGTGATGCACGGTTGGTTCGCGTTGATCGGCGTGTCGGTGCTGACCACTTATCAACATCACTTCATTGACCTGCCCACGGGCGCGCTGGCCGGTTGGCTGTGTGTCTGGTTGTGGCCGCTGGATCGTCCGAGTCCGCTGCTGAGTGCGCGGCTGGCGACGGATCCTGCCCGCCGCCGCTTGGCCTTGCGTTATGGCTTGGGCGCGGCGGCGCTGTTCATCCCGGCGTTTGCCTTGGGCGGCGCGTGGCTCTGGCTGATCTGGCCGGCGGTCGCGGTGCTTATGGTGTCGTTGAATTACTTGGTGTTGGGTGCCGACGGTTTCCAGAAGCGTGCCGATGGTCGCTTGAGCCCGGCGGCGCGCTGGTTGCTGGCGCCGTACCTGGCGGCGGCGTGGATCAATTCCCGCTGCTGGACGCGCAAGCATCCGCAGCCTGACCAGGTGGCGGATAACGTCTGGCTGGGGCGCATCCCCACGCCGATGGAGCTGAAAAACAGTGCGTTTAGCGGGGTGCTCGACCTCTGCGCAGAACTGTCCATGGACAGCACGGGCGTTGCCTATCGCTCATTGCCAGTGCTCGACCTGACCGCACCGACCGCCGAGCAATGCCTGAAAGCGGCAGAGGCCATCGAAAGCCTGCGCCAGCACGGCCCGGTGCTGGTCTGCTGCGCCCTGGGTTATTCGCGCAGCGCCACGGCGGTGGTTGCCTGGTTGTTGCACAGTGGGTGGGCGGCGAGCGTTGATGCGGCGATCGTGCAAATCCAGCGCGCTCGACCGCGTATCGTCCTGCACGCGGCGCACCGTCGGGCGCTGGAGCAGTTATCCACAACCCTGGGGAATGTGCATGATCAGTGATATGGAGCTCCACACCGTGGCGAGCCTGTTGCGCCGCGGTCATTCGCTGGATCAGCTGTCCACCGGGCTGACGCTGCTTGGGGCGCTGCTGGGGTTGGGGCAGTGGCTGGTGGGCGTCATCGATCCGTGGTTGCTGCTGTTGAGCGCCGCACTGATCGTCCTCGGCGTACTGGAAAAATACTGGGCGTTGCGCGTGGCGTTTGACGCCGATCTGTTCCAGCGCATGGCGGACAGCAGCCAATCCCTGGCCGAACGCACCTATACCCTGGACCAGGCCCTCACCTCGCTGGGCCTGCAACCGGCCGCACGTGCAGGGCGTCTGTGGACCGAACGCCGGCACGGCGCGTTGTTGCTGCTGCGCCGGCAATCGCGGTTGCTGGCTGCACAAGTTGTCTTGACGCTGGGCTTCATCCTGGCCAGTCCCTGGCTAGCTTTTTCAGACGTCAGATAGTTTCAAAGTTAACGAATACCTGATGGCGAGTGACGATTGTGGCGAGGGAGCTTGCTCCCGCTGGGCTGCGAAGCAGCCCTAAAACCAAGCACTGCGGTGCGTCAGGGTGATTGTATTCAGCCTCTTGAGGGGCTGCTGCGCAGCCCAGCGGGAGCAAGCTCCCTCGCCACAGTTATGCTTATGTTTCTCAGGACAAGGAATCCTCATGTTCGAACCCGTGGTCGCCAACCTCATCACCTCCGCCGCCCGCATGGTCACGGGCGCTCGCAGCCTGTGGCTCGGCTGCGCGCCGACGCCGGTGCAGCGGATCTACTTCGCCAACCACAGCAGCCACGGTGACTTCGTGTTGCTCTGGGCCTCGCTGCCGCCGGCGCTGCGCAAGCTCACTCGCCCGGTGGCGGGGGCCGATTATTGGCAAACCAGCCCGGTGCGGCGCTACATCATCAACCGGGTGTTCAACGGCGTGCTGGTGGACCGCGAGCGCAAGGATCCTTCCTACAGCCCATTGCAGCCGATGCTCGATGCCCTGGAAAACGGCGACTCGCTGATCATCTTCCCGGAAGGCACGCGCAATCCCGAGGAAGGCCTGTTGCCCTTCAAGAGCGGGATCTATCACTTGATGAAAAACCATCCCGAGGTCGAGGTGATCCCGGTGTGGATCGCCAACCTCAACCGCGTCATGCCCAAGGGCCGTGTCCTGCCGCTGCCGCTGTTATGCACCACCAGTTTCGGCGCACCGCTGTGCATCGAAGAAGGTGAAAGCAAAGAGCAATTTCTTGAACGCAGCCGCGCCGCGCTGCTGGCACTGGCCCCGGAGCACGTCTGACATGGATCGATATACCCTGATGTTGTTTGGCGGGATCGGCGCCATTCTGGTGCTGGCTTCGTTGATCGGTTTCGTTCTCAGGCTGCGGACCAAAGGCGCGCCGAACTCCGTCATCGACAACCTCAACGCGCGGATCAATGCCTGGTGGATCATGGTGCTGGTGATCGGCATCGCGTTCTGGCTCGGCAATGCGGCGGTGATTCTGTTGTTCTACGCGGTGTCGTTCTACGCCCTGCGGGAATTCCTGACCCTGACACCGACCCGGCGCAGTGATTATCCGGCCCTGGTGGCCGCGTTCTATCTGGCGCTGCCGCTGCAATACCTGTTGATCTACTACGACTGGTACGGGCTGTTTTCGATCTTCATCCCGGTGTATGTGTTCCTGCTGCTGCCAATCCTCGCGTCCCTGGGCGGCGACAGCACGCACTTTTTGGAGCGCGCTTCCAAGGTCCAGTGGGGCTTGATGATCGCGGTGTTCTGCATCTCCTTCGTCCCGGCCCTGCTGACGCTGGACATCGCCGGTTTCGAAGGGCGCAACCTGTTGCTGATCGCGTACCTGGTGATCGTGGTGCAGCTCTCGGATGTGTTGCAGTACGTCTGCGGCAAGCTGTTCGGCAAACACAAGATCGCGCCGAACCTATCGCCGTCGAAAACCGTGGAGGGGTTTGCCGGCGGCATTTTCCTGGCCTCGCTGATCGGTGGCGCGCTGTGGTGGATCACCCCGTTCAATCCCTGGCAGTCGTTCCTTATCGCGTTGTTGATCAACTTGCTGGGGTTCGCCGGCGGCATCGTCATGTCAGCGATCAAGCGCGACCGCGGCGTCAAGGACTGGGGCCATATGATCGAAGGCCACGGCGGCATGCTCGACCGGTTGGATTCGGTGTGCTTCGCGGCGCCGATCTTCTTCCACCTGGTGCGGTACTGGTGGACCTGAAAAAACAGTGGACGGCCTGACCCTGTGGGAGCGAGCTTGCTCGCGATAGGGCCAGGTCAGTCAACATCGATGTTGATTGGTCCACCGCCATCGCGAGCAAGCTCGCTCCCACAGGGGTTTCGGTGTTTGGCCCACTGGCACACCGCTCTTGTGGCGAGGGAGCTTGCTCCCGCTGGGCTGCGCAGCAGCCCCAAAACCAAGCACTGCGGAGTGTCAGGCTGACTGAATTGACTGCTCTGGGGGCTGCTGCGCAGCCCAGCGGGAGCAAGCTCCCTCGCCACAGTGCTGCGGGCGCCTGGGTGACTTCACTCAACACCGGGCGATGAGATGCCTGGCTGAGCACATGACCCTGTGGGGTCGGTATGTGGAGGGGTAATCAATCAAGGATCAGATGCGGCAGGAACCGGCTTGAATCCTTGGTGATCAGGCTGTTGTCTTCCCGCACGCCAATGCCGGCAGCCTGGTCGCCAATGACCCAGGAGCCGATCAGGGTGTAGCTGTCGCCAAAGCGTGGCAGCGGCGCGAATTCCTGGAGGATGAACGGGGCGTCGGTGTAAGGGCCGTCTTCTTTTACGATCAGGCCATCAGCGGTCTGCAGCTCGATGTTGGCACCTTCCCGGGAAAAGAACGGCTTGCGCACCCAGCCCTTGGGCACCGCTTTGCTCGTGTCGGTGTCCAGGTGGGCCGCGAGCAGGTTCGGGTGGCCTTGGTTGAATTCCCACAGCAGCGGCAGGATGCCTTTGTTCGAGATGATCGACTTCCAGGCCGGCTCGAAAAACTGCGTATCACACTGGGCAATCGCTTCACCAAACGGCTCGTGGAAGATGAACTCCCAGGCATGCAGCTTGAACAGGTGCGGAATCCAGCGTTCTTCCAGGTCAACAAAACGCCCGTCACTGTTGAGGCCGATGTCTTCGATATCGATGTGCCGCGATTCAATGCCGACTTTTTCCGCGATCAGGCGCAAGTAGTCCGTGGTGCCCTTGTCTTCCACCGAGCCTTTCATCGAGGCGAAATAAAACGGCTCCTTGAGCTGCAACTGGGCAAAGGCCTGGTGCAGCTTGGTGTCGATGCTGTTGAACTGGTCGGCATGCTTGGGCAGCAAACCGCGCTCGATGCATTGCTCCAACCAACCCCACTGGAACGCCGCCGCCTCGTAGAGGCTGGTCGGCGTGTCGTAGTTGAGTTCCAACAGCTTGGCGGGGCCGTTGCCGTTGTAGGAGAAATCCATGCGCCCATACAGGTGCGGGTGGCCTTCGAGCCACGAAGTGCGCACCAGGTCGAAAAACGACGCGGGAATGCTCAGGCGCTCCAGCAATTCTTCGCTCTGGACCACACGGGCCACGAGGTCCATGCACATGTCATGGATCTCGGTGGTCGGGTCTTCCAGGTCGTCCTCGATCTGCTTGAGGCTGAACTGGTAGTACGCGCTTTCGTCCCAATAGGGCTCGTCGTCGATGGTGTGGAACAGAAAGCCGAGCTGCTCGGCGGTCTGTTTCCAGTCATGACGTTCTGCGCAATGGATCTTCTTCATGGCGCTGGTTCCTCAACCGCCGGAGCTGCTCGAACCGCCCCAACCGCTACGGGCGCTGGACTTGCTGCCGAAGCCACCGCGAGACGTGGACGAAGCGACGGACATCGCCTTGCTGCTCTTGACGGAGTCGGTGTAGCTGCCATACCGCGCCTGGTTGGACCGGGTAAAGGTCGAGCCACTGGATACCCGCTGGCTGAGCGTCGAGGACCCGAAGTTGCCGCGATCATCGCGGTAGCGGTAGACCGGCTCGGAGTAATAACTGCTGCGGTGGCCGCTCAACATGTTGCCGATCAGCATGCCGGTCAGCAGGTTGCCGAAGCCTGAACCACCCACGTTCGCTTCCGAAGCCGGCAATTGAGCCCGGGCGGCGTCGACCTCGGATTGCGTGACTTCGCCATCGGCGCTCAACTCGAAACCGCCCAGCTTGGGGATGAACTTGCCGGCCGAGTCCTGCTGACACCAATCGGGAACAAAGTCGGCATCGCAATCAGCCTGGCTGTCGTATACCGGCGCAATGCGACGATGCTCAGACAAGGCGTTCATATAGGCGTTGGAACAAATGTCCACCGGCAGTTTTTCATCGACACATTGCTGGACGGACTGGAAGTTGTACTTCTTCTGCAACTTGTAGGTTTTTTCCGTTGGCCCGCAGCCGGATATCGCCAGGGCGACCGACGCGGCCAGCGAAAGCTGGACGTACTTGCTTCGTTTCATCGGGTTCTCCGTGGCGCTATCAGTTCGTGGAAGGCGTCATGCACGCGGCGTTCAACATGCCGACGCTGATGGCCACGGCAGCGATGTAGATACCGGCGGCGATTTCACCGTTCTTGATCCGCGCGGAAGCGCCCTTGAGCACCAGGCTGGTCACCAGGAACGCCAGCAATTGGACGACAGCGGCGATCACCGCCCAGACGACGAAATCCAGCAAGCTGATCGAGTAGGCAATCACGTTGCTGGCCGGGATGGCGAAACCAATGAGGGCACCGCTCAGGGCGATCGCCGCAGCCACGTTGCCCGAGCGGATCAGTTCGAATTCTTTGTGCGGCGTGACATGGATGTAGATGAACTGGAACAGCGCGAACAGCACGGCGGCGCCGAGGATGTACATGACAAAGCCGAGCACGGCGGCCTTGTTCAGGGAAATGGAGAGCGCTTCAAGCATGGATTTCTTCCTTATTCAAAGAGTGTTCAGGTCAGTGGTGTACAGCGAAATACCCAGCGAAGTGCTCAGGCTGACAGTGCCTTCGGCGTCCTCTTCGACGGAGAACAACAGGAACTCCCGGCGATCCGTCAGGCCGGTGTCGCGGGCGTACAGCATCGAACGGTGCTCGACGTTGTAGGACTCATCCGGATTGCTCACGCGCTCGCTCAACGTCACCAGTTCTGTCTGGCCCGCCTCGGTGCCCCATTCACGGGTGTACTCGACGCCGTCGTGGGTGTAGGTCGGCAGGCCGATCAGGCTTTCGGGGCCGGCCAGGCGACGCAACTCCGCTTCACTGTTGATCGTGACGTAGCTGAGGTAGTTGAACAGGATCACCGACTCGACCTGCCCGGCGATGTCGCCGCTGGTGTGCACTTGCAGCCAGTAGTCTTCGTCGTTCATGTAGCAGCGCGACAGCCAGTTCGACTGCCCGAGGTCGACGACGCCCAGGCTCCAGATTTGTTGGGAGCCGGGGATGACCACGCTGCTGTTGCCGTCGAGCAACAACTTGAGCGTGGCGTCGAACATGACCTGCTTGCCGGAAGCCAGGCCCAACGGCCCGGTGACAGGCGAGTTGTTGTTGGCTGTCGTGTTCGCGTTCGGGGCCTCAAGCCCCATCAACTGTTTAAACCACCCCATGGGAAATTTCCTTGAGACGCGTGGAGGCGATGTAGAAGAGTTCTCCGCCCACGACGCGGGTGGCGCCGGGCGGGTTGATCGACGGCTGGCGGGCGCCCTTGGCGCGGTAGCCGATCAGCGTCGCGTTGTGCTGCTCTTTCATCCGGGCATACAGCTCGCCGAACGTCGCTTCAAACGCCTCGGGCAACTTCATCAGGTACTGGGTGGCGCCTTCGCCGACACAGAGCAATTCATTGATGACCACGGACGAGCCCGGGTCCTGGGAGGCCCGCACCAGCATTTCGATGGCCATGCTGGAGGTGCATTCCAGGCTCGGCGCATAAGCGCTGGCGAGGGCGGCGATTTCGCTGTCATTGAAGTGCGCGACCACATGTCCGACCGGCCCCAGTTGATTGACCGCCAGCACGGTGGCCAGGGTCAGGTCGTCGGAATGGGTTCGCACCAGCACACGTTCGGCACCGGGCACGCCGGCACGCTGCAACAGCGCGACGGAGGACAGGCTGTCGCCCTTGATGAACGAAGTCTTGCCGGGCATGGGGTTTTCTTCGAGATCGCAATCACAGATGACGATCAGGTTGTCATTGGAGGTTTCGTCCTGCAGCAGCAATTCGATGACCCGCTCGCTGGAGGCGCCCTCCCAGCCGATGAGAACCGTGTGGCCGACCTTGCCGGTAAAATCGCCTTTGCCCTTCATGCCTTTTCTCCATACATCGATGACGCTGCTGGTGGTTTTGCCGATGACCGTCGTCAACAGGGCAATGCCCCCGAGCATGATCCAGGTCGCCACGAAAATTCGCCCGGCGGAGGTCTGTGGCAACAGATCGCCATAGCCGACGGTGAGCGTGGTGGTGAGATAGAAATAGATAAACGTGGCGGCGGTGAGGAGGTGTTGCTCGCCCAGCAGCACCAGGCCGATCCAGGCCGTGGAAAAGTGCACGCCCAACGCAATGGCCAGGCCCGCCCAGCCGAACCGATGGAAGAACGACGCCGCGTACGTGCGCAACAAAAGGAAAATCGACATTTCGTCCCTGACTCCGTGGGGCTTGGTTCCTGGCGGGATCATCACTCAGGCGCCTGAGGGCTCGAGCGTAGTGGCCGGACAGCATTAAACCTGTTGCAGGGCTTGGATAAAAGTACCTGCACCACAATTAAATCCGTGGCGTGCCGAACATTATTGTGGCGAGGGAGCTTGCTCCCGCTGGACTGCGCAGCAGGCCCCATTTTGGAGCCGCTTCGCGCCTCAGCGGGAGCAAGCTCCCTCGCCACAGGTTTTGTGCTCGGCTGGCCTTGATTGATCAGCCCGAACAGATCACTCAGCCGACTTTTTCTTCAGGCGTTCCAGGATCGCATTGGCGCTGCCTTCGTTCGGCGTGATGCCGGCGTCGCGCAGCTTGCGCTCCAGGTCGGAGCCGGTCGAAGCCTCGGCCAGTTCGTCCTGGGCTTGCAGCTCAGCGGCACGTTGCTGTTGCTTGGCTTGCAGGCGGTTGAGCGTACCGACGGCGGTTTCCAGCTTGCCATTGGCGCCGCCGCTGGCGATCGAGGCACTGACCTGGGCCTTCTGCACGCTTTCGCGGGCCTTGGCCATGTCCACTTGCTGACGCAGGCTCTTGATGCGGCTTTCGGCCTTGGTGATGTCTTTGCGCATGTTGTCCGCGTAACCGCCGAATTCGGTCGCGTGCTTCTGCTCGGCGTCCAGTTCGTTGGTCAGGGTCGAAATGGCTTCGGCCACTTCCAGCGCCAGGTCTTCGCGGTTGGCCTGGATCGCAGCCAAGGCCTTGGCCTCCAGGTCCTTGATCTTGGCGTTGTATTCGCCGACGCGATCGGTCGCCAGCTTGTGCTTGGCCATGATGGTGACCAGCTCACGCTTGGCGTTGGCCAGCGCGCTGTCGGCATCGCGGATTTCCTGGTCGAGGATGCGCAGGGCCTGTTGGTCGACGATCGATTCGCCGACTTCGTTGGCACCGCCACGCAGTGCGGTGAACAACTTGCTCCAGATGGATTGAGTCATTGGATGGTTCCTGTTCGGCGAATTAGATGAAGAAGCGTTCGAAGGCTTCGCTGGCGCGCTGGACGTTGTCGACGAGGGTTTTGACCTCGGTGACGACGTTGGTCAGGCTGGAGTCGGAGCTCAGCGCGCCGAACATGTTGTAGACGACCTGTCCGTTGGGCATGGTCTCGATGCCGATGGACGACAGCGGGAACATTTCCCGGCTGCGCAGCACGGCGTCATTGAATGCCGCGACGTCGTTGATCGACTCGACGTCCACCAGGACGGTGTCGACGATGATCTGGTCGCCCACCACTGCGATGTAGATCGGCAAACCACCGAAGTCATTCATTTCCAGCTTGATGCTGGACTCGGAACCTTGAACGAGAGAAAGGGTGATGTCGTTCGCGACCACTTCATCCAGGGCCTGAAGGGCGCTGTAGAGGCGATCGATGTTCCAGTTGTTACCTGCGCTCATGTAATCCTCCGACATGAATGAGCCAGCCAGAATCGGTTGGCGTAGCTGTTTCTCCATCTGCTTGAGCAGGCTTCGGTTTTCGGGAAGCACCCAAGTCTCGTGTTTCACATACCCGGCGGCACTCAGGCCCGCGCGCATCTGCTTCATGTAGAAGCTCGACGGTTTTTTCGCGGAGGGTTTGGCGCGCTCTCCCGTGCGGCTCGCTGAATCGGTCACAGACCCGCCTGGCGGATCTGATGGAGAGCTGGTTGACATGGTACTGACCCCACTGTGAAAAACTCACGCGTGAGAAACACTACAGGTACTTTCTGAACCTCACAATAGCTCACGCGTGAGATTTTTATTTGTCACAAATGCTGACGCCCTCCCCTGTGGGAGCGAGCTTGCTCGCGATAGCGGTACATCAGTTTGCAGAGAGGTTGGATTTGCCACCGCCATCGCGAGCAAGCTCGCTCCCACAGGTCATTCATTGAGGCTGACTGCTCTTTGTGGCGAGGGAGCTTGCTCCCTCGCCACAGGGTGTCAAGCCACCCAGTGTTACGGGTAGCTAAAGCTTTTGACCAATGTCAGTTCACCCACCGCCCGCATCGGCACGACGAAGGTTTCCATCTTCTCGTTCGGTGTGCCTTCTTCGGTGATCACGGTGACTTGTGCGGTGGTCAGGGCTTGTTGCGCTTGTTCTCCACCGCCCTCGCCCTCTTCGTCGCCCTCCTCACTGCGATAACCGCCGCCGTAGTAGTTCACATACACCAGGTACTGGCCTTTGATCGGCGCGGGCATGGCGAAGATTTCCGGGCCGTAGCCGGTGGTGACGTCGACGTCGAGGGCGGCGCCGTTGGCGACGGCGCGGTCGCCGTACCAGATGTGGGCGCCGTCCGGGGTGACCAGGTGCAGGTCAAGGTCGGTGCCGTCGCTGTCCCAGGTCAACAGGACCCGCAGCTTGGCCGGTGTGGCGCCGCCGCTGGTGTTGAGAAATTGCGTACGGTGGCGCTGCTGGCCATCGGCGCTGCGCACTTCAACGCTGTTGCTGCCGTTGGGGAACGAGAACGGTCGGTCGAAGCGACCTTCCTCATCCAACTTCAGCGGCAGGCTCACACCGTTGACGATGAGTTGCCCCGGCGCGTTGCCGTCCTTGGGCGCGCTTTTGATCTGCCCAGTAATGCGCGCGGTGTTGGCCTGGCCTGGGGGCGTGTTGACCGACGAGGCCGGGTAGTTGACGGTCTGGCTGAAATTTTCGCCTTCACCGCCCGGCGCACCGCTGCGCCAGCCGCCAATAGGGGTGTCGAGCTTGATGGAGTCGGCGGCCATGGCCGGTGGCAAAGCGGTCAGGGCGCAGAGCAACAGCAAGACCTGTGGATAACGGAGTGTCATGGTCTATTCCAGCAAGAGGTGACGGGCGAGCCCTTCGATATAGGTTTCGTCCTGGCCGTTTGGATGAGCTTCGAAGGCCAGGTGCAGATATTCATGCGTCAGGTCGAGACGATCCTGCAGCGACAGCACGCCGCGCACGTAGATGCGCTGGCGCTCGCGGTCGACATAAGGCCGGCCAAAGGCGACGCGGCAGACGGCGAAAGCGCTGATTTCGTTGTAGCCCACTTCACCTTCCAGCCGCTCACGCCAGCCCCGGCGCTGCTTCAGCAGCCAGTCCTGGGCGGCAGGCAGCGCCTCGCAGGAGGCCACCGGGTTGTCCCAGCGACTGAGGCTGGCACGCGGGTAGGCATGCAGCAGGATGGCGTCGTAGCGTTGGCCGGCGTTGGCTTGCTCCACCGCTTGCGCCCAGGACAGTTTGTCCGGGCCCGGCTGGTCGGAGTGGTAGGTGACATCGGTGCCGGCCAGGACCAGGTCGCTGGTCCAGGCGGCAATGGCGCGGGTTTCCGGCGCCGCCGGGCGTGGCGCGACGCGCTGGCGATGGCTGCTGTCGTCGATGCTCAGGCAATCGCCGTTGCGTTGGGCGTTCTGCAGCAGGTAGGTGCGGATCGCCACCGCCAGTGCCTTGGCCGCTTCGGCAGGCTCGGCCTTGGCTTCGCGCTGCAAGACCCGGGCGACGTATTCCTCCCGGTCCAGGCGCGCCACCAGCTTGCCGGGCATCAGGAACAGCTCGCCATCGCTGTGGATATCCAGCTGATTGCCGTTGCTGAATTCGACGCGGTAGTCGCCGCGCAGTTGACCCGGCGAGGCCGGACGGTCACCGGACATCACCCGTTGCAACGGATAGCGGGCAAACAGGCCGACTTCCACGCAACGCCCGGTCTCCGCCGGCCAGCGCGCCGGCAATGCCGCCGCCAGACCTTCGCCGTAGACCTTCAGGACCTGCTGGCTGGTGCCGCGGCCACCGGCCCACACCGGGGTGCCATCGGCCAGCCAACCGGCGAAACCGCCCTGCCTCGATGAAGGCCCCTGGTCACCCAGCCAGCTCCAGGTCTTGACCCGCAGGCGACTGCCCAATTCGCCGACCAACCGCCCGTCCGCCGCGCTGAGCACCACGTCCAGCAGCACCCGGCGCGCCTGCTCCTGGGCCGGCAGCGTGGCCAAGGCCTTGAGCAACTGCGCGACCGGCACTTGCGTCTGGGGTTGCAAGGTCGGCAGATCCAACAACCATGCCGGCGCCTGACGGGCCTGCCAGTAATCACGCCAGTTCGAGGCCGACAGCCCGAGCCGCTGTGGCTCGAAATACAAGCCACAGGATTTCACCAGGGCCTGGTCGCGACCGATGCTCTGCCCGGCGTTGCAGCAATAGACTTCTTCCTTCGACTCGCCGCGGCACTCATAAACCGGTTCGCGCGCGTCGGTGTCCACCAGCCAGGCGTAGACAAACAGCTTCCACAGGCTGCCCAGTGGCGCCTGCAAAGTGTCGGGCAGTGGTTGGCGATCCAGCACTTGGGTCTGGCTCACGCGCAGCAATTGACCGTCGAAGGCCAGGCGCAACGGCTCGTCCTGCGCTGTTGCCAGCGCAGGGATCAAGCACAACCACCACCCAACCCACAGCCTGCGCATGTCAGTTGACCGTGATCTGACCGAGCGCCGGTTTCTGTTCCCGCGCCTGATGTTGTGGCGCGTAGACCTGAGTGAAGCGCACTGGCGGCAAGGTGAACTGGCCTTTCTGGGAGAAGCGCACCAAGTGCCGCAGGCGCAGCTCGCCACTGAGGGCATCCACCGGCACCGCATACGCCATCTGGCCGGGCTCGAAGCGGGCTTTTTCCAGGGACGTCGGTTCGCTGTCGGCCTTGCCCATCAACTGGATGCCCCAGGTGGTGCGCTCCACATCGGCGCCCGGCGGCAACGGCACTTCGAGCATGCCGTAGCGCAGTGGCGTCGGCGCCTTGCTGTTGATGATCACTTCATCCAGGTAGAGGCTGTCGCTGGACAACGGTTTGTTGCCCACGGCTTCGAGCTTGAAGCTGAAGGCCTCGTCGCCCGGCACCAGACGCGACAGGCGACGGGTGATGGACACGGCCATCGGTGCTACCGGCGGTTGCTGGCTCTGGAAGCTCAGTGCCGCTTGCAATGGACGCTCCTGGGCGCCGGTCAGGGTCAGCATCGTTGGAAGCTGCGCGCCCTGCCACTGCCAGTAGGTTTCACCGGTCGCGCCCTGCTTGGCTGCCCAGCCTTCGCCCGGTGCCAGGGCCACGGCCGGTGCCGCCTGTTCGATGCTGCGCTGCAACCAGGTCAGGGCCAGGGCCCGTTCCAGGGTGGACTGCTGCGGCAACACGCGCTCCAGCAAGGCGGTGGCGCGGGCCTGATCGAAGTTTTGCAGCGACAGCAACAAGGCCTCAACAAACGGCTGCGAGCTGAGCTCCAGTTGCTGTTGCGCGGCTTCTGCTTGACGGCTGAAGGCCGCCGGCAACGGCACCTTCGCCTGTTTCGCCAGGGACGCGGTCAGGACACGGGCACTGGCCAGGCCAAGGGCCGAATCCGGCGCGTACATGACCAGGCTGTCTTCACCGCTGTCCAGCACGCTCTCGGTACTGTCTTCACTGGCCTTCGCCAGGTCATCCATCAGGCCGCTGAGCAAGGTGTTCACCGGCAGTTGCATCTGCTTGGCGAACGACAGGATCAGCGCCCGTTGCAGCAGCGGCGTATCGCCGGCCTGCTTGGCGTAGACCTCCAGCACCCGCTGCCAGTGTTCCGGCGGCAGGCTCAGGTCCAGGGCCTTGCTGGCGTGCCAGTCAGCGTAATAGGCATAGGCGGTGAGGAAGGCATCCGGCTCACCGTCCTGGCCCCACCAGGTGAAGCTCGCCGAGGGGCCGGCCATCTGCACCAGGCGCAAGCGGCTGTTTTGCATGATCAACCGCAAGCGGTCGCGGATCTGCGGGTTCGACGCCAGGGTCGGATAGGCAATGCTCAACGGCAACAGACGACTGGCAGTCTGCTCGACGCCACCGTAGGGGTAGCTCAGCAGGTCATCCAGGGCCGAACGGAACAACGCTTGCGGGCTGTCGTCCAGGCGCAGGCGAATATCGCTGGCGTCGCTCGGCAGGGTCAGCGGGGTGTCACCGCTCGCCACATCGAGGCGCTGGCTCTGGGTGACTTGCCAGCCATTGCCGCTGGCGTTCAAGCGCATGGCCAGGGCGTCCTGGGTTTCGCCGTTCAATTGCAACTGCACGTTCAAGTCGCCACTGCTCAGCTCCAGGGCCGGCAGCGCCACATAGTTGATGCCGTTTTTCAGGTCCACCGCCATGCGCTGTTCAGCGCCGGCGTAGCGGATCAGCAGCTCGGCCTTCAATGGTTTTTCCGATTGGCTGAAGGCAAACAGGCCCAGTTGCGGCTTGTCGCCGGTGCGGAAACGGGTCGGACCGCTCCACTTCAGGTACAGCGGTTTTTCCGAGGCGATGAACTGCTTCTTCTGGCCCACTTGGCCGTCGTCGGCAATGGCCTTGGCCGTGATGCGCCAGCGAGTCAGCGAGTCCGGCATCTTGAAGGTGAAACGGGCCTTGCCGTTGGCGTCAGTGACCAGCTCCGGTTGCCACGCAGCGGTGTCGACGTCTTCACGCCGCGGCCGCTCCAGTACCTTGACCCCGCGTTCGCTGCGGTTGGCCTTGCCCGGCGCGCCAGGGCTGCCTGGCAGCGCCACGTCGTAGCTGATGAACGACAGGCTGGCACTGGTGCGCACGTTGTTGCGACGCGGGTGATAGAAGAACTGATCGATGGTCGGCGCCACTTCCGGTTGCAGGGCGTAGACCATTTCGTCCACCACGCTGACCGTCAGGTGCGCCGGGATCGCCTTGCCAGCGAACTGGGTGCTCAGGTCCACGGTCACCGTGTCGCCCGGGCGGTAGGTGGCTTTGTCAGTGACGACGGCAACGTCGATCTGCGGCGTGACCACCTTGATGCCGGCGTTCTGGAAGCTGTACTGGCCGCCCTTGGTGTACAGCACCGAGAAGGTCAGGTTGGGCGCAAAGCTATCCTTCACAGCAATGCGCGCGCGGTATTGGGTGTCGCTGAGCTTTTCCATCTTCAGCCAGTCGCCGCCCTTGGACAGCAGCGCCGTGGCCTCGACCTTGTCCCGCTCAAGCGACAGCAGCGCATCGCTGACCGGCTCCGGGAAGGTGATCAGCGCCAGCGCTTCGTCACCGGTCTTGTATTCCGGCTTGTCGAAGACGATCTCGACCGTGCCCGGCACAGCCTTGATGCCTTCACCGGTCACCGCATGGGCGGCGGCGCCAATGACCCGGCCGTGGTCGTCCTTGAGCGTCAGGTTGTAGGTGCCAGGGCGGTCGAAGGTCAGGCTGAAGCCCTTGTCCTTGGCCGCCAGCTTGCCTTCGCCGGTGCTCTGGTCTTCCAGGCGCACCCAGGCGTAGCTGCCTGGCGTCACGGCTTTGGCTTGTTCGTTGCCGCCTTCGTTGGCGTAGCTGAACGACACCTTCTGGCCGACGGCGCTGAACCGCTGGGGAGCGCTCAGGCGGAAATTCGCCGCACCACGGTCGATGAGGATTTCCTTGGTGGTCTTGACCCGATACGCCGCGCCGTCGCTGGCGAACACGGTGAGCGTGTAGCGGCTCGGCTTGTCGGCGGCCGGCAGGTCGAGGGTCGCGTTGCCCTTGGCATCGGTGGTCACTTCGCTGCTGGTTAGTTCGACCGGGAATTGCCCCAGGTATTGCAGCTCGTTATCGACCATCGACAGTTGCTGGGCACGCAGGCTCAGGCTCACCGTGGCATTCACCACAGGTTTGCCGTCCGGGTAGAGCAACACGAGGTTGCCCTTGACCGGCTCGCCGGTGCGGTAATCCTGCTTGGCCAGGTTCAGGGCGATTTCGAAGTGCGGCTTGATGTATTCGGCGACACGAAAGGCGCTGCTGTAGAGCTGGTCCTTGTAGCCAAAGCGCAGCTCATAGCCGCCGG
The DNA here is from genome assembly GCF_918698105.1 of Pseudomonas brassicacearum. Taxonomy (GTDB): domain Bacteria; phylum Pseudomonadota; class Gammaproteobacteria; order Pseudomonadales; family Pseudomonadaceae; genus Aquipseudomonas; species Aquipseudomonas brassicacearum_F. The sequence goes on along the minus strand of NZ_CAKKMI010000084.1, from coordinate 8,146 downwards.
CCACGGCGTTTTCCGGCAGTTGGAAACGGCCTTGGGTGCCGGCCTTGGAATCGAGCTTCAGGGCCAGGGTTTGCAGCTCGGTGCCGGTGGCGTCCAGCACGCTGACATTGACGTCGGCGGCAGTCGGTTGCACCGAATCACGGGCGTTCTTGAACTCACGACCGACGATTTTCAGCGATACCCAATCCCCTGGCCGGTACAGCGGCCGGTCGGTGAAGGCATAGAGCTTGGTGTCGTAGATTTCGCTGTCGTAGTAGAAGTTTTCCGAGACGAATACCCCGCCCTCCTCGTCTTCACCGATGACGAACGAACGCTCCGGGCTGACGTGCTTGAGGCGCAGCAGGCCGTCTTCATCTGTGGCACCGCTGCTCATCACGCCCAGGCCGTCGGTCCACAGCACGTTGACCTTGGGCACCGAACGCCCTTCATGCTTGCGTGCGGCCCAGACCAGCAATTCATCACCGGCAATCTTGCTTACCGCCACGGTGTTGGAGACGAAGACCATGGTGGTCGCGCGGTATTTGCCGATCAGCGCTTCCACCAGGTACAGGCCCGGTTTCAACTGGCCCAGCGGCACATAGACGTTGCCCGGCGCAACGCTGACGAACTCACTCGACGAGCCGGCCAGGTTGACCCCGGCTGGCGGTTGGATTGGCTTGGCCTGCCACAACGGATAACGGAACTGGCTGACCACCGGCAAGCCCGGGATCAAGGCGAATTGTGGCGGTGCGTCATATGGAGTCGGCGCGACCAGGGCATCACCGATCTTCAGTTCCGGCACTTCCTCGGTGACTTGCTGGCGCGATTCGTAGGAGAACGCCCGCTGCATCACTCGACGAGACTTGCGATACCAGTTGTCCCACAGGTACGCGAGGGTGTTCGACAGGCCTTCGCCCTTGAACTGGCCGTCGCTGACCACGCGGTGCAGGTTCTTCTGGCGCTTGAGGAAATCCAGCGGCTTGTCGATGCGATAGACGCGGATATCGGCGCCGCCGTAGGGCTCCATGCGGAACCGGCGGTAATCGCGGCCCGGCGCTTCGAGGCGGACCATGGCCTGCTCGTCGCTGGCAAAGCTGCTGTCGGCCAGCAGGAAGAAGCTTTCACCGGACACCGGCGTGTAGCCGCTGGGCTCCACCGTGTCTTCGGCATTCACGACAGGTGCCAGCAACAAGGCAAACAGCAGGGGCAATTTTGAACACAAGCGCAGCATGCGGGCACCGGTCATTGGGAGAGAAAGTTGAGTCGATAGACGCCGATGAAGTTGGGGTTGGCTGCGTCGGGTATCCATCGGGTGTCCTTCCAGTTCATGAGTTGTTGCAGGCTTGCGGAGCGCATGCCGTTGTCGGTAGGGGTTGTGGTGCCGGTGTGATAGGCGATGTAGCGGCCCATCCAGATCATCAGGTGCTGGTCATCGCCCTGATCGAAGAACATCAGGTCGCCTGGACGGGCCTGGGCCACATCGCGGCCCACCAGGTGACTGTTGAACTGGATCAGCTTGATGGCGTTGACGTAGGGCCCGACCTTGCCGCCGCCCTGCTGCCATTGCTGGGCGAGGCGCCGTTGCGCATCGCTGAGCGGCAGTTCCGGCGGCAGGTAGCGATTGGACAGGCCATTGCTGCGCAGCCATTTTTCATCGTGGACCTTCAGCGCTTCGTTGGCGGCAAAGCGCACCAGCCCGGCGCAGTCCTGCTGATACCAGCGCGGGCTTGGGCCTTTGGTCAGCTGTTCCTGGGCGATGCGCACGAACCAGGCGCGAAAGACCTGGGATTGCTGCACGTCCAACGCCGGCGCCTCGACGGCAAGCGCCGGCCCGCCGAGCAGCAACGCCAGCAGCAGCGTCAACGCGGGGTTGCGGATCAGTGCTGTCACAGCGCTTTCCATTCCAGCGGCAGCCACTGCCAGTGGCCATCCGGCTCGCTGCCTTCAGGCAACGTCAGGGCGTATTTGCCGTAGCCGCCGAGGGTGCGCAGTTTCGGGATCAGGTAGGTTTGCGCGGCGTTGTAGAACACCGGTTCCATGTCCTGGGGCAAGCTGTCGAGGGTTTCGCGCTGCATCAGTTGCGCCATGGAGTCCGGGCCGAAGTAGACCGGCATCAGCAGGTCCTTGGGCACCACGTCGGCCATGGGCGGGAAGCGTTTGTCGAGGGTGCCGAGGGCCTTGTCCACCAGTTTGTCGTCGAGGGAAAACAGCAAGGTCGAACCGTGGCGCGCCAGGCTGACCCGCAGGAAGGCCTTGCCGGTAATCGCGTCAGGCTGCTCGGCTTCCTTGGCCAGGTAGGGGCCGAAATTGGAGCTGACCTGACGCAGCCACTGATGCGTCGGACCTTGCTGCTTCTCGACCACCGGGAATGCATGCTCGGCAACGTTGTTTTCATAGGCGCCGACCATCGAACCGAACAGGTTGCCCAGGTCGGCATCGAGTTTGCCGTCGTCGTCATTCAGGCTCGCTACCAACAGCGGCGTGTACAGGCGTGAATCGGCGTACCAGCACAGCCCCGCCGCGCCGGCCACATGGTCGACCATGGCCTGGGCGGCTTTTTCGTCGGCGCCGAGTTTTACCAGCAACGGTTTCTGCTGCTCGGCGGCCAGGGGCAAGGCCACGCAGGCGCTGGCGCCCATGGGCATGGCTTGCCAGATCGGCTTGAAGTCGAAGTCCGGCTGGTTTTCCAGCTCGTCCATGGCCAAGAAGCTGTGCCAGCCCTTGTCGTCCATGTCGAAACGCAAACCGGCGAAGTTCGGGATGAACCGCTGGTAGCCCATGGCGAGCACGCTGGCGTTGACCGAGATGCGTTGCTTGACCTCCGGCGCCTTGGGCGGCAGGCCGAAGGCTTCGGGGAACAGTTTGTCGCCGTTGAGCAAGGCGGCCAGGGCGGTCGTCGAAACGCTGCCCGGCTCAACCGCGGAGCCGCTGGCCGGGTCGTACAGTTTGGTCGGGTTGGACAGCACCACCAATTTGTCGCCATGGGAGGCGAAGACCAGTGATTTGCTGGCGTTGTAGCTGAGCTGGTAGAGCGCAACGTCGTCACCGCCCACCTTCAGGTCGCTGAGCTTGCTCAACTGAGTGTCGTCCAGGGCGACTTTCGCCAACGGTTCCAGGACCTTGGCCAGGCCGCCGCGGTCCATCACCAACAGGAAGTCCTTGAGGCGGCCGTCCGCACCGCGCCACAGCGCGACGTCGGCCGGCTGGTCGAAAAGCTCTTCGATCAGGCTGTCCTGCAGCTTGAGGTCATGCTCGTAGATGATCCGGCGCAGGCTGCCGATCAGCCCGAGGCGGTCGGCATGGGCCTCGTAATAGAAGACGAAGTCCTCGGTGAGCGTGGCCTTGAGGAACGGCACCGCCAACAGGTCCTTGGGCAACTGGCTCAGGGAGTGGGCCTCGAGCAAGCCGTCGGGACGGCTCAGGCCGAGTTTCTCCAGCGCCAGCTCCATGGGCGGCGCCTTGGGCTTGTTCATGAACCAGCCCAGCCCGGCGGCCACACCGGCGACCAGGCACAGCCCGATCAGTATCGCCGGCCAGCGGCGCACAGGTTTGGCGACAGGTGTCGGCGTGGTCGGGGAAGCAGTGTTGTCGCTCATATTCACAAGGGCCTGTTCATCCGTGGAGCGGATACTTAGTAGTTGAAAGTCTTGACCAGCAACAGATCGCCAATGGCGCGCAGGGGCACGACAAAGGTCTCGCGTTTTTCATCGGCGGTGTTTTCGTTGAGCACCAGGTTGATCTGCGAGGTGATCACCTCGTTCTGGTTGCTGCTCTCATCGAAGTTGTAGCCGCCGTTGCCGTAGTTGCCCCAATAGTTCACGTAGACCAGGTAGGTGCCGTGCATCGGCGCGGTCATGGTGAACATTTCCGGGCCGGGGCCGTCGACGCCATCCGGGTCCAGACCGCCGCCATTGCTCAGCGCCGGCTGGCCGAAGAACGCATGTTGGCCGTCAGGTGTGACGATATGCAGGTCGAGTTCGGCATTGGGGTCGTCCCAGCCCAGCACCACGCGGATCTGTGCCGGGGTGCGCAGGTTGTTGGCTTCATAGAATTGCACGCGCTTGAGGGATTGCCCTTCGGAGCTGCGCACCTCGACGCTGTTGGAACCGGCGCCGAACGCGTACGGCCGGGCGAAACGCCCTTCCTCGTCGGTATAGAGATTGAGGGGATTGCCGTTGACCGCCAGGCTGTGGGGCTGGCGAGCTGTGCCCATGTCTTTGATCCGGCCCTCGATCATCGTGCGATTGCGCTGCACGCCCCGGTCGATGGGCGGCGTGGGATAGGCGACTTGCGGGTTTTCGGTGCGATCGAGCAAGCCGCTGTAGCGCCAGCCGCCCACCGGCTCCGACATCTCGGCCGAAGGCTGCGCCCACGCCAGCGGCGCGCCCATCAGCACGATCAATAAAGAAAGAAAACGCACGTATGCCTCCTGCCATGCACGACGCAACCCGGCGCCATTCCTCAGCGCTGCTTGTCATTATTCGGGTTTCGTCTGAAGGCCCCGTCGCAAGGGGGCCGTAGATGGCGCGAAGGTTAGCGATTCGGCGGATTATTAACAATCGGGGAACGCGCGATTCTGTGTGGGAAATCACGTACTGAGCGGTGCGTGAGCCGAATAGAGGGTTTATTCGGCTCACAAAATGAGCCGAATACGGAAACTGACGTCACTTCTGACGAAACCCCGTGCTTGCTCCCGTTCGACTACGCACTGTAGGAGCTGGCGAAGCCTGCGATCTTTTGATCTTTTGATCTTTTGATCTTTCGCTTGAGATTCAAGTGTCTGGGGAAAGATCGCAGCCTCGTTGCACTCGACAGCTCCTACACAGCCCAGCGGGAGCAAGCTCCCTCGCCACAAGAGCGGTAGGCCCTGATTTGCCCCAATACCCCATGTCTGCTAGTGTCGCGCCGGTTTAACAGTCAACCGGAATAGCCGCCATGGCCCGCAAAAAAGCTGCACTGGATTTCGAACAATCTCTGGCCGACCTGCAAACGCTGGTCGAACGCCTGGAGAACGGCGAATTGTCGCTGGAAGACTCGCTGACCGCCTTCGAGCAGGGTATCGGCTTGACTCGCGACTGCCAGGCGGCGCTGGCCCAGGCCGAGCAGAAGGTGCAATTGCTGCTCGAACGCGACGGTGAGCTGACCGAAGAGCCTTTCGACGCGGAACAGCCTGAATGATCGCCGCTTATCAGGCCAGCAGTCAGGCCCGGGTCAATGCTGCACTGGATACGTTGTTCAGCGCCCCGAGCCCGGAGCTGGCGCGCCTGTACGAAGCCATGCGCTACAGCGTGATGAACGGCGGCAAGCGTGTGCGGCCGCTGTTGGCCTACGCCGCGTGCGAAGCCTTGGGCGGCCAGGCCGAGCAGGCCAACGGCGCCGCCTGTGCGGTGGAGTTGATCCACGCGTATTCGCTGGTGCACGACGATTTGCCGGCCATGGACGACGATGACCTGCGTCGCGGCCAGCCCACCACCCACAAGCAATTCGACGAAGCCTGCGCGATCCTGGCCGGCGACGGCTTGCAGAGCCTGGCCTTCAGCGCCCTGCTGGACCCGGCCCTGAGCGATTGCCCCGCGCAGGTTCGCCTGGACATGGTCAGCGCCCTGGCGCTGGCGGCAGGCCCCGCCGGAATGGTCGGCGGCCAGGCCATCGATTTGGGCTCAGTGGGCCTGAAGCTGGACCAGAGCGCCCTGGAATACATGCACCGGCACAAGACCGGCGCCTTGATCGAGGCCAGCGTCCGGCTCGGTGCCCTGGCCAGCGGCCGGGCTACGCCCGCCCAGTTACAGGCCTTGCAAACCTACGCCCGGGCCATCGGCCTGGCATTCCAGGTGCAGGACGACATCCTCGACGTCGAAAGCGATACCCAGACCCTGGGCAAACGCCAGGGCGCCGACATCGCCCGCGACAAGCCGACCTACCCGGCCCTGCTCGGCCTCGACGCCGCCAAGGCCTACGCCCTGGAGTTGCGCGACCAGGCGCTGGCCGCGCTGCGACCCTTTGACGCGGCGGCCGAGCCGTTGCGCGACTTGGCGCGTTATATCGTCGAACGACGCAGCTGATACAAGGTCAACCCGTTCATAAGTGCGTATCGGCCAAGTTCCGGCCAACGCGTGGGCAGCTTGCGATCCATAAGGTAAACTGCCGCCTCTTTCTATACCTATAACGATTCGCCTGATGCCCACGACGTTCCAAGAGATTCCCCGCAAGCGCCCGACCACGCCCCTGCTGGACCGCGCCAACACGCCGGACGGCCTGCGTCGCCTGGGTGAAGCCGAGCTGGAAACCCTGGCCGATGAGTTGCGCCTGGAGCTGCTCTACACGGTCGGCCAGACCGGTGGGCACTTCGGTGCCGGCTTGGGCGTCATCGAGCTGACGATCGCGTTGCATTACGTGTTCGACACCCCGGACGACCGGCTGGTGTGGGACGTTGGGCACCAGGCCTACCCGCACAAGATCCTCACCGGTCGTCGCGAGCGCATGGGCACGCTGCGCCAGAAGGACGGCATCGCCGCCTTCCCGCGTCGCTCCGAGAGCGAGTACGACACCTTTGGCGTCGGCCACTCCAGCACCTCCATCAGCGCCGCCCTGGGCATGGCGATTGCCGCCCGCCTGCAAAACAGCGAGCGCAAGGCCATTGCCGTGATTGGCGACGGCGCACTGACCGCGGGCATGGCCTTCGAGGCGCTGAACCACGCGCCGGAAGTCGACGCCAACATGTTGGTGATCCTCAACGACAACGACATGTCGATCTCGCGCAACGTCGGCGGGTTGTCCAACTACCTGGCGAAGATCCTCTCCAGCCGCACCTACGCCAGCATGCGCGAAGGCAGCAAGAAAGTGCTGTCGCGCCTGCCCGGTGCCTGGGAAATCGCCCGCCGCACCGAAGAATACGCCAAGGGCATGCTGGTCCCCGGCACGCTGTTTGAAGAACTGGGCTGGAACTACATCGGCCCCATCGACGGCCATGACCTGCCCACGCTGATCGCCACCCTGCGCAACATGCGCGACCTCAAGGGCCCGCAGTTCCTGCACGTGGTCACCAAGAAAGGCAAAGGCTTCGCCCCGGCGGAAGTCGACCCGATCGGCTACCACGCCATCACCAAGCTCGAACCCTTGGACGCTCCGGCGGCCGCGCCGAAAAAGGCCGGCGGACCGAAGTACTCCGGCGTATTCGGCCAATGGCTGTGCGACATGGCCGCCGCCGACCCGCGCCTGGTGGGCATCACCCCGGCGATGAAGGAAGGCTCGGACCTGGTGGCCTTCAGCGAACGTTACCCGCAGCGCTATTTCGACGTGGCAATTGCCGAACAGCACGCCGTGACCCTCGCTGCCGGCATGGCCTGTGAAGGCGCCAAGCCGGTGGTGGCGATCTATTCGACGTTCCTGCAACGGGCCTACGACCAATTGATTCATGACGTCGCCGTACAGAACCTCGACGTGCTGTTCGCCATCGACCGCGCCGGCCTGGTGGGCGAAGACGGCCCGACCCACGCCGGCAGCTTCGACCTGTCGTTCCTGCGCTGCATCCCCGGCATGCTGGTGATGACCCCGAGCGATGAAAACGAGCTGCGCAAGATGCTCACCACCGGCCACCTGTTCAATGGCCCGGCGGCAGTACGCTACCCCCGTGGCACCGGCCCGAACGCGACGATCTCGACTGACCTGGAGCCGATCGAGATCGGCAAGGGCGTGATTCGCCGCCAGGGCACGCAAACCGCCCTGCTGGTGTTCGGCGTGCAACTGGCCGAAGCCCTGAAAGTCGCCGAGACCCTGGACGCCACCGTGGTGGACATGCGTTTCGTCAAACCCCTGGACGAAGCCCTGGTGCGCGAGATGGCCGGCAGTCACGACCTGCTGGTAACGGTCGAGGAAAACGCCATCATGGGCGGCGCTGGCGCGGCGGTCAGCGAATTCCTGGCCCGGGAAAACATCCTCAAGTCCGTGCTGCACCTGGGCCTGCCGGACCTCTATGTCGAACACGCCAAGCCTGCGCAGATGCTGGCCGAATGTGGGTTGGACGAGGTGGGAATCGAAGCGGCGGTGCGCCAGCGGTTGCAGTTGCTGGGCCTGTAAGTTCAGCCCACACAGATCCCCTGTGGGAGCGAGCTTGCTCGCGATAGCGGAAGATCAGTCAATAAACCCATGGGCTGACACACCGCTATCG
>NZ_CAKKMI010000083.1:0-27184 GCF_918698105.1 Pseudomonas brassicacearum | reverse complement strand
CCTCTCCACTCACCCCCCACCGCTGCAACCGAGCACCGTGTACCCCCCATGAACTTACATACCTTCATCCGGCGCTATTGCCTCAACTCCAGGCTCGCCACAAATGCCCTGACCCGCCTGCACAAGTCGCTCTCTTCCCTGGCCACCTATCTGGCGCAACAAGGCTTCGATTCCAACATATGGCCTGCCACCCGTGACGAGGCTGCACCGGACCGTCGCCTCAATACCCTCTGCCCAGAACTGGCCGCCACCGTGTTCAGCCACGCCCGCGAAGGCGTCATCCTGGTCGACCCGTTCGGCCGGGTCATCGCCGTGAACGAGGCCTTCACCCGCCTCACCGGTTACGGGCAGGAAGAGATTGAGGGCCGCGAGTTGAACGCCCATCGCATGGTGCGTCGGCTCACGGCGTTTTATGCGCCGATGAAGAACGCGTTGGATTTCCACGGTCATTGGTCCGGTGAGATTCAGAGCAACCACAAGGACGGCCGGGAGATGACGTCGCGGATCAGCATCAGCGCCGTGCATGACCGGCACGGGAACGTTCAGCATTATGTGGCGCTGCTCGCCGACATGACGCAGATGAAGCAGCGTCTGCAGTTGCTGGAGCGGGACGCGCGGTATGACGCGCTTACGCAGTTGCCCAATCGGTTGTTGTTGGCCGAACGGATGCGTCAGGCGTTGGGCAGGGCGCGCATTCATCAGCAGAAGGTGGCGATCGCGTTTATTGACCTGGATGGGTTCAAGGCGCTGAACGACAGTTATGGCCATGACTGGGGGGATCGGGTGTTGCAGATTGTCGCGGCGCGGATCAATGCGACGTTGCGTGAGGGCGATACGTTGGCGCGGTTGGGTGGCGATGAGTTTGTCGCGGGGCTGGTGGGTTTGCAGGCGGTGGAGGACAGCGAGCCGTTGCTCAAGCGGATGCTGGCGGCGGCGAATGCGCCGATCTTGATTGGCGCGCAGACGGTGGAGATCGCGGCGAGTATCGGGGTGGCGTTTTACCCTGAGCATGGGCATGAGGTCGATGGGCTGATCAGTAAGGCGGATCAGGCCATGTACCTGTCGAAAAAGGCTGGCGGTAATCGTCTGGCGTTTTGTCCGACGCGGTTTATTTCGGTCAATAGCGAAGTCTGACGGTGGTGCCGAGGATGCGTTCGTTGCCGGGCATGACGCCGTAGTCGCCGGCGCCGAGCAGTGAATAGACGGCGGTGATGTACTGACGGTCGAAGACGTTGCGCACCCAGCCTTCCACTTCCCAGGCGCGGTCCTGGCTGCGCAGGCCAAGGCGCAAATTGGTAAGGCCGTAGCTGGGTTGATAGCTGCCTTCGCCACCTTCGAGGGTGCCGGAGTAGCCGGTGCGAAAGCTGTAGTCGATGCCGCTGAAGGCTTCCAATCCGTAGGGCAGCGGGTGGGTATGGTCGAGGCCGCTGCTGAGGCTCCATTGCGGCGCGTTGTAGAGGCGCTCGCCGCTGAGGTCGCAGTTCCATTGGCCCGAGGCCGGTGGGCATGGTGCGTTGGGGAAGCTGCGGTAGCGGGCGTCGCTCCAGGCCAGGCCCAAGCGGCCGGTGAGTTTCGGCGTGAGTTGCCAGGCGGAATCGAGTTCGATGCCGCGCAGGCGGACTTTGCCGACGTTGATCAGGTTGTCGCGCAGGGGTGGGGCGAACAGCGATGTCGGCGGGCTGTAGGTGAGCGCTTGGTAGTTGTCGACGTCGGTCTGGTAGACGGCAAGATTGAGCAAGGCGCGCTCATCCCAGAAGCGCGTCTTCATGCCCAGCTCCAGTGCGGTGGCGCGTTCCGGCTCGAAGGTCGGCGCGGTGAACGGGCCGACCACGTCGAAGTTGATGCCGCCGGCCTTGTAGCCCCGCGACCAGCTGACGTAGCCCATCACCGCCTCGCTGAAGCGGTAGCTGGCGCTGAGGAGGCTGGAGACGTTGTTTTCTTTTATCGAGTCCTCACGGTAATAAGCACCGCCAAGGGCGATGTCGCGCAGCAATTGCCCGCCCGACTGGAACACCGGGGGCATGCCGGTCAGTGGGGCGAGGTTGCTGACGTCGCGAGAGATCCAACCGTCCTTGCGCTCCTGGCTGTAGCGCAGGCCACCGGTGAGTTCCAGCGGGTCAATCGGGCGCCAGGAGAGCTGGCCGAAAACGGCTCGGCTGTCGCCCTTCTGTTCGCCGTCATAGCGTTGCCGAGCGCCGTCCAGCAGGATGGCCGGCACTTGCCTTGGATCGGTGAAGGTGACGCCGTAGAGCTTTTGCAATTGCGCCAGTTGATCGCCGACGAACCAAGGCGCGGCGTCCTTGCCGAATTCGCTGTCGCTCTGGCGGTCGAGCTGTTGACGCAGGTAGTAGAGACCGGCGACATAATCGACGGACGAGCCGGCGGTGCCGGACAGGCGCCATTCCTGGCTGAACTGCCGATGGCCCAGCTCGGTTTCGGATTGGGCCGCCGACAGCGCGGTGCTGTCGATGTCGCGGCTGGCGCGGTAGTCCCAGTCGCGGTAGGCGGTGATGCTGGTCAAGCGCATGGCCTCGTCGAGGTCCCAGTTCAATTCCAGCGAGACGCCGTTTTGCAGGGTTTGCGGATGGCCTGGCGCGTCGATGCGGGACTCGCGTTTGTAGGGGTCGGGCTCGGTCAGCGGATAGCCGAGGAATTGGGCGCGCTTGCGGGTCTGGGTGCCGTAGTGATTGACCAGCAAGACGTTGCCGGCTTCGTTTTGCTCGGCATAGTCGGCGATCAGGCGGGCGCTGAAATCCGGGGTCGGCGTCCACAGCAGTTGGCCGCGCAGGCCTTGGCTGTCGGCGTCGCCGAGGCGGCTGCCGTCTTGCAGGTTTTCAACTGTGCCATCGGTGGCGCTGTCGAAAACGTTGAGTCGGCCGGCGAGCACATCGTCTTGCAGCGGGCCGGAAATCGTCCCGCGGTATTCGCGCAAACCGCGCTCGCCGTAGCTGGCTTCGAGGTTGGCTTCGGGCTGGAACGTTGGCTGGCGGGTGATGATGTTCAGCGCGCCGGCGGTGGTGTTCTTGCCGAACAAGGTGCCTTGGGGTCCGCGCAGGACTTCGATGCGTTCGATGTCCATCAACTCGGTGAAGGCCATGCCCTGGCGCGCCTGGTAGACGCCATCGACGTAGGTGCCGACGCTGCCTTCCAGGCCATCGTTGTAGGCGGTCGCGCCGAAGCCGCGCAGGCCGAAGCCGGCGTAGCGGGCGTCGTGGCCGGACACGATCAGGCCGGGCACGCGTTGTTGGATGTCTTGCAGTCGGTGCAGGCCTGCTTCGTCCAATTGATCGCCGTAGAGGACGTTGATCGGGATCGGCACCTGTTGCGGGTCTTCCTCGCGGCGGCGGGCGGTGACGGTGGTTGCGTCGAGCGTGAGCGCGCTGGGCGCCGCTTGTTCGGCCTGGACCGCCGCCCAAGGCAATGTCGAAAGGCTGGCGAGCAAGAGCAGTCGGTAATCCAAACCCGGCACGCTAGGACTCCCGAGCCATTTCGCGACGCACCGTGTCCGGGCAGGCCAGTGCCTGGACGCACGCCAGCAATTCGCGGCTGTCGGCGGGCTTGAGCAGTATCGCGTCGAAGGCCAGGTCCTTTGGGTAGTTCTGCGGTCTGCGTGGCGGGACCGCTGAGTAAAGCATCACGGGCAGATGGCACCAGCGTTCGCGCACGTGGCGCAGCAGTGCCCAGCCGTCCATGCCCGGCATCATCTGGTCGCTGATCAAAAAATCGACTGATTGTTCAGCCAGGCAGGCCAAGGCGTCTTCGCCGTTCACCGCGATGCTCACGTCGAAACCGTAGCCGGCCAGCAGGTCATAGAGCCATTCGCTGTTTTGCTCGACATCGTCCACCAGCAGAACGTGTTTGCCCTGGCCGTCGAACGGCGTGACGTGGTTGTCGACGATGCCGTTTTCGAGGTCGTGCTCCTCGGCGTATTTCAGTTGCAGGCGGAAAATGAAGTGGCTGCCCTGCCCCGTGGCTTGGGGTTCGAGGCGGCTGTCCATGCGCTCCAACAGTTGCGTGACGATGGACAGGCCCAGCCCGCTGCCTTCGTAACGCTGGGCATTGCGGCCGCGGCGAAACGGTTGCAGCAGTTGTTCGAACTCTTGCGGGTCGATGCCGATGCCGGTGTCGATCACGCTGAAGCGCAGTTCCACGGTGTTGGCGGTGGCCCCTGGAGCCGCGCTCACTTCAAAGCGAATCTGGCCGTGGCGGGTGAATTTCGCCGCGTTGGCCAGGAGGTTCATGAGCACCTGTCGAAGGCGTTTGAAATCGGCCTCTACCAGTGGCGGCAAGTCATCCGCCAGCACAGCCTCGAAGGTGTTGCCCTGGCGCGCGGCGAGAAAGCCCGCTTCGTCTTCGATCTCTTTGAGGAAGCCGTACAGGTAGCCCGGCGCGAGGGTCAGTTGCATCTGCTCCAGCTCGCCACGGGAGAACTCGAGCATTTCGTCAATCAGCTCCAGTTGCTGGCGGGCGTTGCGCTCGATGGTCGCTTGATAATCGCGGTTGGGTCCGGCGTGCAGCAGGCGCGCGTAGTCAATGATGCGCACCAGCGGCGAGCGCAGGTCGTGGCTGATTCGCGCCATCAACGCGCTGCGCGCCGCCAGGGATTCGCGCAGCTGCAACGTGCGCAGCGCCACGGTGCTTTCCAGGCGCTCGTGCTCGGCTTGGCGTTGTTGTTCGAGGGTGGACAGGGCGTGTCTTTCGCGGTTGCGGCTGCGGGCCACTTCCATGATCAACGTACACACCAGCAACACTACGCCCGCCAAGGTGGACGACAGGCTGTATTTCGTTTCCGGCGATTGCCAGGGCAAATGTTCCTGGGGGAAAAACAGCCGCATCAGCAATTGTGCAAGCAATAGGCCCGGCACCAGCCAGGCCATCCAGCTATAGCTCAGCCGTCTGCGCCAGGCCATGAACAGCGTGGCGAGCAGTACGCCGTAGAAACTCATCAGGGATATCTGGACGATCTGCGCGCCCTGGACGGGATCGATTTTTAGCCACCAGAGTCGGCCGAAAACACAGCCCAACAGCGGCAGCCAATAGCTCCAGCCGATGATTCTGGGCAGGCGGGCAACCTGCAACAGCACGCGCATGTAGGCCAGGAAAAGTACGAACGAAAGCGCGCTGGCGCAGGTCAGCAGCTCGCGCGTCCAGCCCAGTGCGCTGGGCCAGTAGATCAGGTAGCCGTTGAGGATGCAGGTCAGCAGGATGTAGCTGAGGACCGCGCCCGCGTTCACCGTCAGCAATCGGGAACGCAGGATCCAACCGACGATGAAGCCGAACGGGACGACCAGCAGGACGATGCCGAGGGTCAGTCCGTCGCTGAGGTAGGTCTGTTGCTGACTGCGCAGCAGCGCTGGTTCGGACCAGAGCTCTGGCTCCAGCAACATCTGGAAGTTGCTCGCCACGCGGACGAACACAGTGACGCTCTCCCCCGCCGCCAGCGAAACCGGGAACGCCGGCTGACGCGCCGCTGGCTGGAGCCATTCGACCAAGGGATAGGCGGCTCCGCCGTGGGCAACACGTCCCGGTTGGTAGACGCGGATGTCTTCCAGGCGCGGCGCGCCGATCACCAGCAGGCGCGAACACGCCACAGCGCTTGAATTACTGAGCGGTACTTTCAACCAGAAGGCGGAGCGGCTGTAGCCTTGGGTCGGCCAGCTTGGGGTTGCGGCGTCGAAACGCGTGTCGGGCAGTTGCTCGACGTCTTCCAGGCTCAAGCTGCCCTGGGTGTCTTCGAAAATTTGTATCGTGGGCATCAGGTCCAGGTGGTCAGCCCGGCAGATATCCACAGGCGCGGCGCGCAGCAGGCCTGTGGATAACAACGTTATCGTCAGCAATAAAAACTGTAGGAGCCGCATCAGGCGCGCCCGGCCGACTCTATTTCAGAGATGCCCAGGGCTTGCTGGCGAAACTGACTGGGCGTCATGCCGATGCGCTGGCGGAAGGCCGTGGTGAAGTTGCAGGCGTTGCGAAAGCCCACCAGTTCGGCGACGTCCTGCACGCTCATGGCGCTTTCGCCGAGCAAATCCTGGCCGCGTCGCAATCGTGCGTCGCGAATGTAGGCAAATACGGTCATCCCAAGGTGTTCGCGAAAGATCGCGGTGAGGCGTTTTTCATGGGTGCCGACTTTTTGCGCGAGCAGGCCCAGGGACGGCATGTCGTCCAGGTGGTTTTCGATCAGCCGCATCGCCGCGCGCAGCACAATCTCATCGCCTTGCGGCTGCGGATCGGCCGGGCTTTCATGGACGGTCGGTGGCGCGCGCCAGGTCAATTGCAGGTGGATCTTGATACGCGCCAGCACTTCTTCGGGGGCGCAGGATTTGGGAATGTAGTCCACCGCGCCCACGGTCAGGCCTTCCAAGCGCTCCAACGACGTATTGGCCGACGACAGGAACAGGATCGGGACATGCCGGGTAGCCGGTGCCTCGCGCAACAGCCGGCACAGGCTGAAACCGTCCATTTGCGGCATATGCACATCCAGGACGATGAGGTCCGGGCGCAGGGCAAGCGCGCGTTGATAGCCTTGATAGGCGTCGCTGGCCAGGGAAATGCGCCAGGGCTGAGTCTTCAACAGGATGAGCGTGGCGCGGATGTCTTCGGGGACATCGTCGATCAGCAGAATATGCGGCAACAGCTCGGACGCCGCCGTTCCCCCCGCCGTCGCCGCCTGCCTTTCGTATCGTCCGTTGTCCATTCGCCAGGTCTCTTGTTGTGTTTAGCCAGGTCACTGTCGCGAAATTGCCCGGCAAGCAATCACGTATCGGGCCGGCAACAAGTCGATATAACGGCAGATCAGGCGAGAACTGAAGCTATCAAATTTTCAATGGGCGATAAACGGTCGTCCCCGTTCGGGGCGTCCACTGAGGCGCGATGATGCTGTTCACTTGAACCGTGGCGAGGGAGCTGCTCCCGCTGGGCTGCGAAGCGGCCCCAAACCAGGCAACTCGGTGTGCCAGGTAGATTGATTTCGCTGCTTTAGGGGCTGCTGCGCAGCCCAGCGGGAGCAAGCTCCCTCGCCACGGGTTTGTTGAACGCCTTGAATATCAGCAGATCAGCAGGGAATGAAGCGTTCGATTTCAACGGGCGATAACTGGCCGTGCCGTCCTGCAGGATGTTATGGGCGGGGCGCAGAAGCGTGTGGCGGGATATAGAACAAGCGACGAGGGCGCCTGGAAAAGCCCAGGCGAGAGGGTTAAAGCGGTTGATGCGGTTCACTGTGGCGAGGGAGCTTGCTCCCTCGCCACGGGTTTGTTGAACGCCTAAGCAAGGCGGCCTGAAACGATTAGAACTGGTAACCGACCTGAGCAAGCAATTGAGGGTTTTCCTGGCGGGTATCGCTCTGCGCTTCACCGCCGGAGTGGCGCCACGCGACCGTTGCGTCGAACGAGAGCTGGCCGTATTGAGCGCGCAAACCCACACCGCCGCCAGAGATGCTGCGGGTGTTTTCCTCATCGGCCCACTCGTTGTGGTTGATGCGCACTTTACCGGCATCCCAGAACAGGTAAGGCGTGAGCTTGTCGATCGGATAACGAAGTTCGATCTGGGTCAGCATGCCTTCGTCGCCCGAGGCTTCGCTTTGTGGATAAGCCCGCACGCCATCGATGCCGCCGAGGCTGAAATCTTCGGAAGAGTCCAGGTTGTCATTGCTCCATTGGCCGAGGACGCGGGCGAAGAGCGTGAAGTTGGCGGGCAGCGCTTGCAGACGGGCGAGGTCGACGTTCACTTTACTGAACTGGCCCTCGGTCTGGGCGGTCTGACGGTCGCCTTCACGCAGGGCCGAATCCAGTTTCAGGTCACCGTAGGTCAGCGTCGCGCCGCCGTAGGTGATGCCGCCGCCGAACAAGGTGTCCCTCACGTCGAATTGCAAGCTGATGGGCAGCGTGTTGCTGCTTTTTTCAAAGCTCAGGCCCAGCACTTCGTACTTATCCTCAAGGTCCTTGTGCTGGTATTGCCCGGCCAACATGACGTTCGCCTGGTTGCTGCGCAGGAGCGGATAACTCAAGCCGATGCTGCTGACCTCGGCGGTACCGGTCGCCCCCAGGTCGGCGAATTCGGCGCCCAGGTCGTAACTGCTCTGGGCGTAACCCACGTTGCCGCGCAGGCCGGAGGTTCCCAATGGCATTGAGTAGCCGAGGCTACCGAAATACAGGTCCTCATCGGTCGCCATCACCGCGGCGCTGAGCCTGTCGCCCAGCATCAATGGGCTGTTCCAGTCACCTTGTACCGTCAGGCGGTTGCGGCCCGAGTAACGGTTGCCGTGGTTGTCCAGCGTGGCCTTGCCCTCGAAGGCCTCGGTTCTGCTCACTTTGGCATCCAGATCGCCCGTACCGAGCGCCTCGCCCGGCCGGATGACCGGACGAACAGCCACCCCCGGCAAATCTGAAAGGACCAATATGCTGCGCTCCAGGCGGTCACGCTCGATCACGTCGCCCGGCTGCAAATCGTTCAGGAAAGGCTGCGCCTGCGCGGCCAGTTTCGCATCGTCGTTGGTCGCGGTGACGTTCCCATAGCGGCCTTCGATCACGGCAATGGTCAGTTCGCCATTGGCCATGCGCTGCGCCGGCAGATAGGCACGGGCGAACGGGTAGCCCTGCTCGCGGTAGTAAAGCGTGACCTGCCGGGCCACTTCCCGCAGCTCGTCCAGATCAAGGGCCTGACCGATGGCCGGGGCGACGACGCGTTGCAGGCGGGCTTCGTCGATGCGGGTGTTGTCGGTGAAATGGACGGCGTTGAGCTGGACTTTGGCGCCGCCGACTTTTTCCTGGGGCGGTTGCGGCGCCTCTACATCCAGGCGAATGCTTTGCGGCAGTTCCTGCTGGGGAATCGGCAGTTCCTGCAGGATACGGCCGGCGTCGGGGATCGGGCGGGTCGGCAGGGTCGCCGCCCAGGCCTGGGAGGTGGACAACAACGCCAGACCAGCGGCGCAGGACATCAGTTTGTTATGCATTGGATAAGTCTCGAATAATGCGGGTTGCCTGAGCCCATGACCGCGTCCGGGGACGCGGCCAAGGGGCTCCTTCAAATGAAAAAGTGGATGTCAGCGATCAGGGGCGCATGGCCAGGCTCGGCAAACGCACACCGCCGCGTACGACGAAAACGGTCTGCGGCGGGTAGGCCGCACAAGCGCCCCCGGCGGATACGCCGCCGTCAGCGCAGACATTTGCGGCCAGTTCCCGCTCGCTGTCGGCGCTCTCGGCCTGGGTAGCCGAATCGCCGTCGCCATTGCCTGCGGCGTTCCCACGAGCACCGCCCTGGTCCACCAGCAACAGACCGCCGTCGTCGACCCCGTAGTCAGACCAGTCAGCCGGTTTCGGCTGGGCCGGATTGAGATCCGGGTCATGCGGCGAACCCACCTGCGCACCGACGCGTGTGGCATCGGCGACGCTCTGCCGGACGGCGTCGTAATCAACGGACGCTGTCACGGTCAGGTTGGCATTGGCCGGGTTGCTCACGATCAGGTAACCGAGGTCGGCCAGCCCGCCGATGTTGATCAGGTGCGAGCCCGGGCCTTGCGTCCCTACCGAGTACAGTGGGTTGCCAAGCATTGGCTTGGTGTCGCCGTTCCACAGCCCGTTGGCGTCATAACCGGCTATACCGCCGCCATTGAACGTGGTTTGGCCATCGAATGGCTTGGTCTGGGTGGTCGTACCGTTCGTGGACACCACCAGGACGGGTTGCTCGCGGTACACGGCATGAACGCCCGTGTTGCCCAACGCCCTGCCGAAATGGCTCTGCTGCTCGTCACTGTTGTAGCGGAAATTGCCACTGCCACTGCCGACCACATCCACCACGCGGGTACTGCCAGCGAGGCTACCGGTGTAGATCACCGCCCGGCCGCCGGCACCAGTGGACACCGTCACGCCC
This sequence comes from Pseudomonas brassicacearum, assembly GCF_918698105.1. GTDB lineage: Bacteria > Pseudomonadota > Gammaproteobacteria > Pseudomonadales > Pseudomonadaceae > Aquipseudomonas > Aquipseudomonas brassicacearum_F. The sequence goes on along the minus strand of NZ_CAKKMI010000083.1, from coordinate 17,320 downwards.
GCGTCGGCCTTCACATCACCGCCCGCAGCCACGCCCGCCGAAGCGGATTGACCGGCGTTGAGCACGATCGCATCAGAGGCCTTGCTGGTGGTGCTGACGTTCTCGGCCAAGGTGATGTTGCCGGTGGTCGTCACCACCTGGACTTTGCCGGTGTTGCCGATGCCGACGATCTGATCCAGCTGGGTGCCATCCAGTGCCGTCTCGGTCAGCCTGCCGACGGTGACGTCGCTCCGGTTGACGAAGCTGACATCCTTCGCTCGGCTGGCGATATCACCGACCCAGTTGCTGGCGTTGCGCAGGTCGAAATTGCCGCCCTTGAGCGCCAGGCCATCGGCGGTGATAGCGCCCTTGGCATTTTGGGTGGTCTTGCCAGCCACATTGAGGAACACGTTGCCACTGGTGGCCAGCGCTTCGTTGATCGCCAGGTTGCCTTGGGTGCCGATGCTGACGTCGCCGGTGTTGTTCACGCCGGTGGTGGTCTTGACCAGGTTGCCGTTGCCATCGGTTTCGGTCAGCGTGCCGACCTTGAGGTTGCCAGTGTTATTGAAGGAGACCTTGCCCGCCTCGCTGGCGATGTCGCCCACCACGTTGCCGCGGTTGCGCAACTCGAAGTCGCCGCCGTTGAGAGCCAAGCCGTCAGCGGTGATGTTGCCCTTGGCGTTTTGGGTGGTCTTGCCATCGACATTGAGGAACACGTTGCCGCTGGTGGCCAGCGCTTCGTTGATCGCCAGGTTGCCCTGGGTGCCGATGCTGACGTCGCCAGTGTTGTTCACGCCGGTTGTGGTCTTGATGATGTTGCCGTTGCCATCGGTTTCGGTCAGCGTGCCGACCTTCAGGTCGCCGGTATTGTTGAACGCGACCTTGCCCGCGTCGCTGGCGATGTCGCCCACCACGTTGCCATTGTTACGCAACTCGTAGTCGCCGCCGTTGAGGGCCAGGCCGTCGGCGGTGATGTTGCCCTTGGCGTTTTGGGTGGTCTTGCCGTCGACATTGAGGAACACATTGCCACTGGTGGCCAGCGCTTCGTTGATCGCCAGGTTGCCTTGGGTGCCGATGCTGACGTCGCCGGTGTTGTTCACGCCGGTGATGGTTGTCTGGGTGCCGTCGGCATGGGTCGCGGTCAGCGAACCCACCTTGAGGTTTCCGTTGTTGTTGAACTGGACCTTGCCCGCCTCGCTGGCGATATCGCCGATCACGTTGCCGGTGTTGCCCAGGGCGTAATTGCCACCCAGCAGCACCAGGCCGCTGGCATCGAGCTTGGCTCCGGCGGCGCCGGACTGGGTGGTGTTGCCCGCCACTTCCAGGGTGATGATGTCGTCGGCCCGGGTTTGGCCCTGACTGACGGAATCCCGTGGACCATTTTCGATGGTGATGCCTTTTACCAGCGTCAGGTCGTGATCGGTTTTCAGGGTGACCGCCTCATCGGACGTGATCCCCACGGTGCCGTCCACGACGCCCACCGTCAGGTTGCCGTTGCCAGCGAACTTCAGGCTGCCGACATCGGCGGCGATGACACCCACGTCATGCCCGCCCTTGCCCAGATTGAAATCACCTTCGCCGCGCAAGGCCAATTCGTCTGCGGTGATGGTCGCGCCCGTTGCCTGGGTCGCACCTTTGCCCGCGTCGACGCTCAGCGTCAGACCCTTGCCGGTGGTGCCGTCTTCGTCGGTGCCTTCAGGATCCTTGAGCATCAGGTCGCCCAGCAGGTCCAGGACGCCATTTGCGACCAGGGCCAGATCGTCCTTGAAGGTCGCGCCTTCATCGTCAACGGTGATGTTGCGCGTCTTGTCGTTGCCAATGACGACTTTGTCGAAGCCGTCCTGGATATTCGCCAGGTCAGCGTCGGAGAGCACCAACGGATCGTTAGGCCCGGTCACTTCCGGGTCATCGCTGCCGCCCAGGTGAATATCCAGGCCATCGGTCTTCTGTTGCAGGGTGAGACTGCCGCTACCGGCAACGCTCGCGGCGAGATCGATTTCGTCGGCGCTCAGGCTGGTATCGCCTTGGGTGAGCAGGGCCTGGCCGACCGTGAGCTTATCAGCGACCAGGTTCAGGTCGCCGGTCTGGGTCATGCCGGCGACCGGCACGCCTTGGGGGTTTGCCGGGGTCTGGCTATCGGGAATGGTCACCACGCCGACGGTCAGGTCATCGACATCGGCAAAGCTGACCGTGCCGGTGTCGCTGGCGATCGTGTTGACGTCGTTGGCCGCGTTGTCGAGGTCATGCACGGCGCCATCTCCCAGCAGCACCAGGCCATCGGCGACGATGGCGCCGCCAGCGGTCTGGTCGATCTTGCCGCCATTGCTTTGCAACGCCAGGACCGGAGCCGGTTTGTTGTCGTCGTTACCGGTGCCCGGTGCGTCCGCCACGGTCAGTTGGTCATTGATGTGGATGTTGCCGGTACCGGCATTGAGGATAAGGTTGTCGTTGATCCGGGTCGCTTCGATGATGCTGATATCACCGGTCATGTCCGCGCCGCCGATCTTGACCGAGGTGAACCCATCGCCCAAGGCGTTGATGTCGGTGCCGGTCAGTTCCAACGAACCGGGGGCATCGCCGGTGCTGCCGCCCACGGCAATGTTTTTGCTCGGGGTGTTGGTCTCGAGGGCGATCTTGCCGTTGCCGGTGACGCTGCCGGTGCCGCCGTTGAAGTTGATGTCGTCGGCCTTGATGGCCAGGTTGTTGTCGGTGCTGTTGAGGCTGCCGTTGAACGTGATGGAACTGCCTTGCAGGCCTTTGCTGCCCGAGGTGTTGGTCTTGATGTTGTCGACGTACAGCGAGCCACCGACCTGCTTGCCCGCGGTCTGGTCGAAACTGCCCGACACGAAGACGAATTTGTACGTGCCGGCCTTGTCAGCCGTCGCCGTATGGCTTTTCCAATCCACCGCGCCTGTGCCGTTCCCCGTTTCGTTCAGGATGATCTGGTATTCGCCGGTGTTGACGTTCAGCAGATAGCCGAAGACATCGTAGGTATCGCCGCCGGCCACCGGTTTGTAATCGAAACTGACCGCTTCCCCCGCCGCCAGGGAGACCGTGCCCTCGCTCACCACCGAAGGGCCGCGCATGATGCAGCCGGCAGGGGCGTTGAGGCAGTTGGAATTGTTCTCGGTACCCAGCAGCAGCGCAGCGCCACCGTCCTTGCCCTGGCCAGCGGCGGCGACCGGGGTGAGGGGTTTGTAGTTCATGTCGCCTTGGTCGCCAGGCGAAACGCTCGGCGCATTGCCATTGGTTGGCGAGGTTGTCGGCAACGTCGGGTCATCCGGCGACACCACGCCCTCCACCACGGTGACGCCGGTGAAGAACTGGGCGATGGAGGTCTTCCACCCGACCAGGCCGTTTTCGAAGTCGGCGTTCAGGAACTGCGAGGTGCCCAGCTCAACGGCACCGGTGTAGACCTGCTCGCCAGTGGTGAAGACTTTCGCGCCGTTGATAAACGTCTTGCCGGCGCCGCTGGTGGTCGCGTACAGAGCACCCAGCGCGCTGTTACCGCCGACCATGTCGCTGAAGATGATCGAGCCCGAACCGGCGTCGACGCGCAGTTCACGTTTGTTGGCCACCGCATCGGAGTCCACTACGCCGGCAAACACGACGTTGCCACCGTTGCTCTTCAAAGTGACGTCGGTGTTCAGGGCGATCTTGCCGTTGAGGATCAAGGCCAGGCTGTTGCCATTGCCGGCGCCGCTGGCGTCTATATCGCCGTTGAGGAAGATATTGCCGAAGACGTAGCGGCCTGTTACGCCGTCGTTGTGTCCCGACTGCAAGGTCAGCATCCGATCGCCGCTGATGCTCGTCGGGGTGTAATCGCCATTCCAGTGAATGCTGTTGTCGGCCTTGATCGCCACATCGGTGCCGCCGGCCAGGGCCGCGTCGATCGCGTCGAAACCAACCGTGGCGTCTGTCCCGTTGGCGCCGCCGGTCAAGCCTCCGTTACCCGGCCCTACCGTGACGCTGTCCGGGTCGAGCAACCACAAGCCGCCCTTGCCTTTTTTAGCCGAAGCGTCGGCGGCTTTGCTCACCGCCAGCTTGGCGCCGCTGGTCTCGATCTTGCCGCCGTCGCCGCCCTTGGCACCGCCGGTGGCTTTCAGTGTTCCGTCCACGCGAGTCACGCTGCCCGGTTTCTTGACGTCGGACCAGGCCACCACGGTACCGCCCTTGCCGTTGTCGGTCGCCGATGCATCAAGCACGGCACCGGCGGCGACGGTGGTCTGGCTGGCCTGTTTGATCGCAGGGTCCTTGCCTTGCCAGCTACCGCCCACATAAATTTCGCCGCCGCCCTTGGCCCCGGTGGCGTCGAGCTCGGCGCCGCCCTTGATCGCCAAGCGATCCCCGGTCACGACGATCTTGCCGCCCTTGGCGGTGTCGGAGGACACATCGATACGCCCAGCGACTTGCACACCGCCCTGGTCGCCCATCAGCGTGACCAGGCCGTTTTCACCGATATCCAGGGAACGGGCTTCGATCAGCCCGGTGTTATTGATGACGGTGCTCGCCAGGGTTTCCGCGGCACGGGCGGTCAGCAGGATCTTCCCGGCATCGGCACGAATGGCGCCGCCGTTTTCGATCAACGCTTGGAGCGCGCCTTCCTTGACTTCCAATTGCACCGGCCCGCCCAAGTCGAGCGTCACGACACGACCGGCGCCCAGCAGCACATTGCCCTTGTGCGCGGTGATGTTGCCTTCGTTGACGATTTTTGCCGCGATCAGGGCAATGGTGCCGCCTTGTGCAGCATTGATGTTGCCCTGGTTGACCACCGAGGCGGCGCTGTCGCCACTGAAACGGTAATTGCCGGCGAGGAAATCCTCTGTGGACAAGTTAAGCGTGGAGGCCACCAGGCCGCCGACATCAACCTGCGCGCTGGGCGTAAACAAGACGCCGTTGGGGTTGACCAGGAACACTTGCCCATTGGCTTTCAGTGCGCCCTGGATCACCGACACATCCGAGCCCAACACGCGGTTCAATGCGACAGACGCCGCGCCAGGCTGGACGAACTGGACGGTGTTGCCTTTGCCGATGGAAAAGCTCTGCCAGTCAATGGCGAGCTTGTCGCTGCCCTGATGAATGGCCATGTTGTTGCCATTCTGCTGAACGCTGCCGCTACCCGCCACGATGTTGCCGCCGGAAGGCAACCCTCCCGCCGCGGCGACCGAGGCGAAGACACCGCTGCCTACGCCGATGACGAGGCTGAGGGATTGTCGGCTTTTGTCTTTGCCTTGGCTTTTGACCAACTCGGATGCCACCTGCCACGCGCCCATCACGGCATTCCAGACGACTCGGTAAGCTCTATTCATTTTTGTTCTCTCATCCTTAATACGGCGGGTCGTGCCGTGACGACCAGGCGGTTCGCTGTCGACAAATCAAATGGAAAACCGCATCCGGACGGATGGCGGCTCAGAATCCCAAACTGCTCCGTTCCATCATGTCTGCGGCCGGAGAGGTAGCGCCTTTGCTGGAGCGCCCACGGCTTTTGATTGAGCGGATCGAATGGGATTTTTTTACGATGGGTGAGGTGAAGTGCGGCGGATGAATCCTGGTCGCCGCGTTGTCGGCGACCTATGCTGAGGCGGTCTCACTTCGACAGGCAGGTTTTGATGATCCAGTGCAAACGCGCCTATGACCCAGCCAGCACCACGGATGGCGTGCGGGTTCTGGTGGACCGCTTATGGCCGCGCAATTGCCGCAAGGAGGCGTTGGCGATTGCCCAGTGGCTGCCGGAGGTTGGGCCTTCTCATGAGTTGCGCAAGGCGTTCAAGGCGGGAGCGGTTTCGTTCGAGCAGTTCAAAGTGGCCTATTGCAAGGAGCTGGCTGCGCGGCCGCAGTGTTGGTGGCGGTTGGTGGATGTTGCACAGGACGGCCACCTGACCCTGGTGTATGCCGCCAAATCCACGGTCGAGAACAATGCCGTGGTGTTGGCTGAATGGTTGGAGGATGAGGTGGAGAAGCGGGCGGAGGGGAGTTCGCCGGTTTGTTATTTGGGTGGGTTTGCGGAGCTCTAGTGAGTTTGGGGCTGCTGCGCAGCCCTGCGGGCGGTGCGATTCGCTAGATCCCCTCGTCACAGGGTTATTCGTTTGTTTAGTTAATCGTCCCCAAGCTTCTGCATGGGAACAATCAATGACTTGATGCCCTCGGGCCAACGCCGGGTCACGCGCGTTGACCCGTTCGCAAAAGACGCCGTTATGCGTCTGGCGCTTGTGCAATGGGGATTTTCTGCTGGGTCGCACAGCGCTTATCGTCTTAGGTCAAAAGTCCCGGAATATTTTACCCCTGCTTCATCAGTGAACTCAAAATTGCCTTTGAAAGTGCTGAAATAACGGCCAATCGTTATAGTGATTCTCCCATCAGTCGCTACATGACGCTTGTTATTATCGTCAACGTAGTCCCACCGGACATAGGTGTCGCCAAAATCATTGGGGTACTGGAACGTCTTTTCTACTGGGGTTACGGCGGTAGCGTCTACGGTTCCAAAACCTATAACGACCCGAGGGGGCGTTCCTTTTTTTTGGTACCCTGACAAGGAACCGCCATCCGCAAAGGTTAGATCATCCGCGAACAAATGGTACTTGACAAGATCGGAGTAGATCCTGAGGGACGGTTCTTTTAGTTCAATCGACCCTTCCAATGGACGTAACTTATCCATTGTTTCCTCTATATCAATAATCATGTTCAGATCCTCAGTGGGGGTTAATTACCTCGTCACGTCACAACATTTAATGACGTTATACCGAGCAATATAGGCAGCAGAAAACAGCACGACTACTGTAGGAAGTTACAGTTAGCAAGATCATTTTCAGACGGTGGCTTGCCAGAAAACAGCGAAAAAGTAATAAGCGACCTATTACAGCCGCTGAGGTGGACGGATGCCTTTTAAGCCGGGTATACGGCTAATATGCCGCGCAAGAAAAATCACAGGAAGACGACCGCGATGCAATCGCAATTCTCCCCCTTGGTTCATATCGATTGGAAAACACCCGGCGACGACTTGCTCGGGCTGTTGCAGCATTACTATCCCGACATCGGTGTGTTTTCCGGCCCGGGATTCGAGGCGTTGTTGGATGAGCTGTCCAACGAGATGCCCGAGGTCTGCTTCGAGGCGCTGGCGCCGGTGTTGGCGGCTCAGGGTTACGACTTGTGGAACCTGGATGCCGGTGGCGATGATTACCGACCGGTGATCTTCCCGTCCGATCAGCGCGACGCGTTTGCACAACACTGGCGGGAACAAAACGCAGAGCCAGGCTACACGCCGACGTTGATCGAGCCGCCGAAGCCTGTCGCAGTCGAGCGCAAGAAACCCAAAGCCAAACGCAGCAAGTTGAACTGGTTGCAGGACGTGCATGACTATCCCGGCGCCACCTATGTGCATGACTACAACTACCGCAACGGTTGGGCCGCCATTACCGAGCAGGACGAAGACCAATGGTTGTGCTTCCTGATCGATTACAACCAATGGCCGCCCACCGAGCAGGACATGCTCGAACACCGCACCGATGGCGTGGACGGCGCGGACTTGCAGCTCCTCGATGCCGATGCCCAGCGCAGCCTGTGGAAACGTCGGGCCGTACGCGGCGACTACAGTGCGGACGACCTCTACCAATACGAAATTCGTCAAGACGATGAGATCGCCGCGTTCGGACCTGCCGGGGTGCAGTGGCCGGAATTTGAACAGCCTTGCGTGGTGGTGGGCTCGGAGATCTTCGAACGTCAGCGTATTTACGAACCCGAACATTTGACCCGGATCTGGCGGATCACGGCGGACAGCAGCGAGGTGATTTTCGAGTACGCGGATGAACTGGCGATACTGCCCGTCGGCCCTCGCCGTTTACTGTTCATGCAGCACAACGGCCCGAAGTGCTGGGTCTGGAATTTAGACCCGCCGCACCAGGCCCTCGTCGCCAAGCCGATGCCCATAGAGGCCTATAAGCTACGAACTTCAACCGCCTACCTGGGGGGCGACGAGATCCTGTTGTTCAGCGAAGGCGCGCGGCAGAACGTCGAGCATTCGGGTTATCAGGAGACGGTGCTGTTGGCGTGGCGCTTCAACTTCATGACTGGCACTGCGGCAAAGGCGACATTGGATGGCTTCGGCAGTGAGCTACGCCAGGACACGCGCCTGCTCGTCACGCAGCCCAAGCAGGTCATTACCTTGCGCACGTTTCACGGGCAGCTTCATGTGTCCCGTGGGCATGGGGATTGGTGGGTGTGGAATTACAGCAGCAATACGTTTGGCACACACACCCTGGCCTGGTTCTGGAATCAGCGCAGCCATGAGGTGGTGAAGCTGTCTTCCAAGGATATTGCGCGGGTGAAGCCGGAGATTCGTTACTTGGCGGCGCAGGATCGGTATCTGGCGTTCGAGACGGAGTTTGTCGCGCGGTTGCCGGTGTTCAGTGAGATGGTTGAGGCCAAGGGGGGTGAGGTTTTGGTTTTTGAGTGAGGGGCTTCTGCCGCATTTCCTTCGACCGTACGCTATCACCGTGGCGAGGGAGCTTGCTCCCGCTCGGCTGCGCAGCAGTCGTAAAACCTGCTGATGCCGCTCTTCCTGGCACACCGTGGTGGATGGCTTTGGGGCTGCTACGCAGCCCAGCGGGAGCAAGCTCCCTCGCCACGGGGTTAGCGGTGTTTTTGAGGGCTCAAACCCGCAGCAACCCGCGAAACCCTCGCGCCGCGTAATACGACTGCACGCCATTGTGGTAAACGAACACCCGGCCATAACGAAAGTCACCGAAAATCGCCCCGCCGAGGGCGCGAAGCTCAGGGGGGGTTGCCAGCCAGCTGGAAGTCTTGGCATCGAATTCCCCCAGTTCCTGCAGCGCTCGGTACTGGTCTTCCGTCAACAGGGCGATGCCCATCGCTTCGGCCATTTCAACCGCGCTGCCCGTTGGCTTGTTCTCCTTGCGTGCGTCCAGAGCGGCGCGGTCATAGCAGAGGCTTCGGCGACCGGTAGGGCTTTCTTTGGCGCAATCGCAGAAGGTGACAACGCCGGTCTTCGGGTCGAGACCGATCACGTCGGGTTCGCCGCCGGTGGCTTCCATGGCCTGGAGGGATTTCAGGGCGTTAGGGTTGGCTTCGAGCCGGGTCTGGACGTCGGCCCAGGGGATGTCTGGGTGACGGTTCGGGTTTTGTTCGAAGCGGGTTTTCAGGGTTTGGATGAGGTTGTCTTGTTCTTGTTTTTTCATGGTTCGGGTGTCCATAGGTAATCAGTTGGTCAATGATAGTGACTTCTAGAGACGCTGAGTCACGCCCGAATGGTTATAGAAAATGCGTCAGGTGCTCTGCTGAGCTTTCGTCCGGTTAACCTCAACCAGGACGGCGATGTTTGCGTGCGCTTCTTTGAGGACATGCTGCTGTGTGCGTTTGGTTCTGCACAGAAACTTCACGCTCCGGATGGCACACGGCGTTACCTTCAATCTCTCCAGGAAAAAGCAGCTGAGCTTCCTGGCAGCATTGTCCATGCCTGGGATGAAACACGGATTGTGGGGCAGATAGAGATGTCGCTGCTAAAGACAGAAGCTGCAGTGGGTTACATTCACTTTTTCTATCTCATCCCTGCGTGGCGATCACGCGGTGCCGGGAAGTTGCTGCTGGCTTACGCGACCCACTTTCTTGCAGGGCTGGATTGCGAGCGGATGAGATTGTCGGTGAGCGAAACGAACCAGAGGGCGGCGCGGTTTTATCGTCACCATGGTTGGACTGATATCGGGCCCAGACAAGATAAGCCGGAGCTGCGCTTGATGGAAAAGCCCATTGGCTCGACGCAAACGGCAATCGTTTGATCGAGATTTTCCAGAAAGCCTTCAGCCTCGGTTGAATCATGTTTTTCGCACGGCATCAGAAGCAATGATAGCGTGCGGCATTCCTGTTCCAAACAGCGCGCGTTCGTGGTGGATGTGCCAGCATCATCGCGAGCAAGCTCGCTCCCACAGGGGATTTTTGTTGCGACGACATTCCAGCATGAATAGCTAAGGTGAAGTCACCCGTAACGCTCATCACTGAGCACATGAGGCCTGTATGAAGAACTTCACGATTCAACGTATCGACCACATTGTCCTGCGCGTAAAAGACCTCGAGCGCAGCCTCGCTTTTTATACCTCGGTGCTCGGTTGCGAGCTCAAGAAGCGTCGGGACGATCTTGGCATGGTGCACCTGGGTACTGGTGTTTCGATGATTGACCTGGTGGCTGTCGACGGGCCTCTCGGTCGCCAAGGTGGGCCGGCGGCCGGTAAGCAGGGGCACAATGTCGATCACCTGTGCCTGCGTATCGAGCCGTTTGATGAACAAGCCCTCCTCGCGCATTTGGCTTCAGCTGGCCTGGAGGTTGAGAAAGCGCAGATGCGCTATGGCGCGGAGGGCAAGGGTTGGTCGATCTACTGCTTCGATCCGGACGGTAACCAGATCGAGTTGAAGGGGCCGGCGTTGGAGCCTTGAGCAGCAACTGGCGAGCGCTCCCACAGGGGGTTGGCGGTGGACAGTGAGTTTGCCGATCAGCTCAGGAGGTGCTTGGAGATTACCTTGGAGATTTCCACAATGCCGGTCTTGCCGGTGAACTCGAATTTCACTTTGCCCAGGGATGAAAAGTAGATCTCCAGTTCAGAGTCCAGGTCGAAGGTGCCGGAGGTTTCGACCGAGTAGGCGACGATGTTTTTGTAGGGCAAGGAAGTGAAGTCTTTTTTGCTGCCGGTGATGCCTTGCACGTTCACCGCAATGATACGTTTGTTGGTGAAGACCACCCCATCGCGCATCGATTTATAAGCGTCGATGACCTGTTCACCGTCCAGCAGCAGGGCCGTGACACGTTCGGCGTACTCGTCGTTTTGCTTGAGCTTGAAGAAGCCTTTGTTGTTGAAGTCGATCATCGATAAGTCCTTGTCGAGAAGAAGAGGGTGTTGCCTACAGCCCAGCGGCAGGTGATGGACGCAATAGTGGCACTTCAGTAGCATTCGCCAACTCTATCAATCCTTCAAGGATGACCCATGCTCGCCCTGCCCCGCTGTCCTGCCCCGTTATTAGCATTGTCCGCGTTGTTTGTATTGCTCGGCGGTTGCAGCGTCAATGGCAGTTACCCCGATGCCATCGAACCGGACGCCGCCAAGTTGCGGTTCGTCGCCAATACCAGCAACGCCACGCTGGATTATTTCGACGCGGCCCATTGTGACGGGCAAACCACCGGCATTCTCAACAATATGCTGCTGAGCGATACCGCGCGGCGGGTGGGGATGAGCGTTCCGGCGCCCAAGGATGCCAGGGGTTATTTGGAGGTCAAGCTCAAGCCGGGTGAGCAGATTCACCTGCGCACCAACATGAACAGCGGTTATGCCGTGTGTGGCAAGGGCTTCAACTTTACGCCCGAGGCCAATGCCGAATACGAGGTGACGTTCAAGTCCGAGAAGAACTTCTGCCTGACTCAGTTGCAACGCTTGCAACGGGTCGACGGCAAGGACGTGCGCACACCGATCCCGATCCTGAAAAAAGACTTTCCCGCCTGCGCCGGACGCAACGCGCTGTTCCCCAAGACCTACCCGGACACGCCCCATCGCTTGGAGCTGATGAATCGAGTCATCGACAAAAGCTTGGTCGTCACCGTGAAGACGGATCCAGCCAAGGAAAAAGTCGAGCCTTATTCGCCAGGGAAGCTGGACACCCTGATCAGCGAACGCAAGGCCAAGCTCGGCTTCGAACTGCCGGCTGACTACTGGACGCTGTACCGGGAAAACCTGAAGACATTTGGCGATGACATGGCGCAAAACAAGGCGCACTCGATGGAACGCTTCAAGGACGAATACCAGGCGCGCCTGCGGCAGTTGAAGGACGAGCAGTTGGAACAGTGGGCGTTGTCCAAAACCGCCAATGCCAAACCGGAAAAAGCCGAGATCGACCTGGACGTCGCGATGATGGTGGAGTACTTCCGGATCGGGAACGGGGTAACGGCCGAAGCGGTAGGTCATCACCTGGAGAGGATGGCGCAGATGGAAGAGCGTTACGGGGTATGTGCGCGGTTTGCGGAGTGCTGGAAGCGCAACTAGCGAGAGGATGTGCCGCCGTCATCGCGAGCAGGCTCGCTCCCACAGGGGGCGATGGTGGACGCAGAATTCGTGAACACCTGGGATCAAAACTGTGGGAGCGGGCTTGCTCGCGAAAGCGATCTGTCTGACGCGGTGATGTTGGCTGTGCCGCCGTCTTCGCGAGCAAGCTCGCTCCCACAGGGGAACTGTGGTGAGCGCAAAATTCGTGAACACCCGGGATCAAAACTGTGGGAGCGAGCTTGCTCGCGAAAGCGGTCTGTCTGAGACGGTGATGTTGGCTGTGCCGCCGTCTTCGCGAGCAAGCTCGCTCCCACAGGGGAACTGTGGCGAGCGCAAAATTCGTGAACACCAGGGATCAAAACTGTGGGAGCGAGCCTGCTCGCGAATGCGGTCTGTCTGAGACGGTGACGTTGGATGTGCCGCCGTCATCGCGAGCAGGCTCGCTCCCACAGGGGGCGATGGTGGACGCAGAATTCGTGAACACCTGGGATCAAAACTGTGGGAGCGAGCCTGCTCGCGAATGCGGTCTGTCTGAGACGGTGATGTTGGATGTGTCGCCGTCTTCGCGAGCAGGCTCGCTCCCATAGGGGTCGGTGGTGGACGCAGAATCCGTGAACACCTGGGATCAAAACTGTGGGAGCGGGCTTGCTCGCTGCCACAGGGGATCTCTGGCAGAGGCCGATCACAGGTTTTGTGCACGCTTTGGCTACCTGCCTAGATCCGAGGTTTGCGCCGTCGAGTCCAGGCAATGCCCACAGCAGCAGCCACGCGCCTGGTTGCCCCTCCTCCCTTGGACTCACTGAGCACGGGCGTGAGATTGAAAGCCAGTAGCCATCACCGCTTCTTTATGGTTTCCTGCCCCAGGCACGAAGGTTGACTGAAACCATTCGAAATGAGCTGTTTTCGATGTTTCAGCCCGACGCAAGGAAGGCTCTAGCGCAACCTGTCGAGACGTACAGCCAAAGAACGGTTTTTCCCGCTAACCGTCCCCGCAAGTTGTTTTTCTGCCTAGACTCATCATTGTTCCGCCGTGCTGTGTTTTGAATGAGCCCGCACGAACATACTAAAAACAAGAGGAAAGCCCGCAATGTTCAAACCTATCTGGAAAGCGCTCGCTTGCACGTTGGCCCTCAGTGCGATGAGCACGGCCATGGCGGCAGATCCGGTGGTGATCAAGTTCTCCCATGTGGTCGCCGAACAAACACCAAAAGGCCAGGGCGCGCTGCTGTTCAAGAAACTGGTGGAAGAACGGTTGCCAGGCAAAGTGAAAGTCGAGGTCTACCCCAACTCCTCGCTGTTCGGCGACGGCAAGGAAATGGAAGCCCTGCTATTGGGCGACGTGCAGATGATCGCGCCGTCGCTGGCCAAGTTCGAGCAATACACCAAGACCGTGCAATTGTTTGACTTGCCGTTCCTGTTCGATGACATCTCCGCCGTGGACCGTTTCCAGTTGAGCCCTGAAGGCCAGAAGCTGCTCAAGTCCATGGAAAGCAAGAACATCACCGGCCTGGCTTATTGGCACAACGGCATGAAGCAGCTGTCGGCGAACAAACCGCTGCGTGAACCCAAGGATGCCCGTGGCCTGAAGTTCCGCGTACAAGCGTCGGCAGTGCTGGAAGAACAATTCAAGGCAGTGAACGCCAACCCGCGCAAGATGAGCTTCGCCGAGGTTTACCAAGGCTTGCAGACCGGCGTGGTCAACGGTGCGGAAAACCCCTACTCGAACATCTACAGCCAGAAAATGCATGAAGTGCAGAAGTACATCACCGAATCCAACCACGGTGTACTCGACTACATGCTCATCACCAACACCAAGTTCTGGAATGGCCTGCCACCGGACATCCGCACTGAACTGGACAAGATCCTGGTAGAAGTCACGGCCCACGTGAACAAAGAGGCCGCGCAGCTGAATGAGCACGACAAGCAGCGCATCCTCGACGCCAAGACCACCGAAATCATCACCCTGACGCCAGAAGAACGTGGCGAATGGCGCGACAAGATGAAACCGGTATGGAAAAAGTTCGAAGGCGATATCGGTGCTGACCTGATCAAAGCCGCAGAAGCCTCCAACAAGGCCCAGTGATTGGTTGGCCGGTGCTGCCGCCCTGGTAGCGCCGGCCTGTCGTCCCCCATAGGAGAGGTCACGCCATGAACGCCCTTCGGCGCACCTGGGAACACTTCGAGGAAGGTTTCATTGCTTTCCTTCTGGCCGCCATGACGCTGGTTACTTTCGTCTACGTGGTGCTCAACAATCTCTACAGCGTTTTCTACAGCCTCGGCGACAACTGGCCTGCCGCGAGCGAATCGATGTTCGCCATTGGCGACACCGTCATGGGCATGGCCCAGGCCATGACTTGGAGCACGTCACTGACCAAGGCCCTGTTTGGCTGGCTGATCTTTTTCGGGCTGTCGTACGGCGTGCGCACGGCCGGTCACATCGGCGTCGATGCGCTGGTGAAACTGGCGAGCAAACCGGTGCAGCGTTTCATTGGCGTCATCGCTTGCCTGTGCTGCCTGGCCTACGCCGGGCTGCTGGCAGTGGCGAGTTTCGAATGGATCAACACCTTGATGATTGCCCAGATCGGTGCCGAGGATCTCGGCCATTTCGGCATCATGCAGTGGCATATCGGGTTGATCGTACCGGTCGGTTTTGCCCTGGTGTTTATCCGTTTCGCGGAAATTCTCGTGCGCATCCTGATGAATCGCCAGACCGGCCTGGGCCTGGCCGATGAAGCAGCTGAAGCCATCAAATTGACCGAACACGAGGAAGACAAGCCATGACCATTGCCTTCCTGTTCATAGCGCTGTTTGTGCTGATGTTCATCGGCGTGCCCATTGCCATTTCGCTGGGTTTGGCCGGCTCGCTGACCATCATTTTCTTCAGCCCCGACTCGGTGCGTTCCCTGGCGATCAAGCTGTTCGAAACGTCCGAGCACTACACGTTGCTGGCGATTCCGTTTTTCCTGCTGGCCGGTGCGTTCATGACCACGGGCGGTGTGGCGCGGCGGCTGATCGACTTTGCCAACGCCTGCGTCGGACATATCCGTGGCGGCCTGGCGATTGCGGCAGTGTTGGCGTGCATGCTGTTTGCGGCCTTGTCGGGCTCAAGCCCCGCGACGGTGGCAGCGGTCGGTTCCATCGCCATTGCCGGGATGGTGCGCTCGGGTTATCCACAGGCGTTTGGCGCGGGCATCGTGTGCAACGCCGGGACCCTGGGCATCCTGATTCCGCCCTCGATCGTGATGGTGGTGTACGCCGCGGCGACCGAAACCTCGGTGGGCAAGCTGTTCATGGCCGGTGTGATTCCGGGTGTTCTGCTGGGGCTCACACTGATGGTGGCGATCTACATCGTCGCCGTGAAGAAAAACCTGCCAGCCCTGCCCCGGGCGACGTTCCGTGAGTGGTTGACCACCGCGCGCAAGGCGATCTGGGGCCTGTTGCTGATGGTCATCATCCTCGGCGGGATCTACTCCGGGATGTTCACCCCCACCGAAGCAGCGGCGGTGGCGGCGGTGTATTCGGCGTTCATTGCCTTGTTCGTCTACAAGGACCTCACGTTCCGTGAGACGCCGAAGGTGCTGCTGGAGTCGGCCAAGCTGAGCATCATGCTGATGTTCATCATCGCCAACGCCATGCTCTTCGCCCACGTACTGACCACCGAGCAACTGCCGCAGCAAATCACGGCTTGGGTGATCGACGCAGGGTTGACGCCGGTGACCTTCCTGCTGGTGGTGAACATCGTGCTGCTGATCGCCGGCGCGTTCATGGAGCCTTCGGCGATCATCCTGATCCTGGCACCGATCCTGTTCCCCATCGCCATGAAGCTGGGCATCGACCCGATCCACCTGGGCATCATCATGGTGGTGAACCTGGAGATCGGCCTGATCACACCTCCGGTGGGGCTGAACCTGTTCGTCACCTCGGCAGTGACCGGCATGTCCCTGCCGGCCACGATCCGCGCGGCCATGCCATGGTTGATGATTCTGCTGGCATTCCTGGTGCTGATTACCTATGTGCCGTGGATCTCGCTGGCGCTACCGAGCTGGTTAGGGATGAGCTAAGCCCGACTGAACACAGACCTGTGGAGCGAAGGCACTGGCTCGTCACTCCGCAGGTGCAGGTCCTGGTGTGGTTAAGCACCGTCGACACATGCAGAAGGAAATCCGGCAATGCTCAAACCTATGTGGATAACGCTTGCCTGTACCCTGACCTTCAGTGCGTTGGGCACGGCCACGGCGGCAGAACCTATCGTGATCAAGTTTTCCCATGTCGTGGCCGAGCAAACGCCCAAGGGCCAGGGCGCGTTGATGTTCAAGAAGCTCGTGGATGAACGGCTGGCGGGCAAGGTGAAAGTGGAGGTGTACCCCAACTCCACGCTGTATGGCGATGACAAGGAGCTGGAGGCCTTGCTCCTTGGGGACGTGCAGATCATTGCGCGGTCGCTGGCCAAGTTCGATCAGTACACCAAGTCGGTGCAGTTGTTCGACTTGCCCTTCCTGTTCAACGATATCGCCGCCGTGGACCGTTTTCAGCGCAGCCCCGAGGGCCAGAAGCTGCTCAAGTCCATGGAAAGCAAAAACATCACCGGCCTGGCCTATTGGCACAACGGCATGAAGCAACTATCGGCCAACAAGCCCCTGCGCACACCCGAGGATGCCCGCGGCCTGACGTTCCGGATCCAGACCTCCGCAGTGCTGCAGGAACAGTTCCTGGCAGTGGGCGCCAAGGCTAAACCGATGATTTTCTCAGTGGTGTACCAGGCTTTGCGCACCGGTCTGGT
This sequence comes from Pseudomonas brassicacearum, assembly GCF_918698105.1. GTDB lineage: Bacteria > Pseudomonadota > Gammaproteobacteria > Pseudomonadales > Pseudomonadaceae > Aquipseudomonas > Aquipseudomonas brassicacearum_F. Next base: position 526 of record NZ_CAKKMI010000083.1, on the reverse strand, counting down.
CGACGGCACGGAAAACACCTATTCGAACTTCTACAACCAGAAACTCAATGAAGTGCAGAAATACGTCACCGAGTCCAACCACGGCATACTCGACTACATGCTGATCACCACCTCCGACTTCTGGAACGGCCTGCCACCGGACATCCGCAGCGAATTGGACAAGATCGTAGTTGAATCCACCGACTATGCCAATCAGGAAGCGGAGCGATTCAACCAGCAGGACAAGCAGCATGTGCTCGCAGCCAAGACTACCGAGATCATTACCCTCACACCGAAGCAACGTAATGCCTGGCGCGAAAAAATGAAGCCGGTGTGGGCCAAGTTCGAACAGGAGATCGGGCCGGACCTGATCAAGGCGGCGGAGGCTTCAAACAAGGTCCAATGATGTAACAAGGCCGGGGATAACTTGAAGCCCTTGGCTGAACATTATCTGTGGCGAGGGAGCTTGCTCCCGCTGGGCTGCGCAGCAGCCCCCAAATGTTTGCCTGACACACCGCGGTGTCAGGTTTTGGGGGTGCTTCGCGCC
>NZ_CAKKMI010000082.1:0-27296 GCF_918698105.1 Pseudomonas brassicacearum | reverse complement strand
GGCGGGACCTGGGCAGCTACCAGTTGTTGTTGACCCAGGCGTTCAACCGGGGCGGCAAGCCAGTGCGCTTATTGGGGATAGGGGTGCGGCTGGAGGATTTGCGCGGTGGGTTTGAGCAGTTGGAGTTGTTTGAGCGGTGAGGCTGGCAATGAGTGCCCTGCTTGGCGCGGTCCTTGTGGCAAGGAAATCCTGTGGGAGCAAAGCTTGCTCGCGATGGCATCCTTGAGACCGCCATCGCGGGCAAGCCTTGCTCCCACAGGCGTTGCCCTCACACAATTTTCCTTGCCACAGGGTGTTTCAGTTAGCGCCAGGATCCGCCACCAACCGCCCGCCGTCCTTGGTCAGTGCTTTCATGAACTCGGCCTGCAACTCCGGATCGTTGCGGGTCAGTTCGATCAGGCTCTGTTCCAGTTCGCTGGCTTCTTCTTCGAGACCCAGCTCCGACAGGCGCTTGACTCGATGCACCCACTGGCTCACCTCGTCATCTTCCAGGTCGTCGTAGATCAAGGCGTGGGCTTCCACCAGCTTGCTGCGCAAGGTGCTGCTGATGCTCAGGGATGAGTCGGTGTGCACTTCGTCTTGGGCATCGGTCACGCTGATCTGCAATTTGCCGAACTGGCTCAGGTCCTGCTCGGCGAACGGGCTTTCCAGCAGGTTCAAGCGCAGCACGCCGTTGCGGTCGGTGCTCAGCTCGAAGGTCTGCCGGGCAGCCTTGACCTCCACCGGGCGTTCGCTCCAAGGCAGGCTCGAGTGTTCCGTACGCTTGTCGCGCTGGACTTCGTCGATGCCCGCCAGGTTCTGCTGGGCGCGGCCATGGGAAGGGACGTTCATGAACGGGTTGAGCCCGGCGAAACCGTAGCTGATCCAGTCACGGGTCACGGTGTCCGGCAGGTTGCCGAGGGCGAACACATTGACCACGTTTGCGCCGACACCGGCCACCACGGCCACCGCGCCCAAGGGGATCTCGTAAATCTCCCGCCAGGGTTGGTACGGCGTGTAGCGGTCGTAATGGCGAGTGACCTCGAATTCAGTGACTTCGAAGGTCTTCTGCTCATTGATTCGCACCCGGCGCTGCGGCAGGTCGAGCACCTTGGGTTCGCCCACATCGATCTGCAGGCTGTGGTCGAGCAATTTGCGCTCGACCCGCTCTTCGTGCTCGCTGCGTTGCGACATTTGGTTGGCACAGCCGCTGACCAGCAGGGCGCCGCACAGGGCGGCGCCACCGAGGCCTAAGGTGTTTCGCTTGAACATGACGTCTCTATCTGGTGTCAGCGGCGGATACGGGCCTGGAGGAACGACAGCACGTCGGCGACCGGCAGCGCTTGCGGCTCGGCCTCGGTGCGGCTCTTGTATTCCAGGTTGCCTTCGGCCAGGCCACGGTCACTGACGACGATCCGATGCGGGATGCCGATCAGTTCCATGTCCGCGAACTTGATGCCGGGGCTGGTTTTCTTGTCGCGGTCGTCCAGCAGCACTTCGAAGCCGGCGGCCGTCAGTTCGGCGTAGAGCTTGTCGGTGGCTTCACGCACCAGGTCGGTTTCATAGCGCAGCGGCACCAGGGCAATCTGGAAAGGCGCCAACGTGTCGCTCCAGATGATGCCTTTCTCGTCGTTGTTCTGCTCGATGGCGGCAGCCACCACGCGGGAAACGCCGATGCCATAGCAACCCATTTCCAGGGTAACCGGCTTGCCGTTTTCGCCCAGCACTTCGCACTTCATCGCCTTGCTGTACTTGTTGCCCAGCTGGAAGATGTGCCCGACTTCGATGCCCCGCTTGATTTCCAGGGTGCCCTTGCCGTCCGGGCTCGGGTCGCCGGCCACGACGTTGCGCAGGTCCGCGACGGTTGGTACCGGCAGGTCACGCTCCCAGTTCACGCCGAAATAGTGCTTGTCGTCGAGATTGGCGCCGATGGCGAAATCGCTCATCAACTCCACCGAGCGGTCGATGATGATCGGCAGCGGCAGGTTCAGCGGGCCGAGGGAGCCGGCACCGGCGCCGATGGCGTCGCGCAGCTCGGCTTCGGTAGCCATGACCAGCGGGCTGGCGACGCCTGGCTGGTTGGCGGCCTTGATTTCATTGAGTTCGTGGTCGCCACGGACGATCAACGCGATCAGCTTGCCGGCTTCTTCCGCCCGTACGATCAGGGTCTTGATGGTGCGCTCGATCGGCAGGTTGTAGCCTTCCACCAACTGGGCGATGGTCTTGGCATTCGGTGTGTCCACCAGGCGCAACTCTTCGGTCGGCGCGGCGCGGGAGGTTTCCCGTGGCACGGCTTCGGCTTTCTCGATGTTGGCGGCGTAGTCGGAGCCATTGCTGAAGACGATGTCGTCTTCGCCGGACTCGGCCAGCACGTGGAACTCGTGGGAGCCGGCACCGCCGATGGAGCCGTTGTCGGCTTCAACCGGGCGGAATTTCAGGCCCAGGCGGGTGAAAATGTTGCAGTACGCCTGGTGCATGCGGTCGTAGGTGATCTGTAGCGAAGCCAGGTCGGCGTGGAACGAGTAGGAATCCTTCATGATGAATTCGCGACCGCGCATCAGGCCGAAGCGTGGACGGATTTCGTCACGGAATTTGGTCTGGATCTGATACAGGTTGATCGGCAGCTGCTTGTAGCTGCTCAACTCGTTGCGCATCAGGTCGGTGATCACTTCTTCGTGAGTCGGGCCTGCACAGAAGTCGCGACCGTGACGGTCCTTGATGCGCAGCAGCTCAGGGCCGTATTCTTCCCAGCGCCCCGATTCCTGCCACAGCTCGGCCGGTTGGGTGCCCGGCATCAACACTTCCAGGGATCCGGCAGCGTCCATCTCTTCGCGAACGATGGCTTCGACCTTGCGCATGACCCGCAGGCCCATCGGCAGCCAGGTGTACAGGCCCGAGGCGAGTTTGCGGATCATGCCGGCACGCAGCATCAACTGGTGGCTGATCACGACGGCGTCGGAAGGCGTTTCTTTCTGTGTGGCGAGCAAATATTGACTGGTGCGCATGGTTGGCCGTTGTCGGTTGCTGATGACGAGAAGTGACGGAGCATTGTACGGGCGAGATGCCCTGGCGTACAGGCGCGTGGCCGGTCGCCCGGTGCGAACGCCGGTTTCCCCGGCGTTTTCTGAAGTTTCCTACGATTCTTCCGCAGGCCGGGTGGGCGTCGGTTCCGCAGTGGGCGTCGAGCCCTGGCGACGGTTTTCCTGGAACCAGTGCAAGGCGATCAGCAGCAGGGTCGGAACGCCCAGCAACGCGGTGATCAGGAAGAAGTTGTGATAGCCGAACTTCTCCACCATCACCCCTGAATAACCGCCGATCAGGCGCGGCAACAACAGCATGATCGAGCTGAGCAGGGCGTATTGGGTGGCGGAGAATTTCAGGTTGGTCAGGCTCGACAGGTAGGCGACGAACGCTGACGTGGCCAGGCCGGAGCTGAAGTTGTCCAGGGAAATGGTGACAATCAGCATCTGTACGTTGGCGCCCATGTCGGTGAGCATCAGGAAGAGGATATTGGTGCCGGCCGAGGCGACGCCGCCGATGAACAGGATGGGCAGGATGCCGAAACGTACGATCAGCAGGCCGCCCATGCCGGCACCGACGAGGGTCATGATCAACCCGAAGATCTTGCTGACACTGGCGATCTGGTCCTTGGTGAATCCCTGGTCGATGTAGAACACGTTTGCCATGACGCCCATGACCGTGTCGGACATCCGATAGGTCGCGATCAGCCCAAGCAGCAGGAGGGCCTGCCAGCGGTAACGCAGGATGAAGTCGTTGACCGGCGTCAGCACCGGCGCCAATCCGCGGCGCCCCACGGCCGACAGGCACAGGGCGGTCAGGATGATATAGAGGATGGCCCGCAGGAACGCACGGTCTTCGAGCAGCAGGTCGAGCAGGCTGACGCCTTCGAACAGCACGCTGGCGAAGTCGGTGTTGTAGAGCTGGGTGAACATCGCCGGAACAGACACCAGCAGCACGATCAGCACGAACACCGACGCCAGTTGATGGGCGAATGAGTAGCGCCCGGCCTGCAATTGGGTGCGCAGCGGCACCGGTGGTTCGCGCATGAACAGCGAGGTGAGCAACGCCGGGACCATCAATACGCCGAACAGCAGGTAGGTGCCGGCCCAGGCCGAGTGTTTGTAGCTGAAGCCGGTGGAGCCAAATCCTTCGGCGAAGAACAGGGCCCCAGCGGTGGCCAGCAGCGCCGCGATGCGGTAGCCGGACATGTAGCTGGCGGCGAGGGCGGCCTGGCGGGTGTCGTCGGCGATCTCCAGGCGATAGGCGTCGACGGCAATGTCCTGCGTCGCAGAAGCGAAGGCTACGATGACGGCGATGGCGATCAACCATGACAGGTGTTTCTGTGGGTCGCAGAAACCCATGCCGATCAGGCCGAGGATTACCAGGCCCTGGGAGAGCACCAGCCATGAACGCCGACGCCCGAGTTTACCCAGCAGCGGCAGGCGCCATTGGTCGAGCAGCGGCGACCAGACCCATTTAAAGGCGTATGCCAGGCCGATCAGGCTCGCGTAGCCGATGGTTTCGCGGGCCACACCGGCTTCGCGCAACCAGACCGAAAGCGTGGAAAACACCAGCATGTACGGCAAGCCGGCAGCGAAGCCAAGCAGCAACAGCACGAGCGTCGAGGGACTGGCATAGGCGGCAAGGGCGGCGCGCCAGGTTTTACGGGGCATGGGCTGGAGTCTGCCTCAAAAATTGCGAAAACAAAGCGCGCACTCTAACCGCTGTGCTCTACCGGGCGCCAGCCATGGCGCTGAATATCAACACGATTGTTCAGGACACTGATCCCTTCCATGCGCAGGCGTGCGCGCTGTTCATCCCCTGAGGCGCTGCCCGCCGGCAGGCTGATCCGACCGCCGGCACCCAATACCCGATGCCAGGGCAGTTTCGTGTCGTTCGGCAACTGGCTGAGGGTCCGCCCAACCCAGCGCGCCGCGCGGCCCAGGCCGGCCATATCAGCCAGTTGGCCATAGGTCACCACCTTGCCCGCTGGCACCTGTGCCAGGGTCAGGTAAAGGGTGGTGCGGCGGATTTGGGCGGCGTTCTCGGTATCCAGGGATGCATCAGTCACGTTCAGGCGTCCGAAAAAAGAGGGCGTGTGGCCGTTTGTAGGTTAAGTCCTGTAAAGCTGGTTGAGAAATGAACTCATTACAAATACGTTGGTCAGTCCTTGCTGAGGTGTCGTCCCGGGGGATAATGCCGCCTTTTCACCGCAAACTTGAGCTCTTTATACGCTTATGTTGTCTAGAACCCTGCTTTGCCTGGCTGTTGCCAGTGCCTCCACACCCCTGCTTGCCGACACAGTCTGGTTGAAGAATGGGGACAAACTCAGTGGCAAGATTACCGTTTTTGATGGCGGCAAGTTGCTGATCCAGACCGATTACGCCGGCGCGATTCCCATCGACTGGAAACAGGTCAAGACCCTGGAAAGTGATCAGCAACTCTTGGTCAAGCAGGACGCTTATACCGGCGAGAAAGCCAAGGCGCTGCATGCGGCCGAGGATGGCAAGGTCACCTTGGCCAACGGTGATGCGCCCAAGACCGTCGACCTGGCCAGTATCCAGCAGATCCTCAAGCCCAAGCCGGTGGTCGAGGACTTGGTGTGGAAGGGCAATGTCGATGCCGCGCTGGATTACCAGCGTGCGGAAAACGATACCGACGATTATGACGTCGACTTCAAGACCTCGGCACGTCATGGCAGATGGCGGCACACTGCCGAAGGCGAATACAACCGTGAATTCCAGGATGACGTGGTTTCCACCGATAACTGGCGCTTGGAATATTCTCTCGACCGGTTCATAACCGACAAATGGTTCTGGCAAGGCCGCCTGAACTACAAGCGTGACAAGGTCGAAGACCTGGCGCGCCAGCGTGTGGTGGGTACCGGTCCGGGTTATCAGTTCTGGGATGACGAGCTGGGCGCGTTCTCGCTGGGTTCGCTGTTGAACCGCACCGACTATGAATACCGTGACGGCGGTAAGGACAACTTCTATTCCGTCGCCATGAAATGGGACTACAACCGCTACTTGATTGGCAAGCGCGTCGAGTTCTTCACCAACGGTGAAGTGGGCAAGCCACTGTCCGACGTGGCGGATTACGCCTACGACGCTGAAGTGGGATTGCGCTACAAGGTTACCGATTGGGCGTCGCTCAACCTCAAGGCTGAGAAGGACGTCATTGAAGGGACCGAAGACAGCGATCTGAGCAAGACACGCTACACGGCTGGATTTGGCGTCACCTGGTAATCCCGGGCGAGTAACAAATTCTGTGGGAGCGAGCTTGCTCGCGATAGCGGTATGTCAGCAATATGAATGTTGACTGAAGCGCCGCTATCGCGAGCAAGCTCGCTCCCACAGTTTTTTTGCGCCGGCAAAAACTGACAGGCACAAAAAAGCCCCGCTTTTGAGGGCGGGGCCTTTTACTAAAGCAAGGACAAGTTAGATAACTTGAACTTCTTCAGCTTGCATGCCTTTCTGACCGCGGGTAGCGATGAAAGAAACCTGTTGGCCTTCTTTCAGGCTTTTGAAGCCGTCGGATTGGATAGCTTTGAAGTGAACGAACAGGTCGTCACCGGATTGTGGGGTGATGAAGCCGAAGCCTTTTTCATCGTTGAACCACTTAACGGTACCGGTTTGGCGATTAGACATGGTGTAACTCCTTGAACAAAGATAACTGCGACTCAGGAAGAACCCTGGCCGAGACTGAGTGCAAAGAGCAGGAAAAATTCTTGTAGATGGTTGGATCGAAATTCAACATATCGTGTAGAGATTCTCAGTGACACAAGCAGCACAGTGGCGCCACCTTAACCCTTTTTCCAGAATGTGCCAATGGTCTTTGCGAAGGTTTCTCTTATTTGGTGACTGACGGCGCGGGCGATGGCCGGCAGGACCCGGAAATCAAGGCGGATCGGCGAGATTTGCGTACCGCGCTTTGAACCCGGCCCCGCGCCCCGGTAAGATGCCGGACGTATTTTTTCCACCTCGCTATTTCAGGAAACCGCCATGAGCATCAAATCGGACAAGTGGATTCGCCGCATGGCGCAAGAGCACGGCATGATCGAGCCCTTCGTCGAACGCCAGATGCGTGGCGAAGGCGCCGACCGGCTGATCTCCTTCGGCGTCTCCAGCTACGGCTACGACGTGCGCTGCGCCGACGAATTCAAGGTGTTCACCAATATCAATTCGGCCACCGTCGACCCGAAGAACTTCGACGAGAAGAGCTTCGTCGACGTCAAGAGCGACGTTTGCATCATCCCGCCGAACTCCTTCGCCCTGGCCCGTACCGTCGAGTACTTCCGTATTCCGCGCAACGTACTGACCATCTGTCTGGGCAAGAGCACCTACGCCCGTTGCGGCATCATCGTCAACGTCACGCCGCTGGAACCCGAGTGGGAAGGCCACGTGACCCTGGAATTCTCCAACACCACGACCCTGCCGGCGAAAATCTACGCCAACGAGGGTGTGGCGCAGATGCTGTTCCTGGAATCCGATGAAGAATGTGAAGTTTCCTACAAGGATCGCGGCGGCAAGTACCAGGGCCAGCGCGGCGTGACGCTGCCGCGTACCTGAATCTGACGAGCTGTTGGAATTCCTGGGCGGGCAGACACTCTATTGCGTGTACTGCCCGTTTTTGTGCGTCAGCGCAGCGGGCCTTCGCTCAGGAGTTGCTCTATGAAGATCGATCCGCGAATAAGTGCCGAACTGGCAAGGCTTGAGCCCAATCAGATCGGCGTCATGGCCTGGTCGTTGCTGGCCCATCCTGTCGAAGCGGCGGGCGGCATCCCTGGCCAGCCCGATCCCGATACCCCCAACGAACAACCTACCGAACCCGGCGAGCCTACCCTGCCGGACGAGCCGCCTCCTGCGCCGGTTGCCTGATGAGACGATGGCCCGCCAGCGATAGCACAGAGTGCTTCAGCTGACGGGCCATATTTCGTTATCGCCGATGACAAAAATCCTGCAATCGCTGTCTTGCTCGACTCGATAGCCGCCCGTGAACGCGCCGAAGGCCGGCAGCAGGCTGATTTCACTGCCCAGACGGAAGCAGGCCAGGCGCAGGCGTTGCCGGCCCTTGCCGCTCAGGTGATAGACCGGGTGCACATGACCGGCCAGCACATGGCGGCTGGGGTGTGGCACCGGATCGTGCTGCACGGCAAAAGGCCCCAGGAGCAACGGCTCCGGTACAACGCGAATGTTCAGCGCTGGCGGTGGGTCACCGGCGCGTTTGTCGTGGTTGCCACGAATCAGCGTCATGGCCAGGTGCGGATGTCGCTCACGCCAATCGGAAAGTGCCTTCAAGGTGCCGGGCGCATGAGAGCCGGGGCCGTGGAGAAAATCCCCGAGAAAAATCAACTGTCGGCACGCCAGGCTGGCCAGCAATGCATCCAGTACGGCGATGTTGCTGGCGGTGGTGCCGTGGGGCACCGGTTGCCCGAGGCTGCGATAGGCGGCGGCCTTGCCGAAATGAACATCGGCCACCATCAGGGTTTCCTGGGCGGGCCAGTACACGGCTTTTTCCGGGAGCAACCAGAGTTCTTCGCCGGCCAGGCTGACGGGATAGGGCGCGGGCATCAGGCGTCACCGCGATCGGCGGTTTTTTCCAGCTCGCTGACCATCCGCCGGATGCGGTCGGCGAGTTTTTCCGAACTCATGCTTTCCCGGAACCGCTCCACCAGCAGCGGAAACCCGAGCGGGGTGGGGCGCTTGATGACGTGCAGGTCCAGCTTCAAGGTATTGAGGCGTTGCAAGGTCTGCTCCAGTCGACGGATATCCAATTCTTCACGCAAGACTTCCTCCCCGGCCTGGGCCAGCAGGAGATTGTCGGCGTCGTATTGCTTGAACACCTGGAAGAACAATCCGCTGGACGCCTGGACCTGCCGGGTGCTTTTCGGCGCACCGGGGTAACCGGCGAAGACCAGCCCGGCGATCCGGGCGATTTCGCGAAAGCGCCTGAGGGCCAATTCCCCGGCGTTCAGGCTCGCGAGCACGTCGGTCAGCAGATGATCGACGTTCAGCAGGCCCGGGGTCAGGTATTGCGACCAATCCACAGCCGTGGCACTGAGCAGTTCCAGGCCGTAGTCGTTGACCGCAATGGAAAACGTCAGCGGCTGTTGCCGGCTGACACGCCAGGCCAGCAGGCTCGCCAACCCCAGATGCACCTGACGCCCGGCAAACGGGTACAGGAACAGGTGCCAGCCTTCCCGTGACTTGAGGGCTTCGGCCAGCAATGTGTTTTGCGTGGGCAAACCGGACCAGCGTTGTTGGGTCAAGAGCAGGGGCTGCACGGCATGCATCTCCGGCCCCTGGAAGCGGCCCGCGGCGGCTTCGCCCAAACGGGCCACGACGGCGGCGGCCAGTTCGCTGGAGAGCGGCATGCGCCCGCCGTTCCAGCGCGGCACAGCAGCCTTCTTGGCCTGGCTGCGTCGCACGTAGGCGGTCATGTCTTCGACCCGGACCAATTCCAGCAACCGCCCGGCGAACAGGAACCCGTCACCGGGGCGCAGGCGGGCGATGAAGCCTTCCTCTACGCTGCCCAGGGTCTTGCCGCCTCCACCCTTGCTCCAGAACTTCAATTGCAGGCTGGCATCGCTGACGATGGTGCCGATGCTCATGCGGTGACGGCGGGCCAGGCGTGCGTCAGGCACTCGCCAGATCCCATGTTCGTCCGGTTCGACGCGTCGGTAATCGGGGTAGGCAGTCAATGACAGGCCGCCATGGCGCACAAACGCCAGGGCCCAGGCCCATTCGGCCGGGTTGAGGTCGCGGTAGGCCCAGGCACCGCGCACTTCCTCGAACAGTTCTTCGGGAACGAAGCCGCCGCCCAAGGCCATGCTCACCAAGTGCTGCACCAGGACGTCCAGCGGCTTGTGGGGCGATTCGCGCGGTTCGATGCGCCGTTGGGCCACGGCGTCCTGCGCGGCGGCGGCCTCGATCAATTCCAGGCTGTGGGTCGGCACCAGCGTCAGCCGCGAGGTCCGGCCTGGTGCGTGACCGGAGCGCCCGGCCCGTTGCATCAGCCGTGCTACGCCCTTGGCCGAGCCGATCTGCAGCACCCGTTCCACCGGCAGGAAGTCCACCCCCAGGTCCAGGCTGGACGTGCAGACCACCGCTTTGAGCTGGCCGTCCTTCAATGCCTGTTCCACCCAATCCCGGGTATCACGCGACAGCGAGCTATGGTGCAGGGCGATCAGCCCGGCCCAATCGGGCCGCGCCTCAAGAAGCGCCTGATACCAGATTTCCGATTGTGCGCGGGTGTTGGTGAAGACCAGGCAACTGCCGCTTGCGTCGATTTCGGCAACGACTTGGGGCAACATTTTCAGGCCAATGTGTCCGGCCCACGGAAAACGTTCGAGGGTCGGGGGTAACAGCGTGTCGACCCGCAGCGGCTTGCCATCGGCCCCCCGCACGCTGATCCCGTTGCCTTGCGGGATCAATACCTGCTCGGCGTGGGCCTGGTTGCCCAGGGTCGCGGACACGCCCCAGACGATGAGTTCGGGATGCCAGCGCCGCAAGCGCGCCAGGGCCAGTTGCAATTGCACACCACGTTTGTTGCCGAGCAACTCGTGCCATTCATCCACCACGACCATGCGCAGGGTCGAGACGGCAGTGTGCGCATCGGCCCGGGCGAGGATCAGGGTCAGGCTTTCGGGGGTGGTGATCAGCGCGGTGGGCAGGCGCCGGCCCTGGCGGGCGCGTTCATTGGCGCTGGTATCGCCGGTGCGCAGGCCGACGCTCCATGGCAGGTGCAGGTCTGTCAGCGGCGCTTCGAGGGCTTTGCCGGTGTCGGCTGCCAATGCGCGCATCGGCGTGATCCACAGGACCGTCAGTGGTTCGGCCGGCGGCTTGCGTTTGCGCGGTTTATCCAGCGGCGGTGCTGCTCGGGCGAAACGGTTGAGGGCGGCAAACCACACGGCATAGGTTTTGCCGGCACCGGTATTGGCATGCAACAGCCCGGATTCCCCCCGCTTGACCGCGGCCCAGACCTGCTTCTGAAAGGCAAACGGCTTCCAGCCGCGGGCATCGAACCACTGTTTCGCAAAATTGTTGGATGTCGCCATGCCTGCCGTGTGCGCCCTGAACGTCTTCTTTCAGTGACCACGGCGGGATGCGAAAGGTTTTATGCAAGATATCCGTGGCGAGCGTGCTTTTGTGGCGAGGGAGCTTGCTCCCGCTGGGCTGCGAAGCGGCCCCCTGATCTGGATGACACGCTGCAAGGGGAGGCTGCGCCTCCAGCGGGAGCAAGCTCCTTCGCCACAAAAGCGGTTTGCCACAAAAAACAGGCTGTCAGGTGCGCCGAAGCTTATTTGATCGTTCCCACGCAGGAGCGTGGGAATGATCGAGCCCGAGGTTTACTTCAGGTTGCCACTGAGAAACTGCTTGAGCCGTTCACTCGTGGGATTGCCCAGCACGTCTTCCGGCCTGCCTTCTTCTTCCACCAGGCCTTGGTGCAGGAACAGCACCTGGTTCGAGACTTTGCGGGCGAAGCTCATTTCGTGGGTCACCATGATCATGGTCCGGCCTTCCTCCGCCAGGCCCTGGATCACCTTCAGCACTTCGCCCACCAGCTCGGGGTCCAGGGCCGAGGTCGGTTCGTCGAACAGCATCACCTCCGGCTCCATCGCCAGGGCGCGGGCAATGGCCACGCGCTGTTGCTGGCCGCCGGAGAGAAACGCCGGGTATTGCTCGGCGACCCGTGCCGGCAGGCCGACCTTGTCAAGATAACGCCGGGCGCGGTCGTCGGCTTCCTGCTTGCTGACACCCAGCACCCGGCGCGGCGCCATGGTGATGTTTTCCAGCACGGTCATGTGGCTCCACAGGTTGAAGTGCTGGAACACCATGGCCAGGCGTGTGCGGATGCGTTGCAGTTCGTCGGCATCGGCCACGTGCATGCCGTGGCGGTCCTTGATCATCTGGATCGGCTGGCCGTCCAGGCTCATGGCGCCGTCGTTGGGTTGTTCCAGGAAGTTGATGCAGCGCAAAAAGGTACTTTTGCCTGAGCCGCTGGCGCCGATGAGGCTGATGACGTCACCGGTCTTGGCCTTGAGCGAAACGCCCTTGAGCACTTCATGTTCGCCATAGCTTTTATGCAGGCCTTCGATGGTCAGTTTGTACATGGAGCATGCATCCTCAAGGCGAAAGTAGGTAGCCGCTGCGATAGGCTTCGGTGCCGGCGACATGGGCGATCACCATGCCGGCCGTGGCCATGCGGCGCAGCGAACGGGCGTACAGCAGCCCGGCGTTACGGCAATGAACAGGGGTGACGGTGTCGTTGACCGGGTCGATGACTTCCGCGATCAGTTGCCCCGCCTCCAGGTATTCGCCGGGCAGCGCGCTGTAGACCAGCAACCCACCCACGGGCGTGGTCACCGGCTCGACAGCGGCCAACGGCGTGGCCGGGTAGGGCAGCTCGGGCATGGGCATCGGTTCGCCGTCGATGGCGCCGAAACGGATCAGGTATTCGATCAAAGCCTGGCAGTCCAGGCTCGCCAGCCCATGGTTGACGTCACCCTGGCCACGCAATTCCACGGTGACCGAAAAACTGCCCAGGGGAATCTCGAAGCGGTCGCCGAAGCGTTCCTTGAGTTGCCACCAGAGCAGGGTGAAGCATTCGTCGAACGACTGGCCGCCCGAATCGGTCGCCAGCAGGCAGGCTTCGGCACCGATGTAGCGGGCCAGCGGTTCGACCTGTGGCCAGGCTTCGGGTGTGGTGTAGAGGTGGGCCACGGCTTCGAAGTCGCAATGCAGGTCCAGCACCATGTCGGCGTCGCAGGCCAGCCGTTGCAGGGCCAGGCGCAGGGATTGCAATTGCGTGCCTGCTGTCTGCCGGGCGAGGGCGTCGCGCAGGCTGGTACGGATCAGCATCAGGTTGTGCTGCGGATCGTCGGTGAGCAGGTCCTGGATTTCGTTGCCGATCTCTTCGCTCAGGTCGACGAAACGGCGGTTGAAGTTCTGCCCGCTCTCGGTTTCGTAGCGGCCCAGGGGAACGTCCATCAGCACTTGTTCAAGGCCGATGGGGTTGGCGACGGGCACCAGCACGATCTCGTGCCGCAGGTGGCCCGACGCTTCGAGTTCGGCCAGGCGCTGCTTGAGGTGCCAGGCGACCAGCATGCCCGGCAGTTCATCGGCGTGCAGGGACGACTGGATATAGATTTTGCCGACGGCTTTTTCCGGGCCGAAGTGGAAGCTGTGGATCTTGCGTGCGGTCCCCGGTACCGGGGCCAGCAGGTCATGGATCTGGTGGCGCATTTACGTGTGTGTCCTGGAACAAAAGCCCTAGTGGGCCGGCCCGAGAAAGGCCAGCCAGCGGCGTTCGGCGAGGCGGAAGAGGCCCACCAGTGCAAAGGTGACGGTCAGGTAGATCAACGCGGCGATCCCGAACGACTGGAACGTCAGGAACGTCGCCGAGTTGGCGTCCCGGGCGACTTTCAGCACGTCTGGAACGGTAGCGGTGAACGCCACGGTCGTCGAGTGCAGCATCAAGATGACTTCGTTGCTGTAGTACGGCAGCGAGCGGCGCAGCGCCGACGGCATGATCACGTAGGTGTACAGCTTCCACCCGGTCAGCCCGTAGGCCTTGGCCGCCTCGACTTCACCATGGTTCATGCTGCGAATCGCCCCGGCAAAGATTTCCGTGGTGTAGGCGCAGGTGTTCAAGGCGAAGGCCAGGATCGTGCAGTTCATCGCGTCGCGAAAGAAACTGTCGAGCATGGGCTGGGCGCGCACCGCTGCGATGCTGTAGATGCCGGTGTAGCAGATCAGCAATTGGATATAGAGCGGTGTGCCACGGAACAGGTAGGTGTAGAACTGCACCGGCCAGCGCACGTAGAACTTGGGTGAAACCCGGGCGATGGACAGCGGGATCGACACCACGAAGCCGATCAGCAGCGAGGCGCTGAGCAGCCACAGGGTCATGGCCAGGCCCGTGACGTTGACGCCATCGCTGTAGAGGAACGGTCGCCAGTATTCTTGCAGAAGTTCGATCATCGCACCGCCTCCCGGGCTCCGGCGGCGTAGCGGCGTTCAAGCCAGCGCAGGATGAAATTGGACGCGCTGGTGATCAGCAGATAGATCAGTGCCGCCAGTACCAGGAAGTAGAACAACTGGTAGGTGCTCTTGCCCGCATCCTGGGCCGCCTTGACCAGATCGGCCAGGCCGATGATCGACACCAGCGCGGTGGCCTTGAGCATCACCATCCAGTTGTTGCCGATACCCGGCAGGGCAAAGCGCATCATTTGTGGAAACACCACGAAGCGAAAGCGCTGGCCACGCTTGAGGCCATACGCGGTGGCGGCTTCGACCTGGCCCCGGGGGACCGCGAGGATCGCGCCGCGAAAGGTTTCGGTGAAGTACGCGCCATAGATGAAGCCCAGGGTGATCACCCCGGCGCCGAATGGGTCGATCTCGATGTATTCCCATTCCATGAAGTCGGTAAACGAGGTCAGCCAGGTTTGCAGGCTGTAGAAAATCAGCAGCATCAGCACCAGATCCGGTACGCCGCGGATCAGCGTGGTGTAGAGCTGGGCAGGAATTCGCAGCAGTTTGACGCTGGACAGCTTGGCACTGGCGCCCAGCAGGCCGAGCAAGACGCTCAACAGCAAGGACAGGGCCGACAGCTTGATGGTCATCCAGGTGCCTTGCATCAGCAGCGGGCCAAAGCCCTGCAGGCTGAAGGCGGAGAGCCCCAGATTTTGTAGGAGTTGTTCGAACATGGATGAAAGCCTTTGGCATGAGAAAAGCGCCCATCCGAGACCGGATGGGCGCCGCGCATTATTTGCCGCTGTACAGATTCAGATCGCCAAAGTGTTTTTTCTGGATCTCGGCGTATTTGCCGTCGTCGTGTAACGCTTTGATACCTTTATCCAAAAGTGCCTTCAGCTCACTGTTACCTTTCTTGATACCGATCGCGGTCTTGGCGGGCAACAGCTCGCTGTCCACCGGCTTGCTGATTTCATAGCCTTCGCCTTTTGGCGACTTCAGGAAACCCAGCTCAGCCTGGAGCATGTCCTGGATCGCCGCATCGAGGCGGCCGGAGGTCAGGTCGGAATAAACCTGGTCCTGGTTCTGGTAGGCCTGGGTCTTGACGCCGGCCTTGTCCAGCACGGCCTTGGCGTAGGCTTCCTGGATGGTGCCTTGCTCGTAGCCGACGGTCTTGCCTTTGAGCGAGGCAGCGTCTTCGCTCAGGCCCGAGCCCTTCTTGAAGACATAGGCCGTTGGGCCGGAGAACAGCTCGCTGGAGAAGTCGATGGCTTTCTCGCGGGCCGGGGTCACGGTCATGGAGGAAATCACGCCGTCGAATTTATTGGCCTTGAGGCCCGGGATCATGCCGTCGAAATCGCTTTCGACCCATTTGCATTTGACCTTCAGCTCTTCGCAGATCGCGTTGCCCAGGTCGATGTCGAAACCGACCAGGCTGCCGTCGGCGGCCTTGGACTCAAACGGGGCGTAGGAAGGGTCGACACCAAAACGCAGTTCCTTGTATTCCTTGGCCGTGGCGACGCCAGCAGCCATGCACAACGCCAGTGCAGAAAGGGTCAGCAGTGCTTTTTTCATTATTCAATCCCTAAAACCAATATGAGCGCTTGTGGCGCGTAAGTATTGTTACCGGTGAAGGCGAGAACGGTATGACGGCATAAAGGTAGCAATTTCCGAACCAGAGTGCCGAACAAGTGTTTTAAAAGCTTCGGCGGCGGGCAACGGAATGCGATGGTGCGCGGGGATGAGCGTACATCAAAAGCTGCACCAGGATGGAGCGTGCGTTGTTTGGGAAACACAAATGGGGTGAGCAATTATTTGTGGCGAGGGGATTTATCCCCGTTGGGCTGCGCAGCAGCCCCAACAGTCAGTCGCCTCGGAGTGTCAGATTGTTCATGTCAGGCTTTTTGGGGGCCGCTTCGCAGCCCAGCGGGGATAAATCCCCTCGCCACAAAGAGCGTACCGCGCTATTTCAGCAGGTCCTGAAGCGTTGCCAAGGTATCTGCCTCGTCGACATGCTTGTCCTGGCGCCAGCGCAACATTCGTGGAAAGCGCACCGCGATCCCGCTCTTGTGGCGTTTGGACAGGGCAATGCCTTCGAAACCCAGTTCGAACACCAGGGTCGGCGTGACGCTGCTCACCGGGCCGAACTTCTCCACGGTGGTCTTGCGCACGATGCTGTCGACCTGGCGCATTTCTGCATCGGTCAGCCCTGAATAAGCCTTGGCAAACGGCACCAGTGTGCGCTCGCGACTGTCCGGCGGGTTGTCCCACACGGCGAAAGTGTAGTCGCTGTACAGGCTGGCGCGTCGGCCGTGGCCGCGCTGGGCGTAGATCAGCACCGCGTCGACGCTGAAGGGGTCGATCTTCCATTTCCACCACACGCCCATGTCCTTGGTGCGACCGACGCCGTACAGCGCGTCGCGGGCCTTGAGCATCATGCCCTCGACACCGAGGCTGCGAGAGGCTTCGCGCTGCCGGGCGAGGTCGAACCAGTCCGGGCCGGTGACCGTCGGCGATGGCAGGAGCACCGGGCTGTGGACACCGGCAATCAACGCCTCCAGCCGTTCGCGGCGCTCGGCCTGGGAGCGGCTGCGCCAGTCCTCGCCTTGCCATTCCAGCAGGTCGTAGGCCATCACCACCACCGGGGCATCGTCGAGGATTTTCTTGCCCAGGGTCTTGCGACCGATGCGCTGCTGCAACAGGGCAAAGGGTTGCACCGCCGGTTGCAGCGGCGCGTCCGGGTCGAAGGCGTCCTCGGTCACCGGCCGGGCGGTTTTCCACACCACGATTTCGCCATCGATCACGGTACCGTCGGGCAGTGCCTGCGCCAGGGCGTGCAGTTCGGGGAAGCGTTCGGTGACCAGTTCTTCGCCTCGGGACCAGACCCATAGATGGCCATCGCGCTTGATCACTTGGGAACGGATGCCGTCCCATTTCCATTCCACCTGCCAGTCGCTGGCCGGCCCCAGCAGGGCGTCGAATTGCTCCACCGGGGCAGACAAGGCATGAGCCAGGAAAAACGGATAAGGCTGGCCGCCGCGCTGGGCATGTTCATCGTCGGATTCGGCCGCGATCAGTTTGAGGTAGCTGGCGGCCGTCGGACGGTGGGACAAGTCGGTATAGCCCACCAGGCGCTGGGCCACCCGCTTGCTGTCCAGGTTGGCCATGCCGGCCAGGGCCCGGGTTACCAGCAACTTGGACACGCCGACGCGAAAGCTGCCGGTGATGAGCTTGATGCACAGCATCAGGCTCGGCCGGTCGAGCTGCGCCCACAGCGCCGGGAGCCGTTCAGCCAGGACTTCGGGCGACTCACCGCGCAACGGCAGCAGTTTCTCTTCGATCCACAGCGCCAGGCCTTCATCGGAGCTGTGGGGCGATTCGGGTAATACCAGCGAAATGGTTTCGGCCAGGTCGCCCACGGCCTGATAACTTTCCTCGAACAGCCAGAGCGACAATCCGGATACTTGGACCGCCAACTCCCGCAGGATTTTTACCGGCACCAGTTGCCGTGGCCGCCCGCCGGACAGGAAATACACGGCCCACGCCGCGTCCTGCGGCGGAGCCTTGGTGAAATAGGCTTGCATGGCGGCAAGCTTGGCATTGCTGGAGGTGGTGGCGTCCAGTTCGGCGTACAGCTCGGCGAAGGCTTTCATGACGCCTCCTCACGGCTGTCGGTGGCCGTGGCGAGGTCTTCTTCGTCGTCGCCATACTCGGTGCTGAAGCCCTGGGCATCGAGGCCTTGCTCGCACAAGTGGCGCACCAGCACCGCGACCGATCCGTGGGTAACCATGACCCGCTCGGCGCCGGTCTGTTCGATGGCCCACAGCAGGCCAGGCCAGTCGGCGTGGTCGGACAGCACAAAACCCCGGTCCACGCCGCGCCGCCGTCGCGTACCGCGCAGGCGCATCCAGCCGCTGGCGAAGGCGTCGCTGTAGTCGCCGAAGCGGCGCATCCAACTGCTGCCCCCGGCAGAGGGCGGGGCGATGACCAGCGCCTGGCCCATGATCGGGTCGTTCTTGTTGATGTCGCTGGCATGGATTGTCGGTGGCAGGTGAACACCGGCCTCGCGGTAGACCCGGTTCAGCGGTTCCACCGCCCCATGGGCCAGGATCGGGCCGAGGCTTTCATCGATGCCGTGAAGAATCCGCTGGGCCTTGCCGAAGGAATAGCAGAACAACACGCTGGCCCGGCCGGCGGCGATGTTTGCGCGCCACCACTGGTTGATCTCCTCGAAAACCTGCGCCTGGGGCTGCCAGCGGTAGATCGGCAGGCCGAAAGTCGATTCGGTGATGAAGGTATGGCATTTCACCGGCTCGAATGGGGTGCAGGTGCCGTCAGGCTCGACTTTGTAATCCCCCGACGCCACCCAGACCTCGCCCTGATATTCCAGGCGCACCTGGGCCGAGCCCAGCACATGGCCGGCGGGGTGAAAGCTCAAGGTCACGCCATGATGCGACAGGCGTTCGCCGTAGGGCAGGGTTTGCAGGTTGATGTCCTGGCCCAGGCGTGAACGCAGGATGCCTTCGCCGGGTGCCGCTGCCAGGTAGTGTTGGTTGCCGCTGCGGGCATGGTCGCCGTGGGCGTGGGTGATGACCGAGCGTTCCACCGCGCGCCACGGGTCGATGTAGAAATCCCCGGGCGGACAGTACAAGCCTTCGGGGCGGGCAATGACAAGATCCATGCAGTCACCGGAGCGATGGGCTTGTCAGGTAGAGGCGACGGCGGGGGGAGAAGTTCTATCGGGTTTTGGCGGGGCAGGATCAGGCCAGGAGATTATCCCCGCCGGGCAGTGGGCGCTGTAGGAGCTGTAGGAGCTGACGAGTGCAACGAGGCTGCGATCTTTCCCCAGACACTTGAATCTCAAGCGAAAGATCAAAAGATCGTCCGAACGCGGCCCGAGCCTTCGGCAGCTCCTACAGGGCAATGAGCAGCTTGCGGTTATTTTCCAGGCACCAGGGTCAACCGCGACTTGCCATAGGCCCGATCAAAATTCTGCGATTGCAACGGCAGGCTCTGGTACTGCCCCTTGATCCACGGATCGATGCCATTGGCATAGTTCGGGCTGACCGGGTTGCCGGACTGTCCGGCGCCATCCTGGATCATCAACGGTTCAGGCTGGCCGAAGTCGACAATAAAGCGCATGGCCGGCGCCAGGGTGGTATTGAAATCCTGCCCCTCAGCGAACGCTGCGGTGTTGAGCGTGCTGGCGTCGCCCCCGGCCGGCAGCGGGCCGTGTACGATCTGGCCGTTGCTGTTCTTCCACGCGTAGCGATGCAACTGGCCCCACTGCCAAGCCTTGCGGTCACCGCCCAACTGGCTTTCACCGGCGTTGATGGTGGCGGCCAGGCTGCGGGCGAGGATGACGGCCTTGTCTTCTTTCTGGGGCGTGCGCACATCGTCCCAGAACGGGCTGTCTTCACGGCCCAGCAGGTGATCGGCTTGGGCCGAGTAGGACAATTGGCCGTTGGCGACCAGCGCTTTCCACGCCGGGCTGCTGTCCGGGCCCAGTTCGTCGAGGAAAATCTGCTTCATGCTTTCCTGCAGGAACAGCTCATAGATCGCCGCGTCGGCGGAGGTCGGGCTGAGCCGGCCATCGAATGCCACCAAGCGGGTGTAGGCTTCGCGGGCCTTGGCCCGGTCTGCCACCGGCAGGGCTTCGATCGCCTGTTTGAGCGGCTGGGCCAGGCCAGGTGCTTCGAAGACTTTCTTGAGCTTGGCCGCGAACGTCGTGCCCTGGTCATATTGCATGGCGGTCAGGCTGCGGGTGTCGTGCTTGCCTGCGCCGGCCAGCTCGGCCATGCGTTCTCCACGCTCCGGTGCGGCCCACGAGTTGGACAGCTGCATGCCATAGCCGTGGGGAATGACCCGTTGGTTGGCCGTGCCAAGCCAGCCCTGGGCCGGGTCCTGATCGTAGGGGTGCAGCATCGGGTCGGCGTAACCGTCCCAATCGTAGCGACCGTCCCAGCCCGGCGACGGCAACAGGCCTTCGCCTTCACGGCGGTTTGGATAGCGACCGGTGACTTGCCAGCCGATATGGCTGGCGTCGGCAAAGACCAGGTTCACGGCCATGGCGCGGATTTCCCGGCTGGCGTCGGAGGCTTTCTCGACGGTCTGCGCCCGGGACAGGTCGAAGAAGGCATCGAGGGTCTTGTCGTCGCTCAAGCTCGGCGTCTGCAAGGCCAAGCCAAAGCCGTTGGCCATGGCCGGGCCCTGGGCGCTGTTGAGCAGCGGGCCGTGGCGGGTCTCGAACACCGCTTCACGAATCGGCCGCTGGCCTTTGATGAAATAGGTTTCGTTGCGCACGATCGCTGGCTGCCATTTGCCGTTGACCTCATAGGACAGGCCATTGCCCTGGCGGCGGATTTTTTCCAGGAACAGGTCCTGGTTGTCCCCCAGTACGCTGGTCATGCTCCAGGCCACTTTGCCGTTGAACCCGGCCAGGATCATTGGGATGCCCGCCACGGAAAGCCCGGCCGCCTGGTACTTGGGCGCACGGATCTGTACCGGGCT
This sequence comes from Pseudomonas brassicacearum, assembly GCF_918698105.1. Taxonomy (GTDB): domain Bacteria; phylum Pseudomonadota; class Gammaproteobacteria; order Pseudomonadales; family Pseudomonadaceae; genus Aquipseudomonas; species Aquipseudomonas brassicacearum_F. The sequence continues at coordinate 6,813 of NZ_CAKKMI010000082.1, read as the reverse complement.
CCACAGCCCCGGCATGCCCAGCGGCCCATGGCTGTCGCTGGCCAACAGGCTCTTGCCGCTGCGGCTGCGTTGCGGCGCGATGGCCCAGTTGCTGGCCGACGCAGCATTTAACAGGTTCAGCCCGGCCAATTGGCGGGTGGCATTGCTGATCTCGTTCAGGCCCGGGATCTGGCCGTTGAGGCGCAGGCCCTGGAGTTTGTCGGCCTCGGCCACCGGCAGTGGTTCGTCCGGATAGGACGGGCTCAGCCAGGCGAGCTTGTCGTTGGTGACGGTCTGGGCCAGTACCAGGCTGGCGATTTCTTCCGGCAGGTTGGCCGACTGGCTGAAATTCAGCAGGCAGAACATCAGCGCCGAGTCTTCCGGTTTCCAGTATTCGGGTTTGTAGCCGGTGGCGGCCAGGTCCGCCGGCAACTTGTCGCGGTAGCGGAACAGGTAGGCGTTGACGCCGCGGGCATAGACTTCGAAGAAGCGCTTGAGCCGTGGCGAGGACGCCTTGTACAGCTCGTCGGCGTTTTTCTTCAGGTTGACGGCGCGCATGTAGCGGTCGACGTCCAGCCGTTCGGCGCCGGACATCTCTGCCAGCCGCCCCTGGGCCAGCAGGCGCAGGGTCACCATCTGGGTGATGCGATCGCTGGCGTGGACGTAGCCGAGGGTGAACAGGGCGTCATGGAAGCTGTTGCTTTCGATCAGCGGCATGCCCGTGGCATTGCGCCGGACCGAGACGTTCTGCGCCAGCCCCTTGAGCGGTTGCACACCGGAAGTCGGCGGGACAGTGTCCTGGGCATTCCAGGTCTGGCATCCGCTCAAACCGAGCACACTGGCCACTGCGGCGGCAACGCCGAGCCGGGGGATAAGGGAAATCGAGGCTGGCGAGGCCATGGCAAAGCTCCTGCGGGAGGGGGGTGGCACCAATAAAGGCGCTACGTTAGTGAGCAGGAGGGGGCCGCGCAAGCGGGGGCGAGGGTTATTTGTTGGTTTGGCGATGAAACCCCGGGACCGTGAAGTACTGTTCACTCAAGGACGATGGTGAACCTGTGGCGAGGGAGCTTGCTCCCGCTGGGCTGCGAAGCGGCCCCAAAGCCATTCGATACGGTGCGTCAGGAAAAAACAGTTGGCAGGTTTTTACGGCTGCTGCGCAACCGAGCGGGAGCAAGCTCCCTCGCCACAGGTTATCGCTTTTGCGCGAAGGCTTGCCTGTAGGAAGCGGTGATGCTCAAGTGTGGAAGATTCAATGACCGAGAAGAGAAAACCGGCATGGAGCTACATAACAACGCAGCGCTGATCCTCATCGATCAACAAAAAGGCATCCTTCATCCCAGGCTCGGCCCTCGCAACAATCCCGAGGCAGAGTTGCGCATGCTGGAGTTACTGGCGTTATGGCGACACACGGCGCGACCGGTGATTCACGTCCACCACTTGTCCCGCTCGCCGGACTCGGTGTTCTGGCCGGGGCAGTCGGGCGTGGAGGTCCAGCCACGGTTCGAGCCGCTGCCGGGGGAATGGCTGGTGCAAAAACAGGTGCCGGATGCGTTCAGTGGCACGCGCCTGGAGCAAGACCTGCGCAGGGCGGGCATCGGGCAACTGGTGATCGTCGGCGTGGCGACGCACAACTCGGTGGAGTCCACGGCGCGTACGGCCGGCAACCTGGGATTTGACACGTGGGTGGCCGAGGATGCCTGCTTTACCTTCGACAAGAGCGATTACTTCGGCAACGCCCGTTCGGCGGCCGACGTGCATGCCATGTCCCTTGGCAACTTGCACGGGGAGTATGCGACGGTGGTGGGTGTGGAGCGGATTCTGCAGGCGGGCTGACAGACAGGTGCGGAATGTGCCGGCCTCATCGTCGGATCGCCGCCCGGAGCAAGCCCGCTCCCACAGGGGTTTGGAAAGCGGCACGGTCTCGTGGCGAGGGAGCTTGCTCCCGCTTGAGTGCGAAGCGCTCATTGCTTTTTTGGGGCCGCTACGCACCCCAGCGGGAGCAAGCTCCCTCGCCACAAAAAGCTTCCAAGCCATCACACCCTAGATTGGTTAATGGCAAACACTGTGGGAGCGAGCTTGCTCGCGATGACGATTCAACAGGCGAAGATCATCTCCGCCCGGACCCTCAAGCCCCGTGGCACTTCTTGAATTTCTTGCCATTGCCACACGGGCAAGGGTCGTTGCGGCCGACATCCTTCAGGGCGTTGCGCACCGGTTCCTGGTGGGCGTGGCCGCAGTTCGGACCGTGGACATGGCCGTGGTCATGATCGTGATGATGGTCGTGATCGTGGTTGCAATCAGGGCCATGGACGTGGGGTTGTTGGGTCATCGGGGTTACTCCGCAATAAAATCGGCGGCGATTATCACGCCATTGCGTTCCAGGTGCACGTAGTGAGCGATGAATAATCCGGTTTCCAGCTCACCTTCCAGACGATAGGGGATCTGTTCCCGGGGTTTCTCCAGCAACTTCACCACCTGCCGCACCTGCGGCCACAGGTTGGTGCGGATCGGCACCTTGAAGTAGGCGCTGTGCCGGGGGCTCACGGTGAACCAGTGTTCATGCTCACCTTCGGTCAGCAACAGGTCGCCCAGGTGGATGCGGTACGTCAGGCCGCGAACGGTCAGGTCGCTGTCGCCGGGGTTGTCGACGCGAAAGTGCAGCATGAACTTCTGTTCCAGCAGCCGGGCCCGCACCACCTCGACCTTGACCAGGTGCACCTGTGGTTCAGGAGCCTCTTCACCTAGCCAGGACGCGCAACCGCCGAGCCCGACGAACAGCAGCAGGCAGGTGATGCGCAGCAGGAGTGATGTGGCGGTCATGTCCGAGCCTCTGGTTTATCCCCAGTCTAGCCCCATGGGCCGCTGGATGAGTGTCGGACATTTGCGAAATCAACGATTGAAGTAGCCGGCGCAGCACTTTTTGAATTTATGCCCGCTACCGCACGGGCAGCCGTCGTTGCGGCCCGCCTTGACCGGTACGGTCGGGTCGATGAAGTACCAGCGCCCGCTGTTCTGTACGAACGAGGACTGCTCGCGGTGGCTGTGCTCGCCCTGGCCGTCGTGCCAACGTGCCGTGAACGTGACAAAGGCGTGTTCCGGTTGACCACCTAGCACTTCGCTGCTTTCCACTTCCAGCCCCAACCAGGTGCTGTTGGCGCTCCACTCGCTGATCGACTGGCGATCGAGGCCTGGCTGCTGGGCGGGCAGGGTGGTGGCGACCAGATAATCCACCAGGCCCAGCACATAGGCGCTGTAGCGCGAGCGCATCAAGGCTTCGGCGCAGGGCGCCGGGTGACCCTCGTGGTAGTGGCCGCAGCAGGTGTCCAGTGGGTTGCCACTGCCGCAGGGGCAGATGGGGGTGTGCGGGCTTGCGTTCACGGTTACCACCAATATTTTCCAAAATTTTCCGGGTTGGCCCAAAAGCGCGAATTGAGCCAGTCGGGGACCTGTTTGTATTCAAGCAGATCGTAGGTAAACAGGGTCAGCACCTGGTCTTCGCGCTGGAATCGCTCGCTGGCTTGCAGGGCCAGGGAAAAAAAGTCCGTCTCTTGCCAGCCGCAGGCGTTGAGGTCTGCCAGCACGGCGATGCGGCTGGCATTGAGGTTGCGGATGCCACCCAACAGGTTCAGACCCTCGCGCTTGGGCAAATGCTCCAGGCAATCGAGCGCCAGGGCCAGGTCAAAACGCTGCGCCGCCACGTCCGCCGGCAGTGCGCCGGGGCTGGCGTGGACCACTTCGGTGTCGGGATGGGCCTGCTGGAATGCTTCGAGCGCGGGAAAGCCGCTGGCACCGATCAATAGCAGTTTTTGCGGGGCATAACGGTCAAGCACGGCCGCCAAGGCTTGCTGGGGCGTACGCGCAGAAATGGCAACGGTCATCGAAGTTCCTCAGTCAGAACCACCACGATAGCCTGCCCGGACATCGTGGCCTAGAGCGGTTTGCGCCTAAACGTATGGAACTGCCGCAAACATGGGGCAAAACCCCCGATTGCCAGAGGCTGGCGCAGATCCAAACTCGGGTCTTTACTCCCCTGAATCGGCGACTAGCCGATCCCTCAAGGAGAAAACCCGATGAGCATAGTTCGGACAGCGTTACCCCTGGTTCTGCTAACCAGTGTGTTGACTGGTTGCGCAGGTTTGCAGAAAACCGACTGGCCGACCTGTGCGGCCGTCGGCGGCGCGATCGGCGCGGGATTAGGCGCCATAGAAAGTACTTCCTGGGCTGGCGGCGGCGCGCTGTATGTTGGCGGCATGGCTGCAGCGTATTGCTGGGTCAAGGGCGACGGCGACGAGGATGGCGATGGTGTGCCGGACAGCCGCGACAAGTGCCCGGGCACACCGAAGGGCGTGCAGGTCGATGCCGACGGTTGCCCACCACCCGCCCCGGCGCCGATGGTCGAAGAGGCGGTCGTGGTCAAGGAAGAAACCATCGTGATCCGCGACGTGCACTTTGAGTTCAACAAAGCCACGCTGACCCCGGGCGACAAGGAGGTGCTGAGCACGGTCGCCACCCGGCTGAAACAGGAAACGTCCACCGCGCAACTGCGGGTCACCGGCCATACCGACAGTGTCGGCAGCGATGCCTACAACCAACGGTTGTCGGAGAAACGGGCCAATTCGGTGGTGCAATACCTGGTCGAGAACGGCGTACCGCGTGCCAGTTTCGTCTCGGTGTCCGGCGCCGGGGAGAGCCAGCCGGTGGCCGATAACAAGACCGCCGACGGCCGCGCGATGAACCGTCGCACGGAAATCAAGATAAACCGCTGAAACCCTTGTCATCCGCGGCTTGTGGAGTTGCGGATGCGGGTCTTTACTCCTGTGTGACCGGTATGGGCCGGTGACACAGGAGCCTTCATCATGAACGTTCTAATCAGGGCCGCCTTACCGGTACTGCTGGCGAGCAGTCTGTTGTCCGGTTGCGCCACTCACAGCGACGGCAGCGCACCTCTCAATCAACGCACCTGGCCAATCTGTAGCCTGATCGGCGGCCTCGTCGGTGGCGGGTTGGGGGCCATTGAAAGCAGCGGTTGGGCCGCCGGTGGCGCCGCGTTGGGGCTGCTGGGCGGTGGTTTGATCTGCTATGCCCAGGATGGCGATGAAGACGATGACGGCGTGTTCGACCGCCGCGATCGTTGTCCCGATACCCCGGCCAATACCCCTGTCGAGCATCACGGTTGCCCGGTGCCGCAATACCCGGCCAGCGCGCCACCGGTCGAACCGCAAGCACCGGCCAGCGAGGTCATCACCCTCAATGACGCTGGCAAGGTACTGTTCGATTTCGACAAATCCGACCTCACCGCCGAAGCTCGAAGCCAGCTCGACGGGCTGATGGGCAAGCTCAGCCATGCCAATGTCGCCAGCATCCGGGTCGTGGGCCACACCGACAGTGTCGGCAGTGATGCCTATAACCAGGGGCTGTCTGAACGTCGGGCCAGCAGCGTCGTGGAGTATTTGCTGACCCAGGGGCTGGCCCCCGACAAACTCACCAGCGAAGGCAAGGGCGAAAGCGAGCCGGTGGCCGACAACGAGACCGATGAAGGGCGGGCGCAGAACCGTCGGGTTGAGCTGCATATCCAGCGTTGACGCTCGGCCCAGGGCTGCCGGGTCGTTGGGTTGGCGATCCGGGGGCCGGGGCTTGGGTTAGATTAAATTTGCCTGGCCCTCTGGCATATCCTGCGCGCAAGCCGTTACTGTGCGCGCAAAGAATAATTCCCGATCAGGGGGGCATATGAAGGTGTTTTGGGGGCTGGGGCGCTTGCTGACCCTGCTGTTCTGGCTGGTGGTGCTGGTCAATCTGGTCGTGCCGTTCGTCCATCCGCTGCATCTGCTGGTCAATGTCGCCGGCGCGTTTTTGCTGGTGCTCCATCTGCTGGAACTGCTGGTGTTCAGGGCCAGTTTCCGTGGCCGTCCCGCGCCTGGTCGTGATCGCCTCAGAGTGCTGCTGTTCGGTATCTTCCATTTGCAAACCCTCCCGACCGCGCCAGAGGCTTCCCATGCGTAAATTGTGTCTGCTCGCCGCACTCGTATGCCCATGGGCTTCGGCCCAGGTGGTCCAGGTCGAAAGCCATTCGTTGATGCGCCTGCCCAACACCACCAGCACCCTGGCCCTTGAGCGGCTGGATGTGGCCGACTACGGCACGCTGCTGGTGCCTTCCAATGTCACTGAACTGACCATCGACCAATTGCACCTGGGACGTGAGGCGCGGATCGCCATCGTGCCGGCACAGCAGGTATTGGAAATGAAAGTGGCACAGGCTGAGCTGGCCGAGGGCAGCCAGATCACTTCACGCGGCGCACCGGGTACCTACACCAAGGCCGCGCGGCCGGGGCGCGATCTCAACCTGCACTTCAAGGTGTTGAATGCGCCGTTGTTGTCGGTGGATGCCCGCGGTGGTACCGGTGCGCCGGGTTTCGTCGGTCTTGACGGTGCCAATGGCCAGGCGCCGGGTTGCACCTGGGGTTCGGCCGGTCGCGGGGCCGACGGCAGCAATGGCAGCGATGGCCAGCCGGGTGCGGCCGGTGCGCTGGTACGTCTTGAGCTGCCCCGCGCCTATCCTGCCGAACAGATCAAAGTGGCGGTGGACGGCGGTGCCGGTGGCGCCGCGGGGCACGGCGGCAAGCCGGGTGCCGGTGGCAAGGCCAAGGGTTGCCTGGTCTATACCGCTGACGGCGGCAAAAGCGGCCGTCCTGGCGCCGATGGCCAGCCAGGGCCTGCCGGAGCGGCTGGGGTGGTAACGGTGCAGCGGTTCTGAAGAAAAACCTGATCTGAACCTGTGGGAGCGAGCTTGCTCGCGATAGCGGTATGTCAGTTACATAAGGCTGACTGATCCACCGC
>NZ_CAKKMI010000081.1:0-27343 GCF_918698105.1 Pseudomonas brassicacearum | reverse complement strand
TCACCCACCCGCCCCGGGGCAATGACAGATAGTCATCCTTGGGCGTTTTTCCGGTGGATAAAGGCGCATTCGCCAGGTGAAACCTTTCCGCTGATGGCTTGTAGAGTCAAGCACGGGTTGGGAAGTGCCATTTATCAACCAATATCAAAACTTTTTGATATTGAACTTGCGGGGTTCCAGTCCCGTCACTAGACTGCCCCACTATGAAACCGACTGCCGCACTATGAACTTACCTGCGCCTTCCATTCGCCATGACGACTGCGACGAACTGGCGGCCCTTTGCAAGGCCGGCGGCGATCCGTTGCGGCTCAATGTATTGCGCGCCCTGGCCAACGACTCGTTCGGCGTACTGGAACTGGCGCAGATCTTCGGCATCGGCCAGTCTGGCATGAGCCACCACCTCAAAGTCCTGGCCCAGGCCGACCTGGTGGCGACCCGCCGCGAAGGCAATGCCATTTTCTATCGCCGCGCCCTGCCCCACACCGACCTGTTGGGTGGCAAGCTGCACGCGGCGCTGCTGGACGAAGTGGACGCGCTGAACCTGCCGACCGACGTGCAGGCTCGCATCGCCCAGGTACACGGGCAACGGTCCGCCGCCAGCCAGGATTTTTTCGCACGGGTCGCCGAGAAATTTCGCGCCCAGCAAGACCTGATCGCGGGATTGCCGCAATACCGCGAAAGCGTCGTGGCGCTGCTCGACAAACTAAGCTTTGAAGCCACGGCCACGGCAATCGAAGTCGGCCCCGGCGATGGCGCCTTTCTGCCGGAGCTGGCGCGACGCTTCAGCCAGGTGACGGCGCTGGACAACAGCCCGGCCATGCTCGAACTGGCGCGCCAGGTATGTGAACGCGAAGCGTTGGCTAACGTCAGCCTGCAACTGGCCGATGCACTGGATGGCATGAGCGTGCAGGCCGACTGCGTGGTCTTGAACATGGTGCTGCATCATTTCGCCGCGCCGGCCGAGGCACTCCGGCATATGGCCGCCCTGCTGCAACCGGGCGGCAGCCTGCTGGTGACAGAGTTATGCAGCCACAACCAGAGCTGGGCCAGGGAGGCCTGCGGCGATCTCTGGCTCGGATTTGAACAGGACGACCTGGCCCGCTGGGCCACCGCTGCGGGCCTCGTGCCCGGGGAAAGCCTCTATGTAGGCTTACGTAATGGTTTCCAGATCCAGGTTCGCCACTTTCAGCGGCCCACTGGCGACACTCACCAACGGTAACTTGTAGGAAAACATCGAGATGAGCGAATACTCCCTTTTCACCTCCGAGTCCGTGTCTGAAGGGCATCCGGACAAAATCGCCGACCAGATTTCTGATGCGGTGCTGGACGCCATCATTGCTGAAGACAAGTTCGCCCGCGTGGCGTGCGAGACTCTGGTGAAAACGGGCGTGGCGATCATCGCCGGCGAAGTCACCACGTCGGCCTGGGTCGACCTGGAACAGATCGTCCGCGACGTGATCCTGGGCATTGGCTACAACAGCTCCGACGTCGGCTTCGACGGCGCGACCTGCGGCGTGATGAACATCATTGGCAAGCAGTCCCCCGACATCAACCAAGGCGTTGATCGGGCCAAACCTGAAGACCAGGGCGCCGGCGACCAGGGCCTGATGTTCGGCTACGCCAGCAACGAGACCGACGTGCTGATGCCGGCCCCGATCACCTTCTCGCACCAGTTGGTTCAACGCCAGGCCGAGGCCCGCAAATCCGGCCTGCTGCCTTGGTTGCGCCCGGACGCCAAGTCCCAGGTGACCTGCCGCTACGAAGGCGGCAAGGTGGTCGGTATCGACGCCGTCGTCCTGTCGACCCAGCACAACCCCGAAGTGTCCTACAAAGACCTGCGCGAAGGCGTGATGGAACTGATCGTCAAGCACGTGCTGCCTGCCGAATTGCTGTCCAAGGACACCCAGTTCCACATCAACCCGACTGGCCAGTTCATCATCGGTGGCCCGGTGGGCGACTGCGGCCTGACCGGTCGCAAGATCATCGTCGACAGCTACGGCGGCATGGCCCGTCACGGCGGCGGCGCGTTCTCCGGCAAGGACCCATCGAAGGTTGACCGTTCGGCGGCCTACGCCGGTCGCTATGTCGCCAAGAACATCGTCGCCGCCGGCCTGGCCGAGCGCTGCGAGATCCAGGTCTCCTACGCCATTGGCGTGGCCCAGCCTACGTCGATCTCGCTGAACACCTTCGGCACCGGCAAGATCGGCGACGACAAGATCATCAATTTGGTCCGTGAAGTGTTCGACCTGCGTCCATACGCCATCACCACCATGCTCGACCTGCTGCACCCGATGTACCAGGACACTGCAGCCTACGGCCACTTCGGTCGTACGCCGCAGACCAAGACCGTGGGTGACGATACCTTCACCACCTTCACCTGGGAAAAAACCGACCGCGCCGACTCTCTGCGCGCCGCTGCCGGCCTGTAATACCCGCGTGTAAAGAAAAAGCCCCTGGCGACTGGGTCGTCAGGGGCTTTTTCATGCCTTTGTGTTTTCATGCTTTTGTGGCGAGGGAGCTTGCTCCCGCTGGGTTCTGTAGGAGCTGCCGAAGGCTGCGATCTTTTGATCTTTCGCTTGAGACTCAAGTGTCTGGGGAAAGATCGCAGCCTCGTTGCACTCGACAGCTCCTACAACGCACCCCAGTGGGCGCAAGCTCCCTCGCCACAATGGACCTCCATCGAACTCAAGCCCGCCGTGCCACCAGCAAAAACGAAGCCGCACTGGCCAGCAGCCCCGCACACATCCGATTGAACAGGCGCTTGCCACTGGGCCGGGCGAACAGCCGTCGCGCGTAAATGCCCATGTAGCAATACAGGCCGATGGCGATGCACTCCAGTGCCAGGAACAAGCCTCCCAGCACGGCAAATTGTTGGGTGACGGTACCTGTACGGTCGACAAATTGCGGCAGGAACGCGGTAAACAACAGGATCGCCTTCGGATTGCCGATTGCCACCAGGAACTCCTGGCGCGCCAGGCCGGCCCGGCTCATCGACGTGACCGCGGCTTCGCTGCCGGCCTCAGGCTGGGCCCGCCACAATTGCACGGCCAGATAGAACAGGTAGCCGGCCCCGACGACCTTGATCCCCAGGAACAGCAACTCCGAGGTGTGCAGCACGGCGGTGAGCCCCACCGCTGCCAGGGCGATCATGATCGCAAACGCCAGCAACCGACCGATGCCGCCGCTGCACGCCCGGACGAAGCCATAACGCGAGGCGTTACTGATGGACAGCAGGTTGTTCGGCCCCGGCGCCATGTTCAGCGCAAAGCAGGCCGGGATGAAAACAGCGAGCGTCGACAGTTCCATCGGGAGCATTCCAGGCAGAGGCGAATCGAAAGCCCATTCTGCGCCGGTCGTTGATGAGGACAAGGCACAGTTGCGCGGCTAAATCACCGCGCACTGTACCGCCGCGATTTTGCCACCACGCCTCGCAAAATCCGGTAACGCTCCGGTCCTCGCAACTTCCGGCACGGTGGCTAGCCTTCAGGAACTCAACCAAGCAAGGATGCTTCGATGCCACCGTTTTTGTATGCACTCGCCTGTCTTGTCTTCATTACCATTCCTGCAATCGCCGCGCCCTGTCCCGACTGGCCGACTGAACGCGCCCGGGCCGAGATCGCCGCACTGCAACAGCAAATCGACACCTGGGACGACAGCTATCACCGCCTCGGCCAGTCGCGGGTGGCTGACGAGCTGTACGATCAGTCCCGCGCACAGTTGGGCCAATGGCGCGGTTGCTTCAACCTCGCGGCGCCCGACGATCCGCTGCGCTCAGCGGGCGGAAAGGTGCCGCACCCCATTGTTCATACCGGCCTGGAAAAACTGAAGGACGCCGACGCCGTGAGGGCCTGGCTGCATGGTCGAGAGGACGTCTGGGCCCAGCCGAAAGTCGACGGCGTGGCGGTAACCCTGGTTTATCGCAAGGGTCGCCTGCATCAGGCAATCAGCCGTGGCGATGGCGCCCAAGGAAATGACTGGACTATAAATGCCCGCAAGATCGGCGCCATCCCGCAACAACTGCGCCAGCCCGTAGACCTGGTCGTCCAGGGCGAGTTGTACTGGCGCCTGGAGACCCATGTCCAAGCCAGCAGCGGCAGCCTGAACGCCCGCGGAACCATGGCAGGCTTGATGGCACGCAGCAATCTGACGGTGCACGATGGGGTGTATATCGGACTGTTTGTCTGGGACTGGCCGCAAGGGCCGGACACCCTGCCCGAGCGAATGGCGGCGCTCAACGCATTGGGCTTCGCTGATACCCTTGACTACAACCAGCCAGTCCGGACATTGGCCGATGCCGAGCAATGGCGCGACCACTGGTACCGTGCGCCGCTGCCCTTCGCCAGCGACGGGATCGTCCTGCACCAGAGCCGCCGTCCACCCGCCGACCGCTGGCAGGCCAGGGCGCCGTTCTGGAGCGTGGCCTGGAAATATCCATATGCCCAAGCGCTGGCCGAAGTGCGCAAGGTGCACTTCAAGGTCGGTCGTACCGGGCGCATCACCCCCGTACTGGAGCTTGAACGCATCCGGCTCGACGACCGGTGGATTCGTCGGGTAAGTGTCAGTTCCCTCAGGCGTTGGGAGGAGATGGACATTCGCCCCGGCGACCGGGTCGCTATCAGCCTGGCCGGGCTGACCATCCCACGGCTCGACAGCGTCGTGCTGCGCAGCGTCGAGCGCCAGGACCTCAACGTCCCTGCGGAAACCGATTATCACTTCTTGAGTTGCTGGCAACCGACACCCGGCTGTGAAAGCCAGTTCCTCGCGCGACTGGGCTGGCTCAGCGGCAAACAAGGGCTTGCCCTGCCCCACGTCGGCCCCGGAACCTGGGAAAAGCTGCTGGCCGCCGGACGACTCGACGGATTGCTGGATTGGATGACCCTCGATGCCGCCGAGCTTGCTAACATTGCCGGCTTCGGCGAACACAGTAGCGCCCGCCTGCTTGCCAGCCTGCACAGCGCCCGGCAACGCCCTTTCGGGCAGTGGCTCAAGGCCCTTGGCCTGCCGCCCGCCGGTGAGGCCCGGCTGGAGGGGCCGTGGCAGGTGCTGGCCGAGCGCAGTACCGAACAATGGCAAGCCGAAGCCGGCATCGGACCGGGACGCGCCGCGCAACTGAGCGCATTTTTTCGCGACCCGCAGGTGCTGGCCTTGAGTGACGTATTACGCACTGCCGGGGTCGACGGTTTTTAATCCGGGCCCTGTGCGGTTGAACCCAAGGGGCAAGCATGCGTTCCAACAGCGCATCTGTACCGACCGCTCGCGATTTTTTACGGAGTTGCTATGAATTTCCTGTCCCCCGTTGCCCTGCTGGTCTTATGCAGTGCCATGGCCGCCCCCTTGATGGCGGACGAGCAAACCCCGGAGCTCACCGGTTGCGCGGCCAAGCGCCAGGGCATCATCAACCAGATCGAACTGGCCAAGTCCCGCGGCAACCCAGACCAGCAGGCAGGCCTGGAAACCGCTTTGAGTGAAGTCACCACCCATTGCACCGACGCATCCTTGCGCAAGGAGCGTGAAAACAAGGTGCTCGATGCCAAGCACGAGGTCAGTCGGCGTCAGGCCGACCTGGAAAAGGCCATGAAGAAAGGCGACGCCGAGCGAATCAACAAACGCAAGGACAAGCTGGCGGCCTCCCGCAAGGAATTGCAGGAAGCGGTGGATGAGCTGGACAAGTGAACATTGAAAGGATCGCAGGCTCCTACAGATTGAACGCGATCCCCTGTAGGAGCTGGCGAAGCCTGCGATCTTTCAAGACAAGTCAATGATCCCGAAACTCCTTATGACAGGCACTGCACGCATCCTCGACCTTCTGCACCGCCGGCCCCAGGTAACTGGCCTTGTAGGGTTGGACTTTGCTGGCGGTCACCAATTCACCGGTGGCGGCTTCAAGATTGCGGGCCAGCGCCTGGAAACGCGCCTGTTTTTGCCAGACTTCATCCCGGGCGCTGGTGTGGTCTTGCTCGCGCACTTGCGGGAAGTGTTTCCACGGTTCATGGGACAATTGATCCAGTTGCGCCGCGCCTTCGGCAAATCGTGCGCCATCGAACGGGACTCGGCCGCGCAACATGCCGCCCAACTCTTCGTTGGTCTTGAGCATCTGCTTGAAGATCGCCTTGCGCTGGCCAAGGGGAGAATTGGGATCGACGCCGCCACAGGCGGATAACATCAGGCAGGCCAGTACGGCCATGGAAAATCGTTTTACAAACATCTTGGCCTCAGGGCAGGAAACGGCGATTAGTATCCTCGGGGCATCGGTAAAGACCAATGGCCCTATCAACAATACGGGTTGTTCGAGCGCCTGACACCGTGCGAATGACTGCAAAGGAAATCTTCATGAACAGCCGCATCAAGACCTGGCACAAAGGCCTGGCATTGACCCTACCGCTGATCGCACTGTTGGCCGGTTGTAATCGCGGCGAAAAGGTCGAAGAGCCTCAGACCCACGCCCTCGCCACCTATGTCAGCGCACCGTGGGAGGCGTTGCCGTCGGTGTCCGATGCGGACCTGCTGGCCGGTTTCGGCTCCTGGCGCAGTGCCTGCATCCGGCTCAAGGCCGATGCGACCTGGGGCCCGACCTGCGCGGCAGCGGCCAATGTGCCGCAAACCGCACAGGATGTACGCAATTTCCTGAAACAGAACCTGGACGTCTATGGCCTGCGCTCGGGGGACAACAGCCCCAACGGCCTGATTACCGGCTACTACGAGCCGGTCTATCCCGGCAGCCTCACCCAGACCGCTACGGCGAATATCCCGGTCTACGGTGTGCCGGAGGACATGATCATCGTGTCGCTGGACAGCATTTACCCTGAGCTCAAGGGCAAACGCCTGCGAGGCCGCCTCGAAGGCCGAGTGCTCAAGCCATACGACGACGCGGCCACCATCGAAACCAATGGAGTGAAGGCGCCGGTCATCGCCTGGCTGACCGACCCCATGAACCTGCAATTCCTGCAGATCCAGGGTTCTGGGCGCATTCGACTCGCCGATGGCCGCCAACTGCGCATTGGCTATGCCGACCAGAACGGCCACCCTTACCGTCCTATCGGGCGCTGGCTGGTCGAGCAGGGTGAGCTGAAGAAAGAGGACGTGACCATGGGCACCATCAGTGCCTGGGCCAAGGCCAACCCGAACCGCATTCCTGAATTGCTGGGCAGCAACCCCAGCTACGTGTTCTTCAACCGTAACCCCGACAGCAACGAAGGTCCGCGAGGCTCGCTGAATGTCCCGCTGACCGCCGGCTACAGCGTGGCGGTGGATCGCAAGGTGATTCCGCTGGGCAGCCTGCTCTGGCTATCCACCACGCGCCCCGACGGCAGCACCTTGAACCGGCCCGTCGCCGCCCAGGACACTGGCGGTGCAATTGCCGGCGAAGTACGCGCGGACCTGTTCTGGGGCACGGGCGAGGCGGCCGGGCAACTGGCCGGGGACATGAAGCAACAGGGCCAGATCTGGATGCTCTGGCCCAAGGGCATGGCGTTGCCGCAAGTGCCGCAGGTGGCGAATGCGGTGACCGCCAATCCCTAGGGCCCCGATCGCGAGCAAGCTCGCTCCCACATTGGATCGGTTGTGTACACAAAATATGTATTCACCGAGATCAACTGTGGGAGCGAGCTTGCTCGCGAAGAGGCCAGCCAAAACGCCAAAAATCCGAAACCAGGCTCAGACCGAAACAAAGAAGAAACTCAAGACCAACCCCGCCCCCACGAACCACATCAGCGAACGTAGAGTCGCCCAGTCAGCCAGGTAGCAAATGATGTAGAGCAGGCGACTGGTGATGAACAGCACCGCCAGCACATTGATGGTCACCAGCTCGGCATTGCCGGCCAGGTGCGCGACGATCACGGCGGCGGCAAAAAACGGGCTGATTTCAAAGCTGTTCAGTTGCGCAGCGTATGCCCGCCGAGGCGCACCTTCGAGTGAGTCCAGAAAGTCCCGAGGATCGTGGTTATCTGCCAGCCTGTATCGTCCACCAATCTTGGCAATGGCGACGCACAGGTAAGGCAGGAGAAAGGCAATCAAGATACACCACAGGGCAACCGTCATTGACGCAGTTCCTTCTTTGAGTTTTATAGAAAATCGCGAGTTCGGGTGTCGGTCAGAACTTCATCACCAGCATGCCAACCAATACCAGCCCGCAGGCTAAGAGCCGCGGCAAGCCGAAAGGTTCTTTCAAGTAACGCATGCCGAACAGCACCACGAGGATCACGCTGATCTCCCGCAGCGCCGCCGCTTCGGCGATCGAGCCCAGTTGCATGGCCCACAGCACCAGAGCGTAGCTGAACAATACGCAGAATCCGACTGCCAATCCCAACCGCCACTGCTCACGCCAGAACCGCATGAAGGCCGGCCGCTTGCTCACCAGCGCCAGCAACGGGAATGGCCAGGCACTGAGCAGCGTGACCCAGACCAGGTAATCCAGCGGATGGGACCAACGCCGCAGAGCGTGGCCGTCGATAAAGGTGTAGCACCCGATGCACAGACCGATCAGTGCCACCACCGGCAGCATCGACCAGGGCAGCCGCTCGCCGCCACCGCCCTGCCACAACAGGCAAAGCATGCCGAACGGGATCAGCAAAATGCCGATGACCTGCTGGGTCGTCAGGGCTTCACCGGCGAACATAAATGTCAGGGCCAGCACCACCAGCGGCGACAGGCCGCGCATCAGCGGATAGACCAGCCCCAGATCACCGACCCGATATGCCTGGATCAGCAAATAGCGATAGAGCAGCTCGAACGCCGCCGACGCCAGGATCCACGGCCAGATCGCCATCGGCGGCAACGCCACGAAACCCAGTGCCAACGCCACGAACAGCAAGGCGACGCTGTCCATGCAGGCCACCACCAGCAAACGCTCGCCGCTGAACTTGATCAGCGTATTCCATGCCGCATGCAACAACGCCGCTACCAACACCAAGACCGTTGCAAGCACGGCACACTCCTTGTCTTGTCCCCGCCCCCGTAGGAGCTGCCAAAGGCTGCGATCTTTTGATCTTTCACTCCAGACTCAATTGTCGGTGGAAAGATCGCAGCCTCGTTGCACTCCTCAGCTCCTACGCTCAGCAAGGCTCATGAATGGATTCGCTATCGTTTATACTGCAAGCCGACCACGCCGCACTCAGTTGCGCATACACCTATTCCAATAATCTCGCTGTTGCCCCGCTCACTCGAATGGGGACGCCGGCATGCGTATGCCTGATCAGAGCGTCAAGACTACAGACAGAGACCTTGCGCATGCCACTCGCCTTGCTTGCTTTGGCCGTCGCCGCTTTCGGCATTGGCACGACTGAATTCGTCATCATGGGCCTGTTGCCCGATGTCGCCCGGGACCTGGCCGTGAGCATCCCCCAGGCCGGACTACTGATCACCGGCTACGCCCTGGGCGTGGTGTTCGGCGCGCCGATCCTGGCGATCGGCACCGCCAATATGCCGCGCAAGGCCACGCTGCTGGGCATGACCCTGATGTTCATCCTCGGTAATATGCTCTGCGCCCTGGCGCCGAACTACGCCACGCTGATGGCCGCCCGGGTCATTACTGCGCTGTGCCACGGAGCGTTCTTTGGCATCGGTTCGGTGGTGGCGGCCGGGCTGGTGGCACCGAACAAACGGGCCCAGGCGATTGCCATGATGTTCACCGGCCTGACCCTGGCGAACGTGCTGGGCGTACCGTTGGGCACGGCGTTGGGGCAATACGCCGGTTGGCGTTCGACGTTCTGGGCGGTATCGGTGATCGGCGTGATCGCCGCCATCGCCCAATGGGCCTGGCTGCCAAAGGAAATCCCCATGGACAAAGCCAACCTGGCCAGCGAGTTCAAGGTGCTGGGCAAGGTCAACGTGTTGCTCGCCCTGGGCATGAGCGTACTGGCCTCCACCAGTTTGTTCAGCGTGTTCACCTACATCGCGCCGATCCTGCAGGACATCACCGGCGTCAGCCCCCACGGCATCACCGTCATGCTGCTGTTGTTCGGTGTCGGCCTGACAGCGGGCAGTTTCCTCGGCGGGCGCCTGGCGGACCGGCGCCTGTTGCCGTCGCTGGTGGGCATGGCCCTGGCCGTGGTGCTGGTGTTGGCGGCGTTCAGCCAGACCAGCCAATCGGTGATTCCGGCGGCGATCACCCTGGTGCTGTGGGGAATTTTCGCCTTCGCCCTGTGCCCGATCCTGCAACTGCTGATCATCGACCAGGCCTTTGAGGCGCCGAACCTCGGCTCGACCCTGAACCAGAGTGCCTTCAACCTCGGCAACGCGGCCGGGGCGTGGATCGGCGGGTTGGTCGTTGCCAGTGGTGCCGACCTGGCGGACTTGCCGTGGACCGGAGCATTCGTCAGCGGCCTCACGGTATTGACCGCCCTGTTCTTTATCCATCGACAACGACGTTCGGCCGTCGCTGTTTGATGGCCTGAGAAATCGGCCCTGCCTATGAGTGAATGGGCGACGCCTTCAGTAAGAATTTTTCTCCATCCGCGCAGGCTGTTTTACCTGCCGTCCAGAAGCCTTGTTCCAGGGCACTTTCATTGAAATCCGCCGAGTGCTGCTTGCAGCCGGCGGATGTTTGACCAATTGAGTCATGACGCAATAAGCCCTCGGATTTTGCTTAGAGTTCGGTCCTCCACGGCTACAACGAACGAACCAGAATGCCAATCCCAATCTCGCGACAAACCCTTCCCCATCGCTCTTTCGAGAACACTTTCGAGAACACCGGACAGATCACACAACAAGCGAACATCGAACGTCCCAACCCGTTGGTATGCGGTGCGACAGACCGCTCGATATCCCTCGTTCGATATGGCGACGGGAGTGTCAAAGCCACGATGAATCGTCCCCCTATTACCGACCTGATCCTGAGCGGCGGTGGCGCCAAGGGGGTGGCTTATTCCGGGTTCGTCGATACGCTCGAAACCGCCGGAGTCATGGACCTTATCCAGACGATTTCTGGTTCCTCCGCAGGCGCCATATCGGCCGCCTTACTCGCCAGTGGCATGAATCACGCCGGCTTCGACAGGATCTCTGACGACATTTCCCTCATTACCTTGCTCAACAGCCCCCATTCCGACGTTTCAAAAAAGCAGGACGAATGGTCGAAGTTGGGCGAGAAACTGAAAAAACTTCCGCTGGCGCAATTGCTGTGTGATCTGTTGCCACGCCTGGGCTCCAAGGGGGTACCGCTGGAGAAGCTGATTCGGGAGGAGTCCTGCGCAGCGCTTTTGCAGCGTTGCAAGGAACACCCGAAGCCTCTTAGCGAAGCAGCGCGACACGCCGTGGCCAATGTGGAAAGGAACCAATACGTCACCTTTGCCGACCTGGCGGCCCTGAGCAAGGAAATCCCGCAGATCAAGACAGTGGAAATCACCGGCACCGCCATGTTCGAGGACGGCGCGCAATTGGTGGTCTTCAGTGCAGGCCTGACCCCGGATTTGGACATTGCCGTGGCAGCCCATATCTCCGCGTCGCTGCCGGTGGTGTTCAGCAAGCCGACCCTGCAAGGGCAGCCATTTCAACTGACGGATACAACCACGGCATTTGCCGATGGCGGCATCCTCAACAACACACCGATACCGGCTCTCTACAACCCGATTACCCCCATGAGTCCGATCCCGGACGGGGAGCCCTTGATCCTGGTATTCGAGACCAAAGAATCGGATAAACATATCCAGCGAGGTACGGGAATATCGGCGCTGACCGATAAATTCCTCAAGGCGCCCCATACGGCCCTTTCTGCGCTGAATGCCGAAGAAATGAAGCGTTTTGCCGACCAAACCGTCATCGTGCCGCTGAACACCAATAAGGGCGATTACCGTGGCCTATTGAAAGGAACGGTCAACTTCAGCATGCCCAAGGAGACCAAGAATCATCTCCAGGGAGAGCTGGGCACGACTGTCAAAACCTATCTGGACAAGCGTAACGCCACACAGCAAACCTTCCGGTTTGCCTCAATCGAGGCCGCCCTGTTGGCGTTGGACGACAAAGCATTGGAGCAGCTAAGCGCAAAACTGGAGAACGACGAAACCTGTACTGAGGTGATCGCCTTCAGGCGACAGGCACAACAGGCTCTGACGCAATTGAAACAAGCGATTCAGGAGGCCAACGACACGTCCACCAGGCTTGAACCGACCCGGCAAATCCACATGGCCATTTGGGCCCTCGACCAACTGGCGGATCAGTCCGGCAAGCTGGAATGGCTGGCAAAACGCCTCAATCACGGCAATGACCCGGATTTCATGCAGTTCCTGCAGGCCGCCGCCGAGTGGGACAAAGGCGCGCCCAGCGCAATTTCCGAGGTAACGCGTCACGCCGTCGAGGAAATGAACCAGCGGGACATCGCCACGCGCGTCGATAACGTCGCGCGATACGTGCTGTACCCCGAGCTCTATCGTGGCGGCCAGCCCGACTCGAACATCAAGCTGATCAAAGGCGCCATCCGGGAACTGAAGGAGGCGCGCAGCCAAGAAGCGTTCAACGACGCACTCGAGCCTGTCATCGCGAACTATAGATCGCGCTATACGGGGATGCTTGATCCAAACTCAATAACCCGCAAGACACTGCGCAACATGCAGTTCAAATAAGCGCCTCTCAAGCCGGGAGCCTGGGCCAGGTTCCCGACTACTCCGAGTCGATGCGTTGCCCTGTCGTATCTGAATGTTTACCTTCGGGCTGGCCTACTTCGCTGCGGATCTGCGCATGGCTGATCAAGGCGAAGATAAAGCTCCCGCCAACGATATTCCCCGCCAACGTCGGCCCGGCGAACACCATCCAGAAATCCTCCCACGACAACTGGCCAGCGAACACCAGGTATGAGACTTCGGCCGAGCCGACGACGATGTGGGTGAAATCCCCGAGCGCCATGAGGTAGGTGATCAGGATGATGATCCACATCTTGGCGCTTTCCATGGACGGGATCATCCAGACCATGGTGGCGATCATCCAGCCGGAAATGATGCCCTTGGCGAACATCTGGCCAGTGTCGTTCTCCATGACCTTGCGGCCGATCTCCAGGAAAGCCTGGTCGGTGCGCTGATCGAAGATCGGCAAGTGCAACATCACGTAGGCCACCAGCAAGGTGCCACACAGGTTACCCACCAGCACCACGCCCCATAGCCGCAACAGCCGGCCGAAATTGCCCAGCGTGGGCTTGCTCATGATCGGCAACACGGCGGTCAGGGTGTTTTCAGTGAACAGTTGCTGGCGGGCCAGGATCACCGCGAGAAAACCGGCGCAGTAGCCGAAACTGGCTATCACCTTGAAGGCCTCGCCCTCTGGCAACCGGGCATTGAGCAACCCCATCGCCATCAGCGACAGGCCCATGGTCAACCCCGCCGCCAGGGCCGACCACCAGAGCGCGGCGATGCTGCGCTCCAGCTCCAGATTGCCCTGGGTGCGGATGATTTCATGCAACACGGCCGCCCGCGGCGGCTGGTTGCGGTCGACTTCATGCTGCTCCTGAGCCGAGAGATCAGGGGTCTTGCCTTCTTTATGGGTGTCCATACAGCTCCTGAACCGGTGGCGTGATGTACCTACGACACGCGGCGCCCGGCGCTGTTCAGTGCGGCCTTAAATCGCCATAGCGAGCAGGCTCGCTCCCACCGTTGATCTTCAGCAGCCGCACATTTTGCGCTCAACAGAAACCCGTGTGGGAGCGAGCCTGCTCGCGATAGGGGTACCGCCGATCTCACACGACGACATCATCCTTGAACTGATCCTTGACGTAGGTGATCTCGGTCCGCCCGTGAGGCGCGGGCAGGCCGTCTTCGCCGAGGTTGACGAAGACCATTTTCTCCACGGTCAGGATGCTCTTGCGGGTGATTTTATTGCGCACCTCGCAGGTCAGGGTGATGGAAGTACGGCCAAACTCGGTGGCGGTGATGCCCAGCTCGATGATGTCACCCTGGCGCGAGGCGCTGACAAAGTTAATTTCCGAGATGTACTTGGTGACCACCCGCTGGTTGCCGAGCTGGACGATGGCGTAGATCGCCGCCTCCTCGTCGATCCAGCGCAACAGGCTGCCGCCGAACAGCGTGCCGTTGGGGTTGAGGTCTTCGGGCTTGACCCATTTGCGGGTGTGGAAATTCATGATCACTCCTGAGTGTCTGGCCGTTGGATTGCTGCATCATGGCAGACCGCAGGGCCAGGCTCTACGTCGCGGGCCCTATGACGGTCATCGGCAATTTCGATTTGCCGACAGAAACCCTTTTGGAAGATCCGATTAGCCCGTTATAATCGCCACCGCTTTACCTCGGTCCACCCTTTGGGCCGTTCCCGCCACCTGTCCGAGGGGCGCTGCAGCAGGCTCGACCTGTCAGGCTCGGATGGGGCGTTGTTTGTACGGGGCTCCCCGCACGGACACTAAACGCACAACGGCGCCCATTCGCATACATTACGAATGGAGGCTCTTCATGAGCGCTGTTATCACGCCTGCCGATTTTACCGACTACAAAGTCGCCGACATGTCCCTGGCTGCCTGGGGCCGTCGCGAAATCATCATCGCCGAATCCGAAATGCCAGCCCTGATGGGCCTGCGCCGCAAATATGCCGGCGAGCAACCGCTCAAGGGCGCGAAGATCCTCGGCTGCATCCACATGACCATCCAGACCGCCGTGCTGATCGAAACCCTGGTTGCCCTGGGTGCCGAAGTGCGCTGGTCGTCCTGCAACATCTTCTCGACCCAGGACCAGGCCGCTGCCGCCATCGCCGCCGCCGGTATCCCGGTATTCGCCTGGAAAGGCGAGACCGAGCAAGAGTACGAGTGGTGCCTGGAGCAGACCATCCTCAAGGATGGCCAGCCGTGGGACACCAACATGATCCTCGACGACGGCGGCGACCTGACCGAGCTGCTGCACAAGAAATACGCAACCGTGCTGGACAAGGTCCACGGCGTGACCGAAGAAACCACCACTGGCGTGCACCGCCTGCTGGACATGCTGGCCAAGGGCGAGCTGAAGATCCCGGCCATCAACGTCAACGACTCTGTGACCAAGAGCAAGAACGACAACAAGTACGGCTGCCGTCACAGCCTCAACGACGCCATCAAGCGCGGCACCGACCACCTGTTGTCGGGCAAGCAGGCGCTGGTGATCGGCTACGGTGACGTGGGCAAGGGTTCGGCCCAGTCCCTGCGTCAGGAAGGCATGATCGTCAAGGTGTCCGAAGTCGACCCGATCTGCGCCATGCAGGCCTGCATGGACGGTTTCGAGCTGGTTTCGCCGTTCATCGACGGGATCAACGACGGTACCGAAGCCAGCATCGACAAGGCCCTGCTAGGCAAGATCGACCTGATCGTGACCACCACTGGCAACGTCAACGTCTGCGATGCCAACATGCTCAAGGCCCTGAAGAAGCGCGCCGTGGTCTGCAACATCGGTCACTTCGACAATGAAATCGACACCGCTTTCATGCGCAAGAACTGGGCATGGGAAGAAGTGAAGCCGCAGGTCCACAAGGTGCACCGCACCGGCACCGGCAGCTTCGACCCACAGAACGACGACTACCTGATCCTGCTGGCCGAAGGCCGCCTGGTTAACCTGGGCAACGCCACCGGCCACCCAAGCCGCATCATGGATGGCTCGTTCGCCAACCAGGTCCTGGCCCAGATCTTCCTGTTCGGCCAGAAATATGCCGACCTGTCGCCGGCCCAGAAAGCCGAGCGCCTGACCGTGGAAGTACTGCCCAAGAAACTCGACGAAGAAGTGGCCCTGGAAATGGTCCGCGGTTTCGGCGGCGTGGTCACCAAGCTGACCAAGCAACAGGCTGACTACATCGGCGTCACCGTCGAAGGCCCGTTCAAGCCGCACGCTTACCGCTACTAATAGGCGCCCGCCCTTTGGGAACGGGCCTGTGGGAGCAAAGCTTGCTCGCGATGCAGACACCTCGATCCAACTATCGGACCGAGGCGATGCCAATCGCGAGCAGGCTCGCTCCCACATAAACCCGCTCCCACAAGGGATATGCGAGCCTCTCCGGCTTACGAGTTTCCAAGGATATGACCATGTCCCAAGACCGTCGCTACAGCTTCGAGTTCTTCCCGACGAAGACCGATGCTGGGCATGAAAAACTGATCGCCACTGCCCGTCAGTTGGCCAGCTACAACCCCGACTTCTTCTCCTGCACCTATGGCGCTGGCGGTTCGACCCGTGACCGCACCCTGAACACCGTGTTGCAGCTCGAAAGCGAAGTCAAAGTCCCGGCCGCCCCTCACCTGTCTTGCGTGGGCGACAGCAAGGACGACCTGCGCAGCCTGCTGACCCAGTACAAGGCCGCTGGCATCAAGCGCATCGTTGCCCTGCGTGGCGACCTGCCATCGGGCATGGGCATGGCCAGCGGTGAGCTGCGCCACGCCAACGAACTGGTGAGCTTCATTCGTGAAGAAACCGGCGAGCATTTCCACATCGAAGTGGCTGCGTATCCGGAAATGCACCCCCAGGCGCGCAATTTCGAAGACGATCTGCGCAACTTCGTCCGCAAGGCCAATGCTGGCGCCAATAGTGCGATCACCCAGTACTTCTTCAACGCCGACAGTTACTTCTACTTCGTCGAGCGCATACGCAAGCTGGGCGTCGACATTCCTGTGGTGCCGGGAATCATGCCGATCACCAACTACAGCAAGCTGGCGCGCTTCTCCGACGCATGCGGTGCAGAAATCCCACGCTGGGTTCGCAAGCAGTTGGAAGCCTATGGCGACGACTCCTCCAGCATCCAGAGCTTTGGCGAGGAAGTCATCACGCAAATGTGTGAGCGCTTGCTTCAAGGTGGTGCTCCGGGGCTGCATTTCTATACCCTTAACCAGGCCGAGCCCAGCCTCGCGGTATGGAATAACCTCAAGCTGCCGCGCTGAATGCTGCTGCGGTTTGGACCAAAAACGCCTTGGCCAACGCCAAGGCCTTTTTTATTCAGTTGTCTGGCAACGGCCCGACCTGCAATACGCTTGCACCGGTGAGCGTCGCTGAGCCATCCATGAACACCGCAGGCAGGCCACCAGGGCGCAGGCCAGAGCGCTCTAGCTATTTGATGAGCTCTCGTCGTAACCTCAGGCCATGCCCGTCATTGTCCAGTTGCTGACCGCCCTTCTTCTCTTGTGCCTGAGCATGGTTGCCCAGGCCGAGAAGTTGCGCATTGTTACCGAACCCTGGGCCCCGTATGTCTATGAAGAAAACGGCAAGATGCTGGGCCTGGATTACGAAACCACCGCCATCGTGTTCAAGCGCCTGGGCATCGACGTGGAATGGCAATTCCTGCCGTGGAAGCGTTGCCTGGTGATGCTGGAGCAAGGGTTGGCGGACGGTGCGCTGGATATTTTCCACAGCGATGAGCGTGATGCCATGCTGCTTTACCCCAGCGAACCGCTGTCGGACGTGGAGTTCGTGATGTTCTACGCCAATGCCCGGCCCCATCCGTTTCGCACGCTCGATGACCTGGGCGGCCTGACCGTCGGCACCTCACCCGGTTATCTCTATAGCCAGGCCTTCAGGGAGTCGACCCTGTTCACCCGGGAAACGGCACCCACCCACGAAGCCAATTTCGGCAAGTTGCAGCTGGGACGCATCGACCTGCTCATCACCGACCGCAGGGTGGGCCGACATGTGCTCGAACAAATGCAGTTGGGCGACCAGATCACCGAAAACCCGATGGTCGTGAGCCGTCAAAGCCAATACCTGGCGGTGCGGCGCAACGCCGGGATGGATTTGCTGGTGCAACGTTTCAGTGCCGAACTCAAGCGTTTCAAGCGCGAACCGGCCTATGCCGAACTGAGCGCCCGCTACGGCGCCGGACCGATGGCCGAGGCCACCTCGCCCGGCCAGGGTCAACGTTGAAATAAACCGTTGAGCAGCAGGAAAGCGGCGCACGGCGTTTGCTCTGTTATACTCCGGCCTTCCCGCCAGGCTCACGCCCGGACGCCCGGCCTTGCAAAAGGCATCCCGACACCGCTACAGCGCCGCCTACGGCCCGCGCGAGCCTTGTCCGGAAGCGCCTTCAAGGCCCGGCAGGACCGGACGGGATGACGTCTTTTTTATTGAACGTCATTCGCGCCAGGCAAGACTATCCCATTGGGCCAGGCCCTCACTAAAACAGGATTACTCATGTCCTTTGCTTCCCTCGGTCTCTCCGAGGCTTTAGTCGGCGCCATCGAAGCCGCCGGCTATACCCAGCCTACCCCGGTGCAACAGCGGGCCATTCCCGCCGTGTTGCAAGGTCGCGACCTGATGGTCGCGGCGCAGACAGGTACTGGTAAAACCGGCGGTTTCGCCCTTCCGATCCTGGAACGGTTGTTCCCCAACGGTCACCCAGACAAATCCCAGCGTCATGGCCCGCGCCAACCGCGCGTACTGGTCCTGACCCCAACCCGCGAACTGGCGGCCCAGGTACACGAGAGCTTCAAGGTCTACGCTCGCGACCTGAAGTTCGTCAGCGCCTGCATTTTTGGCGGCGTGGGCATGAACCCTCAAGTCCAGGCCATGTCCCGTGGCGTCGATGTACTGGTGGCCTGCCCCGGTCGCCTGCTTGACCTGGCCGGCCAGGGCAGCGTCGATTTGTCCCACGTGGAAATCCTCGTGCTGGACGAAGCCGACCGCATGCTCGACATGGGCTTTGTCCATGACGTGAAGAAAGTCCTCGCCCGCCTGCCCGCCAAGCGTCAGAACCTGCTGTTTTCGGCGACGTTCTCCAAGGACATCACCGACCTGGCCGGCAAGCTGCTGCACAACCCGGAACGCATCGAAGTCACGCCGCCGAACACCACGGTCGAGCGCATCGAGCAACGCGTTTTCCGCCTGCCGGCCAGCCACAAGCGTGCCCTGCTGGCGCACCTGATTACTGCCGGTGCCTGGGAACAGGTCCTGGTGTTCACCCGCACCAAGCACGGCGCCAACCGCCTGGCCGAGTACCTGGACAAGCACGGCCTGCCGGCTGTGGCGATCCACGGTAACAAGAGCCAGAACGCTCGCACCAAGGCCCTCGCCGACTTCAAGGCCGGCGAAGTGCGCATCCTGGTGGCTACCGACATCGCGGCCCGCGGCCTGGACATCGACCAGTTGCCTCACGTGGTCAACTTCGAGCTGCCAAACGTCGATGAAGACTACGTGCACCGTATCGGCCGTACCGGCCGGGCCGGTCGTTCGGGCGAAGCGATCTCGCTGGTCGCACCCGACGAAGAAAAGCTGCTCAAAAGCATTGAGCGCATGACCAAGCAGAAAATTGCCGACGGCGACCTGATGGGCTTCGACGCCAGCACCATCGAGGCCGAGAAGCCTGAAGTACGCGAACGTCCGGACGTGCGCAATCCGCGCAATGCCCGTGGCCCGCGCGGTGACGGTCCGAATGGCGGCGGTGGCGGCGGCGGCCGCAAAGACAAGGGCAAGGACAAGGGCAAGGAAAAATCGGCCAGCAACAGCAATGGCCGCGGCGAACGCCCAGCCCGCGAGCAGAAGCCCCGCGAAGGCACGCCAGCCCGTGAACAGCAGCGCCCAGCCCCGCGCGCCGCAGCCGATCGTGCCCCGGACGAGTTCCTGGACGACGATATCGATAATTTCGGCAACCGCGTCGATTACGTGCCACAGCAGAAACCGGCCCAGGGTCGTGGTCGCCGTCCGGGCGCCCCGGCACAGGGCGCCGGTGCAGGCGCTCCGCGCACTGGCCAGCCTCAGGGTCGCCAGAACGGTCCGCGCAACAGCAACGGCTCGTCCACCGGCACGCCACCGGCCAAGCGCAGCGGCCCACGCAACGGCGCCCCGCGTGACGGCCAGGCCCGTCGCGACGACACCCGCCCGCGTCGCCCGGCCCGTGACGACCAGCCTCCTCGCCAGGAACCCGCCGTGCAGAACCCGCGCAGCAACCAGCCGAAGATCATGCACAAGGAATCGAAAGCCGATCGCTTCCCGACGCCTGAACAGCTGGATCAACTGCCAAGCCGTCCACGGGGCGAAAAACCAGCGCTGCTGACGCGCAATCGCTGAGTTTTTCCAAGCCGTACAAAATGCCCCGGGTCTCGCGACCCGGGGCATTTTTTTGGTCCAACACAATTCCAAATGTGGGAGCGAGCTTGCTCGCGATAGCGATATATCAGTCAACATCGAAGTCGGCTGGTATGACGCCATCGCGAGCAAGCTCGCTCCCACAGGGTTCTCCGTGTTGCCCGAATCCGGGCAATAAAAAACGCCCCTGATCGCAAGACCAGGGGCGTTTTTTGTCAGGCGCGAAGGTTACTTCGCTTTGACACCTTCAAACGAGACGTACAGTTCGACCGCATCGGAGGTTGGACCCAGGTCTTTCTGCTTGCCGAAGTCCGAACGCTTGATGCTGGTGGTGCCTTCGAAGCCAGCACGGTAGCCGCCCCATGGATCCTTGCCTTCACCCAGGAAGGTGGCCTTGACCACGACCGGCTTGGTCACGCCCAGCAGGGTCAGGTCACCGGCCACATCGGCGGTGTCCTTGCCATCAGCGTTCTTGCCAGTGGGCTTGACGCTGGTGGAAACGAAGGTGGCCTTGCCGAATTTGCTGGCGTTCAGGAAGTCAGCGCTGGCGATGTGCTTGTCGCGCTCGGCGTGATTGGTGAACACACTGGCGGTATTCACGTTGAACTCGATCTTGCTGGCCTCAGGCTTGGCGGCGTCAAAGCTGAACTTGCCGTCGATGTCCTTGAAGGTACCGGTAATGTAGCTATAGCCCAGGTGGCTGATCTTGAAGTCGACGAAGGCGTGCTGGCCTTCCTTGTCGACTACGTAGTCGGCAGCCATGGCCTGACCGGCCGACAGCAGGGCAGAACCGATTGCCAGAGCGGCGAGCGTCTTTTTCAACATGCTTTCTATTCCTTTGGAGTCGAGGTTGAACATCAGGCTTGGCGCCCCAGCATTCGCTTGAGGGTCGCGTCACGGTCGATAAAGTGGTGTTTCAATGCTGCTAACGCATGAAGGCCGGAAAAAATAACCAGCGCCCATGCCAGGTAAAAGTGAATCTCACCGGCGACGTCTGCCTGATCGGGCAGTCCGGACACCAGCGCGGGTACTTCAAACAGGCCAAACACCGGGATCCCGACACCGTCTGCGGTGGAAATCAGGTAACCGGCAATCATCACGGCGAACAACCCGAGATACAGGGCGCTATGACCGAGCTTGGCGCTGGCGCGGGTCAGGCGGCCATAGGTTGGCAGGGTCGGCGGCGGCGGGCTGACAACGCGCCAGATCACCCGCAGCAACATGACCGCCAGCAGCACCAGGCCAATGCTCTTGTGCAGGTCCGGTGCGTCTTTGCGCCAGGTGCTGTAGTAATCCAGGCCAACCATCCACAGGCCCAGGGCAAACAGCCCATACACGGCCAGCGCAACGCCCCAGTGCACAGCGATACTGACCCAGCCATAGCGAGAAGAAGAGTTGCGTAGCTGCATTGCTCATTTCCTGTAAAAACTGCGACCAAGACTAGCGAGTTATCTATCGATTTAAAGCGGAAAATTTCGCTTTGAAATATCGAGAAATACGATCATCAGTCTGGAGGGGGTGGGTTAAGGAAAGATTAAAGGGCAAACGGTGGCAAACGGTGGGTGATGGCGAGGGGTGCAAGCAGCTGTTGGGTGCCTGTACGGACCCCATCGCGAGCAGGCTCGCTCCCATAGGGGACCGCGCTGGGAGCCATTACCGCCGCTCAGTATTTTTTCCATGCAATACATATGTATCGCTATGTCCGCTTTTACCCTTGATTAAATGAGCGCTCAAGAACTCATTGAACAAGGTGAACAAAATGGCTCTTCGTTATACCCCTTTTCAAAGCTAGCGGCTCGCCGCAACTACCGCCTAATCAAACGATGTCCCCGGGGCAATACCTGAAATCCAGCAATGGGCGGTTCCGATTGATCTTACAGGCCGATGGAAACTTGGTAATAAAGGACCGCGAGGCAATTATCTGGACCGCTGGTGATAAACAACCTTACAGCATCACATTGTATCCAAGGAGAATGCGTGAGCCTCTGCAATTCGTCGTCAGCAACAGCGGCTTTCTTTATGATCCGTCCAGACGGCGATTGTGGATCGCCGAAAGCACCCACAGTACTGACAAGTCACTTTGGTATAACACTTGTATGACCATGCAAGACGATGGAAACTTGGTCATTTTTGACATGCGAACAGGAAACCTCCGCTGGGCCCGCTTTGGTTTCGTTCCGGGACGTATGTCGAAGCCAAAGCGGGTCAGGATCCTGTTTGAGGACGTGCCAATTCATACGTGGTCATTTTCGTTACCCCCCTCTAAAAATCTTACTAGGTAATGTTACTTAAATGGGGCATTCGGACCTGTAAGGATCCATATCGCATCTGTACGCCAATTGAGGGTCGTATTTTTTAAATGTCATACGACCGTCAGTACAGCCGCTACTGGCGTAGCATTATCAAGAATATCAACGCCGCTAGCGGCTTCATGTTCGCTCCAGTTTACGAGCCTGAAACTTTGAATTATTAATTTACCGAGCACTCAGGCTTATATGGATCGATGGAGCATTTGTGTGCTAACTGCGGATCCCTTTTTGGAATCATCGGAATCGTCAAAGGATCCCGACATTCACCATACACACATCCATATATCGAAACCAATACAACCACTGCCATTAGTATTTTCATACGCGCTCCTGTTTTTCGAGGAGCCTAGACTTATGGCTTGGTAAGCGCTATAGCCTGCTTCTGGTTAAAGGGTGGAAAGTTTCCTACATATCACCAAGGCGTGTAGGACGTAGCGCTTATCAAGTGACGCCGGGCTTTAAGGGGCGGCACCGGTACGCTTGATGCTGGTTAAAAAAGCGACCCTTGAGCCCAATGCGATTCACTTAAGAAAAATGATGGACCTGTGGCCAGAGATTGCTCCCTCTCGGCTGCGAAGCAGTCGTAAACCGCCGGGGGCGGTGTGTCTGATGCTCCGCATTTGCAGGTTTTGGGGCCGCTTCGCGGCCCAGCGGGAGCAAGCTCCCTCGCCACGGGTTTGTCGATTGCCATAAGTGAACAGCATTGGGTCCTTGAGCCGCGTTCTTTCCACCTGACCGTTACTGAGCCTTCGTCTCAGTAGTCGCCGCCGGCTTGGCGGCGGGCTTCTTCACCGGTTCAGCCTTTTTCACCGGAGCCTTGGCCGGCGCTTTTTTAGCAGGGGCCTTGGCCGCTGGTTTTTTTGCCGCGGGTTTGGTCGCTGCTTTCTTGGCTGGCTCAACCTTCGCCGGCGCTGGCGCAGGTGGTTCCACCGGTGCCGGCGCTGGAGCGGGTGCAGGCGCTGGAGCAGGCGCTACCGGCTCTGGCGCCTTGACCGGCTCCGGCTTTTTCTCGTCATCCGAGCCACCAAACAGATTGGTGAAGAAATTGCCCTTCTTCGCCGCGACCGCACCCGCCGCGGCTGCCGCTGCAACTGGCGCGACCTTGGCCGGTTCGAACGACTTGCCCGCCGCCAGGTCTTCAACCTGGCTGGCGGCCCGTTGACCGCTACGCAACGCGCCTTCCAGGGTACCCGGATACAGGGTGTCAGTGTGTTCACCGGCAAAGGCTACGCGCTGCAATGGTTTTTCCCACAGGCGCCAGTACTTGCTGATCTGGCCCGGGCCAAAGGCCAGGTAGGCACCGCCCATGGACGGGTCGGTGCTGTAGCGGCGGATTTCATAGCCGGTGAACGCGCCACGGGCCTGTGGATAAAACGCGTGCAGGCGGATCAGCACCTGATCGACCATCTGTTTGTCGCCGAAGGCCTGCATCACCCGAGCGTTATCGCCGGACAGGTTGATGACCACGTTGGCACCGCCCTTCATGGCCGGCTCGATCCACATCATGCCCAGGCCGGCATTGCTGTAGATCTCGCCCGACATGCGCGCCTTGCTGTCCCAGACCGGGGTCTTGAACTTGAGCATGATCTGGTCGCGCCAGCCGTAGTTGGTGCCCTTGATCGCGCCTTGGTGCTGGGCGTCCAGGGCCGGGGTCAACTGGATCTTGTTCAGCGCCCGCAGCGGCACCGCCAGCACCACGTAGTCAGCCTGATAGCCAACGGCGCCAACCTTGACGGTCACCCCGTCCTTGTCCTGGGAGATGGCCGACACCGGCGAGTTGGTCTTGATGGTTTTCAGTTGCTTGACGAATGCCTGGGCCAGGGTCGGACTGCCACCCAGCAGGCGCGAAGCCCGCAGGTCGCGGTCGGAGACGCCGCGATAGACGCGGTTCTGCTGGGCGAAATACAGCAGCGACAGGCGCGAGGGTTCGTCATAACG
Source organism: Pseudomonas brassicacearum (assembly GCF_918698105.1). GTDB lineage: Bacteria > Pseudomonadota > Gammaproteobacteria > Pseudomonadales > Pseudomonadaceae > Aquipseudomonas > Aquipseudomonas brassicacearum_F. The sequence goes on along the minus strand of NZ_CAKKMI010000081.1, from coordinate 3,150 downwards.
AGTGCGGATTTCCTGGTTCACCAACTGCCGCGCCGTGGCCGGCAGTTGCAGGCGGTCGAGCCAGTTGGACACAGTGATCTGGTCCAGCGCGTGCAGCGTGCTGGTCGCCGCCGGGTTCTGCGGGTCTTCGATGGAGCGCGCCAGGTCGTCCAGGGTGGTTTCGTAGCGCTTGAGGGCTTCGGCGGTGGCCGGCTGCTTGGTCGCCAGGTCGGCGGCGGTGAAGTAGGTGCCGTCGATCAGATAGCTGGGGGTACGTACGAATTCCGGGGCCGGCGTGGTGCTCAGCTTGAAGGTGGAGACGTACTTGTTCAGCACCGGCTGGGTCTTCTCGTTGCCGATCCACTCGCTGGTGGCCATGCCCGAACGACCGCCCAGGTCTGGCTTGGCTTCCAGCAACGTCACGCCCCAGCCTTTGTTCTGCAACTCATAGGCCGCCGTGAGCCCCGCCAGGCCGCCGCCGATGACGATGGCCGTCGGTTGTTTGTCCTTGGCCAGCGCCGAAACGCTGAACAGCCCTATCATCACCAGCGCACAGGCGCGCAGCCAACCAGCAGACATTCAACGAACTCCGGATTAAAACGTAGGAAATTTCAGCTTTCGAGCCAGAAGGCTCGCGGTTTTTCGAGCCAGTGGGCTCAGGGAACGGCGAAGAATACGACAGCCATCAAAACGCCGCCAGCGACGTCTATCGCCTCGCTCAAAGTAGCGCCAACGACACAATGGGTTGTCCCCAGGGCCGCCATTGCATAGGCTTGCGCGATTGTTTTGCCCGCGCCCGCCGCGAGCCGCCTCGAGGAGACTGTAAATGGGCCTGAATAACCAGTGGATGCAACGCGACCTGGCGGTGCTGTGGCATCCCTGCACCCAGATGAAAGACCACGAACAGCTGCCGTTGATCCCCATCAAGCGCGGTGAAGGCGTGTGGCTGGAAGATTTCGAAGGCAAGCGCTACCTCGATGCCGTCAGCTCCTGGTGGGTCAACGTGTTCGGCCACGCCAACCCGCGCATCAATCAGCGCATCAAGGACCAGGTCGATCAGTTGGAGCACGTGATTCTCGCCGGCTTCAGCCATCAGCCGGTGATCGAGCTGTCCGAGCGCCTGGTGAAGATGACGCCCGAAGGCCTGACCCGGTGCTTCTACGCCGATAATGGCTCGTCCTGCATCGAAGTGGCGATGAAGATGAGCTTCCACTACTGGATCAACCGCGGCCGACCGGACAAGAAGCGCTTCGTCACCCTGAGCAACAGTTACCACGGCGAAACCATCGCGGCGATGTCGGTGGGCGATGTGCCGTTGTTCACTGAAACCTACAAGGCCTTGCTGCTGGACACGATCAAGGTGCCGAGCCCCGACTGCTACCACCGTCCTGAAGGCATGGGCTGGGAAGAACATTCGCGCAATATGTTCGCAGCCATGGAACAGACCCTGGCCGAGCACCACGACACCGTGGCGGCAGTGATCGTCGAACCACTGATCCAGGGCGCTGGCGGCATGCGCATGTACCACCCGGTATACCTGAAGTTGCTGCGCGAGGCGTGCGATCGCTATGGCGTGCACCTGATCCACGACGAAATCGCCGTCGGCTTTGGCCGTACCGGGACGATGTTCGCCTGTGAGCAGGCCGGCATCACCCCGGATTTCCTCTGCCTGTCCAAGGCCCTGACCGGCGGTTACCTGCCGCTGGCCGCGTGCGTGACCACCGACGAGGTCTACAGCGCGTTCTACGACGACTACCCGACCCTGCGCGCCTTCCTGCATTCCCACAGCTACACCGGCAACCCGCTGGCCTGCGCGGCGGCCCTGGCGACGCTGGATATCTTCGAAGAAGACAACGTCATCGAAAACAACCAGGCCCTGGCCCAGCGCATGGCCAGTGCCACCGCGCACCTGGCCGATCACCCGAACGTCGCCGAAGTGCGCCAGACCGGCATGGTGCTAGCCATCGAGATGGTCAAGGACAAGGCCAGCAAAACCGCTTATCCGTGGCAGGAACGGCGCGGCCTGAGTGTGTTCCAGCATGCCTTGGAGCGCGGTGCCTTGCTGCGGCCGCTGGGCAGCGTGGTGTATTTCCTGCCGCCGTATGTCATCACCCCGGAGCAGATCGATTTCCTGGCCGAAGTGGCCAGCGAAGGCATCGACATCGCCACCCGGGACAAGGTCAGCGTGGCGGTGCCGAAGGACTTTCATCCGGGTTATCGCGATCCGGGCTGAGCCTGGACCACCGCCATCGCGGGCAAGGCTTGCTCCCACAGAGAAATGCGAACCCACTGTGGGAGCAAGGCTTGCCCGCGATGAGGCCGCGAGCTTCAACCACGATCATTTTTTCTTGCAGAGACTCCACATGAGACTGTCCCGCTTCTTCATCGACGCGCCCCTGGGCCTCGGCGACCACGAACTGCCTGAAGCCCAGGCCCACTACATCGGCCGGGTGCTGCGCATGGCCGAGGGCGATGCGGTGCAGGTGTTCGATGGCTCGGGCCAGGAGTTTCGCGGCACCCTGGCCGAAGTCGGCAAGAAACGCGTACGGGTGCAATTGGACGAGCAGTTCGCCGGACAGCCTGAATCGCCGCTGCGCATTCACCTCGGCCAGGGCCTGTCCCGGGGCGAACGCATGGATTGGGCGATCCAGAAAGCCACGGAGCTGGGGGTCAGCGAGATCACGCCGATTTTCAGCGAACGCTGCGAAGTGCGCCTCAAGGACGAACGCGCCGACAAGCGCCTGCTGCACTGGCGCCAGGTGGCAATCAGCGCCTGCGAACAGTGCGGGCGCTCGAGCGTGCCGATCATCCACCCGCCCCTGCTGCTGGCTGACTGGTTGAAGCAGGCCGAGGCCGAACTGAGGCTGGTGCTGCATCCGGTGGCCGAGCCGCTGGTCAGCCATGACAAACCGTCGACGCTGGCGTTCCTGATCGGCCCCGAAGGCGGCTTGTCGGACGCCGAAGTCGAACAAGCCAAGACCGCCGGCTACCACGCCGCCCGCCTCGGCCCCCGCGTGCTGCGCACCGAAACCGCGCCAGTGGTGGCGCTGGCAGTGGCGCAGCAGTTGTGGGGGGATTTCTAGAGTCAGATGTACCCCCCCTGTGGGAGCGAGCTTGCTCGCGATGGCGGAGGGTCAGTCAACGTCGATGCTGACTGATCCGGCGCTATCG
>NZ_CAKKMI010000080.1:0-27384 GCF_918698105.1 Pseudomonas brassicacearum | reverse complement strand
GGGTTGCCTGGGTGGGCCCAATCGCGAGCAAGCTCGCTCCCACATTGATTGAGATGTACACATACACCCTGTGGGAGCGAGCTTGCTCGCGATGAGATCCTGAATCTGGAGAACAACGTGATCCGTGTACTGGTAGCCGAAGACCACACCATCGTCCGTGAGGGCATCAAGCAGTTGATCGGCCTGGCCAAGGATTTGGTGGTGGTGGGGGAGGCGAGCAATGGCGAGCAGTTGCTCGAGACCTTGCGCCACGTGCCCTGCGAGGTGGTGCTGCTGGACATTTCCATGCCGGGCGTCAACGGCCTGGAGGCGATCCCACGGATCCGGGCGCTGAACAATCCACCGGCCATCCTGGTGCTGTCGATGCATGACGAAGCGCAAATGGCCGCCCGTGCCCTGAAGGTCGGCGCCGCCGGCTACGCGACCAAGGACAGCGACCCGGCCCTGCTGCTCATGGCGATTCGCAAGGTCGCGGCCGGGGGCCGCTACATCGACCCGGACCTGGCCGACCGCATGGTTTTTGAAGTCGGCCTGACCGACACCCGACCGCTGCACTCGCTGCTGTCCGAGCGTGAATTCTCAGTCTTCGAACGCCTGGCCCAGGGCGCCAACGTCAACGATATCGCCCAGCAACTGGCCCTGAGCAGCAAGACCATCAGCACCCACAAGGCGCGGCTGATGCAGAAGCTCAACATCACCTCATTGGCGGAGCTGGTGAAATATGCGATGGAGCACAAGTTGCTCTAAGGTGCGCAATTTCCCCCTGTGGAAGCGAGCTTGCTCGCGATAGCGGTATCTCAGTCAACATCGATGCTGAGTGTTCTGACGCTATCGCGAGCAAGCTCGCTCCCACAGGTTTTGTGCCGGCATATCCATTTGCGACACGCCCCAACAGCGCTTTTGCCCCTACTTGCGGCGTGCCTTTGCCAACTGCCCGCCGCACTTACCCAATCCCGCCATCCTTGTAGGGCAATCCCTACCCCGACTCTTCCATCTGGCTGAGGCGATTCTCTCTTGCCTCCCGATTTGCGCGGGCCCCAGGCTCCACTAGGCTTGATTCACAAGCAGTCATCAATACAAAAGGTGCGGGTATGAGCCAGGTCGATTCAAGCGCGGGGGCCAGTGATGTGCTGGTCAGCTTTCGTGGTGTGCAAAAGAGCTACGACGGCGAGAACCTGATCGTCAAAGACCTCAACCTGGATATTCGCAAAGGCGAATTCCTGACCCTGCTCGGGCCTTCCGGCTCCGGCAAGACCACCAGCCTGATGATGCTCGCCGGGTTTGAAACCCCAACCGCCGGTGAGATCCTGCTGGCCGGGCGTTCGATCAACAATGTGCCACCGCACAAGCGCGACATCGGCATGGTGTTCCAGAACTACGCCTTGTTCCCGCACATGACTGTCGCCGAGAACCTGGCGTTCCCGCTGACGGTGCGTGGCCTGAACAAGAGCGACGTGAGTGATCGGGTCAAGCGCGTCTTGAGCATGGTCCAGCTGGATACCTTCGCCCAACGCTACCCGGCGCAATTGTCCGGTGGTCAGCAACAACGGGTAGCCCTGGCCCGGGCGCTGGTATTCGAACCGCAGCTGGTGCTGATGGACGAGCCCCTTGGCGCACTGGACAAGCAACTGCGTGAACACATGCAGATGGAAATCAAACACCTGCACCAGCGCCTTGGCGTGACCGTGGTCTACGTGACCCACGACCAGGGCGAAGCCCTGACCATGTCCGACCGCGTGGCGGTATTCCACCAGGGCGAGATCCAGCAGATCGCTCCGCCGCGCACCCTGTATGAAGAACCGAAAAACACCTTCGTCGCCAACTTCATTGGCGAGAACAACCGTCTCAACGGTCGCCTGCACAGTCAAACCGGCGAGCGCTGCCTGGTGGAGCTGGGGCGTGGTGAGAAGGTCGAGGCACTGGCGGTGAATGTCGGCAAGCCCGGCGAGCCGGTGACCCTGTCGATTCGCCCGGAGCGGGTGAGCCTCAACGGCGCAAGCGAACAATGTGTCAACCGCTTCTCAGGGAGGGTGGCGGAATTCATCTATCTGGGCGACCACGTCCGGGTTCGCCTGGAAGTCTGCGGCAAGAACGACTTCTTCGTGAAACAGCCGATTGCCGAGCTCGATCCCGGGCTCGCCGTCGGGGACGTGGTTCCGCTTGGCTGGCAAGTCGAGCATGTGCGTGCGCTCGATCCCCTTCTAGAGGCGAATTGATCGCCCCCTGCTGTACCAACACCAACCCTGCACGTGGAGAGAACAATAAATGTTGAGATCCCTGAAGTTCACAGCCCTGACCCTGGGCATGATGGGTGCGGCAAGCGCGATGGCGGCGGGCCCGGACCTGACCGTGGTGTCTTTCGGCGGGGCGAACAAGGCGGCTCAGGTCAAAGCCTTCTACGCACCGTGGGAAGCGGCCGGCAATGGCAAGATCGTGGCCGGCGAGTACAACGGCGAAATGGCCAAGGTCAAGGCCATGGTCGATACCAAGAGCGTTTCCTGGGATTTGGTGGAAGTCGAGTCCCCGGAATTGTCCCGTGGTTGTGACGAAGACATGTTCGAACAACTCGATCCGGCCCTGTTCGGCAAGGCCGAAGATTACGTCAAGGGCGCTATCCAGCCTTGCGGCGTGGGCTTCTTCGTGTGGTCGACCGTGCTGGCCTACAACGCCGACAAGCTGAAGACCGCGCCGACCAGCTGGGCCGACTTCTGGGACACCAAGCAATTCCCAGGCAAGCGCGGCCTGCGCAAAGGCGCCAAGTACACCCTGGAATTCGCCCTGATGGCCGATGGCGTAGCGCCGAAAGACGTCTACAAAGTGCTGGCTGGCAAAGACGGCCAGGACCGTGCGTTCAAGAAGCTCGATGAGCTCAAGCCGAACATCCAGTGGTGGGAAGCTGGCGCCCAGCCGCCGCAGTACCTGGCGTCCGGTGACGTGGTCATGAGCTCGGCCTACAACGGCCGGATCGCCGCGGTACAGAAAGAAAGCAACCTGAAGGTGGTGTGGAACGGCGGCATCTACGACTTCGACGCTTGGGCCATCCCACGCGGCCTGGACAAGACCCGCGCCGAAGCTGCGAAGAAATTCATCGCCTTCTCGGTGGCGCCGCAGCAGCAGAAGACCTACTCGGAAAACATCGCCTACGGTCCGGCCAATACCCAGGCTGTACCGTTGCTGGCCAAGGATGTCCTGAAAGACATGCCGACCACCCCGGAAAACATCGCCAACCAAGTGCAGATCGACGTCAGCTTCTGGGCTGACAACGGTGAGCAACTGGAGCAGCGCTTCAACTCCTGGGCTGCGAAGTAACCCGACGGTCTGAAACTGGATGAGATCCATGTGGGAGCGAGCTTGCTCGCGATAGCGGTCTGTCAGGCACATCAATACTTGAATGTGCCGCAGCCCTCGCGAGCAAGCTCGCTCCCACAGGTTCTTCCATCGACCCGGGTGTTTCAAAAGAACAGAGGCGGCCCGCCGCCCCTGTAACGATCAAAAAGATTTGCGGAGTTCGCCATGGCCATCGCCGTTCCACTGAACGCGGGCACCAGCCCCACCCTCAAGCAACGGCTCAAGCACGCCGAGCGGATCAACCGCTGGAAGGCCCAGGCCTTGATCGCGCCGCTGGTGCTGTTTCTGTTGCTGGTGTTCCTGGTGCCGATCGTGGCGCTGCTGTTCAAAAGCGTCAACAACCCGGAAGTGGTGGGCGCCATGCCGCGTACTGTCACCGCTGTCGCGGCCTGGGACGGACGTGGTTTGCCGGGCGAGCCGGTGTACAAGGCTGCCAGTGAAGACCTGGCCGAGGCCCGCAAGAATCAGACCCTGGGCGACTTGTCCAAGCGCCTGAACATGGAACTGGCCGGCTATCGCAGCCTGCTGACCAAGACCGCTCGGGCGTTGCCGTTTGCCACCGAGCCGGCTTCCTATAAAGAAGCCATGGAAAACCTCGATGAGCGTTGGGGCGACCCGGCGTACTGGCAGGTGATCCGCCGCAACACCAGCAACGTCACCCCTTATTACCTGTTGGCGGCTGTCGATCACCGCATCGATGACCTCGGCGAACTGGCCGCGGCCACCCCCGACCAGGCGATTTACCTGGATATCTTCACCCGCACGTTCTGGATGGGCCTGGTGATCACCGCGATCTGCCTGGTGCTGGCCTATCCGTTGGCCTACCTGCTGGCGAACCTGCCATCGCGCCAGAGCAACCTGCTGATGATCCTGGTGCTGCTGCCGTTCTGGACTTCGATCCTGGTGCGCGTCGCCGCATGGATCGTGTTGCTGCAGTCCGGTGGCCTGATCAACAGTGCGCTGATGGCCATGGGCGTCATCGATAAGCCCCTGGAACTGGTGTTCAACCGCACCGGTGTGTACATCTCCATGGTCCACATCCTGCTGCCGTTCATGATCCTGCCGATCTACAGCGTGATGAAGGGCATCTCACCAACCTATATGCGTGCGGCGATTTCCCTGGGCTGCCACCCGTTCGCCAGTTTCTGGCGGGTGTATTTCCCGCAGACCTATGCCGGGGTCGGCGCCGGTTGCCTGTTGGTGTTCATCCTTGCCATCGGCTACTACATCACGCCGGCACTGCTGGGCAGCCCGAACGATCAGATGGTCAGCTACTTCGTCGCGTTCTACACCAACACCAGCATCAACTGGGGCATGGCCACGGCGCTCGGCGGGCTGCTGTTGCTGGCGACCATCGTGCTATATCTGATTTACAGCTGGCTGGTGGGCGCCAGTCGCCTGCGCCTGAGCTAAGGGGAGATCGAAAATGGTGAGTCCTTACATGTCCCCCGTCGAACGGGTGTGGTTCTACTGCTTGCGCACACTCTGCGGGCTGATCCTGTTGTTCCTGATCCTGCCGGTGTTGGTGATCATTCCACTGTCGTTCAACTCCGGCAGCTTCCTGGTGTACCCGCTGCAGGGCTTTTCGCTGCAGTGGTACCACGATTTCTTCGCCTCGGCCGAATGGATGCGGGCGCTGAAAAACAGCATCATCGTGGCCCCGGCGGCGACGTTGCTGGCGATGATCTTCGGTACGCTCGCGGCCATCGGCCTGACCCGTGGTGACTTCCCAGGCAAGGCGCTGGTGATGGCCCTGGTCATCTCGCCGATGGTGGTGCCGGTGGTGATCATTGGCGTAGCCAGTTACCTGTTTTTCGCACCGCTGGGGCTGGGCAACAGCTTCTTCTCGCTGATCGTGGTCCACGCCGTGCTGGGCGTGCCGTTCGTCATCATCACGGTGTCGGCGACCTTGCAGGGGTTCAATCACAACCTGGTTCGCGCCGCCGCCAGCCTCGGGGCTTCGCCACTGACGGCGTTTCGTCGGGTGACCCTGCCGTTGATCGCCCCGGGCGTGATCTCCGGCGCACTGTTCGCCTTCGCGACGTCGTTCGATGAAGTGGTGGTGACCCTGTTCCTGGCCGGCCCCGAGCAGGCAACCCTGCCACGGCAGATGTTCAGCGGCATCCGCGAAAACCTCAGCCCCACCATCGCCGCCGCGGCGACGCTGCTGATCGCCTTCTCGGTGATCCTGTTGCTGACCCTGGAGTGGTTGCGCGGGCGTAGCGAGAAGCTGCGTACTACCCAAGTCTGAGGCCCAAGCAAAAACAGTGTGGGAGCGAGCTTGCTCGCGATAGCGGTGATACATTCAAAACAGAAGTTGAATGTTGATCCGCTATCGCGAGCAAGCTCGCTCCCAGAGGGGCCTCATCCACAGGTTCCTTATCGCATTCATACGCTGAATGGCAGACAACCCTCAATACCGAGCTATCCTTGTGCCAGCCCATACTCGAATAAGAGGCCGCGCACATGAGTCTTTCCTCATTCAAGATCGCCCATAAACTGATCACCGGTGCCGCTGCCATCGAGCAACTGGCCGCGGAATTGACGCGTCTGGACGTCGACAACCCGCTGATCGTGACCGACGCGGCGTTGGTCAAGTCCGGCACCGTGGAACTGGCCCTGCAACATCTGGGCGGACGGGACTACGAGATTTTCGACCGAGTCATGCCGGACCCGGAAATCGCCATTGTCGAAGACTGCATGCAAGCCTATCGCGACGGTGGCCATGATGGCCTGATCGGTCTCGGCGGCGGCAGTGCCATCGACATCGCCAAATGCGTAGGGGTCTATGCCGGTTACCACGGCGAGCTGCAAGACATGTTCGGTGTCGATCAGGTGCCGCGCAAAGGCCCGCCCATGATCGCCATCCCCACCACGGCCGGTACCGGTTCGGAAGTCACCAACGTGGCGATCCTCTCCGACAAGGCCGCGCAGCTGAAAAAAGGCATCGTCAGCGATTATCTGTTGCCGGACGTGGCGTTGGTCAGTCCGCAGATGACCCTTACCTGCCCGCGCAGCGTCACGGCTGCCAGTGGCGTCGATGCGCTGGTCCACGCCATCGAGGCCTACCTGTCGCTCAATGCTTCGCCGATCACCGATGCGCTGGCCATCGGCGCAATCAAGCTGATCACCCGCGCGCTGCCCAAGGCCTATGCCAACCCGTCTCACCTGCAAGCCCGTGAAGACATGGCCACGGCCAGCCTGATGGCCGGCATGGCATTCGGCAATGCGGGGGTCGGCGCGGTGCATGCGCTGGCCTATCCGTTGGGCGGGCGCTTTCACGTGTCCCATGGCGTCGCCAACGCCTTGTTGCTGCCGTACGTCATGGCCTGGAACAAGATGGCGTGTGTCGAACGCATGCGTGACATCGCCGAGGCCATGGGCCTCAAGACCGCCCACCTGAGCGATCTTGAGGCTGCCGACGAAGCCGTGGAGGCCATGGTTGCGCTGTGCGCGGCCGTGGAAATACCCAACGGCCTCAGCAGCCTGGGCGTGACCGATGACGTGATTCCCTCCATGGCGGTGGAAGCGGCGGGAATAGAACGGCTGATGCGCAACAATCCACGCCAACTGAGCGCCGCCGATATCGAGAAGATCTACCGCGCGGCGTATTGATCGATTGCCACGGTGGGCGCGCCAAATCTTGAGGTATACAATGCGCGCCATCGTGATTTCGCTCAAAACAGGTGCGTCATGCAGCCCTTCGCTATTGCTCCGTCGATTCTCTCTGCCGACTTCGCCCGCCTGGGCGAGGAAGTGGACAACGTTCTGGCCGCCGGGGCCGACATCGTGCACTTCGATGTCATGGACAACCACTACGTACCCAACCTGACCATCGGCCCGATGGTCTGTGCGGCGCTGCGCAAGTATGGCGTCACCGCGCCGATCGACGCGCACCTGATGGTCAGCCCGGTGGACCGCATTGTCGGTGACTTCATCGAAGCCGGCGCGACCTACATCACTTTCCACCCTGAAGCCACGCAGCACATCGACCGCTCCCTGCAGTTGATCCGCGAAGGCGGTTGCAAGGCCGGCCTGGTGTTCAACCCGGCAACGCCCCTGGACGTGCTCAAGTACGTGATGGACAAGGTCGACATGATCCTGTTGATGAGCGTCAACCCTGGCTTCGGCGGGCAGAAGTTCATCCCGGGCACGCTCGACAAGCTGCGCGAAGCCCGTGCGCTGATCGATGCCTCGGGCCGTGATATCCGCCTGGAGATCGACGGCGGCGTGAACGTGAACAATATCCGTGAAATCGCCGCGGCCGGCGCCGACACGTTCGTCGCGGGTTCGGCGATCTTCAATGCACCCGACTACAAAGAGGTGATTGCACAAATGCGCGCCGAACTGGCCCTGGCGCGCCCATGAGCGGCTTCGAGCAGCTGTTCCCCGGCAGCTTGCCGCGTCTGGTGATGTTCGACCTCGATGGCACATTGGTCGATTCGGTCCCGGACCTCGCGGCGGCGGTGGACACGATGCTGCTCAAGCTTGGACGCCCGCCTGCCGGCCTCGATTCGGTACGCCACTGGGTCGGCAATGGCGCGCCAATGCTGGTGCGCCGGGCCCTGGCCAATGACATCGACGCCCAAGGTGTCGATGATGCCGAGGCCGAGCGGGCGCTGGCGTTGTTCAATGAAGCCTACGAAGGCAACCACCAACTGACGGTGGTCTATCCCGGCGTGCGCTCCACCCTCAAGTGGTTGCAAAAGCAAGGCGTGGAAATGGCGCTGATTACCAACAAGCCGGAGCGCTTCGTTGCGCCGTTGCTGGACCAGATGAAGATCGGCCGCTATTTCCGCTGGATCATCGGCGGCGATACCTTGCCGCAGAAAAAGCCTGACCCGGCCGCGCTGTTCTTCGTGATGAAAATGGCCAACATCCCGGCCTCCCAGTCCTTGTTCGTCGGCGACTCGCGCAGCGATGTGCTGGCGGCGAAAGCGGCAGGGGTCAAATGCGTGGCGCTGAGTTACGGCTACAACCACGGCCGGCCAATCGCCGAAGAGTTTCCGACGCTGGTGATCGACGATTTGCGCCTGTTAATTCCCGGTTGCCTGGACCCGGCCGCTGAGATAACGTTGCCCGACGCTGTTCAATCCTCTTCTGGAAACGCCATCGTGGTGGTCACTCGCAAACTCTGGATGAAAGTCATGAAGGCCCTGGCCCGCTGGCGTTGGCGCACCTGACGTGATCCTGGCCGGTTATCCGGCGCGTTTGCATACCTGACTGTCAGCTCCTCTTGCCACGAGGCACCCCATGATCCGCGAAGAATTCCTGCGTCTAGCCGCTGCCGGCTACAACCGCATCCCCCTTGCTTGCGAAACCCTGGCCGACTTCGACACGCCGCTGTCGATCTACCTCAAGTTGGCCGACCAGCCCAACTCCTACCTGCTCGAATCGGTGCAGGGTGGCGAGAAATGGGGCCGTTATTCCATCATCGGCCTGCCGTGCCGTACGGTGCTGAGGGTCCATGACCATCGCATCAGCGTGACCCACGACGGTGTCGAAATCGAAAGCCTCGAAGTCGAAGACCCGCTGGCGTTCGTCGAAACCTTCAAGGCTCGTTACAACGTGCCGACCATCCCCGGCCTGCCGCGCTTCAACGGTGGCCTGGTGGGGTATTTCGGCTACGACTGCGTGCGTTACGTGGAAAAACGCCTGGGCACCTGCCCGAACCCCGATCCGCTGGGTGTGCCGGATATTTTGCTGATGGTGTCCGACGCGGTCGTCGTTTTCGACAACCTCGCTGGCAAGATGCACGCCATCGTCCTGGCCGATCCGTCCCAGGAAGATGCCTACGAGCAAGGTCAACAAAGCCTGCAAGCACTGTTGGAAAAGTTACGTCAGCCGATCACTCCGCGTCCCGGCCTGGACTTCAGCAAACAGTCGGCGGCCGACCCGGTATTCCGCTCCAGTTTCACCCAGGACGATTACGAACGGGCTGTCGATACCATCAAGGAGTACATCCTCGCCGGTGACTGCATGCAGGTGGTGCCGTCGCAACGGATGTCCATCGACTTCAAGGCAGCGCCGATCGATCTCTATCGGGCGCTGCGCTGTTTCAACCCGACGCCCTACATGTACTTCTTCAACTTCGGCGACTTCCATGTCGTGGGCAGTTCGCCGGAAGTGCTGGTACGGGTCGAAGACAACCTGATCACCGTGCGGCCGATCGCCGGCACTCGCCCCCGTGGCGCCACGGAGGAAGCTGACCGGGCCTTGGAAGAGGACCTGCTGTCGGACGACAAGGAAATCGCCGAGCACCTGATGCTGATCGACCTGGGGCGCAACGACACCGGGCGGGTCTCGGAAATCGGCTCGGTGAAACTCACCGAAAAGATGGTTATCGAGCGCTATTCCAATGTGATGCACATCGTCTCCAACGTCACCGGCCAGTTGAAGGCCGGGCTCACGGCGATGGACGCCTTGCGGGCGATCCTGCCGGCGGGCACCTTGTCCGGCGCGCCGAAAATCCGCGCGATGGAAATCATCGACGAACTGGAGCCGGTCAAGCGGGGCGTGTACGGCGGGGCCGTGGGTTACTTCGCCTGGAATGGCAACATGGACACCGCCATTGCCATTCGCACCGCGGTCATCAAGAACGGTGAACTGCACGTACAGGCCGGCGGCGGTATCGTCGCCGACTCGGTGCCGGCGCTGGAATGGGAAGAAACCCTGAACAAGCGCCGGGCCATGTTCCGCGCCGTGGCGCTGGCCGAGCAGACTTCCAGCAACTGACCCGTTCCGACGAGGCGCAGGAGCTGTGTAGGAGCTGTCGAGTGCAACGAGGCTGCGATCTTTTTCCTGACAATTGAGTCATGAGCGGAAGATCAAGATCAAAAGATCGCAGCCTCCGGCAGCTCCTACAGAAGCAAACCGCCCTTCGTTAGAAATCCAGGCTAACGCCCAGGCTCACCCCTTGCTGGGTCAGGTCATCATCCTTGCGCAGCGTATAACCGCCCCGTAGCGCCAAGTCGTTGGTCAACTTGTGGCTGACCCCCAGGCTCAGGCGATTGAGGTGGCTCTGTGGCGTGTAGCCTTCCAGTGTGAAGTCGTTGGCCGGCAGACTGTTGAGGGCGATGTTGACCTTTTGCGTGTCGTCTTCGTACTCGCGTTCGTGGGCATATTCGCCAAACACCTGGGTCTGGCGGGTGATGTTGTATTTGCCCTGCAAGCCAATGCCCAGGCGCTTCGAGTCGCGGGTCTGGTCATCGAAGGTCAGGGCCGTGGAGCGGTTGCTCTTTTCCGAATAACCATCGACTTCCACCTTCGCATAGTCAGCGCTGACAAACGGCGAGAGGTGCCACTCGCTGCCCGGCTGGGCGATGTCGTAGCCCACCCGCGTGCTGAAGGCCCACAGATGACCGTCCGTGTCGCCTTTCTCCTGCGCTTCGTTGACGCCCAGGTCGAACGTGCGCTCCAGGTTGTCGTAGTCGAGCTTGCCGCCGGTCAGTGCCGCATCGGCCCACCAGCGGTTTTGCTGGAACTGGGCGAAAGCGGTCGCCAGGTAGCTGTTGAGCTTGTAGTCCGAGTCGTTATGGCCTGCTTCCATGTCCTGGCGGTAGAAACCGGCAGCGACGCCCACGCGCCACGCGTCGTTGAGGCGATAGCTGCCGCCGATGTTCAGGCTGTAGCCGCTGCCGTCGGCGCTGGCACCGCTGCCCTGGCTGTCCAGATCCAGATGCTGGCCGCCGCCTGCGACGATGGCTCGCCACTGGCCGACGGCCTGCCAGTTCTCCCAATCTGATTGCCACTGGCTGCGTAACTCGTCCTGGTGGGCGCGTAGGGTTGAATGGGCTATTTCCGGTAGCAACGTCAGTTCCCATGGCGCCGCGAGCAGGGAATAGGCGTAGTCGGCGATCAGTTTTTGCCCGGTTTCGGTCGGATGGACCGCGTCGTTGTAGATCAGCTTGGTGGGATCAGGCGTGGCACTGTTGATGCCATAGGTGGCGTTTTCCGTGCAGCCGTTGCCGCTGAAGCAGGTTGCGGTGAGGTTCTCACCGATGGCGAGGCCAAATCTTGCCGGGTCGGCGAAGCTTTCCTTCAGCAAAAGCGGAATGTTCAATGGAATGATTTCAGCGTCGATGCCTTGCAGGCGCGTGATCAGCTGTTGGTTGAACTGGTTGCCCAGTTGCGAAAAGGTGTCTTGCAAAGGACCGCCGTTGAGGGCCGGGGTCAGCCCCAGGTCAGGCAACAACCAGACCATCACATAGCGGGCACCGGCCGTTTGCAGCACCTGGACGCTGTCGGCCAGGCGGTCTGCGGCGGCGTTCGCTTGTGCAGGATTCAGTACCAGGCCTTGAAGGAAGTCGTTGCCACCACCGGAAATGTAATACAGCGCATTCGGATCGGCGCGCAGACCATTGGACTGCAGGTAGCCGGGACGGCTGCGCTCGCCTGTGTCGGACACGCCGGTAATCGATTCGAGGATCTGGTCGGTACGATAACCACCCACCGCCCAGTTGTTGCCATCTGCCAGACCCTCGCCAGCGCGGACCGCCGAAGTGGAAGCGGCGGTCTCGTCGGCGGAATATCCCAGGCGCCCACCCAGCAACTGGGTGGAGTTGGCGGAATAGGCTTCGCCGCTGCCGTCGGTGTAGATCGGACCGGTTCGGTTGGTATAGCGCTCGGTCGAGCCGGGCGGACCATTCGGGTCGGCGAACTGGCCTGCGTCGTTGAGGCTGTCGCCGAACACGATGAACTTGGAATAAGGATTGGGTGCGGCGCTCGCCTGGGCGCAGGCCACTGCCAGCAGGCAACTGGCAATCGGTACGAAGAAGGTCTTTTTAATCATGGGAAAGTCCGTTTTTATCTTATTTTTGTTAGAAAACGAAACGACAGTACCAAAAACTTCCGGCGTTTTGCCATCCATCTTGAACGTCGCGATTGTTTCAGAGCCCTTCGGGATCGGTCATATTGCGCGCTCCGCCCAGCTAAGCTACTGTGCCGAGACGTATGAACGAGACTTTCCCTGTGTCGATTGTCAGCAAACTTCTGGATCAAATGATCAAGGCACACGCCCGCTGGCGTTGGCGCGCCTGACCATTCTCCGCCGGCGCTGCCGGACCTGTACCGATTTGCCTTCTTTTACCCGCTTGTAGAGCCGCTTCGCTGGGGCATCACTTGCCTCGCCAAGCGCAGCAGCGTGCGGGTCACTCTCTGAAGGCTGTATTTAAAGTCAGTGAATTCAATAGGTTGTTTACGCCATGTTGCTGATGATCGATAACTACGACTCTTTTACCTACAACGTTGTGCAATACCTCGGCGAGCTGGGCTCAGAGGTCAAGGTCGTGCGCAACGACGAATTGACCATCGCCGAAATCGAAGCCCTCAAGCCTGAGCGCATCGTGGTCTCACCCGGCCCGTGCACGCCGACCGAAGCGGGTATTTCCATCGACGCCATCAAGTATTTCGCCGGCAAGTTGCCGATCCTCGGTGTCTGCCTGGGCCATCAGTCGATCGGCCAGGCGTTCGGCGGCGACGTGGTGCGCGCCCGACAAGTCATGCACGGTAAGACTAGCCCGGTATTCCACGAGGACAAGGGCGTGTTCGAGGGGCTGAATCATCCGCTTACCGTAACCCGCTACCATTCCTTGGTGGTCAAGCGCGAAACTCTGCCTGACTGTCTGGAGCTGACGGCCTGGACCCAGCTTGAAGATGGCTCGGTCGATGAAATCATGGGCCTGCGCCACAAGACGCTGAATATCGAGGGGGTGCAATTTCATCCCGAGTCTATTCTCACTGAACAGGGCCACGAACTGTTCGCCAACTTTCTCAAACAAACCGGCGGCACGCGCTAAGGACTTTTCATGGATATCAAGACAGCCCTGAACCGTATCGTCGGCCAACTCGATCTGAGCACCGACGAAATGCGCGATGTGATGCGCGAAATCATGACCGGCCAATGCACGGATGCGCAGATCGGCGCGTTCATGATGGCCATGCGCATGAAGAGTGAGAGCATCGATGAAATCGTGGGTGCGGTTTCGGCGATGCGCGAGCTGGCGGACAAGGTCGAGCTCAAGACGCTCGACGGTGTGGTGGATGTGGTCGGTACCGGCGGTGACGGTGCCAATATCTTTAACGTGTCCACTGCCTCGTCGTTTGTCGTCGCGGCGGCCGGTTGCACCGTTGCCAAACATGGCAATCGGGCAGTTTCCGGCAAGAGCGGCAGTGCCGATCTGCTGGAGGCGGCCGGCATTTACCTGAACCTGACGCCGATCCAGGTGGCACGCTGCATCGATAACGTCGGCATTGGTTTCATGTTTGCCCAGACCCACCATAGCGCCATGAAACACGCCGCCGCGCCCCGTCGTGATCTGGGTCTGCGCACGCTGTTCAACATGCTCGGCCCGCTTACGAATCCGGCCGGCGTGAAACACCAGGTCGTCGGCGTGTTCAGCCAGGCGTTGTGCCGACCATTGGCTGAAGTCTTGCAGCGCCTGGGCAGCAAGCACGTGCTGGTGGTCCATTCGAAGGATGGGCTGGATGAGTTCAGCCTGGCGGCGCCCACCTTCGTGGCCGAACTAAAAAATGATCAGATCAGCGAGTACTGGGTCGAACCTGAAGACCTCGGCATGAAGAGCCAGAGCTTGCACGGGCTGGCGGTCGACAGCCCGGCGCAATCGCTGGAGCTGATCCGTGATGCCCTGGGGCGCCGCAAGACCGAGAACGGCCAGAAAGCCGCCGAGATGATCGTACTCAATGCCGGTGCCGCGTTGTACGCCGCCGACCACGCCAGCAGCCTCAAGCAAGGCGTGGAACTGGCCCATGATGCGTTGCACACTGGCCTGGCCAGGGAGAAGCTAGAAGAATTGGGTGCATTTACAGCCGTATTCAAAGTGGAGAACGAAGGATGAGCGTGCCAACGGTTCTGGAAAAAATTCTGGCTCGCAAGGTCCAGGAAGTGGCCGAGCGCAGCGCTCGGGTGAGTCTGGCAGAGCTGGAAAACCTGGCGCGTTCAGCGGATGCGCCGCGCGGCTTTGCCCAGGCGCTGATCGATCAGGCCAAGAAAAAACAGCCGGCGGTGATTGCCGAAATCAAGAAGGCGTCCCCCAGCAAGGGCGTGATTCGTGAGCACTTCGTCCCGACCGAGATCGCGCGAAGCTACGAGAAGGGCGGAGCGACCTGTCTCTCGGTGCTGACCGACGTCGACTTCTTTCAAGGGGCCGATGATTACCTGAAACAGGCGCGGGCGGCGTGCAAGCTGCCGGTAATCCGCAAGGATTTCATGATCGACCCGTACCAGATCGTCGAGGCGCGTGCGCTGGGCGCCGATTGCGTGCTGTTGATCGTTTCTGCCTTGGACGACGTGAAAATGGCCGAGCTGGCGGCCGTTGCCAAAGGCGTCGGGCTGGATGTCCTGGTGGAAGTCCACGACGGTGACGAATTGGAGCGAGCCCTGAAAACGCTCGATACCAAACTGGTCGGCGTGAACAATCGCAACCTGCACACTTTTGAAGTAAGCCTGGAAACCACCCTGGACCTGTTGCCGCGCATTCCTCGCGATCGCCTGGTCATCACCGAAAGCGGCATCCTCAACCGGGCCGATGTCGAGCTGATGGAAGTCAGCGACGTGTACTCGTTCCTGGTGGGCGAAGCGTTCATGCGGGCCGAGAACCCGGGTACGGAATTGCAGCGACTGTTCTTTCCTGAACGAGGCCTGCCAGTGAGCGGCTCGACGCTGGACTGATCCATGTCGCCTGTGATTTCCCTCACCGTCGAAGCTGGCCTGCAAGCCGAACAGGAGCTGTTGGCCAGCATCTGCGCGGGCGACGCCGAGTTCGGCCTGCTGTTCTGGCAGCCCAACGATCGTGCGCTGGTGATGCCGCGTCGCTTGAGTCGCCTGCCGGGGTTCGAACACGCCTGTGAAGTATCGGCCGCCAACGGTTGGCCGGTGCTGTTGCGCGAAACCGGTGGCGAACCGGTGCCGCAGTCGGCCGCTACCGTCAATATCGCACTGGTCTACGCACCACCGCGCAGCGAAGGTGACCACGGACGTATCGAAACCGGGTATCGCCGGTTGTGCGATCCCATCTGTCAGCTGTTGGACGAGCTGGGCGGGATGGCTTCGCTGGGAGAGGTGCAAGGGGCTTTTTGTGACGGGCGCTTCAACGTCAACCTCGACGGCCGGAAAATGGTCGGCACCGCTCAGCGCTGGCGCCAGAGCAAGGGCGGTCAACGTCCGGTGGGGCTGGTTCATGGCGCGCTTTTGCTGGAGAACGAGCGCGAGTCCATGGTCGCGGCCGTCAATCGCTTCAATGAGGCCTGTGGCCTGGAGCAGCGAGTGCGGGCCGAGAGCCATATTGCCCTGCATGAAAAATTCCCGGCGCCTCACGCGCTGGAGCGGCTCGACGTTTTGTACCGGGAGCTGCTGACCAATCTTTTGGGCGCTTAACGCGTTCCGAACACCACCATGGTCTTGCCTTTGACGCTGACCAGGTTGCGCTCTTCCAGATCCTTGAGAACGCGACCGACCATTTCACGCGAGCAACCGACAATCCGTCCAATCTCTTGGCGGGTCACCTTGATCTGCATGCCGTCCGGGTGGGTCATGGCATCGGGCTGCTTGCACAGTTCCAACAGGCAACGTGCGACACGTCCGGTGACGTCGAAAAATGCGAGATCGCCCACCTTGCGGGTGGTATTACGCAGGCGTTGTGCGATTTGTCCGCTGAGGACGTAAAGAATGTCCGGGTCTTGCAAGGACAGTTCTCGGAATTTGGCGTAGCTGATTTCCGCAACTTCACATTCAATTTTGGTCCGCACCCAGGCACTGCGTTCCTGTTCCTTGCCCGCCTGTTCGAACAACCCCAGCTCGCCGAAAAAATCTCCGGAATTGAGGTAGGCGATGATCATTTCCCGGCCGTCGTCATCCTCTATCAGGATAGTGACCGAGCCCTTGATGATAAAAAACAGCGTCTCGGAACGATCTCCCGCGCAAATGATGTTGTGTTTGGCTGGATAGCGGCGGCGCTGGCAATGCATCAAGAGTTTGTCGAGATTCTTGATCTTGAACGTGGGAGTAATGGCAACCATGGTTGTATCCCGAAAGACTGCGCAGTGTGATGGTTTGGTTTTTTTATGGGCGCGAAGGGTTATCGCTAAAAGCTGGCCATACGCCAGCGAGTGGGCGCCAGCTTAACAGAGGCGTCCCTAATTGATTTGAGAATTTACCTACATGCTGGCAGGTCAGGTCTGCTAAGACGGAGGGCGGTCATGCTGGAGCGCTGTGCTAAGCTGGCGACCCTTTTTTAACAGTGGAGTCTTGGCGATGAAGGCACGCATCCAATGGGCTGGCGAAGCCATGTTCCTCGGTGAGTCAGGCAGTGGTCATGTGGTCGTCATGGACGGCCCGCCAGAGGCTGGTGGGCGGAACCTGGGTGTTCGGCCGATGGAAATGCTCCTGCTGGGCGTGGGCGGTTGTAGCAACTTCGACGTGGTCAGCATTCTTAAAAAGTCCCGCCAGGCCGTCGAAAGCTGCGAAGCTTTCCTGGAGGCGGAACGCGCCACTGAAGACCCCAAAGTGTTTACCAAGATCCACATGCACTTCGTGGTGAAGGGGCGGGCCCTGAAGGAGGCCCAGGTTAAGCGCGCCATTGAGTTGTCCGCCGAGAAATACTGCTCGGCTTCGATCATGCTCGGCGCCGCCGGGGTCGAAATCACCCACGATTATGAAATCATCGAGTTGGGCTGAGTCGGTAGCCGACTGGCCGTATTGAAGTTGTTGGACAGAAAAAAGGCGACTCCCCTTGAGGGGAGTCGCCTTTTCAATTTCCGAGGGAATGATCGATTCAGTCCCCAATTGCCGTCAAATCCGATAAGTGCTCTTGGTCATGACCTTGGCCAGCAGGCTCATGCCGAACTTCACCGGCGCCGGAAAACGGAAGCCACCGGCCTCAAGCGCACTCTCGGCATGGTGTTCCTCGTCCACGCGCATCTGCTCAAGAATCGCCCGGGATTTTTCATCCTCGGCCGGCAGTTGTTCGAGGTGTTCGTTCAAATGCTTGCACACTTGATGCTCGGTCGCCGCAACGAAGCCGAGGCTGACTTTGTCGCTGATCAGCCCGGCAACGGCGCCGATTCCGAATGACATCCCATAGAACAGCGGGTTCAGGACGCTGGTATGGCTGCCCAGCTGGCGAATCCGTTGTTCACACCAGACCAGATGGTCGATTTCTTCCTCGGCGGCATGCTCCATTGCCTCACGCACTTGCGGTAGCTTCGCTGTCAGCGCCTGGCCCTGATACAGCGCCTGGGCACAGACTTCGCCGGTGTGGTTGATACGCATCAGTCCGGCGACGTGGCGGGTTTGCTCGTCACTCAGTTGCGCGTCTGGTTGCACGATAGCCGGTGATGGGCGGTACGGCTGGCCACTGAAAGGCAGCAGCGTGCGCATCGCGGTATCGGCTTGCAGCAACAGACGGTCAATCGGCGAGTAGTGACGTTGGGTAGTCATGCTTACCTCCGGGAAAAATCACAGCGGCCAGTTTAACCCAATCGACCGCCGAAAATTTGCGTTGGGTCAGGGCTATCAGCCCGGCGGCCAGTTCAGCTGGCGCTGCCCCAGCACATGCATATGAATGTGATAGACCGTTTGCCCACCCAGTTCATTGCAGTTCATCACCACGCGAAAACCTTCTTCACAGCCCAATTCAAGCGCCAGGCGCTGGGCAGTGAACAAGATGTGTCCAGCCAGGCCTTTGTCTTCTACGGTCAGGTCATTGAGGGTGCGGATCGGTTTTTTCGGTATGACCAAAAAATGTACAGGGGCCTGTGGGGCGATGTCGTGGAAGGCCAATACCTGGTCATCTTCGTAAATGATCTTCGCCGGGATTTCCCGGTTGATGATCTTGGTGAACAGAGTATCCACAGCTGTTTTCTCCATTGGGTTCGTCGAGGTTGGGGGGCGTGAGGCGCCTGGTAGTTCAATTTAAAGGGATCAGCGCGGGCAATAGGCCTTGTTGATCATGCCGGCGATGGTTCGGACCAGCCATCGCGACCCCAGCCGCGGCAGCGCGGCCAGCCAGCGGTTGCGGCGTCCAGGAATGATGATGGCGCGGTTGCGGTCCAGCGCGCGCACGGCGTACAGGGCCACTTCTTCCGGGCTCATCAGCAACTTGCTGTCGATGAGTTTCTGTTCGTCCATCTGCGCCCTTGAAAAGAAGCCGGTCCGGGTCGGGCCAGGGCAAAGCACCGAGACCTTGATCGCGGATTTCTTCAGCTCGACCCGCAGGGCTTCGGAGAAGTGCAGCACATAGGCCTTGCTGGCGTAATAGGTACTCATCCAGGGGCCGGGCTGGAACGCGGCAATCGAGGCGACGTTGAGGATCTGGCCGCCGCCCAGCAGCGCCATGCTGTTACCGATGGCATGACAAAGCCGTGTCAGGGCGAGGATGTTGACTTCGATCAGGTCTTGCTCGGTCATCCAGTCCTGGCCCAGGAACGGCCCACTGGTGCCGATGCCTGCGCAATTGACCAACAGGTCGATCTGCCGCTCACCTTCCTCCAGTTCCAGGAGAAAGCCTGAAAGCCTCAGCGGTTCTCCCAGGTCGCAGGCCCGGAATAACACCTCTACGCCAAACCGCTGGGTCAGTTCGATTGCAATACTTTCCAGCCGATCACGCTGTCGAGCCACCAGTATCAGGTTGCGGCCGCGCCGGGCCAGCGCTTCGGCCATGGCCAGGCCAATGCCGCTGGAAGCGCCAGTGATCAGTGCGTAACGGGTCATGCAGTTCTCCATCGCAACAGCCCGCCGCCAGTCGACTGGGCTGTCACCGGCATGAAGCGGGCTTATTGTTCCTCTTCTTGCTCATAGTCTACAGAAGGCGAAGCGGGCTCGGCTGCCTCGACAGCGGGTTCTTCGACGCTTTCGTTGCTGGGCTCGCTGCTTTCATAGCTGCTCAGGCTGCTGCTGTCGTAATCCTCCTGGAGGGCTCCGAAGATGCCGGCAAACGTCGCCAGGAAAATCAGGACGATCATCACAAGCCAAAGCGACGCCAGTACTTTGACCGCCGTGGTGTTGCGCGGTGGCGGCGGCCCGTACTGGTTTGCACCGGTATTGCCCGGGGCAATGATCAGGATGAATGGGAAGATGCTGCCCACGAATGGAACGAGGTTGACCAGCCACAACCACCCCGACCAGCCGAGATCATGCAGGCGCTGGACGTTGAACTGGATGCTCACGAAGGCAAAGGCAAGTACAACAGCTACGCCGAGCAGGCCGCCGACGATCAGTGCAGCTATCGAGTTGGAAGCCAGCAGCCAGGCCGTGGCCAACCAGAAGCCCAGGCCGACCAAGGGCAGTATGGCCAGAGTCAACACCATGGTCCAGGCCAGGTAGCGCAAACGCCCGATACGCCCATCGAAGCTGAAGGGTTTTAGCGTGCTGTACTCGGCGACTGCTTCACCCACTTCGGCGCGGGGCGGTGCGTACGGCGAGACGGGGTCGACAATCGACTCCGGGTGGCGTCCGCCCGACTGTAGCGGCGATTCCTGTACTTCGCCAAGGCTCAGTTGGAGGGCGGGTTCGGCTTCGATTCGGGCGTCGATTCCGCTCCTGTTGAGTGCTTCCAGGTATTGCTGGGCTTCGCTCTGGGACAGGTTGCTTTTAAGGGCAACCTTGCGACCAGTGAACAGCCGTTCAATGGCACTGATATCGCTTTTGAACAGCTCCGCGAGGTTGAGTTTGGCGGTGGTGGTATCGACGCCCGGCATCAGGCCTCCGTCGAATACGATGTTGAAGCGGGTTTCGCTCATGCCCGGCATCCTTGTCTCTGAAAGTTAAGTAACTGTTGTTTTGATTGCTTCAGCGGGGCCATTGCCCGCCAAGCTGTGCCGCCCGGGCATGTGCCTGACGGTATTCTTCATCCAGGCGTGCCACCAACTGGTCGACGCTGGGCAAATCATCGATTTCACCCACGCCTTGGCCTGCGGACCATACGGTTTTCCAGGCCTTGGCTTCATCGTTCAGCGGTTTGAGTTTCGAGCCAAAATCCACCTCGCCTTTGTTCTGCAGGGCGGCGAGATCGAAACCGGCGTTCTCCAGGCTCTGGCGCATGAAACTGGCCGGCACCCCGGATACAGCGGGAGTATGCACGATGTCTGCGGCTCTGGATGTGAGCAACATCTCTTTATAGGCGTCAGGTGCGTGGCTTTCGCTCGTAGCGATAAAGCGCGTACCGAAGTAGGCCAGATCCGCACCGAGCAATTGTGCGGCCAGAATCTGATGCCCATGGTTCAGGCATCCCGCCAGCAGCACGGTCTTATCGAAAAACTGCCGGATCTCGGCGATCAGTGAGAACGGGCTCCAGGTCCCGGCGTGCCCACCCGCACCAGCGGCAACGGCGATCAAGCCATCGACACCGGCTTCGGCGGCTTTCTCGGCATGCCGTCGGGTGGTCACGTCATGGAACACCAGGCCGCCGTAACCGTGAACCGCGTCCACCAGTTCCTTCACCGCGCCCAGGCTGGTGATGATTATCGGCACCTTGTGTTCGATGCAGATGGCTAGGTCGGCCTGAAGCCGTGGGTTGCTGTGATGGACGATCAGGTTCACAGCGTAGGGTGCCGGATTTTCCAGGGTCGCCAGGCCTGCTTCGATTTCCTCCAGCCAGGCCTTGAAGCCGCTGCTTTCGCGCTGGTTCAACGCCGGAAAACTGCCAACAATGCCGTTGCGGCAGCAGGCCAGGACCAGTTGCGGATTGGAAATCAGGAACATTGGCGCTGCCACGACGGGCAGGCGCAAGCGTTGTTCAAGCAGAGCGGGCAACGACATCGCAAGTACCCCGGATAATGGATGCTGCATTGGAGATTAGAACGGTCGGACAACGACCAGAATTACGATAGCCAGCAATATCAGAACCGGCACTTCATTGAACCAGCGATAAAAGACATGGCTGCGGGTGTTTTTGCCACGGGCGAAGCGCTTCACCTGGGCGCCGCACATATGGTGATAACCGATCAGCAGCACGACCAGGGTCAACTTGGCGTGCATCCAGCCGCCTTGGGTGAAATAGGCGCCGGCGTTGAGACTGAGCAGCCAGATGCCGAACACCAGGGTGGCGATCATCGCCGGGCCCATGATGCCGCGGTACAACTTGCGCTCCATGACGCTGAAACGTTCTTTGCTGACGCTGTCCTCGCTTTGGGCGTGATAGACAAACAGGCGAGGTAGGTAGAACAGGCCGGCGAACCAGCAGACCATGCTGACGATGTGAAGTGCTTTGAGCCACAGATAGAGCATTTTTAGTTATTCCCAGATTCACGGTAGCCCGATAGTAGAGGTTAGAGCGTCCGCACGTCACCTTGGCGGTTGTCGCCAGGCCCGGCGGCCCCTATCATCGACGGCTTTCCAGTGGGTTCGTTGAGGGCAGGTTTATGGTCAAGGTCGGTATTGTCGGCGGCACGGGGTACACCGGTGTCGAACTGCTGCGTCTGTTGGCACAGCATCCGCAGGCTGAGGTGGTGGTCATCACTTCCCGATCCGAGGCCGGCCTGGCCGTCGCCGACATGTATCCGAACCTGCGAGGCCATTACGACGGCCTGGCGTTCAGCGTTCCGGACGTCAAGACCCTCGGCGCCTGCGATGTGGTGTTCTTCGCCACGCCCCACGGTGTCGCCCACGCCCTGGCGGGTGAACTGCTGGCTGCCGGGACCAAGGTCATCGACCTGTCGGCGGACTTCCGTTTGCAGGACGCCGACGAATGGGCCAAATGGTACGGCCAGCCTCACGGCGCGCCGGATCTGCTCGACGAGGCGGTCTATGGGTTGCCGGAAGTCAATCGCGAGAAAATCAAGCAGGCCCGGCTGATCGCGGTACCGGGTTGCTATCCGACGGCGACTCAGCTGGGGTTCCTGCCGCTGCTTGAGGCCGGTCTTGCCGATGCTTCGCGTCTGATTGCCGACTGCAAATCCGGTGTCAGCGGTGCCGGGCGTGGTGCCAGTGTCGGTTCGCTGTACTCCGAGACGTCGGAAAGCATGAAGGCGTACGCGGTCAAGGGGCATCGCCATTTGCCGGAAATTCGCCAGGGACTGCGCCGGGCTGCGGGTAAGGACGTCGGCCTGACCTTCGTGCCGCACCTGACGCCGATGATTCGTGGCATCCACTCCACTCTTTATGCAACCGTCGTCGATCGTTCGGTGGACCTGCAGGCCTTGTTTGAAAAGCGCTACGCCAACGAACCGTTCGTCGACGTAATGCCGGCCGGCAGTCATCCGGAAACCCGCAGCGTGCGCGGCGCGAACGTTTGCCGGATCGCCGTGCATCGTCCGCAGGACGGTGACCTGGTGGTGGTGTTGTCGGTCATCGATAACCTGGTCAAGGGCGCGTCCGGCCAGGCAGTGCAGAACTTGAACATTCTGTTCGGGCTGGATGAGCGCCTCGGGCTGTCCCATGCAGGGATGTTGCCATAACGGCAGTCGCGCGCTTCAAGTTGGCAGCTACAAGCTTGAGGCTTGTAGTCGCTGCTCTTCTAAATAGTTGACCAATTTTCTAGGAGAAGCGGATAATGCCCGCCATCACGCATTATGGCGGCGTAAGCGCCGGGAGATATTCAGCATGAGCGTCGAAACCTTCACCCCCACGGCTTTGCAATTCACCCACGGTGCCGCGCACAAGGTGAAGAGCCTGGTCGATGAAGAGGGCAATGATCGTTTGAAGCTGCGCGTGTTTGTAACGGGCGGCGGTTGTTCCGGTTTTCAGTACGGCTTCACTTTTGATGAAGAAGTGGCCGAAGATGACACCATCGTCGAGCGCGAAGGGGTCAGCCTGGTGGTCGATCCGATGAGTTTCCAGTACTTGGCAGGTGCCGAGGTGGATTACCAGGAAGGCTTGGAAGGCTCACGGTTCGTGATCAAGAACCCAAACGCGACCACGACCTGTGGGTGCGGTTCTTCATTCTCGATCTGAGTGCTTCAATAAAAAAGCCGCAGTGCCTTACGGCCCTGCGGCTTTTTTTGTTCGTAATTTGATCTTAGGCCGGGTTAATGGCGCCGAGTACGCGCAAACCACGGGCGCCAGTGACACTGGGACGATTGCCTGGGATGCCTTCAAGGCAGCAATGGGCGAGCCAGGCGAAAGCCATGGCTTCGACCCAGTCCGGGTCCACGCCATACACCGCCGTACTGCTGACTTTGGCATTCGGCAGCAACTCAGCCAGGCGCTGCATGAGCGCCTGGTTGTGCGCGCCGCCGCCACAGACCAGCAACTCTTGAGTATTGGACTGGGCATGTTGGAGTGATTCGACGATTGTCAGGGCTGTCAATTCGAGCAACGTTGCCTGCACGTCTTCTGGGGCGAAGGCTGGCAACTGCGACAAATGCTGTGTCAGCCAAGGCAGGTTGAATACTTCGCGCCCGGTACTTTTTGGACCCTTGGTGACAAAGAAGGGATCGCTGAGCAGTGTCTTGAGTAAAGCTGGTTCGACCTTGCCGCTGGCAGCCCATTGACCGTCGCGATCGAAATGCTCGCCCCGTTGTTGGTGTATCCAGGCATCGAGCAATACGTTGCCTGGGCCGCAGTCGAAGCCGGCTACTGGTTTTTCGGGCTCTATCAGGCTGAGATTGCTGAAACCGCCGACATTCAGCACGGCGCGATTGCCGACTCGTTCTTCGAACAATGCTTCGTGAAACGCCGGGACCAGCGGGGCGCCTTGTCCACCGGCGGCGACGTCGCGGCTGCGGAAATCGCTGACGACGGCGATGCCGGTCAACTCGCTCAACAAGGCCGGGTTGCCAATCTGTACGGTAAACCCGCGGGCTGGTTCATGGCGGATGGTCTGGCCGTGGCTGCCGATCGCCATGATGTCTTCAGGCTTGAGTTTCTGTTCGTTGAGCAGGGTATGGATACCCTGTGCAGCCAGCTTTACCCAGCTTTGCTGGGCAATGGCGGAGCGGGCGATCTCATCGGGTCCACTGCTGCACAATCCGAGCAATTCGGTGCGCAGGGCGGCGGGCATAGGAATGTAGTGCGTGGCGATCAATTTGATCGCCGGGGTCAGTTCGATCAGTGCGATATCCAAGCCATCCAGGCTGGTCCCGGACATCACACCGATATAGCGCGCCATGCTTAGCGTTTGCTCGAGGCCAGCATGGTGGCTTTCTCTTGATCCATGCGAGCCATCAAGGGTTGGCTTTGAGCCAGGAAGCGCGCGCGCTCGGCCTTGGCGATCGGATCGGCCATCGGCAGTTTCTGGCCTAGCGGGTCGACATGGACGCCGTTGACCTGGAATTCATAATGCAAGTGCGGGCCAGTGGACAGGCCGGTAGTGCCGATGTATCCAATAACCTGGCCTTGCTTGACGGTGCCGCCCGTCTTCACGCCTTTGGCGAAGCCCTGCATGTGGCCGTACAGCGTGCGGTAGGTATTACCGTGCTGGATGATCACAGTGTTGCCATAACCGCCACGACGTCCGGCCAGCAATACCTTGCCGTCGCCGGCGGCCTTGATTGGCGTACCACGGGGGGCGGCATAGTCGACACCTTTGTGGGCGCGGATCTTGTTCAGGATTGGATGCTTGCGACCAGCGGAGAACTTCGAACTGATGCGGGCGAAATCAACTGGTGTACGGATGAAGGCCTTGCGCATGCTATTGCCGTCGGCGGTGTAGTAGCTGCTGTTGCCTTGTTTATTGGTGTAGCGCACTGCGGTGTACGTCTTGCCGCGGTTGGTGAAGCGCGCAGAAAGAATCGGGCCGTTACCGACGCTCTTTCCATTGACCACTTTCTGCTCATAGATAATGTCGAATTCGTCACCCTGGCGAATGTCCTGGGCGAAGTCGATGTCGTAGCCAAATACGCTGGCCATGTCCATGGTCAGGCTATGGGAAAGGCCGGCACGAGCAGCCGACTGGGACAATGAACTGTTGATGACACCATGAACGTAGGCCGAGCGAACGGTAGGCTTGGTGGTGACACGGTTGAATGCATAACCCTTGTCGTTTTTGGTCAGGGTGATGCTTTCCAGGTCGCTCAGCTTGGTGTGCAGGTTGGTCAACTGGCCATCTGGACTAAGTTCGAATTCGAGTTTCTGGCCGCGCTGCAGTTGAGTGAACTGCTTGGCTTGCTTGTCGCTGGCCAGGATTTCATGGACCGAAGTCGAGGGCAGGCCAACCTTTTCGAAGAGGGTGGAGAGAGTGTCGCCCTTGGCAACAATCACTTCGCGATGGTCCGGTCCTTTCTTTTCTTCTGCAACAGGCGCTTGTGCCTGAGCGGCGGTCTCGGAGGTGTCTTGCGGGCCGTTTTCAATCTGCGCAAAAGGAGAGGCGGCCGGTTCGTTTGTGGCTTGGACGGCTTCGGCGGCGTCTTGTTCTTGTGTCAGTTGTTCAGCAGGGCTTTCCAGTTCAAGACTCAGAGTCGTCTTTTTGGCTTCAACATCGCTGGAGGGAAACACCAGGAGCGCCAGGCTAAGGAGGGCGGCGATGCCACTTGCGGCAAGCAGGTGGGTCTTTGGGTAAAGCGGTGGCGCTTTAGACGGTTCTGTGGTCATAGGTAATTTTGACTTTTGAAAAGATGAATTGGAAAAGATGAATGACATGATGAAGATGAAATAACTGTATAAAATATAACCAAAACCCCTCCGAAGCAAGCCCGCGAACGCTCTGTTCTGTGGATTGGCGTCCGTGCGCCGGGCAAACCTTGTATTTGGTGCGCGATCTTGTATGGTTGGGGCCCTTTGAATCTGAGCCTTACGGGTCTGTTATGAAGTCGGTTGAAGAGCAGCTAGCGCTGATCAAACGTGGTGCGGAAGAACTGTTGGTCGAGTCCGAGCTGGTCGAAAAGCTCAAGCGCGGGCAGCCGCTGCGTATCAAGGCTGGTTTCGATCCGACGGCGCCCGATCTGCACCTGGGTCATACCGTGCTTATTAATAAGCTGCGCCAGTTCCAGGATCTGGGGCACCAGGTCATCTTCCTTATAGGTGACTTCACCGGAATGATCGGTGATCCGAGTGGCAAGAGTGCTACACGCCCACCGCTGACTCGTGAGCAGGTTCTCGATAACGCCGAGACCTACAAGACTCAGGTTTTCAAGATTCTTGATCCGGCCAAGACCGAAGTGGCTTTCAACTCCACTTGGATGGATCAGATGGGGCCGGCGGATTTCATTCGCCTGACGTCTCAATACACCGTGGCTCGTATGCTCGAGCGCGATGATTTCGACAAGCGCTATAAATCCAATCAGCCAATTGCCATTCATGAGTTCCTCTACCCGCTTGTACAGGGTTATGACTCGGTTGCGTTGCGCGCGGACGTCGAACTCGGCGGTACAGACCAGAAGTTCAACCTGTTGATGGGGCGTGAGTTGCAGCGCGGCTATGGGCAGGAGGCACAGTGCATTCTGACCATGCCATTGCTGGAGGGTCTGGATGGCGTGAAGAAGATGTCCAAATCGCTGGGCAACTACGTAGGTATCCAGGAAGCGCCAGGCGTCATGTACAGCAAATTGGTCTCCATTCCTGATGTGCTGATGTGGCGTTACTTCGAGCTGTTGAGCTTCCGGTCCATGGATGAGATCAATGCGTTCCGTGCCGATGTCGAGGCGGGGGCCAATCCGCGCGACATCAAGATCAAGCTGGCCGAAGAGATCGTTGCTCGTTTCCACGGTGAAGAGGCTGCGGCCAATGCCCATCGTGCGGCGGGTAATCGTATGAAGGATGGCGAGCTGCCGGATGATTTGCCTGAGATCGAGCTGACTGCTGCTGAGGATATGCCGATTGCGGCAGTGCTTAATAAAGCGGGCCTGGTCAAGAATGCAGCGGTGGCGCGAGACCTCCTGGGTTCGGGCGGTGTGCGTATAGATGGTGAGGTTGTGGATCGCGCCTACATATATAAGCTGGGTTCTACTCATGTATGTCAGGCTGGCAAGAAGGCTTTTGCGCGTATTACGCTGAAATCTGAATAAAGCTGAAAATAGGTGTTGACGGCAGATTCTGGAAGTCTATAATTCGCCCCACTTCCGGCGCAGTCGAAACGGAAAACTCCTTGAGATTCAACGAGTTAAGTAAGTTTCGAAGGTGTTGGGCTTCAGGTCACCGAAGCCCGG
>NZ_CAKKMI010000079.1:0-27687 GCF_918698105.1 Pseudomonas brassicacearum | reverse complement strand
GTGGGCACCTCGGCATGGATGCCGAGGTAGCCGCGCTGGGCCATGGATGGCCCTTCGCGGCGGGCCCACGGAGCAATGCCGGAGTGAGGGCACACCGAGCCTAGGCGAGGTGCCAAGTGGTGGGGCATGAGCGCTTTGGTTACTTTCGCGCTTTTCGAAAGTGACCCGCCGTCAGGGCGGAACCCTAAGCAGCCGTTACCGCAGCAACGGATATACACCCTTACCTCAATCCACAGCCTTAAGTGAACAGCATTACCTGTGGGAGCGAGCTTGCTCGCGATGACGACAGCCCTGCCCCCCCCTTAAACCCGGCACAAAAAAATACCCCAGCCTCTCGACCGGGGTATTTCCTCAAGCACTACGCTTACAACTTACCGTATCAATGGTTAACCGCCCCACTCGCCCCCAGGCCAGTCTGCGAACGCACGAACTGCGGGAAGAACAGCGCCCGCTCGTTTGCACCTTCAGCCGACTTGTCGGTGATGGAGAAGAACCAGATGCCGACGAAGGCAATGGCCATCGAGAACAGCGCAGGGTATTCATACGGGAAGATCGCCTTCTCGTGACCCATGATCTGCACCCAGATGGTCGGGCCGAGGATCATCAGGCCCACGGCACTGACCAGGCCCAGCCAGCCGCCAATCATGGCGCCACGGGTGGTCAGCTTCTTCCAGTACATCGAAAGCAGCAGTACCGGGAAGTTGCAGCTCGCCGCGATGGAGAACGCCAGGCCCACCATGAACGCGATGTTCTGCTTCTCGAACAGGATGCCCAGGCCGATCGCCAGCACCGCCAGGGCGATGGTGGTGATTTTCGAGACGCGAATCTCGTCCTTCTCGTTGGCCTTGCCTTTCTTGATCACGCTGGCATACAGGTCATGGGACACCGCCGAGGCACCGGCCAGGGTCAGGCCCGCGACCACCGCCAGGATGGTGGCAAAGGCTACCGCCGAGATGAAGCCCAGGAAGATACTGCCGCCCACGGCGTTGGCCAGGTGCACCGCCGCCATGTTGTTGCCGCCGAGCAAGGCACCTGCCGCGTCCTTGAAGACCGGGTTGGTGCTGACCAGCAGGATCGCGCCGAAGCCGATGATGAAGGTCAGGATGTAGAAGTAGCCGATGAAGCCAGTGGCATACAGCACGCTCTTGCGCGCTTCCTTGGCGTCGCTCACGGTGAAGAAGCGCATCAGGATATGCGGCAGGCCAGCGGTACCGAACATCAGCGCCAGACCCAGGGAGAAGGCCGAGACCGGATCCTTCACCAGGCCGCCGGGGCTCATGATCGCCTCGCCTTTAGGGTGAACCTTGACCGCTTCGGCAAACAGCATGTTGAAGTCGAAGTTGACGTGCTTCATGACCATCAAGGCCATGAACGAAGCACCCGAGAGCAACAGCACCGCCTTGATGATCTGTACCCAGGTGGTGGCCAGCATGCCGCCGAACAACACGTAGAGGCACATCAGGATGCCCACCAGGATCACCGCAACGTGGTAGTCCAGGCCGAACAGCAGCTGGATCAGCTTGCCGGCACCGACCATTTGCGCGATCAGGTAGAACGCCACCACGACCAGCGAGCCACAGGCGGACAGACTGCGGATCTGGGTTTGCCCAAGGCGATAGGACGCCACGTCGGCAAAGGTGTACTTACCCAGGTTACGCAAGCGTTCAGCGATCAGGAACAGGATGATCGGCCAGCCCACCAGGAAGCCGATCGAGTAGATCAGACCGTCGTAGCCGGAGGCGAACACCAGTGCGGAGATCCCCAGGAAGGACGCCGCCGACATGTAGTCACCGGCAATGGCCAGGCCATTCTGGAAGCCGGTGATCTTGCCGCCGGCCGCATAGTAGTCGGCCGCCGAGTTGTTTTTCTTGGACGCCCAGTAGGTGATATATAAAGTCGCGCCGACGAAGGCCACGAACATCAGGATAGCCGCGACGTTGAGGGGTTGTTTCTGCACGGCACCAGTCAGGGCTTCAGCCGCCCAGGCGCCGGGAGCGAACGCTGCGATGCTCAATAGAGCCAGTAGACGCCGGATCATTGCTGAGCCTCCTTGAGAATCGCATTGTTCAGGTCGTCGAACTCGCCGTTGGCGCGTCGTACGTAGATAGCGGTCAGGACGAAGGCCGAGAGAATCAAGCCGACACCGATGGGTATGCCCCAGGTGATAGTGGACTCAGGCGAGATCTTGGCCCCGAGAATGTGTGGCCCGTAGGCGATCAGAAGAATGAAGCCGGAATACAGCCCAAGCATGATCGCCGAGAGAATCCAGGCGAACTTTTCCCTTTTTCTCACCAGCTCCTTGAAGCGCGGGCTGTTTTGAATCGAGAGGTAAATGCTGTCGTTCATTGTTTTTATCCTCGCAGCACAGATTTAATTGGAACAGCCCTACTCTATGCGGCTCAAGGACAGGTTCCAGACGACCTTAGTATTAGAACGACATGACGGTCTTGCCAGTTTCCAGCAAAAAAACCCAAGCCATACTTGTGGGAGCGAGCCTGCTCGCTCCCACAGGAGGACCGGTGCAAATCGAAAAATGGCACGCACAAAAAAACCGCATGACGCACGGTCATGCGGTTTTTCAGAACAGCTAAACCAGGCCGATTACTTGCCGGTCCATTCCTTTACGCGGTCCGGGTGCTTGGCAACCCAGTCCTTGGCGGCGGCGTCAGGCTTGGCGCCTTCCTGGATCGCCAGCATGACTTCGCCGATCTCGTCTTTCGAAGCCCATTGGAATTTTTTCAGGAACGCGACCACTTCCGGTGCCTTGGCCTCCAGTTCCTTGCTGCCGATGCTATTCACGGTTTCAGCCGCGCCGTAGACGCCTTTCGGGTCTTCCAGGAAGCGCAGTTTCCACTTGGCGAACATCCAATGCGGCACCCAACCGGTGACGGCGATGGATTCGTTTTTCTTCTCGGCACGGGTCAGCTCGGCAATCATGCCGGCGCCGGAACTGGCCTTGAGTTGATAACCGGTCAGGTCGTAATCCTTGATCGCCTGTTCGGTCTTGAGCATCACGCCTGAACCGGCGTCGATGCCGACGATGCGTTTCTTGAAGGAGTCGTCGGTCTTGAGATCCTCAAGCGACTTGGCCTTGACGTACTCCGGCACGATCAGGCCGATCTTGGCGTCCTTGAAGTTGGGGCCGTAATCGACCACGTTGTCCTTGTTCTTGGTCCAATAGTCGCCATGCGTCACCGGCAGCCAGGCCGAGAGCATCGCGTCGAGTTTACCGGTGGCCACGCCCTGCCACATGATCCCGGTCGCGACCGCTTGCAGCTTCACATCGTAGCCAAGCTTCTGCTGGATGACTTCGGCGGCCACGTGAGTGGTCGCGACGCTGTCGGACCAGCCGTCAACGTAACCGATGCTCAGGGTTTTGTTTTCGGCGCTGGCCAGGGTGGAGCTGATCGCCAGTACCAGTGCGGCACCTGCGCCCAAGAGTCGTCGCATCTTCATCGTTACTTCCCCGAAAGTGCTGCGCCCGACGGATGCCGGGCGGCGTCAACGTATTGTTATGGTGCTCAGCGCCCCCATCACGCTCGCCCTCAAACCGGTCTGAACGCCAGTGGAGTACTGACTCGTTGATCATCAACCTGCGCCGATCTGGAACCTGCTCTGCCTGCGACATTGAGGCAACGAGAAACGACATCAGAACGCCAGCAGACGATCAGAAGCGGCGTCGTCGCAAATCCCATACGAATCTTGTAGGCCAGAATCTGGCAATCCGCCAGATATCTAGCCGCCGCCGTGCACGACCGTGTATCGTCCCGCTACTATCGCGCCCCGTCCGCGCCTGTTTTGTGCCCATCATGGCACTTGGCTCTGCTTCGGTGGTCATAGCCTGCGAACCTCATTCGGCACCTTCCTCTAAGGGATCCAGTCATGCTCCGTTCCTTGCGCTTCGCTGCCCTTCTCGGCGGCCTTATCCTGAGTGCGTCCGCACTGGCGGCAGATATTGACGCCGCCAGCTATGGCTATCCCTTGACCAACCCGTTCGAGGCGACCATCGCCACCACGCCACCGGACCTGCGTCCGGAGTTGCCGCTGATCGAAGACATCGACCAGGCAGACCACAGCCTGACCCTGCGCCCGGAACGCGAGTTCATCCTGCCGGACAACTTCTGGCCGGTGAAAAGCCTCACCTACCGCATGGCTATCCAGGACAAGCCCGCGCCGCTGATCTTCCTCATCGCCGGCACCGGTGCGCGCTTTGACAGTAGCATTAATGAATACCTCAAGCGCCTCTACTACAAGGCCGGCTACCACGTGGTGCAGTTGTCCTCGCCCACCAGCTTCGACTTCATGAGCGCCGCTTCGCGCTTCGCCACGCCCGGCATTTCCAAGGAAGACGCCGAAGACATGTACCGGGTGATGCAAGCCGTGCGCGCGCAGAACCCCAAGCTGCCGGTGACCGAGTACTACCTGACCGGCTACAGCCTCGGCGCCCTGGACGCGGCCTTCGTCGCACACCTGGACGAAACCCGACGCAGCTTCAATTTCAAGAAGGTGCTGCTGCTCAACCCGCCGGTGAACCTCTACACCTCGATCACCAACCTGGACAAACTGGTCCAGACCGAGGTCAAGGGCATCAACAACACCACCACTTTCTATGAGCTGGTGCTGAACAAGCTGACCCGCTACTTCCAGCAAAAAGGCTACATCGACCTCAACGATGCCCTGCTCTACGACTTCCAGCAGTCCAAGCAACACCTGAGCAACGAGCAGATGGCCATGTTGATCGGCACCTCGTTCCGTTTCTCGGCCGCCGACATCGCCTTCACCTCGGACCTGATCAACCGGCGCGGGCTGATCATCCCGCCCAAGTTCCCGATCACCGAAAGCACCAGCCTGACGCCGTTCCTCAAGCGTGCGCTGCAATGCGATTTCGACTGTTACCTCACCGAGCAGGTGATCCCGATGTGGCGCGCGCGCACTGACGGCGGCAGCCTGTTGCAACTGGTCGACCAGGTCAGCCTGTACGCGCTGAAGGATTACCTGCACGACAGCCCGAAGATTGCCGTCATGCACAATGCCGACGACGTCATTCTCGGCCCGGGCGACCTGGGCTTCCTGCGCAAGACCTTTGGTGATCGCCTGACGGTTTATCCACTGGGCGGCCACTGCGGCAACCTTAACTACCGCGTCAACAGCGACGCCATGCTGGAGTTTTTCCGTGGCTAAATATCTGCTGCTTATCGCCGCGTTAATGAGTACGGGCATGGTCCAAGCCGACAACAGCAAGGCCAATGCGCCTGTGGTGGTGGATTCGGACGGCTTCAAGGAGCCGTTGAGCAAGCTCAAGTTCAACCCGGGCCTGGACCAGCGTGAGTTCGAGCGCTCGACCCTCAACGCCCTGAACGTCTATGACCCGCTGGAATCCTGGAACCGCCGCGTCTACCACTTCAACTACCGCTTCGACCAGTGGGTGTTCCTGCCCGTGGTCGACGGCTACCGCTACATCACGCCAAGCTTCGTACGCACCGGGGTCAGCAATTTCTTCAATAACCTGGGGGACGTGCCAAACCTGATGAACAGCCTGCTGCAATTCAAGGGCAAGCGTTCGATGGAAACCACGGCGCGACTGTTGCTCAACACCACCGTCGGCATCGCCGGCCTGTGGGACCCGGCCACCGCCATGGGCCTGCCGCGCCAGAGCGAAGACTTCGGCCAGACCCTGGGCTTCTACGGCGTGCCAGGCGGCGCCTACTTCGTGTTGCCGATCTTCGGCCCGTCGAACCTGCGCGACACCTCAGGCCTGCTGGTGGACTACACGGCCGAATCGGCGATCAACTACCTGAACGTCTCCGAAGTCAGTTCCAACCACCCGGAGCTGCTGCTTCTGCGCGGCGTCGACAAACGCTACCAGACCAGTTTCCGCTATGGGCAACTGAACTCGCCGTTCGAATATGAAAAGGTGCGCTACGTGTACACCGAGTCGCGTAAGTTGCAGGTTGCCGAGTAGTCCTGCAAAGCATGCAGGTTGTGCCTTGTACGGATGTGCTTGATAACTGACTCCACCTGCCTGGCACCCACAAGCAAAGCCCTCCGGCATGCTCGATGACGGAGGGCTGTTCAACGTGTGGGAATAAGCATCATCAACTGGGCTTGATGGGTAGCACTGTGTGCTTGCCCGCTGCGAAGCAGCGTGTCGATCCTACATACGGCATCGCCTCGAATCTTCGAGCCTAAACCGTGATGGCCTGTGGTGAAGCACCCCCTATCGCTGATCATCGGCAAGCGGAGCAAACACTTCACGGGCCCAACTGCTCATGCTGTACTTCTGGACCACGTCAGCAGGTGGATCAATGTATTCCTCAACGAGAAACGACGGCGGGATAACAGGGTGCTCGCTGTCAATGACCAGAATGTTTCGCGCATCATAAAAATCGTAATTCATTACCGATGGATTATTGGTGATGATTTTCTTCCGGTAGAACAAAGCGTCGAAGAAGCGAAAGCTCAGACCTGCATGGCCCGGCCGGACGATATCGATCAGGATCTCAGAGCGTCTAATCAGGTCGCCCACTTCATCGAGCGACATCCTTTCCCTGAAAAAAGTGATGCCGGGACTGGAATTTTCGACCACCTTGCTTTGTACCAGGAACTTGTAATTGGTGTGGCCAAGACGATCAAATTCAGCTGCTATTCTGCCCAGCACGTCAATGCGGTGCTTGCCCGCCATCACTACAAAAGCCTTGTACTCACGCGTCGTTTCAAGCTCTGCGTCGAGCTCGTAAATGTAGTTGCTGAGCTTGCGAAATCCGTATTCCCGGGCGTCTGCATCGTCGAAGGTATAGACCTTGTCGAAACGGGCCAACTGAGCAACCGGCATGGCAAGTCTTCTAACGCCGTCGGACAGGAACGCGATGGTCTGTTGTGCTGCAACCATTGCCTGGTCGACAAGCGCGATGTCGATTTGTGCGGGATTGATGATGAGTACAGCATCAACTTTCCCAGCTTTTTGAATCTGGCGGTGCGCCGCACGAACTGTCAGGAATTTCTTCAACCATCGCCGCAGCTTTCCGGGTAGGAACGAGACCTGGCTGCGCGGTGCAGAAAGATCAACGAAAGTGACCTCATTATTTTTGGCTAAGTAATCGCTCAGCCGCTTTACATAACCGCCGACGTCCCGACAAACAATCAGGAGCTTTTTCGACGTGATGTCTGGAGGCTGATAGGCCATGTCGTTCTCGTAAAAAAATGTCAAAGATTGCAGCGTCTTTCAGAGTTTTGTAGCTGAACTGCGGGTCTTAGCTATGCAGAACTCACACTGATCGATGGATCGGAAAGCGCTTGGCAATCATCTGGATTCATATTTCTTCGGCTGTCTTATCAAGCCGCTTGAGGGGCGAAATGATGAAGGGTCGCTCGATTGACCAATAGGTCAAGACACTCAACGCGCTCACCGCCAGAATGATAAGCGGCAAATACCATGCATAGCTCCCGAGGGTGCCGTCCGTGAAATTGTATATTTCCAGCAGGCTGAACACGCTGTAAATCACGATACCGTGCAGC
This sequence comes from Pseudomonas brassicacearum, assembly GCF_918698105.1. GTDB lineage: Bacteria > Pseudomonadota > Gammaproteobacteria > Pseudomonadales > Pseudomonadaceae > Aquipseudomonas > Aquipseudomonas brassicacearum_F. The sequence goes on along the minus strand of NZ_CAKKMI010000079.1, from coordinate 20,172 downwards.
AGATAGATACTGAAACTCGCTTCCCCGAGGACTTTTAACCCCTTGTGTTCCAGGAGCCCGTGCAGGCTGTTGCCTAGAACGAAGAGCCCAAACGGAATACCAAGAATCAACATTTGCCCCGTTGAGTATGAGCGCATCTTCAGACTCGCGAGCAGGACCCCGGCAGCGATGAGGCAGCACCAGAGATTTGAGAAGTTGATCGACGTCTTGCGCAGCCGGGGTTCAAAAAAGGCAACAGCCATACCCACCAGAAATAGCTTAACGTACCGCTTGTGGAATACGGAGTGATACTCCGGCCATAAAATCGCGATTGCGCCGATGGAAATCACCAAGGCGAAAATCGGCAACTGGCGACGGAACAGGCAATACATGAGCGGGAGCGAGAGATAGAAAAGCGCCTCGTACATCAGAGTCCACTGCACCGAAGCGTTGATCAGCTTGCTGTCTGGAAATCCATTGATCGGTCCTCCCATGAAGATCAACCAACTACCGAGCGCGGCGAAATTATCAAGCAGTGAGATGAGTTCCCCCTTTGTTTGGTAGACGCTGATAGCGGCAACCAAGAGAACAGACACGATGTACATCGGGAAAATGCGGCGCAATCGAGAGGAAAGCAGCGAGCCCCAATTGGGCTGCCCTCTGATCACTTTTTGCGTAAAAAGGTAGCCCGTAATCATGAAGAACAAGGACACCGGCACGGCCCCCATATTGTTGATCACGCGACTGTCAGTGGCTTGCCAGGTTCCGGTGCTGTGCCACACAAAGGTGATGGCGAAGTGGTGAACCATCACCGCTGTTGCGAGGATTCCTCGCAGACCGTCCAACGACGATACTCGGTGTTGTGCTTCAGGGGCGAGCAGAGGGAAGCGCCCGGCAATCAAGCAGAATACAGCGACGCAAAGCACATATAGCGCCAGCAATTGAAAGGTTTCGATCATTGATTTGTTCCAGATGTAATTAGCTGGCCCCCGACTCGTGGGTCGGGAGCCCTTACCCGTTGCCAGCTTAGCCTTTCAACGCTTTCCAGACCTTGCCGACAACCAGCACACCCGCCAACACTACCGCCCCCGCCACGATTCCTGCCACCGCATTGAGCAACGTCGGCACGATAAACCCGGCACCGCCGGCACTGGCCGCCACGCCTTCGATCCAGTGATGCACCACCGGCATGCCATGGGTGAGGATGCCGCCACCCACCAGGAACATCGCCGCCGTGCCGATCACCGACAGGCTTTTCATCATGTAGGGCGCTGCACTCAGGATGGCACCGCCGATGCTTTTGGCGGCCTGCCCTGGTTTCTGGGTCAACCAGAGCCCCAGGTCATCGAGCTTGACGATCCCGGCCACCAGGCCATAGACCCCAATGGTCATGACGATGGCGATGCCCGACAGGACGATCACCTGCTGGGTCAGTGCAGCGTCGGCAACGGTGCCGAGGGTGATGGCGATGATTTCCGCCGACAGAATGAAGTCGGTGCGTACCGCGCCCTTGATCTTGTCCTTTTCAAAGGCCACCAGGTCGACCGCCGGATCCGCCACGGCCTCAACCAGTTGCGCATGTTCAGCCTGGTCTTCGGCCGGGCTGTGAAGGAATTTGTGGGCGAGTTTTTCGAACCCTTCGAAACACAGGTAGGCGCCGCCCACCATCAACAATGGCGTCACCAGCCAGGGCACGAAGGCACTGATCGCCAACGCCGACGGCACCAGGATCAACTTGTTGATGAACGACCCCTTGGCCACCGCCCACACCACCGGCAGTTCCCGCTCGGCACGCACACCAGAGACTTGCTGGGCATTGAGCGCCAAGTCATCGCCGAGCACGCCAGCGGTTTTCTTGGCGGCCATCTTGGTCATCAGCGCAACATCGTCGAGCACGGTGGCGATATCGTCGATCAGTACCAGCAAACTGCTTCCAGCCATGGAGAGGCTCCTTGAATAATCATGCCGCGCAGCATACCGCGAGCCGCGGCGCATTGGGCATTCTTGAGCGTCGCGCGAGGCCGGTGCTACCATGCGCAACCGCCAGAACAGGCAAGGAACCCCTGGGTTTATGAGCACTATCCGCGAGCGCAACAAAGCATTGATCCTGCGTGCCGCCAGCGAAGAATTTGCCGACAAGGGCTTCGCCGCGACCAAGACCAGCGACATCGCGGCCAAGGCAGGCTTGCCCAAACCCAACGTCTACTACTACTTCAAATCCAAGGAAAACCTCTATCGCGAGGTACTGGAAAGCATCATCGAACCGATTCTCCAGGCTTCGACACCATTCAATGCCGACGGCGTGCCCGGTGAAGTACTGAGTCACTACATCCGCTCCAAGATCCGAATCTCCCGCGACCTGCCCTTCGCCTCGAAAGTCTTCGCCAGCGAAATCATGCACGGCGCCCCGCACCTGAGCGCCGACCTGGTGGAACAACTCAACGCCCAGGCCCGGCACAACATCGCCTGCATCCAGACCTGGATCGACCGCGGCCAGATCGCCCCCATCGACCCCAACCACCTGATGTTCAGCATCTGGGCCGCCACCCAGACCTATGCCGACTTCGACTGGCAGATCAGCGCCGTGACCGGCAAGGCCAAGCTCGATGAAGCGGATTACGAAGCGGCAGCGCAGACGATTATTCGGTTGGTGTTGAAGGGGTGTGAGGTGGATCGCTAGGCTCAGGACCGAGTCGCCGTCTTCGCGAGCAGGCTCGCTCCCACAGGGGTTTGCGGTGATACAGATTCTGCGAACAACCTGAATCCCTTGTGGGAGCGAGCCTGCTCGCGAAAGCGGCAACTGGATTTCAAGTCACAGCCAAACGGCATCCCACAGCGGGTAGTCGCCAAGTCGCTTCACCAGCCCCGCACGCAGTGGATTTGCCACAACATAGCGAGCCAGCTTTACCAAATCCTCTTCCCGCCGCAGCGCTCGATCATGAAATCCTTGCTGCCAAAGGCTGACTTTATTATTCAAACGCAGATTTACGGCTTTGGTACTCAATGATTTAGTCCTTTGCATCAACTCACTCAAAGATCCCTTGCGCAACTCGACCAACCAATGGAAATGATCAGGCATGACCACCCAGGCCAATGAGTCTGCCCAGCCTTGTTCTTGAGCTTTTCGAAATTGCTCAACCACTAACCTACCCAGGATAAGGTCCTTAAAGACTGGTGCGCGGCCAAACGTGTTGGTGGTCAGTAAATAGATCCGGCTGGATTCGGCGTAGCAGCCGAGGCGCAGCCTATGTGAAGCAGGTGAACCGGGCATTCCTTGCCCCTTCGATGATTTGATTCATGGAGAAGGCTAGACCTGTGGATGCCTGGATGGGAGGCAGACTTTTAGCTGGATGTGTCTGGTAGATAGCTATCGCGAGCAGGCTCGCTCCCACAGTTTAGATCTGCGGCGTTTGCAGAATGTCTGCCCACCTCAACCCTCCTGTGGGAGCGAGCCTGCTCGCGATAGCGAACGGTCAATCAATGCAAATCAAGCAGTAACCCCCACATCCGCCCTCAACCGCACCGCCTCCACAGCCCTGACCGCTACCTGCTCATCCACATCCGAAACATCACCACTGACACCAATCGCCCCCAGCACCTTCCCATCCTGATCCCTGATCAACACCCCACCCGGTGCCGGTACGACGTTGCCCTGTCCCAGCCCGTTCAATGCCGCGAAAAACTCCGGGCGTTGCTGGGCGTCCTGGGCGAGCAGGCGTGAGCCTTTGCCCAGGGCGATGGCGCCCCAGGCCTTGCCGATGGCGATCTGCGGGCGAAGCAGGCTGGCGCCGTCTTCGCGCTGCAAGGCTACCAGGTGCCCGCCGCTGTCCAGGACCGCGACGGTCAGGGGTGCGGCGTTGATTTCACGACCGGCGGCAAGGGCTTGCCCGGCCAGGTTGACGGCGATTTTCAAGGTTAGAGCGCTCATGGGTGCTGTCCTTCTTTTGTTATGGGAGAGCCTTGCGGGCTTCACTTTCAGCAAAACCGAACGCAACAAATAGAACACAACAACGATTGTTTTTGTATACAATAAATTTCACAAAGCACCTTGATCGACGAAAGACCACAGCAAAACCTGGCCTTCCGACGAATGAAACAGATGCTTGAGGAAATGGATTGACCTGCGCCGTTTGCCGTGAATACACTCTGCGCACAGCCACTTGTATACAATTACAAAACGTAAGAGGCACAAAACAATGAGCAAAATGAGAGCAATCGAAGCCGCCGTCCTCGTCATGCGCCGTGAAGGCGTGGACACTGCCTTCGGTATCCCGGGTGCCGCGATCAACCCGCTGTACTCCGCCCTGCAGAAGGTAGGTGGCATCGATCATGTCCTTGCTCGCCACGTTGAAGGCGCCTCGCACATGGCCGAGGGCTACACCCGCACCAAGGCCGGCAATATTGGTGTGTGCATCGGCACCTCGGGCCCGGCCGGCACCGACATGGTGACCGGGCTCTACAGCGCCTCGGCCGATTCGATCCCGATCCTGTGCATCACCGGGCAAGCGCCCCGCGCCCGTATGCACAAGGAAGATTTCCAGGCGGTGGACATCACCAGCATCGTCAAACCCGTGACCAAGTGGGCAACCACTGTCCTGGAGCCGGGCCAGGTGCCCTACGCCTTCCAGAAGGCGTTCTTCGAGATGCGCTCCGGCCGTCCGGGCCCGGTGCTGATCGACCTGCCGTTCGACGTGCAGATGGCCGAGATCGAATTCGACATCGACGCCTACCAGCCACTGCCCCTGGCCAAACCGGCGGCCAACCGCGTGCAGATCGAGAAAGCCCTGGCGATGCTCAATCAGGCTGAGCGCCCGTTGCTGGTGGCCGGCGGCGGCATCATCAACGCCGATGCCAGCGACCTGCTGGTGGAGTTCGCCGAACTGACCGGCATTCCCGTCATCCCCACCTTGATGGGCTGGGGCACCATCCCCGACGATCACCCGCTGATGGTCGGCATGGTCGGCCTGCAAACCTCCCATCGCTACGGCAACGCCACCTTGCTCAAGTCGGACGTGGTGCTGGGCGTCGGCAACCGCTGGGCCAACCGTCACACCGGTTCGGTGGACGTCTATACCGAAGGCCGCACGTTCATTCACGTGGACATCGAGCCGACCCAGATCGGCCGTGTCTTCACCCCCGACCTGGGCATCGTTTCCGACGCCGCCTCGGCCCTGACGGTGTTCATCGAAGTGGCCCGTGAATGGCAAGCCGCCGGCAAGCTGAAAAACCGCGACGCCTGGTTGCAGGACTGCCAGCAGCGCAAGGCCAGCCTGCAACGCAAGACGCACTTCGACAACGTGCCGGTCAAGCCACAGCGGGTGTACGAAGAAATGAACCAGGTGTTCGGCAAAGACACCTGCTACGTCAGCACCATCGGCCTGTCACAGATCGCCGGGGCGCAGTTCCTCCACGTCTACAAGCCACGCCACTGGATCAACTGCGGCCAGGCCGGGCCGTTGGGCTGGACCATTCCCGCCGCGCTGGGGGTGGTCAAGGCCGATCCGAGCCGCAAAGTCGTGGCGCTGTCGGGCGACTATGACTTCCAGTTCATGATCGAAGAGCTGGCGGTGGGTGCGCAGTTCAAGCTGCCCTACATCCACGTCGTGGTGAACAACTCCTACCTGGGCTTGATTCGCCAGGCCCAGCGCGGGTTCGACATGGACTACTGCGTGCAGCTGTCCTTCGACAACCTCAACGCACCGGAGCTCAACGGCTATGGCGTGGACCACATTGCCGTGGCCGAAGGCCTGGGATGCAAAGCGCTACGGGTGTTCGAGCCGTCCGGTATCCAGCCGGCCCTGCGCCAGGCCCAGGCGATGATCGAGGAGTTCAAGGTGCCGGTGATCGTCGAGATCATCCTGGAACGGGTGACCAACATTTCCATGGGCACCGAGATCAACGCCGTCAATGAGTTTGAAGATCTGGCGCTGGTGGGCAACGATGCACCGACCGCCATTTCACTACTCGACTGACCGAACGGCGTCCCTGTAGGAGCGAGCTTGCTCGCGATGACGGCGCTACATTCAACATGGATGCAAGCAGATACACCGCTATCGTCGGATCGCCGCCCGGAGCAAGCTCGCTCCCACAGGGGGCCTGCCAACTATCTACAGGAGACCACCATGCCGCGTTTCGCCGCCAACCTGTCCATGCTGTTCACCGAGCAGGATTTCCTCGCCCGTTTCGAAGCCGCCGCCAAGGCTGGCTTCAGCGGTGTCGAGTACCTGTTCCCGTATGACTACAGTTCCGCCGAACTCAAGGCCTTGCTCGACGCCAACGGCCTGACCCAAGTGCTGTTCAACCTGCCGGCCGGCGACTGGGCCAAGGGCGAGCGCGGCATTGCCTGCCTGCCGGACCGGGTCGAGGAATTCCGCGCCGGTGTCGACCTGGCCATCGCCTACGCCCAGGTACTGGGCAACACCCAGGTCAACTGCCTGGCCGGGATTCGTCCGCAGAACTGCAGTGAAACCCTGGTGGAGAAAACCTTCGTCGCCAACCTGAAATACGCCGCCGAGAAGCTGCAGGCCAAGGGCATCAAGCTGGTAATGGAAGCCATCAACACCCGCGACATTCCCGGCTTCTACCTGAACAACACCGCCCAGGCCCTGTCGATCCGCGAGCAGGTGGGCAGCGCCAACCTGTTCCTGCAATACGACATCTACCACATGCAGATCATGGAAGGTGACCTGGCCCGGACCCTGTCGGCGCACCTGGGCGAGATCAACCACGTGCAACTGGCGGACAACCCGGGCCGCAACGAGCCGGGCACGGGCGAGATCAACTATCGCTTCCTGTTCGAACACCTGGACCGCATCGGCTACACGGGTTGGGTCGGCTGCGAATACAAGCCGTTGACCACCACCGAAGCGGGATTGGGCTGGCTGAAAACCCATAACGCGATCTGACTGGCGCGGGCTTTTGTGGCGAGGGAGCTTGCTCCCGCTCGGCTGCGAAGCAGACGCATGATTTTTCACCCGACATGGATTTCTGGGGCCGCTTCGCGGCCCAGCGGGAGCAAGCTCCCTCGCCACAGAAACCCGGGACATTTTAAATAAGAGAGGATTTTTCCATGGCTAAAATCGGATTCATCGGCACCGGCATCATGGGCCACCCCATGGCATTGAACCTGCAAAAGGCCGGTCACAGCCTGTTCCTGTCCCAGCACCACGACCCGGCCCCGGCCGACCTGGTGGCCGGTGGCGCAGTGGCGTTGGCCAACCCGAAGGAAGTGGCCCAGGAAGCCGAGTTCATCATCGTCATGGTCCCGGACACCCCGCAGGTCGAAGACGTGCTGTTTCGCGCCGATGGCGTGGCGGCGGGCGTGGGCGCGAGCAAGGTGGTGATCGACATGAGCTCGATCTCCCCTACCGCCACCAAGGCCTTCGCGGCGAAGATCAATGAAAAAGGCGCGCAGTACCTCGACGCCCCGGTGTCCGGCGGTGAAGTCGGTGCCAAGGCCGCGACGCTGAGCATCATGGTCGGTGGCGACAACGCCGCCTTCGACCGCGCCCTGCCGCTGTTCCAAGCCATGGGCAAGAACATCACCCTGGTGGGTGGCAACGGCGATGGCCAGACCGCCAAAGTCGCGAACCAGATCATCGTTGCCTTGAACATCCAGGCGGTCGCCGAAGCGTTGTTGTTCGCCTCGAAAAACGGTGCCGACCCGGCCAAGGTCCGTGAAGCGCTGATGGGCGGCTTCGCTTCGTCGAAGATCCTCGAAGTGCACGGCGAACGCATGATCAAGGGCACCTTCGACCCGGGCTTCCGTATCAGCCTGCACCAGAAGGACCTGAACCTGGCCCTGCAAGGCGCCAGGGAACTGAACATCAACCTGCCCAACACCGCCAACGCCCAGCAAGTGTTCAGCACCTGCGCGGCCATTGGTGGCAGCAATTGGGATCACTCGGCGTTGATCAAGGGGTTGGAGCACATGGCCAATTTCTCGATTCGCGACAAATAAGCCCTGCACTCCCCCCTGTGGGAGCGAGCTTGCTCGCGATGACGGCGCTACATTCAACCTGGATGCAAGCAGACACACCGCTATCGCGAGCAAGCTCGCTCCCACAGGGTCCGCATCAACACTAAGAATAAAAACCGGGAGCCCGCCATGTCGGTCGATCCGCAACAACTGCTGCGCGAGCTGTTTGCCACAGCCATCGACGCGGCCCATCCGTACCACGTCCTTGAACCCTACCTGCCCGGTGATCGCAGCGGTCGGGTGATCGTCATCGGTGCCGGCAAGGCCGCGGCGGCCATGGCGCAAGTGGTCGAGCGCTGCTGGCAAGGCGAAGTGTCTGGCCTGGTAGTAACCCGCTACGGCCATGGCGCGCCCTGCCAGAAAATCGAAGTGGTGGAAGCCGCTCACCCGGTGCCTGACGCCGCCGGCTTGGCCGTGGCCCAACGGGTGCTGGAAATGGTCAGCAACCTCAGCGAAGACGACCGGGTGATCTTCCTGCTGTCCGGCGGCGGTTCTGCCCTGCTGGCCTTGCCCGCCGAAGGCATCACCCTGGCCGACAAGCAATCGATCAACAAAGCCCTGCTCAAATCCGGCGCGACCATCGGCGAGATGAATTGCGTGCGCAAGCACCTCTCGGCGATCAAGGGCGGGCGCCTGGGCAAGGCCTGCTGGCCGGCGACGGTGTACACCTACGCGATTTCCGATGTGCCCGGGGATCTTGCCACGGTCATTGCCTCCGGCCCCACCGTGGCCGACCCCAGCACGTCGGCCGAAGCCCTGGCGATTCTCCAGCGCTACCAGATCGAAGTGCCGGCGTCGGTGCGCGACTGGCTGCACAGCCCGGCATCGGAGACCGTCAAGCCCGGCGACCCGAGCCTGGCCCGCAGCCATTTCCAATTGATCGCCCGCCCCCAGCAGTCATTGGAGGCGGCAGCGGTGAAGGCCCGTCAGGCCGGTTTCAGCCCATTGATCCTCGGCGACCTGGAAGGTGAATCCCGGGAGGTGGCGAAAGTCCACGCCGGCATCGCCCGGCAAATCGCCCTGCACGGCCAGCCACTGGCGGCGCCGTGCGTGATCCTCTCCGGCGGCGAAACCACCGTCACCGTGCGTGGCGATGGCCGTGGCGGGCGCAATGCCGAATTCCTGCTGAGCCTGACCGAAAGCCTCAAGGGTCATCCGGGCATCTACGCACTGGCCGGCGACACCGACGGCATCGACGGTTCCGAAGACAATGCCGGTGCCCTCATGACCCCGGACAGTTATCACCGCGCCGCCGAACTGGGCTTGAGCGCCAGCGACGAGTTGGACAACAACAATGGCTACGGCTACTTCGCCGCCCTGGATGCGCTGATCGTCACCGAACCGACCCGCACCAACGTCAACGACTTTCGCGCCATCCTGATCCTCGAGAACCCTAAACATGACGCCTGATAAAAAGGTCAAGATCCTCGCGACCCTCGGCCCCGCCACCCGCGGCATCGATGACATCCGCGCGCTGGTACAGGCCGGCGTGAACATCTTCCGGCTGAACTTCAGCCACGGCGAGCATGCCGACCACGCCCAGCGCTACCAGTGGATTCGCGAGGTCGAGCAGCAGCTCAATTACCCGCTGGGCATCCTGATGGACCTGCAAGGCCCGAAGCTGCGGGTCGGTCGGTTCGCCGACGGCAAGGTCCTGCTGCAACGCGGCCAGGCCCTGCGCCTGGACCTGGACCCGACGCCCGGTGATCAACGCCGGGTCAACCTGCCCCACCCGGAAATCATCGCGGCCCTGGAGCCCGGCATGGACCTGCTGCTGGACGACGGCAAGTTGCGCCTGCGCGTGACCGCCAGGCACCGCGACGCCATCGACACCGAAGTGCTCAACGGCGGCGAGCTGTCGGACCGCAAAGGCGTGAACGTGCCCCAGGCCGTGCTCGAGCTGAGCCCGTTGACCGCCAAGGACCGGCGCGACTTGAGTTTCGGCCTGGAGCTGGGCGTGGACTGGGTGGCGCTGTCGTTCGTGCAGCGGCCCGAGGACATCCACGAGGCTCGCGCGCTGATCGGCGACAAGGCGTTCCTGATGGCGAAGATCGAGAAGCCGTCGGCGGTGACCCAACTGCGGGAAATCGCCGAATTGAGCGACGCGATCATGGTGGCTCGCGGTGACCTGGGCGTCGAAGTCCCGGCCGAGAATGTGCCGCAGATCCAGAAGAACATCATCGGCACCTGTCGCGCCCTCGGCAAACCGGTGGTGGTGGCGACGCAGATGCTCGAGTCGATGCGTTTCTCCCCGGCGCCCACCCGCGCCGAAGTCACTGACGTGGCCAACGCCGTGGCCGAGGGGGCCGACGCGGTGATGCTGTCGGCGGAAACCGCTTCTGGGGACTACCCCCTCGAAGCCGTGCAGATGATGAGCAAGATCATCCGCCAAGTGGAAAACGGCCCCGACTACCAGGCGCAATTGGACGTCAGCCGGCCGAAAGCCGAGGCCACGGTGTCGGACGCCATCAGTTGCGCGATCCGCCGTATCAGCAATGTGCTACCGGTGGCGGTGCTGGTGAACTACAGCGAATCGGGCAGCTCCAGCCTGCGGGCGGCGCGGGAACGGCCGACAGTGCCGATCCTCAACCTCACGCCGAACCTGCAGGCCGCTCGCCGCCTGACGGTGGCCTGGGGCGTGCACTCGGTGGTCAACGAGCGGTTGAAGCAAGTGGATGAGGTCTGTTCCACCGCCCTGGAAATCGCCCAGGCCCAAGGCATGGCCCAGCGCGGCGATACCTTGCTGATCACGGCGGGCGTGCCGTTCGGGCAGCCGGGGTCGACCAATTCGTTGCGCATTGAGACGTTGATCTAGCGTCTGTACTGGCCTCATCGCGAGCAAGCTCGCTCCCACAAGGGCACCCGCAGAACCCTGTGGGAGCGAGCTTGCTCGCGATGAAGTCAACTCGGCCCCTCTGACACACCTACCATGCCCAACCCCCACTGCCCCGACTGGGCCACCGCCCTGCTCAACGGCTTCAGCCAAGTCTTCCTCCAGCGCCATCCGCTGTGCGGCCTGCTGTGCCTGCTGGCGATTCTGTTCACCGCCCCCAGCCTGTTCGGCGGCGCGTTGCTCGGTGGGGTGGCCGGTTTGCTCACGGCCCAGCGCCGCGGTTACGCCAAGGCCGACCGGCAAGCCGGGCTGTTCAGCTACAACGGCATCCTGCTGGGCATGTTGCTGAGCCTTGTATTGCCCTGGTCCGTCCTGTTGCCACCGTTGATCCTCGCCGCAGGCGGTCTCAGCGCGATGCTGACCCAGCAATGGCTCAAGCGCACCCAAGGCCCTCGCTGCCTGTCCGCCTACACTGCGCCTTTTGTAGGGTTGGCTTGGCTGCTGATGAGCTTCACCCTGTCGCCGCCTCCAACCACCTCGATTGAAATGACGATACCCAACCTGCTGGCCGCGCATTTGAGCGGGCTGGGCCAAGTCATGTTTCTCGGCCATCCGGCGGCAGGTGCGTTGATCGCGGCGGGCTTGCTGCTGGCCGACCGTCGCGCTGCCGCTTGGGCATTGTTCGGTTCCGCCGCGGGCCTGGCCTTCGCCTTGTTGCAGCATGAAAACGCAACCGCACTTTGCGGGCTCGGCGGCTATAACCCGGTGTTGGTGGCGCTGGCCCTCAGCCAACAGCGCCGCCAACCCTGGCTGCCGCTGGCGGGCATTCTTCTGGCGGTCATGCTCACACCTGGTTTTATCAGCCTTGGCCTGCCCCCGCTGACAGCACCGTTCATCCTCGCCTGTTGGCTGATCCAGGCCACCGGCCGAGCGTGGCGCCAGGCCAGTCTCGACACCACGCCTTGCGCTCTGCGGGTCAATCGCCCTAGGCTTCGTTGATTCCGGCTCAGGCGAAGATTATGCAAAGCAGCAGCAACTGGCGTGAACGCCTCTACGTGATCATTTTCCAGACCGACACCGTGGCCGGTCGGCGCTTCGACAGCACCTTGCTGTTGATCATCCTCGCCAGCCTGGTGATCGTGATGCTCGACAGCATCGACAGCGTGCACAAAAACTACGCCACCCTGCTGGCCGGTATCGAATGGGGCTTCACCTTCGTCTTCATCGTCGAGTACGGCCTGCGCCTGTACTGCTCGCCCAAGCCGCTGCGCTATGCCTTCAGTTTCTATGGGCTGGTGGACCTGCTGGCGATCGTGCCGGGGATCCTGGCGCTGTACTACAGCGATGCCCAATACCTGTTGATCATTCGGATCATCCGCATGCTGCGGATTTTCCGGGTGCTCAAGCTCAGTCCTTACCTCAAGCAGGCCAACTACCTGATGGCGGCGCTGCGAGGGAGCAAGCAGAAAATCATCGTGTTCCTGGTCAGCGTCTCGACCCTGGTGACTGTCTTCGGCACGCTGATGTACGTGATCGAAGGCCCCCAGAACGGTTTCACCAGCATTCCCAAGGGCATCTATTGGGCTATCGTGACACTCACCACCGTGGGCTTCGGCGACATCGTGCCCACGACGCCTCTGGGCCAGGTGGTGTCATCCCTGGTAATGATCACCGGCTATTCGATCATCGCCGTGCCGACGGGTATTTTCACGGCGGAACTGGCCACGGCCATGCGCGGCGACCAACTCCAGCATGATTGCCCGGTATGCAGCAAAAACAACCACGAACACGGTGCCGCTTTCTGCTCCCGTTGTGGCAATGCGCTGTTTAAGAAATTGGAATAAGCAAAGCACTTTTTGATGCTTGAAGGTCTATAGGCTTGCCGCTAGTGTGCTGGCTAATTGCCCGGAACCCCGTTGATAAAAAGGAATTCGCAGTGAAGAACTTCTTTGGCGCCTCCCTTCTCGCCGTCGGCCTGACCTTCGGCAGCGTCGCCCACGCCGCCCCGACCCTGCTCAACGTGTCCTACGACGTGATGCGCGATTTCTACAAGGACTACAACGCCGCCTTCCAGAAACACTGGCAGGCCGAGCACAACGAAAACATCACCGTGCAGATGTCCTTCGGCGGCTCCAGCAAGCAGGCACGCTCGGTGATCGACGGGCTGCCGGCGGATGTCATCACCATGAACATGGCCACCGACATCAACGCCCTGGCGGACAACGGCAAACTGGTGCCCGAAAACTGGGTCACCCGCCTGCCGAACAACAGCGCGCCGTTCACCTCGGCCACGGTGTTCATCGTGCGCAAGGGCAACCCAAAAGCCTTGAAAGACTGGCCCGACCTGCTCAAGGACGGTGTGCAGGTGATCGTGCCGAACCCGAAAACCTCCGGCAACGGTCGCTACACCTACCTGTCGGCCTGGGGTTACGTGCTGAAAAATGGCGGTGACGAGAACAAGGCCAAGGACTTTGTCGGCAAGCTGTTCAAGCAAGCGCCGGTACTGGACACCGGCGGTCGCGCCGCGACCACCACCTTCATGACCAACCAGATCGGCGACGTGCTGGTGACCTTTGAAAACGAAGCGGAAATGATCGCCCGCGAATTCGGCCGCGACCAGTTCGAAGTGGTCTACCCGAGCGTTTCCGCCGAGGCCGAGCCGCCGGTCAGCGTGGTCGACAAGGTTGTCGAGAAAAAAGGCTCCCGCGAAGCCGCCGAGGCGTACCTCAAGTACCTGTGGTCGCCCGAAGGCCAGGAAATCGCCGCCGCCAACTACCTGCGTCCGCGGGACCCGGCGGTACTGGCCAAATATACCGACCGCTTCCCGAAAGTGGATTTCCTGTCGGTGGAAAAGACCTTCGGCGACTGGCGCACGGTGCAGAAGACCCACTTCAATGACGGTGGGGTTTTCGACCAGATCTACAGCGGGCAGTGAGACGCTGATTCAACCAGGATTGCATGCAAGCTTTTGTGGCGAGGGAGCTTGCTCCCGCTCGGTTGCGCAGCGACCGCCAGAATGGGGCCGCTACGCAGCCCAGCGGGAGCAAGCTCCCTCGCCACGAAAAAATCCTCATCGCAGCAACCGTCATCAACCGCAGGCATGATTGCTATCAACCACAAGCCCTGTTCCAGGGCCCCATAACGCTTTAGCCTCGCGCCATCTTTCCTGTTCACTGACGAGATTGCCATGAGTGCTCATTCCCCCACCTCGCCCGGCGCCCCCCTGACCCGCGGCATGGTCCTGCTCTTCGCCTTCTGCTGCGGCGCCATCGTCGCCAACATCTACTACGCCCAACCCATCATCGAATTGATCGCTCCCGACGTAGGCCTGAGCAGCACCATGGCCAGCCTGATCGTCTCGCTGACCCAGATCGGTTATGCCTTGGGCCTGTTTTTCCTGGTGCCGCTGGGGGACTTGCTGGAAAACCGTCGGCTGATGATCATCACCACCGTGGTGGCGATCGCCAGTTTGTTAGGGGCAGCGTTCACCGATCAACCGAACGTATTCCTGTTGGTTTCGCTGTTGGTGGGGTTCAGTTCGGTGTCGGTGCAAGTCCTGATTCCGCTGGCCGCGCACCTGGCGCCGGAGCAGACCCGAGGTCGGGTCGTGGGTGGGATCATGGGCGGCCTGCTGCTGGGGATCCTGCTGGCGCGGCCAGTCTCCAGCATCGTGGCCGATCACTTCGGCTGGCGGGCCATGTTCATCATCGCCGCCGCGTTGATGGCCGCCATCAGCATCGTCCTGGCACTGACCGTGCCCAAGCGCCAGCCCGACCACAGCGCCTCTTATGGCCAACTGCTCGGCTCGCTCGGCACCCTGCTGCGCCAACAACCGCTGTTGCGGCAACGGGCGTTCTATCAAGCCTGCATGTTCGCCACGTTCAGCCTGTTCTGGACCGCCGTGCCACTGGAGCTGTCACGCAACCATGGCCTGTCCCAGACTGAAATCGCCCTGTTGGCGCCATCGCCGCGCCCATCGCCGGTCGCCTGGCCGATGCCGGCCATACCCACAAAGCCTCGCTGCTGGCGATGCTGTTCGCCAGCCTGAGTTTCCTGCCGGCGTTCATCCATCCGCTCTACAGCGTGATCGGCCTGGCGGTGACCGGCGTGGTCCTGGATTTCTGTGTGCAGATGAACTTGGTCCTGGGCCAGCGCACCATCTACGCCCTTGATGCCAGGAGTCGCAGCCGGCTGAACGCGCTGTACATGACCAGCATCTTCGTCGGTGGCGCCTTCGGCTCATCGATTGCCAGTGCGGTGTACGAACACGGCGGCTGGTTGTGGGTGGTGATCGTCGGCAGTGCCTTCCCGCTGTTGGCCTTGCTGCGTTTCTTGAGCGCCGCGCACAAGCCGTCCCTGGCGACGGCCTGAATTCCCCACGCATAAAAAAGCCCGGTCGCCTTCAGCGCCCGGGCTTTTTGGTGGAGCGTGTCAAATCCGCACGTTGCCACGCGGCCCGGCAATTGCCCAGATGATCAGGCCCAGCACCGGCAACAGCAGGATCAATAGCACCCAGAGGATTTTCATCCCGGTTTCCGCGCCACTCTTGAGTACGTTGATGATCGCCCAGATATCGAGCGCCAGGATGATCAGGCCGACCAGGCCGTTGAAGGTGGAACCCATGGTGTCGCTCCCAGATGGTGATATGCACCCTTAGGATAGCGGGCCGCCAGCAAGGGTTCCGTTTTATTGCTTCAGACGTGGACCGCGACCTTGAGGGCTTCGAGGGCCGGCGCGGCGGCGATACCGACTTCGGCACACAATTCCAGCACCCGCGGCACGTCGTTGCCGTACACCAGCACCATCTGCAATTCATCGTCGAGCAACTGGCTGAAGTTCATCAGCACGTAGCCGCCGTTTTCCTTGTTCAGGCTGCTCATCTGGATCTGGATGCGGTTTAGCGCGGTCAGGGCTTCGGTTTTTGCCAGTTGCTTGGGCTTGAGGTTGAACGCCACGCCGGGGCCGAACGAGGCGACGATCTGTTCGAACAGGTCCACGTAGGTGTCGGCCTGGAACAGCACGGTGTCCGGCAGGCTGCCCACCACCACCCACTCACCCAACGGGATCGGGAACGTGTCGTCGTAGTTGATATCGGGGTTGGCCGCCAGGAAAGCCGTCGGATCGGCGTAGGCCTGGGCCGCTTCGTCAGCGATTTTCGCAATGTCCGCCTCGCCGAGGCAGCCGGAGCTGATTTTACCGATGAGTTCGATGAGGGCGGCTTTCATGGGGTGAATCCTGTGGCGAAGGGTGTTTTGAGGGCGGGCAGGATAGCGCATCACATCGGTTGAGTCAGGAACCTGTGGCGAGGGAGCAAGCTCCCTCGCCACAAAAGCGGTCCGGATCGGCTTTAGGCCTATCAGCCCAGCAACTTTTCCAACTGCGCCGTGGTGTCCACCGCGCCCATGGTCTTGGCGGCATCGAGAGCCGAGACGCCGTTGGCATCCTTGGCTTTCGGGTCGGCACCTTTACCGATCAGGTAGTCGACGATTTCCACCCGGTTGAACATCGCCGCCATCATCAATGCGGTGCGACCGTCGAAGGAAGAACCTTCCACCTGCGCGCCGCCCTCCACCAGCGCCGAAACCACTGCCAGGTCGCCCTTGAACGCCGCGCCGGCAATCGGGCTCTGGCCGTTGTCGTTGCGGATTTCCGGATCGGCCTTGTGCTCCAGCAACACTTTCACCGTTTCCACATGCCCGTGGTAAGCGGCCAACATCAACAAGGTGTCGCCCTTGTGGTTACGCAGGTTGGGCGGCAGGCCCTTGCTCAGCAACGCGGCCATCATGGCCGCATCACCCTGGCGTGCGACGTTGAACACCTGCTCGGCAAACTCCGCAGCCTCTTCCGGGGTCATCTGGCGGCTTGTATCGGACATGGGAAACTCCACTCGGGTCTTCGCAAAGCGGCTAGTTTCCCGAGGGACCCGGGCGCTGTCATCCCTTTTTTCACTGTGCCGGTCATAGCCAGAATCAATAACGCAATTGTCCGCCCTGAATCCGAACTGCCAACTGGCGATCCACCCGCACGTAGGTATCGGTGCCCGGCAGCCAGGCGTAGACCGGCTCATCCCCGGTGACGCATGGGTCGAATGCTTCGGCCTTGAGGCGGGTCTTCTGGTACTTGAAGGTGCCGGTGGTGTCCATTTTCACCTTGATGCGCAGGAACAGCGGCACGGCATAGGCAGGCAGCTTGCATTGCAGAAACTGCAACAGCTCGCTGAAATCCAAGGTCGCCAGGGATTCGGACGGGGTGATTGCCGCCATGCCGGCACGGCCATTGGTGCCATTGATCTCCACACCATAAGCCACCGCCTCGGCCACCTGCGGATGTTGCAACAGTACATTTTCGACTTCCGTGGTGGAGACGTTTTCGCCTTTCCAGCGATAGGTGTCGCCGAGGCGATCAACGAACTGCCCGTGACCGAAGCCGATATTGCGCAGCAAGTCGCCGGTGTTGAAGTAACGGTCGCCCGGCGCAAAGACATCCCGGCAGATGGTTTTTTCGGTCAAGGCCTGATCGGTGTAGCCATCCAGTGGCGCCTTCTCGTCGATCCGCGCCAGCAGCAGGCCCGGTTGGCCCCTGGGCACTTTTTGCATGCGACCTTGCAGGTTGCGCAACGGCAGGCCGCTGGCATGGTCGTACTGCACCAATTCCCAGCCCATCAGGGAAAAACCGATGGTGTTGTCGAAATTCAGGATGTTGGTGAAACCGATATTGCCGTCGCTGGCGGCATACAGCTCACAGATGTGGTCGATGCCAAACCGGGTCTTGAAGGTCGACCAGGCACCGGGCCGCAGACCGTTGCCGATCATCTTCTTCACACCGTGGTGGCGGTCATCGGCCGCGGCAGGCCGGTCGATCAGGTAGCGGCATAATTCACCGACATACCCCAGCGTGGTCGCCCGGTAACGGCGCACGTCGCTCCAGAACTGGCTGGCGCTGAACTTGCGCCGAATCGCGAACCCCGACGCCCCACAGATCGCCGCACCCCAGCACACGCACAGCCCGGTGGCGTGGTACAGCGGCAAAGTGCAATACACGACATCGTCGGGCTGCATGTCCAGGGCGATCAGGCCGAAGCTGGTGGACGTGCGCATCCAGCGACCATGGCGAAACACCCCGGCCTTGGGCAGCCCGGTGGTGCCTGAGGTGTAGAGATAAAAACATGGGTCGTTGCAGAAAACCTGCTGGCTGCACGCTGGGTTATCGCTTGGGTAATCCTCGCTACCAGCCATCAGGTCGATGAAACCGGACGGGGCATCGGACGGGATATCGGCGCTGTCCTGATCCGCCAGCCACCAGGTCCTGCTGCTCGATACTTTGGTTCGCTCTCGTATGTCGTTGAAGACCGCGACCCGTTCATCCCCTACCACCACCGCGACCGGGTTGACCAGGGCCAGGCTGTGCACCAGTGCATCGCCGGTTTGCGAGGTGTTGAGCATGGCGCTGACCGCGCCAACCTTGGCCATAGCCAGTACGCTGATCAACAGCTGTGGCCGGTTCTCGATGAATATCGCCACGCAATCGCCCTTGCCGATGCCCTGGGCCAGCAGGTAATGAGCGATGCGATTGGCCTGCGCGTTGACCTGTGCATAACTCAACACCGTATCGCCGCACAGCAGTGCCGGGCCCTGGGGATTGCGTTGCGTGGCCTGTTCGAAACACCAGCCGAGGCCGCAAGGCTGGGTCGGGTCCTGGACGTTGGCCTGCTTCATGCCTTTGACGATCCGGGGGACGGCTTTGGCAATGGCCGGCAACTTGCGCAGCATCATGCCCCAGGTAATCGCGTCGCTGGGTGTACGACTCATGTTGATCTTCCCCGTTCGACCTCGTGGGTCTCGGTTCTTGTTATCAGGCAGGTGATTTTGGCTCGAAAGTACGCCCGCGATTGCGGCGCTGTACACGCGGTTTTTGCAATGTTTTGTATCCGCTGCCGGAGACAGGCGAAGCGTGAGCGCCGGGAAACGATTTGGTTCCAAATATCGTGGCCCGACCACGCAAAATGCAGGATGCACGATGGCTATTCATGCAAGATGCACGAAATCAAAAAAACAGGAAAAATATAACTTATTGTTTTTAAAGGGTTTTATATAAAACCAAGTGCTGGCACAGACAGTGCAACTACCCCTCCACGGTTTGCCATACCATGGAGCAGTCAACTATGAACATGATTCAAGAAAAGTTTGCGTCCCTGTTTTCCAACTACGAAGTGACCACCCAGCCCCGCCCGGACGGCGGCATTCTGCTGACCTTGCGTAATAGCGACGGCAAGCTGTTCAAACGTACGATTTCCTATGCTCAGCTGCATGCTGGGGATCAGTTGTCCTGGGCGATCAGCGCGATCCGTCGTGACCTGGCTGAGCAGGCTAGCGAGTTGCCGCAGATCACCATGTTGCAGAGCCAGCATCGGTTTGCGCTGCCGACTTACCATAGCGTTTGAGCCTGCTGAAAAAACGCGGTGCTGTTTGCTTGAAAAAACGGCGCTTCTTTCAGAAATGGGAAGCGCCGTTTTTTTGTGCCTTGGGAAAGCCCGCTTGGGTGTGTATATCCGTTTCTTCGGTAATGGCTGCTTAGGGTTCCGCCCTTACGGCGGCTCACTTTTGAGAAGCGCAAAAGTAAGCAAAACGCTACATGCCCCACCACTTGGCACCTCGCCTAGGCTCGGTGTGCCCTCACTCCGGCATTGCTCCGTGGGCCCGCCGCGAAGGGCAATCCATGGCCCAGCGCGGCTATCCCGGCATCCATGCCGGGATGCCCACTCCACAATGCCTGCGTTCGGCCAGCGTGGTTAACGGGGCGCCCGAGATCAACGTCCACGCCGAGGCGGCCTTATAGCCGACCTGGCTCTCCCGGTCATACACCCATCAGAACTGTGGGAGCAAAGCTTGCTCGCGATGGCGGTGGGTCAGTTTGCTGTGATGTTGGATGTGCCGGCCTCATCGCGAGCAAGCTCGGCTCCCACAAGAGATCTTGGGTGTTCATGAGTCTTTGTGTTCACCGCAGCCCCATTGTGGGAGCGAGCTTGCTCGCGATGGCGGTGGGTCAGTTTGCAGTGATGTTGGATGTGCCGGCCTCATCGCGAGCAAGCTCGGCTCCCACAGGGGATTTGGGTGTTCATGAGTCTTGTGTTCACCGCAGGCACATTGTAGGAGCTAGCTTGCTCGCGATAGCGGTGGGTCAGTTTGCTGTGATGTTGGATGTGCCGGCCTCATCGCGAGCAAGCTCGGCTCCCACAGGGGATTTGGGTGTTCATGAGTCTTGTGTTCACCGCAGGCACATTGTGGGAGCTAGCTTGCTCGCGATAGCGGTGGGTCAGTTTGCTGTGATGTTGGATGTGCCGGCCTCATCGCGAGCAAGCTCGGCTCCCACAAGGGATCTCGGG
>NZ_CAKKMI010000078.1:0-27963 GCF_918698105.1 Pseudomonas brassicacearum | reverse complement strand
CTCACTCCGGCATTGCTCCGTGGGCCGCCGCGAAGGGCCATCCATGGCCCAGCGCGGCTAACCCGGCATCCATGCCGGGTTGCCCACTGCGCAATGCCTGCGTTCGGCCAGCGTGGTTAACGGGGCGCCCGAGATCAAGATCAAGATCAAAAGCGAGGCGGCCTGACAGCCGGCCTGGCTCTTGGTGGGACCGCATTTCCCCTGTGGGAGCGAGCTTGCTCGCGATAGCGGTGGGTCAGTCGACTTGGGTATTTACAGACTGAGCGCCTTCGCGAGCAAGCTTCGCTCCCACAGGACTGCGCTCGCCCTCCCAACCTGACAATTCTGTAATCCCCACCTCAGCCCCCCGTCAGCTCGCACTCGCTACTCTGTTATCCTCCCTCCAAACCGTTCGACACGAGACCTCCGCCATGGCCCATCCCCTGCACCTGCTCGCCTTCAGCGCCCTGTTCGTGACCACCCTGGCCCAGGCGGCCGAACCGGTCACCATTGATGTGCACCGCGATGCCAATTGCGGTTGCTGCAAAAAGTGGATCTCGCATCTGCAAGCAAACGGCTTCAAGGTCAACGACCATGTCGAGGCCGACATGAGTTCGGTCAAGCAGCGCCTGGGCGTGGCGCCGAACCTGCGTTCCTGCCACACCGCCGAAATCAACGGCAAATTCGTCGAAGGCCATGTCCCGGCCGACCAGGTGCTGGCCTTGAGCAAGCGCGATGACTTGCTCGGCGTGGCCGCGCCGGGCATGCCCATGGGCTCGCCCGGCATGGAAATGGACGGCATGAGCGATGCCTACCAAGTCATCGGTCTGAAGAAAGACGGGACCCAAACCGTCGTGGCGGATTACCCGGCCCACTGATGGGCGAAGCCTACATCGGCTTGTTCCTGGCGGCTTTCGGCGCGGCGACCCTGTTACCGTTGCAATCGGAGGCCGTGTTGGTTGGCTTGTTGCTCAGCGAGCGCCATCTGGTCTGGCTGTTGCTGACGGTTGCCACGCTCGGCAATGTCCTGGGCTCGCTGGTGAACTGGTGGCTGGGCACGCGGCTGGAGCAGTTCAAGGATCGGCGCTGGTTTCCGGTCAGTCCGGCCCACCTGGACAAGGCTCGCGTGCATTACCAACGCTTCGGTCACTGGTCGCTGCTGCTCAGTTGGCTGCCAATCATCGGTGATCCGCTGACCCTGGTGGCCGGGGTAATGGGCGAGCCGTGGCGGCGTTTCCTGCTGCTCGTGAGCCTTGCCAAGGGCCTGCGCTATGGCGTTCTCGCCCTGGCGACGCTGGGCTGGATGGACTGAACGTTCGGGCTGTTCGGTTGCCTGTGGTTAATGTCGCCATAATTGGGCCGCGCCAGGATCGGCGGCGGCCACAAGGAGATTGACCATGCCCTGTACCCTCGCGCGCTGGTTGCCCAGCCTGTTCCTCACCGCCGCCCTGCCCTTGTTCGCCCAGGCCGCCAACCCGCCGGAAGGCCCGGCCTACGGAGCGCAGTTGGAGGGCTTCGAATACCCCTACACCCTCAAGCATTTCGCCTTTCAGTCCCAGGGCCAGCCATTGCAGATGGGCTATATGGACGTGCCGGCCCAAGGCAAGGTCAATGGCCGCACAGTGGTGCTGATGCACGGCAAGAATTTCTGCGCCGCCACCTGGGGCGATTCGATCAAGGTGCTCAGCGAAGCCGGATACCGGGTCATCGCGGCGGACCAGGTCGGCTTCTGCACATCGAGCAAACCCGAGCATTACCAGTACAGCTTCCAGCAACTGGCGAGCAACACCCAGGCCTTGCTCAAGGCCCTGGGCGTGCAGAAAGCCATTATCCTCGGTCATTCCACCGGCGGCATGCTCGCCACCCGCTACGCCTTGCAGTTTCCCGACGAGGTCGAACGCCTGGCGATGGTCAACCCCATCGGCCTGGAAGACTGGAAAGCCTTGGGCGTGCCCTATCGCACCGTGGACCAATGGTACGCGCGGGAGCTGAAAGTCAACGCCGAGGGTATTCGCAACTACGAGCGCACAACCTATTACGCAGGCCGCTGGAAACCTGAGTTCGAGCGCTGGGTAGACATGCTCGCCGGCTTGAACAAGGGCCCGGGTCATACGCAAGTGGCGTGGAATTCGGCGCTGATCTACGACATGATCTTCACCCAACCGGTCTATTACGAGTTCAAGGACCTGACGGTACCCACCCTGCTGCTGATCGGCACCTCGGACACCACTGCCATCGGCAGCGACATCGCGCCGCCGGCAGTGAAAGCCACGCTGGGTCACTACGAGGTATTGGGCAAGCAGGCCGCCGGATTGATTCCCCGCTCGACCCTGGTGGAATTCCCCAATCTGGGGCATGCCCCGCAGATGGAAGAGCCGGATCGGTTCCACAAGGCCCTGTTGAGCTGGCTGGACAAACCCATTCCCTGACGAGGTGTTCCATGGCGGTGCAAATAGCAGTCATAGACGATTGGCAAGATGTGGCACGTGGGGTGGTGGACTGGTCGGTGCTGGACAGCGTCGGCCAGGTGACGTTTCTCCATGATTATCCCGCTGACCGCGACACCCTCGCCGAGCGCTTGCAGCGCTTCGAGGTGATCTGCGTGATGCGTGAACGCACGTTGTTCGACGAAGCCCTGCTGCGTCGCTTGCCCAATCTCAAGCTGTTGCTCACCGGCGGCATGCGCAATGCCGCCCTGGACCTGAAGGCTGCCGCCGAGCTGGGTATCCAGGTGTGCGGCACCGACAGCTACAAGCACGCCACGCCCGAACTGACCTGGGCGCTGATCATGGCCCTGACCCGCAACCTGGTGCAGGAAGCCAACGCCTTGCGCGCCGGCCTCTGGCAGCAAGGCTTGGGCGGCGACCTGCACGGCAAGACATTGGCGATCCTCGGCCTGGGCAGCATCGGCACGCGGGTGGCGCAGTTCGGCCAGGTGTTTGGCATGCGGGTCATCGCCTGGAGCCAGAACCTCAGCGCCGAGCGCGCCGCCGAAGTGGGCGTGACCTACGTCAGCAAGCAGGCATTGTTCGAGCAGGCCGACATTCTTTCGATCCACCTGGTGCTCGGCGAACGCACCCGCGGCCTGGTGGATGCCCAGGCCCTGGCCTGGATGAAATCCGAAGCGCTGCTGGTCAACACCTCGCGCGGGCCAATCGTTGACGAAACCGCCCTGATCGAAGCGCTCCAGCACAAGCGCCTGGCCGGCGCCGCCCTGGACGTATTCGCCCAGGAACCGTTGCCAGCCACCCATCCGTTCCGAACCCTGGATAACGTACTGGCCACACCGCATGTGGGCTACGTCAGCCGGCAGAATTACCAGCGGTTCTATTCCCTGATGATCGAAGACCTGCTGGCCTGGGCGGCGGGCCAGCCGATTCGGTTGCTGACGCCAGTGGGCTGAACCTGGAGCATCAACACACCTCCCCCTTGTGGGAGCGAGCTTGCTCGCGATAGCGGCGGATCAGTTGCAAGGTTTGTGACTGGCTCACCGCTATCGCGAGCAAGCTCGCTCCCACAGGAGACATTGTGTTTTATTGGCCATCAAAACGCCTCCACTCAACCCGCCCTCCGATGGTGCATCGCGCCATTGCATCGCGCACGCCGATGAAACAACGCCGTTCCCTTACACCCTTTTCGTTTCGGAAACCTGCACTTCGTCGGTGCGTATCCCCCGTTGTCATGTAAGAGATTGCCGACAAAAACCGTGATTGTCGGACAATGCGACGAAGCGAGCCGCACCGCTCTACGTTCTGACCTAGACTGCCTAACCGGCGGGGAAACCGACCAGTCATCCAGACGAAAAAAAGTCGAAACTTTTCGCAACGGCGACAGGTCAGGTTAGAGGTAGGGCAACCGCGACTGGTGCAGTCCTTGCACGGGTCATTGCAACAGCTCCTTCAACTGATTCGCTTCGCCGCATCGGGTAGCCGTTCGCTTTCCTTGCGTTGCGCTTGTGCGCCTGGCCGCAGGATTTGGCCAATGAAACAACAGCTCTGGCGCTTGCCGGAAACAGATCGAGAAAATGGGAGATATTTATGATCAGTGCTGCCTTGGAACCACAACAAGTCCGTTCGCAACTACCGCCGGCGGCCGAATCGCCAACGGCACCGGTGCTGGCCACCGGCGGCAAGGCACTGCTCCCCGTCGTTCGACAGAACCCCAACCGCAAGAAAGTATTGTTCGTTACCTCGGAAATCGCCGACCTGGTAAAGACCGGCGGCCTGGGCGATGTCTCCTCCGCATTGCCCCGGGCCATGGCCGGGTTGCATGATGTCCGGGTGCTGATCCCCGGTTATCCGCAAGTGATGAACAGCGGCAATCCGATTCACATCATCGGCGAACTGGGTGGCCACGCAGCACTGCCGCCTTGCAAGATCGGGCGCATGGACATGGCCGACGGCCTGGTGATCTACGTGCTGATCTGCCCGGAACTCTTTGCCCGCGAAGGCTCCCCCTACGGTGCCAACAACGGTCGCGACTGGCCCGACAACCACATTCGCTTCGCCCGCCTGGGCCTGGCCGCCGCCGACATCGCCGCCAACCTTGCGCAGATCCACTGGTGCCCGGACCTGGTCCACGCCCATGACTGGCCAGCCGGGTTGGCGCCGGCCTATATGCACTGGCGCGGGCAACGCACCCCGACCCTGTTTACCATCCACAACCTGGCCTACCAGGGCGTCGTCAGCCTGGCGTCCTGCCCGGAACTGGGTATCCCCGAGCATGCCCTGCAACAGGAAGGCATGGAGTTCTACGGCAAACTGTCATTCCTCAAGGCCGGGATGGCCTACTCCAGCCATATCACCACCGTCAGTGCGACCTACGCCCAGGAGATCACCACCCCGGCGTTTGGCTGCGGGCTCGACGGTTTCCTCGCCGCCAAGACCCAACAAGGCTTGCTCAGCGGCATCCCCAACGGTATCGATGAAAGCTGGGACTCGGCCACCGACACGCACCTGTCCCGGCAGTTCGCCATGGGCGATTGGGAAGGCAAGGCCGTCAACGCCAGCCATGTGCGCGAGCTGTTTGGCCTTGACGACTCTACTGGCCCGCTGTTCGCCGTGGTGTCGCGCCTGGTCTATCAGAAAGGCCTGGACCTGACCGAAGCGGTCGCCGAGTTCATCGTCGAGTCCGGCGGCCAGATCGCCATCATCGGCCGTGGCGAACCGGAGGAGGAACAGGCCATGCGTGAACTGGCGCTGCGCTTCCCCGGACGCATCGGCGTGCGCATCGGCTTCAACGAAACCGATGCGCGGCGGATGTTCGCCGGCAGCGACTTCCTGCTGATGCCGTCGCGCTACGAGCCCTGCGGCTTGAGCCAGATGTACGCCCAGCGCTTCGGCTCGCTGCCGGTGGCGCGCAATACCGGAGGGTTGGCGGACACCATCGAAGATGGCATCACCGGCTTTCTGTTCGATGAGTCCACCGTGGAGAGCTACAAACAGGCCTTGAGCCGGGCCTTCAAGGTCTTCGAGTTCCCCGACCTGCTCAACGCCATGCGCTGCCGGGCCATGTCGGCACCATTCAACTGGTGCAAGGCCGTGGAACCCTATGCCGAACTCTACGAACAGCTGGTGGCTAAGTCACTGGGAAAATCGGCCAGACAATGAGGTAACAATGACGTCAAGGACGCCTGAAACATGGACCCACGGGGCGGTCATGCTGGATGACGAGCACACCCGCTTCGCCCTCTGGGCCCCGGATGCATTTTTTGTCAGTGTCGAGCTCGACACTGGAGATTCAATACCACTGCTGCCCCAAGCCGACGGCTGGTTCATGATCCAGACCCGTTGCCCCGCCGGCACCGGCTACCGCTACAACATCGATGGCGAGCTGGAGGTGCCGGACCCGGCCTCGCGCGCCCAGGCCGGCGACATCGACCGCCACAGCGTGGTGGTCGACCCGCATGCCTACTCATGGCGACACACCCAATGGTCCGGTCGCCCCTGGCACGAAGCGGTGATCTACGAGTTGCACGTGGGCGCCCTGGGGGGCTTCGACGGCGTCGAACAGCATCTGGCACACCTGGCCGGGCTGGGCGTCACCGCCATCGAGCTGATGCCATTGGCGCAGTTCCCCGGTGATCGCAACTGGGGCTACGACGGCGTCCTCCCCTACGCGCCCCATGCCTCCTACGGGACGCCCGAACAGCTCAAGCATCTTATCGACACTGCCCACGGCCATGGGTTGTCCGTCATCCTGGACGTGGTCTACAACCACTTCGGCCCCGACGGCAACTACCTGCACCGCTATGCCAAGGGCTTCTTCCGCGAAGACAAGCACACGCCCTGGGGCGCGGCGATTGATTTCCGGCGCCGCGAAGTGCGGGACTTCTTCATCGACAACGCGCTCATGTGGCTGCTGGAGTACCGTTTTGACGGCCTGCGCCTGGACGCGGTACACGCCATCGAAGACCCAAACTTTCTTCAGGAACTGGCGGCCCGGGTGCGCGAGCAGGTGGACCCGATCCGGCACGTCTGGCTGACCGTGGAAAACGAACACAACCAGGCCCACCTGTTGGAGCACGGCTACGACGCCCAGTGGAACGACGACGGGCACAATGCCTTGCATGTACTGCTGACCGGTGAAACAGACGCCTACTACGCCGACTATGCCGAACAGCCGACCGAACAACTGGCCCGTTGCCTGAGCCAGGGCTTTGTCTTCCAGGGCCATATCAATCGCCATGGCGAACCCCGGGGCGAACCCAGCGGTCACTTGCCGCCGAGCGCGTTCGTGCTGTTCCTGCAGAACCACGACCAGATCGGCAACCGTGCCTTGGGCGAACGCCTGCATCAGCTCGCCGCGCCCCAGGCCCTGCAGGCGGCGACAGCCTTGTTGCTGTTATCACCGATGATCCCGCTGCTGTTCATGGGTGATGAGGTGGCGGCCGAACAACCGTTCCTGTTCTTTACCAGCCACCACGGCGAGCTGGCAGAACTGGTGCGCGAAGGCCGACGCAACGAGTTCAAGGCCTTCAGCGCCTTTGCCGACCCGCAGCAACGCGAGCGGATCCCCGACCCCAACGCGGCCAGCACCTTCGAGGCTTCACGTCCAAGCCTGGAGTCCCAAGGTCCGGAGCAACAGGCCAACGAGGCGCTGTATCGGCACTTGCTGAAAATCCGCCGTGAAGAGATCGTCCCGCGCCTGCCCGGTGCCCAGGCCCTGGGTGCCGATGTGCTGGGCCCTGGCGCCATCAGCGCACGCTGGCGGCTGGGCGATGGCAGTGTGCTGCGCATCGACTTCAACCTGGGCGACCAGCCCGTCGAGCACAACGCCCCGCAAGAGGCACGCATTCTTTTCGAACATCCGCAGCAGGTCGTGGGTCTGTTGCAACAGGGCGTCCTTGCGCCCTACAGCGCGCTGGTCAGTCTGACGCAGGCGACAACCTTGCCCAACATCACTGGAGAGCGCCTATGAGCGATGCGCAATTGGAAATCCTCGCCAGCCGAGCGGGCCTGGCGGTGGATTGGATCGATGCCAATGGCCGGGCCCAGAAAGTCTCGCCGGCGGTCTTGCGTTCGGTTCTCACTGGCCTCGGCCATCCAGCCGGCAGCGCCCAGGAAATCGACGCCAGCCTGCTGCAGTTGCAGCAAGATCAACAAAACCATCAATTGCCACCGCTGATCACCGCCGACGTCGGGGTCAGCCTGGACTTGAGCCGCTACTTCGAGGCCGGGACACCCTGCGAAATCAAGCTCGAAGATGGCGCCACACTGAACCTGAATCTCGATGCCAATGCCAAGCTGCCGGGGATGATCCCGGTGGGTTATCAGCACATCAGCATCCAGGACCAACATTTCACCCTGGCCGTCGCGCCGGCCCGTTGCTATAGCGTGGCCGATGCGGTGGACGACCCGACGCCACGGGCCTGGGGCCTGAGCGCGCAACTGTATGCCCTGCGCCGTCCCGGTGACGGTGGTTTCGGTGATACCCAGGCCTTGGAGGAACTGGCACGGGTGGCCGGCGAGCGCGGCGCCGAGGCCGTTGCCATCAGCCCGATGCACGCGATGTTCAGCAGCGACACCGGGCGCTACAGCCCCTACTCTCCGTCGAGCCGACTGTTCTTCAACAGCCTGTACGCCGCGCCGGGCACCATCCTCGGTGAACGCGCGCTGCGCACCGCCATCGACGCCACCGGCCTGACCAATCAACTGCACACCCTGGAAGAACAGCCACTGATCGACTGGCCGGTCGCCGCCCAGGCCAAGCAGAAAATCCTGCGCGCCCTGTACGACGGTTTCAGCCAGGGAGAGCATCCGCTGCATGAAGACTTCAGCAGTTTCCGCCACACCAGCGGCGAAGCCCTGGAAAACCATTGCCGCTTCGAGGCCTTGCAGGCCGAGCGGGCCGCCCGGGGTGAAAGCCTCGACTGGCGTCACTGGCCACAAGAATGGCGCGACCCGCGCAGCCCTGCCCTGGCCCATTTCGCCGAAGAAAATGCCGATGAGATCGGCTTCTACGCTTTTTGCCAATGGTTGATTGCCCGCTGCCTGGAGCGCGCCCAGAGCGCAGCCAAATCCAGCGGCATGGGCATCGGCCTGATCGCCGACCTGGCGGTGGGTGCCGATGGCGGCGGCAGCCAGGCCTGGAGCCGGCAGGACGAACTGCTCGCCTCGCTGACCGTGGGTGCCCCGCCGGACATTCTCAACCGCTCCGGCCAAGGCTGGGGGATCTCGGCGTTTTCCCCCGAAGGCCTGGTGCGCAACGGCTTTCGCGCCTTCATTGAAATGCTGCGGGCCAACTTCGCCCACGCCGGCGGCTTGCGCATCGATCATGTCATGGGCTTGCAACGGCTCTGGGTGATCCCTAACGACGCCCCACCTTGCGATGGCGCCTACCTGTATTACCCGGTGGACGACCTGCTGCGCCTATTGGCGCTCGAATCCCATCGTCATCAGGCGATCGTGCTCGGCGAAG
Organism: Pseudomonas brassicacearum; assembly: GCF_918698105.1. GTDB lineage: Bacteria > Pseudomonadota > Gammaproteobacteria > Pseudomonadales > Pseudomonadaceae > Aquipseudomonas > Aquipseudomonas brassicacearum_F. The sequence continues at coordinate 19,065 of NZ_CAKKMI010000078.1, read as the reverse complement.
ACCTCGGCACCGTGCCCGACGGCCTGCGGGACAAACTCATTGCCCGCTCGATCCTGGGCATGCGCGTGCTGTTGTTCGAACAGGACAATACCCACTTCAAGCCCATTCTCGACTGGCCGGACAATGCCCTGGCCACCACCAGCACCCATGACTTGCCGACGCTCAATGGCTGGTGGCACGGTCACGACATCGACTGGAACGCCCGGCTGGACCTGATCGATTCCCACACCGAAATGGACTGGCGCAAACACCGCGAGCGCGAACGTGAAGGCCTGCGCCAGGTGCTGAACCAGGACCCGCAGAACTTTCGCGAGGAGCACCGCGAGACCGACCAGGTGCTCGACGCCAGTGTGCGCTTCCTCGGCCACACCCGTGCGCCGCTGGTGTTGCTGCCGCTCGAAGACGCCCTGGGTATCGAGGAGCAGGCCAACCTGCCAGGCACCATCGACACCCACCCCAATTGGCGCCGCCGCCTGGCCGGGCAAAGCCAGGCGCTGCTGGATCACCCGGACGCTGCCCGGCGTCTGGAAATACTCGCCTGCGCCAGGCTTCAGGCGAACGAGCGTGACCGATGAAACAGACGTTGATCCAACCCCTGCGGGCAACATTGCGCCTGCAGTTTCATAAAGGCTTCACCCTGGACGATGCCATTCCCCAGGTGCCGTACTTCGCCTCGCTGGGCATCAGCCACATTTATGCCTCGCCGCTGCTCAAGGCCCGGGCCGGGTCCATGCACGGCTACGATGTCGTCGACCCCACCCTGGTCAACCCCGAGCTGGGCGGCGAAGCCGCGCTCAAGCGCCTGGTCGCGACCTTGCGCGAGCATCGGATGGGCCTGATCCTCGACATCGTGTCCAACCACATGGCCGTCGGCGGCAATGACAATCCCTGGTGGCTGGACTTGCTGGAATGGGGACGCCTGAGCCCCTACGGTGAGTTCTTCGACATCCAGTGGCACTCTCCCGACCCACTGATGGAAGGCCAATTGCTGCTGCCGTTCCTGGGCAGCGATTATGGCGTGGCGTTGCAGGAAGGCACCTTGCAACTGCACTTCGATGCCAGCCAAGGCAGCTTCTACGTCGAGCATTACGAACACCGCTTCCCGATTTGCCCGATGCTCTACGGCGAATTGCTCAAACCCACCGAAACCTTGCCCGCCGAGCAGACCGAATCGCTCAAGGCCCTGGCCGAGCGCTTCACCACGCTCAATTACCAGACCGACGCCCACACCCTCGCCCGCCCACTGCAAAAAGAATTGCAGGACCTGCCGGCACAAGCCGGCATCCTCGCCGCCATCGAGGACAACCTGGCTGGCTACGACTCTACCCAGCCCGAGGGCTTCGAGCGCCTGCACCAACTGCTCGAACGCCAGAGCTACCGGCTCGCCAGCTGGCGCACGGCGGCGGACGATATCAATTGGCGGCGCTTTTTCGATGTCAACGAACTGGGTGGGCTGCGGGTCGAGCGTCCGGCGGTCTTCGAGGCGACCCATGCCAAGATTTTCCAATTGATCGGCGAAGGCCTGGTGGACGGCCTGCGGATCGATCACATCGACGGCCTTGCCGACCCTCGCGGTTACTGCCGAAAATTGCGCAGACGCGTCGATTCACTGTCACCGACCCGACACCTGCCGATTTTCGTCGAGAAGATCCTTGGCGATGGCGAAACCTTGCGACGGGACTGGAACATCGACGGCAGCACCGGTTACGAATTCATGAACCAGGTCTCGCTGCTCCAGCATGACCCGGCCGGCGCCGCCCCCCTCGCCGAATTCTGGAGCCGGCACAGTGAACGGCCCGCGCACTTCATCGAAGAAGCCCGCCTGGCCCGCCAGCAGATTCTCAACGGCTCCCTGGCCGGAGACTTCGAAAGCGTCGCACAGGCCCTGCTGCAAGTGGCCCGGGACGATGTGATGACCCGCGACCTGACCCTGGGCGCAATTCGGCGGGCCTTGCAGGAACTGATCGTGCACTTCCCGGTGTATCGCACCTATATCACCCCGCTGGGCCGCTCGGCCGAAGACGAGGTGTTTTTCAACCAGGCCTTGGAGGGTGCCCGGCAAACCCTCAGCGAAGCCGACTGGCCGGTGCTCGATTGCCTGGCCGGCTGGCTCGGTGGGATGCGCTGGCGGCAACGTCCGCGCGGCAACCAGCGCAAACGCCTGCGCCATGCCTGCGTGCGTTTCCAGCAACTGACCTCGCCGACCGCCGCCAAAGCGGTGGAGGACACCGCGCTCTATCGCTCGGCGGTGCTGTTGTCACGCAATGACGTGGGCTATGACACCGAGCGCTTCAGCGCCCCGGCGCAGGTGTTCCACGACGCCTGCCTTGAGCGACTCGAACATTTCCCCGACAACCTGATCACCACCGCCACCCACGACCACAAGCGCGGCGAAGACACCCGCGCCAGGCTGGCGGTGCTCAGCGAGCGCGCCGATTGGTACAGCGCCTGCGTGGAGCAATGGCGCATCCTCTCGCCTTCGCTGCACAGTGACCCGGCGGCGCCGTCGGCCGGTGATGAACTGATTCTGTACCAGGCCCTGCTCGGCAGCTGGCCGCTGGACCTCGACCACCAGGACCACAAGGCCCTGGCCGCATACAACGAGCGCTTGTGGCAATGGCAACGCAAGGCCCTGCGCGAAGCCAAGCTGCAAAGCAGCTGGGCGGCGGTCAACGACGCTTATGAGCAAGCCACCCAGATGTTCCTCGAACGGCTACTGCTGGGCGATGAGGGGTTGCCCTTGCGCAGCGCCATCGCCGAGGCGGTGCAGGCCATCGCCCCGGCGGGCGCCCTCAACAGTCTGGCGCAAACCTTGCTGCGCATGACCGTGCCGGGCGTACCGGACCTGTACCAAGGCAACGAGTTCTGGGATTTCAGCCTGGTGGACCCGGACAACCGCCGCCCGGTGGATTTCCAGGCACGCCGCGAGGCGTTACGGGCCGACAGCACGCCAGCGGCGTTGATAAGCGACTGGCGTGACGGCCGCGTCAAGCAGGCATTGATCGCCAGGACGCTGGCCGTGCGAGCCGAGTATCCGCAGTTGTGGCGCCAGGGTCGCTACCAGCCGCTGCAAGTGCTCGGCGAGCAAGCCGAGCGGGTACTGGCCTTCATGCGTGAAGACTCGCAACAACGGGCGATTATTGTCGTACCCGTCCATGCGGCGCCGCTGCTGAAAAACAGTGCCGTGCCGCTGGTGGCTGCGTCGGATTGGGGCGATACCCGCGTGTCGTTACCGTTCGCCGCCGAGGATGAAAAACTGAAGGGACTTTTTTCAAGCGTAACAGTCACACCCCAAAGGGAGCTGCTGATCAGCACCGCGCTGGGGAATTTCCCGGTCAATGTCTTTATCCAACCTTGAGTTGAATCAGGAGCACTGCGATGAGTACCGACGACAAACGCATTCGCGAATTCGCCTATCAGATCTGGGAGTCCGAGGGTAAGCCCGCCGGGCAGGAGGAGCGCCACTGGGAGATGGCGCGCAAACTGGCCGAAGCCGAAGCACTGGCGCCAAGCAAGCCGCCCAAGGCGACGAGCAAACCTGCGGCCAGCAAAACCGATGGCGCCAAGCCTGCTGCCGCCAAAAGCACCACGGCCAAGACTGCCGCAAAAAACACGACCCCCAAGGCCAAGCCTGCGGCCAAACCTGCTGCAGCGACTGCAGCGGTGGTGCCGCCGGCCAACAAAACAACCGACAAGAAGCCCCGGGCACCGCGCAAGCCGCCAGCGGTTTGATTTCATCTGCGTCATCGGTATCGAATAAGCGCTTCTTGTGTGGCGAGGGGATTTATCCCCGCTGGGCTGCGCAGCGGCCCCCATTATTCAGCCTTAATGTAACCGGCTGATTCGAGTTCACTCCTTTGGGCTTTTGCTCTTTGGGCTTTGGGCTTTGGGCGCGCTGCGCACGCCAGCGGGGATAAATCCCCTCGCCACAGGTGAAGGGCGCAGCCAACCCTTTCAAGTGAACCGCATCGCTGAATCTGTCTGTCTTTTGCAGGAGCAACTATGACCCGTCCAAAAAAAACCACGCCGCCGCCCGTGATCGAGGCTTCGCGGATTCGTGAAGGGCTGCCTTTTCCACTGGGTGCAACCTGGGATGGCCTCGGGGTCAATTTCGCGCTGTTTTCAGCCAATGCCACCAAGGTCGAACTGTGCATTTTCGATGATGCCGGCGAAGTCGAACTCGAACGCATCGAGCTGCCGGAGTACACCGACGAGATTTACCACGGCTATCTGCCGGATGCCCATCCGGGCTTGATCTATGGCTACCGGGTCTACGGCCCATACGACCCGGCGAACGGCCACCGTTTCAACCCGAACAAGCTGCTGATCGACCCGTATGCCAAGCAACTGGTCGGCCAGTTGAAGTGGTCCGAAGCCCTCTTCGGCTACACCATCGGCCATCCCGATGGCGACCTCAGTTTCGATGAGCGCGACAGCGCCCCGTTCGTCCCCAAGTGCAAAGTCATCGACCCTGCGCACACCTGGGGCCACGACCATCGCGTCAGCGTCCCCTGGGACAAGACCATCCTGTACGAGACCCACGTGCGCGGCCTCACCATGCGTCACCCTTCGGTGCCGGAGAACCTGCGCGGTACGTTCGCCGGGTTGATGGTCGACGATGTGCTGGAGCATATCCGCAAGCTGGGTGTCTCTTCGGTGGAACTGCTGCCCATCCATGCCTTCGTCAATGACCAGCACCTGCTGCACAAAGGCATGACCAACTACTGGGGTTACAACAGCATCGCCTTCTTTGCCCCGGACCCACGCTACCTGGCCAGTGGCAAGATTGCCGAGTTCAAGGAAATGGTTGCCCACCTGCACGAGGCCAACCTGGAAGTCATCCTCGACGTGGTCTACAACCACACCGCCGAAGGCAACGAACAGGGCCCCACCCTGTCCATGCGCGGCATCGATAACGCCTCGTACTACCGGCTGATGCCCGACGACAAACGCTACTACATCAACGATTCCGGCACCGGTAATACCCTGGACCTGAGCCATCCTTGCGTGCTGCAAATGGTCACCGACTCCCTGCGCTATTGGGCCACGGAGATGCACGTCGATGGCTTCCGCTTCGACCTGGCGACCATTCTGGGCCGTTACCATGACGGCTTCGACGAGCGCCACAGCTTCCTCGTGGCCTGTCGCCAGGACCCGGTGCTGCGCCAGGTGAAAATGATCGCCGAGCCTTGGGACTGCGGCCCCGGGGGCTATCAGGTGGGACACTTCCCGCCGGGCTGGGTCGAGTGGAACGACAAGTTCCGCGACACGGTGCGGGCCTTCTGGAAGGGCGACGACGGCCAGCTTGCCGATTTCGCCAGCCGAATGACGGCCTCGGGCGAGATGTTCAACCAGCGTGGCCGGCGTCCGTACGCCTCGGTGAATTTCGTCACCGCCCATGACGGTTTCACCTTGCATGACCTGGTGTCGTACAACGACAAGCACAACGAGGCCAACGACGAGAACAACCAGGACGGCAGCAATAACAACCTGTCCTGGAACCATGGTGTCGAAGGGCCGACGGACGATCCAGAGATCAACGCGCTGCGTCATCGGCAGATGCGTAACTTCTTCGCCACCCTGCTGCTGGCCCAAGGCACGCCGATGATCGTCGCCGGCGACGAATTTGCCCGTACCCAGCACGGCAACAACAATGCCTATTGCCAGGACAGCGAGATCGGTTGGGTCAACTGGGACCTGAGCGAAGATGGCGCCATGCTGCTCAAGTTCGTCAAGCGCCTGATCAAGTTGCGCCTGACCTATCCGATCCTGCGGCGCGGGCGGTTCCTGGTGGGTAACTACAACGAGGACATCGGCGTCAAGGACGTGACCTGGCTGGCCCCCGACGGCAGCGAAATGACCATTGAGCAATGGCAGGACGGCAACGGTCGTTGCCTGGGCATGCTGATGGACGGCCGCGCCCAGGAAACCGGCATCCGACGCAAGGCCGGCGATGCGACGCTGCTGCTGGTGGTCAACGCGCACCATGACGTCGTCAACTTCCGCTTGCCGGAAGTCCCCGAGGGCAGTTTCTGGACCTGCATGGTCGACACCAACCAGCCGACCGTTCGTGGCCAGGAGCGCTTCGATTTCGATTCCGAATATTCCGTCACCGGGCGTTCGCTGCTGCTGTTCGAACTGCAACGCGAAGAAGAGGAATGAAGTACCGGCTGTAAACAGCCATGAAAACCGCAAGGACGCGGTTTTTCGATGCAAACAGCCCAGCTTTAAGAAAAAAATGCAGTTCAGACACACATGTCACGAGACGAATCGGCCGACATGGTCAATACTTCGCATGCGGTAGTCTCCAGGATTCGGAGCGCTGTGAATCGCAGTCACGCCACTCGGGCGTCATCGGACAATAGGCCCGGTACATGGCTGAAAGATTGAATACACACAAGGACGTCCCTCATGAAACCCGCCTCTCGCTTGCCCGGCCGGCAGCATCCGCAAATCTGGAACAGTGCTGCACAGCTGGCCGATATTCCGATCATTAGTACCCAGACTCTCATTCCAGCTGGCGCCCGCGCCGTCGTCCTCTCCCCGCATCCGGGCGATGAGATCGGCGCCTGTGGCGGATTGCTGCAATTGCTGAACAACCTGGATCAACCCATGTTGCTGATCTCGGTTACCGATGGCGCCCTGGCCCATCCCGGCTCACCGTTGTGGACCGATGAGCGCTTGCGTACACACCGCCCTCACCCGCAGGAAAGCGTGGACGCCCTGCATCGCCTCGGCATCGCCGCCCATGGCCTGCAATGGGTACGCGGCGGCTTCCCGGAAAAGGCCCTGGCCGAACACGAAGTCGAGCTCACCGACTTTATTGCAGGTCACTTGCGCCCCGGTGACGTGGTGTTCAGCACCTGGCGCCAGGATGGCGACAGCGACCACGAGACCGTTGGGCGCGCCGGGGCCCTGGCCGCCGACAGGATCGGGGTGGCGTTCAACGAACTGCCGGTGTGGGCCTGGCACTGGCCGGTCCGCGAGCAAAATAAAATCCCCTGGCACCGTGCCCGCAAACTGCGCCTGGATGTCTGGACCACCGCCCGCAAGCGTCATGCCATGCATGCGTACGTCAGCCAACTCAACGGCGAATCGGCGAGCGGCATCGCCCCGCTGGTGCCCCGGGTCATCCTCGATAGGATGGGCATGCCGTATGAGATTGTCTTCATCTGACACCTACCTGTGATGGCGGTGGTTCAGATACACCGCTTTCGCGAGCAAGCCCACTCCCACAGGAGATGTTGCATACCCCCGCAAATCCAATGTGGGAGCGAGCCTGCTCGCGAAAGCGATCGGCAAGGCATGAAAAATCCGGAACTGCTGGCACCTTGGGTCAGTCGCATGAACAGGTACGTCTGATTCAGGAGCGAACGTGACTCAAGATCCCGACTGGCAGGCTGTCGAATCAACGCCATTGGACGCACCTGCGGCGGTTCATCGGCTGCGGATCCTGACGGTCAATACCCATAAGGGTTTCACCGCCCTCAACCGTCGTTTCATCCTGCCCGAATTGCGCGAAGCGGTGCGCAGTACCGGTGCCGACCTGGTGTTCCTGCAGGAGGTGCTGGGCGAACATGACCGCCACGCGTCACGCTACGACAACTGGCCCCAGACGTCCCAGTACGAATTCCTCGCCGACAGCATGTGGAGCGACTTCGCCTATGGCCGCAATGCGGTCTACCCCGATGGCCACCATGGCAACGCCCTGCTCTCCAAATACCCGATCCGCCAGTACCGCAATCTTGATGTGTCCATCACCGGCCCGGAGCGGCGCGGGTTGTTGCATTGCGTGCTGGATGTGCCCGGCCACGCCGAAGTCCACGGGATCTGCGTGCACCTGAGCCTTCTGGAAAGCCATCGCCAATTACAGCTCAAACTGCTCTGCCAATTGCTCGACTCGCTGCCCGAGGACGCTCCGGTGATCATCGCTGGCGACTTCAACGACTGGCAACTGCGTGGCAACCTCGCCCTCGCCCGCCGTGGCTACCTGCATGAAGCCTTCGAGCACCACCACGGCCGCCCCGCCAGGACCTATCCGGCCCGCTTCCCGCTGTTGCGCCTGGACCGTATTTACCTGCGCAACGCCAGCAGCCACGCTCCGCAAATCCTTGGCAACAAACCCTGGACGCACCTGAGCGACCACCTGCCGCTTTCGGTGGAAGTGCATTTGTAGAACGGGCCTCTTCCACTCTTCCTGTGCGCGTACCTGTAAGTTCTGACAGTAGCGACGCCATCTTTTCATTGCTAGGGTGCCATTCCATACAGCGAGTGTTGCCAGGCCCTGTGTGCCATCTGTCGTGCAACCGATGCTGAAACCGGCATTTGCGAAATGCCGATGCAGAGGGATAGCATATGATTCGGCACGATAAAGGATTCAATCGGCTGTTCAACGCTGTGTGGATATCAGCCCCCTTCCTGTTACCCGTCCCGGCCGCCATGGCCGCTTGTACGCTGACGCCAACCGCAGGCAATGACGCTTATGTCTGCGACAGCGGCACCAGCCCCGGGCTGACAGACCTCTCAGGTAACAACAGCCTGACGATGCCCGCCAACGGCAGTGGTGTCATTAGCGGCGATGTCATTTTCGACGACGGCGTCGACCGCATCGTGATCAATGCCAACGGTGTGATTGACGGTGATGTCGATCAAGGCTCGGCAGCCGACGATTTCGTCATGAATGGCGGCCGGATCCTGTCCCTGGCCCAGGGGGACGGTCTCGATACGTTCTTGATGACCGGTGGCACCATCGTCGACGCGTTCGAAGACGGCGACATTGCGAAGATGACCGGCGGCACCATCGGCCGGGTCGACATGAAACTCGATGACAACGTTTTCGATATGTCCGGCGGAAATATTATCGGCAACCTGGTGACCGGTTTCGGCCAGGACACCATCATCCTCTCCGCAGGGCGCATCGGCGGCAATGTCAGTGTCAGCGGCGGCAATGACAGCATCACCGTCAGCGGTGGCGAAATCATCGGCGAGGTCCGGGCCAGCGCGGGCGATGACCAGTTTCAGTGGAGCGGCGGACTCATTCATTCGGCTATCTTGATGGGCGACGGCAACGACACGGCGCTGTTGAGCAACCTCGATGAAAGCCTGCTCGCCACCACACCCAGCCTGAACGGTGGATTGGGCCAGGACGCCTTGACGTTCAGTGGCAGCACCTCCAGCACTGGCGCCCGCTACCTCAACTGGGAAACGATCAACCTCACCCAAGGCGCGCAACTGGACCTTGACGACACCCTGACCTTGGGGGACAGCGCCACCGCCACCGGGACGCTCAACATAGAATCCGGCAGCACGCTCACGTCGACCCAAGGCGTCATTACCCCTTTTACTGCCGGTCAGTTGGCGACGCTCAACAACGCCGGCGCGGTGGACCTCGCACAGGGCAACACCCGTACCAACGATACCCTCACCGTCCAGGGCAACTACGTCGGTAACAACGGCCAGTTGCACCTGCAAACGGTTCTGGGCGCCGACGACTCGCCCAGTGACAAGCTGGTGGTCAATGGCGGGACACTCACCGGCAGCACCGCCATCGCGGTCACGAACCTGGGCGGCGCGGGCGCGTTGACGACCCAGGACGGCATCGAAGTGGTCCAGGCCCAGGGTGGCGCGGTCAGTGATAGCGGCGCCTTTTCGCTGGCACAATCCGTCTCGGCGGGGGCGTTCGATTACCGCCTGTTCAAGGGTGGCGTGAGCGGCAATGAAAACAACTGGTACCTGCGTTCCACCGTGGTCGCCGGACCGATAGCGGCGCCCAGCCCGACGCTGCCCGCACTGCCGGCCGCAGTACCCGGTGCGGCGCCCGTCCCGTTGTATCGCCCAGAAGTGCCGACCTGGTCGGTATTGCCCCCGGCGGCGGCACAGCTGACCCTGATGGCCCTGGGCACGTTCCATGACCGTCAGGGTGACCAGCGCCTGCTCACGGAAAACGGCGCGTTTGGCGCAGGCTGGGGCCGGGTCTATGGCAAGGACCTGGATCAAACCTGGGCCGGCACGGTAACGCCGCGGTTCGATGGGTCGATCAAGGGTTTCCAGGTGGGCAATGACCTGTACAGCTCGCCACTGGCCAATGGGCAGACCCAGCGCATCGGTTTCTTCGTCGGCCATACCGAATTGAACGGCGACGTCGATGGTTTCAACCTGGGTTTCCAAGGACGGCGTGCCGGCAGGATAGAACTCGACGGCGACAGCTACGGGCTCTACTGGACGCTCACCGATCCCACTGGCGGCTACGTGGACGCCGTGGTGATGGGCACGCGACTGAACGGCGACAACCGCTCCGAGCGCGGTCTGAAAATCGACAATCGCGGGCACGCCCTGACCGTTTCGGCGGAGGCCGGCTATCCCTTCGCGGTCGCCGCCAACTGGGTCCTGGAGCCCCAGGTCCAGCTCATCCACCAGAAGGTCTCCCTGGACACGCAAGACGACGGGGTCTCCAAGGTCGAGTTCGATTCCGACGGTGCCTGGACCGGCCGTCTCGGTGCTCGCCTAAAAGGCCGCTACCAGGTCAGCGGCATGCCCGTGGAACCGTACCTGCGCGCCAACCTCTGGCACACGTTTTCCGGCACCGATACGGTAACGTTCGACGACACCGAGCGGGTCGAGACCCAACAGCGCGCGTCCACCGGCGACCTGGGCGTTGGCGTCATCGTGAGCCTGGCGCCCACAGTGAGCGTGTACGCCGCAGCGGACTACAGCAACAACCTCGACAGTAGCCAGCAACGCAGTGTGGCGGGCAATCTCGGGGTGCGGATCAGTTGGTAGGCAGGTTCCGCGACGATGATTTGACGCCCAAATATGCGCCTCAATAACCAATTGAAATCAGCGCTTTATTGCAGCTGATTTCATCTTGCCATTCATCGTTCATTTTCTTGACGCGCTGCCATCAGTCTTCTTGACTACACCGTACTACCCCCGGAAATACAGTCAGGGGCAGGCCTCTGGAACCCGCCAAGACGGGCCGCCAGAGGCTTGCCTCAATCCATTCGGTCGCCCCTCATTCGGGTAGGAGAGACGCCAAAAAGCGAGAAATGCATGCGATTGCAAGGCAGACCCCCATGAAAACTTCCCTCCGTGCGCAAGAGATCTCCACCACAACCCTGCACACCCTCTCCACTTCGTTGTTACTGCTTTCATCCCTGGAGGTACAGGCCTGGCCTGCCGAGGAGACAGCGCAGCCCTGGTATGGCCGGGCGCAGTCCGGCAACCTCAATACCGTAGCCATCGGCAGCGACCCTGCCTCCGGCAAGAGCCCCGCCCTGTTCACATTGCGAAACGACAGCGGCCATACCCAGCGCATGGGCCTGATCAGTGGACAAAACCAGATCATTTCAACGGGCAGCGGCCTGCTGGTGACGCCTGCCTTGGCCGAACCGGACAAAGCTACCCTGAACCTGAAAGGCTCGAGCCTCGGCGCCTATTGGAGCCTGACCGGCGCCGCAGGCTGGCACGTGGACCTGAGCGCCAGCGGCGGCCGGGTCAATGGCTACAGCCGCACCGAACAAGGCCAGCGCCAGGCCACCGAAGGCAATGCGGTGACACTGTCGGTCGAAGGCGGCTTTCCGATCGGCATCGGAACCCATTGGGTCGTCGAACCCCAGGCGCAGTTGATCAACCAGCGCATCACCCTCGACACAGCCAGTGCCGAGAGTGGCGCCGGCAACGAACTGAGCAGCTGGAGCGGCCGCGTCGGTGCGCGACTCAAAGGCAACTACCGAGTCAACAGTCTCGGCATGGAGCCCTATGTGCGAACCAACCTGTGGCACACCGTCCAGAACGCCGACACCTTGTCCCTGGATAAGGTCGACAAGATCAGCAGCAGCCGAAAATCCTCCACCGTCGAAGTCGGCCTGGGCCTGGTGGCCCGGGTCACGCCGGCGGTAAGCCTGTATGTCAGCGCCGACTACAGCAGTGACGTCGACGACAACGACCTCAACGGCATCATTACCAGCATGGGGGTACGGATGCGCTGGTGATGCCGATTCTGTAATCGATGCCCCCGCGTGTGTAGGAGCTGTGTAGGAGCTGTCGAGTGCAACGAGGCTGCGATCTTTCCCCAGACACTTGAGTCCCAAGCGAAAGATCAAAAGATCGCAGCCTTCGGCAGCTCCTACACAAGCCCGGCGCAAGCAATCTGCCGCCACTTAAAAAACACCTCCATTAAGGCGTATAACGCTAAAAGCGATTCATACCTGCAAGCCGTCCGCCCCTGGCTCATTTCATTGATGGAGTAACGACATGACCACAGCCCCTTTCCTCGCCAACCTGTTTCCCAGCACCACCGAGATCCCGGACGCCTACCGCCTCGAAGGCCGGATCGAACAGCGCGAATACCTGGTCGACGGTGTCCTGCAAACCTGGCAAGGACCACTGGCCGTCGTCCGCAGCCCCGTTTACCTGACGGGTGAGCTGGGCGATGAGCAGGTGATTCTCGGCAGCACGCCGCTGCTGGACGCCGAGACCGCTCTCACCGCCCTGGACGCCGCCGTGCGGGCTTACGATCGCGGCCAGGGCCAGTGGCCCACGATGCGCGTCGCCGAGCGCATCCGCCACGTGGAAACCTTCCTGGCACGCATGCGCGAGCAACGCGAGGCCGTGGTCAAGTTGCTGATGTGGGAAATCGGCAAGAACCTCAAGGATTCCCAGAAGGAGTTCGACCGCACCTGCGACTACATTGTCGACACCATCAACGCCCTCAAGGAACTGGACCGCCGCTCCAGCCGTTTCGAGCTGGAACAGGACACCCTCGGGCAGATCCGTCGCGTGCCCCTGGGCGTGGCCTTGTGCATGGGCCCCTACAACTACCCGCTGAACGAAACCTTCACCACACTGATCCCGGCCTTGATCATGGGCAACACCGTGGTGTTCAAGCCGGCCAAGCTCGGCGTCCTGCTGGTGCGACCGTTGCTCGAAGCGTTCCGCGACAGCTTCCCGGCGGGCGTGATCAACGTAATCTACGGCAGCGGCCGCGAAACAGTCAGTGCACTGATGGCCAGCGGCAAGATCGACATTTTCGCCTTCATCGGCACCAACAAGGCGGCCAGTGACCTGAAGAAGCTCCACCCACGGCCACACCGCTTGCGTGCTGCCTTGGGGCTGGATGCGAAGAACCCTGGGCTGGTGCTGCCGGAGGTCGACCTGGACAACGCGGTCAGCGAGGCGCTGACCGGCTCGCTGTCATTCAACGGCCAGCGCTGCACGGCGCTGAAAATCCTGTTTGTCCATGAGGATGTGGCGCCGGCGTTCATCGAGAAATTCAACACCAGGCTCGCCACCCTGAAACCCGGCATGCCCTGGGAGGACGGTGTGGCGCTGACACCGTTGCCCGAAGCGAGCAAAGTCGATTACCTGCATTCGCTGGTCGCCGATGCGCTCGCCAAGGGTGCAGAAGTGAAGAATGCCCACGGCGGCGAATCGCGAAGCTCGTTCTTCTACCCGGCAGTGTTGTACCCGGTGAACACAGCGATGCGGGTCTACCATGAGGAACAGTTCGGCCCGGTCGTGCCCATCGTGCCGTACCGCGACCTCAATACCGTCATCGATTACGTACTGGAGTCCGACTTCGGCCAGCAGCTCAGCATCTTCGGCACCAACCCGGCACAAGTCGGCAAACTGGTGGACATTTTCGCCAACCAGGTCGGACGCATCAACATCAACGCCCAGTGCCAACGTGGCCCGGACACCTTCCCGTTCAATGGCCGGAAGAATTCGGCCGAGGGCACCTTGTCGGTCCACGATGCGCTGCGCACCTTTTCCATCCGCACGCTGGTGGCCACCAAGTTCCAGGACAGCAACAAGGCGTTGATCAGCGACATTATCCGTGAGCGCGATTCCAACTTCCTGACCACTGACTACATCTTCTGACCCACGCCCGAACGATAGGCTACGACAGGGCTGGGCGCCGCGACTTGATGCCCCAGCCCTGTTGCATGCCGGCAGCCGCCAACAGGATCGCCGCCACGCCCAGCCATTGCAGCGGTTCCAGGCGATGGCCGAAGGCGAACCAGTCGACTAGGATCGCCGCGATCGGGTAGATGAACGACAGCGCCCCGGTCAACGCGGTCGGCAAGCGTTGTATGGCGCTGTACAGCAACACGTACATCACGCCGGTGTGCACCATGCCCAGGGTCAACAGGCTGGCCCAGGCCTGGGGGTGTTGCGGCAATGCCGAGAAGTTCGCCCAGGGCGCCAACAGCAACACGCCGGTGCTGACCTGGATCAGCGCGATCAGATGAGGTGGCGTGCCGGTCAGGCGCTTGATGATCAAGGCCGCGATGGCGTACAGCAATGCGGCCCCCAGCGCCAAGGCAATGCCCAGCAGATAGTCGCCGCCGCCCTGCCCTTGCTCACCATGGGCGCTGACGATGGCCAGCATTCCGAGAAACGACACCGCCAGCCAGAACAGTTTTTGCGCGGTGATTTTTTCCCCCAGGAACAACGCCGCCAGCCCCACCAACATGAACGGCTGGACGTTGTACACCGCCGTGCCGATGGCGATCGAGGCACGGGAATAGGAGGCAAACAACAAGACCCAGTTGCCGACAATCGCCATGCCGCTGAGTACCGCCAGCAGGAACGTGGTGCGGGTAAGGATGCCGGGGCGCAAAACGCCGAAGCCGGTGCAGATCAGCAGCAAGGTCGCGGCGCCGAACACGCAGCGCCAGAACACCACATCCAACACCGGCAGGCCGGAAACCAGCACGAACCAACCAATGGTTCCGGAGATCAGCATGGCGGCCGTCATTTCCAGCGAACCGCGGCGTAAGGTCTTGTCCATCTTCAGGCTCCTTCAGCAAGTGGGCACAGTATGCCGAGCCGACGGGGAGCTTCTCCATGGTTTGAAAAAGGCTAAACTGCGATTCGACCTTTTTTATCAAGGCAATTTCACACATTCGCCTAATGGAGTTGAAATGACTGACGACATCGATCAAATCCTCATCAGCGCCCTGATGGAAGACTCCCGACGCTCGCTCAAGGCCCTGGCAAACCTCAGCGGCCTGTCCTCTCCCAGTGTCGCCGAGCGCCTGCGCCGGCTCGAAGAACGTGGCGTGCTCAGGGGCTACACCGTCGAGGTGGACCCCAAGTGCTTCGGCTACCAACTCCAGGCCATCGTGCGTATCCGTCCGTTGCCGGGTCAGTTGCAGGAGGTGGAACGGCAAATCCAGGCCATTGCTGAGTTCACCGAATGCGACAAGGTGACCGGCGAGGACTGCTTCATCGCCCGCCTGCACGTGCGCTCGATGGAACAGCTGGATACCTTGCTGGACAAGCTCAATGTCCATGCCGAAACCAATACGGCCATCGTCAAGAAGACGACCGTCAAGCGACGGTTGCCGCCGATGGCGTAAGAACGTATTCCCCCTGTGGGAGCGAGCTTGCTCGCGAAGAGGCCAGCATATTCAACACCTTCGTCGACTGTGACATCGCCTTCGCGAGCAAGCTCGCTCCCATAGGGTTACGCTTGCAACGGATAGACACACCAAGTCTTATCCTTTACGAACACGGCGATGGTCAGCGAAAAAGGGCTTATCCGTGGCAATACGATCCGAGGCCTTGGGCCCATTGGCCGCCTGGCCGTCCTGGCCATCGACGTACCAGTAACAGTGCTGCACCGCACGCGTGATGCCCACATACGCCAGGCGCAGGATTTCATCTTTTTGCGCCGAGTCGTAGGGTTCGGCATCACCGTCCTGGCCCAGCCCGGCCATTCGATAAACCTGGTTCTTGTAGGGTGAACTGCTCAGGTGCTGGCAGTCGCCCAGCAGGAACACCGCATCGGCCTGGAGCCCCTTGGCACTGTGGTAAGTCATTTGCCTGAGCCGCCGAGCCTCGTACGGCAAGCTACAATCCACATTAACTGTCGACTGAATATGTTTTTCTATCAATAGCTTATCGCTGCTTTTTCGATACAGCATCAAGATGGAATCGCCCTTGTGGTAGTGCTCATCCAGCCTGCGCGCCAGCCCTTCGTCGTCCCGATCCAACACATTGACCGGGCTCAGCAAGCGAGATGCGCCGCTGGCCTTGGCCTTTTTACCCGGGATAGCCGTCGCAGCCCGCACGATGTGCTCGGCCGCATCGATGATGTGCTGGTGGCTGCGGTAGTTGTCAGTGAGCATCACCCGGGTCGTCGTCGGCGACGGGAATTGCTTGTTGAATGCCATGAAATAGCTCGGTGAACTGCCGCGCCAGCCATAGATCGATTGCCAATCGTCCCCGACACACAACAATGAAGAGCGCTGGGCGCCGCGTCCGACGTGCATCGCGGGACCACGGCTGCGTATTTCCCGAAGACTGGCGCGCAGCCAGGAGACGATCTGCGGTGACACGTCCTGGAATTCGTCGATCATCAGGTGTGAAAGCGGCCGGAGCAACGCGTCTCCCAGCAACTTGAAGTTTTCCGGCGAGTGCTCGCTGAACAGCGCAAACATGCGGTTGTAGGTCATCACCGGCGGCGATTGGTCGAGCAGATGGTCTTCGAATGCCCGCCAGTAGCGACTCAGCGCCTCGAAAAAATACCGATCAGGGTCATCCTGGGCAAAGGACATCCGACCCACGGCATCCGGGACGTCCAGGCCCAGGTTCTCGATAAAGCCTGCCGCCGCGACAAAACAGTCCAGCAATGGCGCTGAGCCCAGCTCGCCCTTGACCTTGTAGTCGAACCCAGGCCCGGCGCTGGCATCGCCGGCCATTGACGCCAATACACGTTTTGACGCCTCATAACTTTCCAGCCAGATCAGTGGCTTACGGCAGAAAGCTTGAAACAAGGTGCGCTTTACGGCCCATTCCGCGCGGATGCTCAACTTGGCGCCCGGGCGACTGAGCCGGGCGTCTTCCCGTGGATCGAACCCCAGTATCACCCAGGCATCCAGGGAAGGCGCGTAGCCATGGCAGTGGAACGTCGAACCGTTGATCTCAAACGTCTGTCGTTTCGGCTCGATGCCCTTGATCGGCCAGGCACCGGCGCGAAACCAAAGGTCTTCGACGGCATCGCACAATTCTTCGTCGCGCTGGGCCGCCAGCTCGGTCACGGCGACGCGCTTTTGCACATCCGGGTGATCGCGCTCCAGCTCCTTGAGCTGCAGCGCGTGGCGGGACAACGGCAGGATCAGCTCACGGAAACGCGCGTCACGCTGGTAAAGGTTGTAATAACAGGCGTTGAGTTGCTGGCGCTGGGCGTCGTTGATGCGCAAATCAAAGGGATTGCCCTGGGCATCATCGTCACCCGCTTCGGCGCGATGACTCAGGGTCTCGAAGGCCTGGAGCCGCTCGAACCCGGGCAGGCTGCGGACCATGGGCAAGATGCGCGAATGGAACGTGCGCACCAGGTCACGGGCCTCCTTGAGTCTGACGGTTCGCCCCCACAGGGCAAACACTTCGATCAGTTTCTGGATGAAATCCTTGCGCGATTCCCGGGTAAACGTCACCACGGTCATCGAGTCCAGTTCGAAACCCAGGTACTGGGACAACAGCACAATGCGCAGCACCAGGGTGGTGGACTTGCCCGCCCCGGCCCCGGCGACCACCGAGGTCGAGGGGGTGTCGCTGAAAATCATCTTCCATTGCGCGGCACTGGGTTGTGCATGCGCCGGCAGCAACCGGGCGACATCTGCCTTGAGGCGTTTCTTCAGCTCGGCGGTCAGCGGCAGGCGCCAGTCATCGAACAGCAGATCATCGACCTGCGGTGCCGGATGCTCGGTGCTGCGCGAATCACGGATCAACAGGACCTGGCGGCCCTCCTCAAGCCCTTCGGCCCGGCCTTCCTTGTAGCCATAGTCGAAACCGGCGGTATGACCGCTGCGGAAACCGTCGGCCTGGCCATGCAACCAGGAGGCGCGATGTTGGGCTCGCAGGCGTGTCAGGCCGTGGCCGAAGAATCGGGCGGCCAGGCGCTTGAACAGCGGCATCTGGGCCAAGGATAAAAGCTCGGGGGGAAGATCGGGAGTGTGTTGCGCCACGCTGGGACTCCGGTGTTCATGAACCATGACGGCTATGGTGTCTGTATTTGCCGCCAGGTTCCACCCAAAAGCTTTTAAGTCATGGGTTTAGGCGATGAAGTGAAAGTTGGCTCGCGATTTTATATCTAAATACACGATCACTTTGACGCGTTTTTTACGCTTTTTATCGATGTGTTCCTTGGGGAAAATAGCCCCATCAACCATCGCTTTCGCTGCTCAGCGAAAAGGACACGAACATGCTCGAACTCAGGCCTTTCGCCACCTTGGGCGCCGCCAACCACGGCTGGCTGGATGCCCACCACCATTTTTCGTTCGCCGAGTATTACGACCCACGGCGTATGAATTGGGGCAACTTGCGAGTCTGGAACGATGATGTCATCGCTCCCGGCAGCGGCTTCCCCCAACACCCGCACCGGGACATGGAAATCATCACCTATGTGCGCGAAGGCGCGATCAGCCACCAGGACAATCTGGGCAACAAGGGCCGTACAGAGGCCGGTGATGTCCAGGTCATGAGCGCAGGCACCGGGATCGCCCATAGCGAATTCAACCTGGAATCGACGGCCACCCGCATTTTCCAGATATGGATCATCCCCAACGAACAAGGCCTGGCACCGTCATGGGGCGCCAAGCCGTTTCCGAAGGACTCGCGCGAGGGCTTCGTGACCTTGGCCAGTGGCAAGGCCGGCGATGACCAAAGCCTGCGCATTCGCGCCGACGCACGACTCGTAGCGGCCAATCTCAAGGCGGGTGAAAGTGTGGAGTATCGACTGGACGCGCCACGTCGAGCTTATCTTGTACCGGCAACTGGATTAATAGAAATCAATGGCTTGCGTGCACAAGCTCGAGACGGAGTTGCGATTGAAGATGAACGGGTATTGCGGGTGACCGCCATTGAAGACAGCGAAATCGTGCTTGTCGACCTGGCCTGAACCCTTCAACACCAGCAGCACTGGGCCCCTTGTAGCTCTTGTAGCTCTTGTGGCTCTTGTGGCTCTTGTGGCTCTTGTGGCGAGGGAGCTTGCTCCCGCTCGGTTGCGCAGCGACCGCCAAAAATAGCGGGACTGCTGCGCACCCCAGCGGGAGCAAGCTC